>CAYWUW010000001.1:0-30178 GCA_964461505.1 uncultured Candidatus Saccharibacteria bacterium
ACTCTAACTCTAACTCTAACTCTAACTCTAACTCTAACTCTAACTCTAACTCTAAGCTTAATTATTTGGAAGAAGTTAAGATTGAGGGCGAGGTTCTAAACTTAAGCTTAGAGAAAGCTTAAGTTTAAGTTCCTCTCCCCCGGGAGAGCTCAGAGAAGGGGTTTTATTAAGCTTAATTAAGTTTCTACAGAAATCGGGAGATCTCTCGATAAGCATGTCATGGCGACATGCCATGGCTCGAGATGACAAATTACGTGTTGAACGGGGGCAGAGGTTCTGATATAATTATGTGAATATGAAAAAAGCAGTAATTCAGAGTGGCGGAAAACAATATTTGGTTGAAGAAGGCCAAGTACTTGATGTTGAGCTACTAGATAAAAAAGATGGTGAGAGCGTGAGTTTTGAGGCTTTGGCAATTGTGGATGGTGAAAAATCTGAATTTGGAACTTCTGATTCAGCTTTAAAAAATAAGGTTAATGCGGAGGTTGTTTCTGGAGATTACCAAGGCACAAAAGTTGTTTCAATCCGTTTTAAGGCCAAAAAAAGAGTTGATGTTAAGCGTGGACATAGGCAGCGTTACACTAAGCTTAAGATTGTAAAAATTGCATAGTTTTATTCTGATTAAACTTAAATAATACAGGTTCCGAGTTTACTCGGAACTGTTGCTTTATGTCTCTCTAGATTCTTAGATCCTTCAATTCCGCTGCGCTCTACTCAGGATGGTGGAGAGAGAGGTTACCTCAGTAAACTTTAGGGTATTGTTTTTTTGAAATGCTTGCTTTATAGTTAATATGTATAAACCACAACATTAAAGCTTATGTTAATTAGCTTTGATGTAATAGTGGAAGAGAGATTTTTATGCTAGATATTTTTATCACTTCTCGTGTGCGCAGAAAAATTGTCGTGGTCTTCACGAAGTATCCGCAACTTAAGGCGCATGTTCGAGCTCTAGCAAAACTGATTGGAGAGGACCCCGGAAACGTACAAAGAGAATTAAAGCGTTTGCACCGGGCGGGGTTCTTGCAAAGGGCAAAAGATAAGAACACAACTCTGTATTTTGTGGATCCGGATTTCTTGCTTTTGCCAGAACTGCAGGCGATGGTAGAAAAAGTTCAGAATGCTCAGGGTGCCTAAAGCTTAAATATCTTATTTAAAAAACTTGAGGAAGAGCACAACTTTAGGTATAATATAGGTTTATGATAACAGTTACAAAAAATGAAAATGAGGGCTCCGAGAACTTAATTCGGCGCTTTAGCCGCAGAGTTGTTCAATCTGGCGTAATTCGTGAGGCTAAATCTCAACGCTACTGGCGTAAGCCGGTTAATAAGAATCAACGCAGAAAAGATGCGATTGTGGCAAGTAGATATCGTGCAAAAAGAGCGGCAAGTTTTTCTAAACCAAGATAAAGTTGAAATCCCGAACTAAAGAATCGGGATTTTTTCTAATTTTAACGGTATAATTAAGCTTAATGATTGAAGATATAATTGAATCGGCTAAGAGTTCTAGAGTTAAACACGAGGAATATTATAAAACTCATGGCTCTAGAAGTTTAGTGGCTTTTGTTGGTTCGCCTGGGAGTGGGAAGAGTACGCAGGCGAAGGCTCTTGCAGAGAGAATCTCTAAATATTCAAAAGTTCATCATATTAATGTTGGGCAGATTCTGCGCGAAAGTGGCGACGAAGAAATCTTAAAGATTATGAATACAGGGGAATTGGTTCCTGATGAAGCAGTTTTTAAAGTTCTAAGAGCTAAGCTTAAAGAGGTGGGCGATGGGTTTATTGTGCTCGATGGTTTTTTTAGGCGAGAGAATGAATCAGAGTGGTTAATCAAAAATCAGAAAGATTTGGATATTGATGTGCAGGCTCTGGTAAACATTAAGCTTAGTGATAAAGAGGCGATTGAAAGGCTCCGAAAACGGGGTAGAGATGATGATGAGGATTCTGATATTAAGGTTAGGCTGAAAGTTTTTGAAGCAAACGAGAAGAAGATTCTTAAAAATTTAAAGAAGCATAATGTTTGGGTTCTAGAGGTAGATGGAAGTTCGGCTGTAGAAGAAATTGCTAAAAAGATTTATTTTGAGCTTGGTGATTGGATTGATATTCCTGGTTGGGGTGTTGAGGGGAGCTTTTAGATGTCTAAAAATACAAACAGGGTTAAATCTAAAGCCGAAATTGAGGCGATGCGCGAAGGGGGCAAGATGCTAGCGACGGTTCTTGAGTACGTTAAGGTTAACACGAAACCGGGGATGACAACAAAGGATTTGGCGAATTTGGCGAAACTTAAGCTTAAAGAACTTGGTGGTGAGCCGGCATTTTTGGGCTACAGAGGTTTTCCGGATATTATTTGCATTGCGGTGAACGAGGAGGTTCAGCATACAATTCCGGGTGATAGGTTGATTCGAGAAGGGGATATTGTGAACTGTGATTTTGGAGTTAAGCTTAAGGGTTTGATTACAGATGCGGCGATAACTTACCCTGTTGGGGAAGTTTCTGAAAGCGCGCAAAATCTTTTAAAGGGAACGGAAGAGGCATTGGATGCGGCGATTAAAACCGTAAAGCATGGAGTGCGGGTGCGGGATGTTTCTAAAAATATTGAAAAAGTTTTAAAGGCGCATGGTTTGGGAATTGTGCGCGAGCTTTGTGGGCACGGAGTTGGCCATGCTTTGCACGAAGATCCGGATATTCCTAATTATGGAGCTGACGGAGATGGTTTTAGGCTTAAAGCTGGAATGACAATTGCGATTGAGCCGATTGCGACTGTTGGTTCTGCAAGGGTTAAGTTTATGCCTGATGGGTGGAATATTATTACGGAAGATGGCAGTTGGGCTTGCCAGTTTGAGCATACGCTTTTGGTTACTTATGATGGTTGTGAGGTGTTAACGAAGATTTAAGCTTAGTGTTGTCATTTCGAGCTTGCTACTCTTCGTCGTCCCGGACTTGATCCGGGATCCAATCAATAAAGAAAAATCCATTGTATCTTTCTATCTCCTCTCCCTCGGGAGAAGAATAAGGTGAGGGGTTATTAAGCTTAACTCCTCTATTGTCTTCTATGCGTAGCATGGATCCCGCTCTGCAGCGGGATGACAGTAACAGGAAAGACGTCACCTTTGTCATCTCGAGCCTGAAGCGAGAGATCTAACCACTCCTAAATTCTCTAATTCTCTAGATTTCTCCCTTTGGTCGAAATGACAGAATCTTTGTCATCCTGAACTTGTTTCAGGATCCAATCAATAAAGTAGTATTTTTTTATCACCATCCTCTAACTCCTCCCCTTCGACAAGCTCAGGGCAGGCTCTTCAAGGGAGGAGGATTGCCCTGCATTGAATCAAGCACGTCATGGCGACATGCCATGGTTCAGCATAAATTACAACTATGCTTAAGCTTAACCATACAATCAGAATCTTGCTGGACGACCCTTAAAGCCTTATGTAGCCGCTAGTAATCTGTTTTGTTTAGCAGGAACACTGGAAGTGGTAACAAGAACTCCCGTTTTGGGAGTTCTTGCTGTTTAGATTTTTTGGGTTTCTTTGGGCTTCTTTTGTTTTTCGGCTTTTGGAGTTCTGGAGGCTTGAGCTTTTTGAGCTGCTTCTTGGCGCTTTTTAAACTTATCTACACGGCCTTCAACATCTAATACTTTTTCTTCGCCAGTGAAGAAGGGGTGCGATTTAGAGCTAACGTGAACTAAGATTAAGGGGTATTCATTGCCATCATCGTGTTTGATGGTTTCTTTGCTGGTGGCGGTAGAACGCACTAACCAGGTATCGCCAGAGTTTGAATCTTTATAAACAACTAGTTGATAATTTTCTGGGTGTAGGCCTTTTTTCATAACTTTTAAGCTTAATGTTTTATTATTCGACAATTACCTCGACGCGGGTAACGGTTCTACCTGTGAATTTTCTGACTTTGCGTTGGTTAAATCTAACTACTCCATCTTTTGCAGCGTGGATGGTGAAGTTTCTTGAAACAAAGGTTCCTTTGCCGGCAATTTTGGTAGCGCCAACTTGGCGAACGATTATTTCTCCGGCGTTAACTTTTTGGCCAGCGTATCTTTTGACTCCTAGGCGTTGACCTGGGCTATCGCTTTGGCGTTTGACTGAACCGCCGCTTCCAACTTTGGACATATAACTTAGTTACTTTTGTTTAAAACGTAGATATCTCGGCCGACAATCTGGTTTCTTTTTTCAGAAGTACGGCGGTAGATGAGATCTACGGTTACTATTTTAGACTTTCTTTGATTATACCCTAGGGCGGTTAATTTTTCAACAACCGGTAATTTGATGATTTTATCTTGAATAAACCAGCAGGGCAGAGCAATAACTACAGTTTGGTTTTGGTTGATTTGGGAATGTAGATTGATTAAGAATTGTTCGGCAATTTGGTTGCATTCTTGGGTGATTTTGCTAAGCTTAACTTGATCTGGTTCAGAGGAGAGCGGTGTGCCAAGATAGCCTTCGCAAACGATGGCATCGAATGGCTCGGGCCAGGTGCTGGAGGTTGCATCAGCTTGATAAACCCTCACCCTAGCTCCCTCCCTGAGGGGGAGAGGGAACTTACGTTCTAACCAAGTGAGATTTTCTTCAGCATCTTTGATGATTTTAGGGTTTAGATCTGTTCCGATGGCGTTAATGCCAGCGAGCAAGGCCTCTTGTAGAACGGTTCCAGAGCCGCAAAAAGGATCTAAAATTGTTTGGCCAGGCTTAACCTGACTTAAGTTTAGTAAGATTTGGGTGAGTTTTGGCGGAAGCATTCCGTTTGAGCCACTTGGTTTTGGTTTGCCGTAATCTCGCAGGGTGTAGTTTTTAAGGTTTGGAACTTGAATGGTTTTGGCGAGAATAATGCTCTGACTTTCGTCAGTACTATTGACTGGATCACCGCTTTCGCGAGGATGACGTAAGTGTGGGTTGGGGGAGCGATCTTCGACTAGGATGTCTAAGCTTAAGCCATTGGTTTTGAGTAGGCCAGAGTGGATTATTTGGGCGGTGTTTAGTTCGGTAGATTTTGGATCTACTGTGTGCAAATTAAGCTTAGGAAGCCGTGTTTTTGAGGCCTGGCGGATCTCTTCTGAAAGTTCTCGTATAAACTTTTTATTGGGGTTGATATTTTTTGTAGCGCTGTAAATTGAGATTCCGAGCTTCAACTTTTCATTTTTTTGTTCAGCTAGATAGTTAAGAATTACTTCTTTGATTTGTTGCTGCGTATTTTGTTCTAACTTTTGTGTTTGAATGATTTTAGAGATTTTGGTGGTTCCGCCAAGAAGGTTAATATTGGGGTCTGAGCTAAGCTTAAGAACAGCGTAGGAGTTGGTGGATGCTTGAATGGAATTTGTGCCGAATCTGGCCTCTAGTTCGGCTAAGCTTAAGTGGGGTTGGTGGCCTAAAAAGAAGATGTATTGCATACTTTTATTATAGCACTTTAAGCTTAAGTTTAGCTATGATTAACAGAGGGGCGAGCAAATTAGTAGTACAAGATGCTTGACTTTTAAATAGCGCTTATGATATATATTAATACAGAACTAAAACTACAAAAATAAAAACTAGAAAATGACATTCAATATTGAAAAGTTCTTTGACTTAACAAATTTTTCTGAAGAAGAAAAAGCTCAACTTCTTGGTTCCCTAACTGATTTAGTTATGGCAAAGATTGCCGATAAGGTTGGTGATAGCCTTTCTGATGAAAAGATTCAAGAGCTGGAAAATACTGCAAATAGTGGTGACCAGAATGCTATTATAGATTGGCTTAACATTAATATCCCAAACTTTTCGGCTATCCTAGACGAGACTATGGCTGAAGAGGCGCAAAACATTGCTGTTCAAGTGAAAATGTTAACAGGTTTGGCTTTGGAGGCTAAGAATAATGCCTAGTTTTTCTTCTGCGCCTGTGTTGACCGTGGAGGCTTCTGATGCCGGCTTGAGTATTAGTGAATCTGAGCAGTTAGCTCTTTTTCCTACTGCCGAGATGGGTGACCCTAAGGTTGAAAAGGAGAGGTCTATTAGGTTGGCTCAAGATACTATGGGCTTGCTTGGTGCAAGCGCACTTAATGAGCAGACTTCTACTGTAAACACTGAAACTGATAAAGGCGAGAATTCAAAGTCTATGCAAGAAAGATCAGAGGAAATGCTCGATAGCATGGGCAACCTAATATCAACCAGTATGAATACTGCAGTGGGTCATGCTTTGCAATCTAAAGATGCTGAGAGGGTTGCTGATCCTCTTATAGACGCTAAAGGCTTTGCCCGAGCTGCGGTTGAGCTAGAGAGCTACGAACAGGGAAGGGTTAGTATTGACGATTTAAGTGAAGGCACCAGAGCCTATGTTGTGGCTGGGGTTAAATCTGGTGAATTGATGGATAAAGCAGAAGAGCTTACCAAACAAGGGTTAGAGATTAAGAAAAGTCAACAAGAGGCGCTAAGCTTTGATAGGAACTTGGCTGAAGCTAGAAGCGCTTACGTAGAGGCTTTAACATCTCGAAGAGGCATTCTGCCAGGTGAGAGAGCTAAACGTAGAGAGGAGCTTGCTAGATTAGAGGAGGCTTATAACCAAGCTTTTGTACAGAGATTATCCGATATAATGGATTTGAATCCAAATCACCGCAAAGCCCCATATGCTCCTAGTGTCATGCAGCCTTTGCAAGAAGAAATTACTTTTGAGAATTTAACCGGAAACCACTTACACATTCTCGCAGATTCTATGGTTAGGGAGCAGCTTGCCAAGGCTAAGGCTATTGAGGCAAGAAGTAGTGTGGGGGTAAAGAAAGTCTTAGGTGCTTTTAAAAAGAGTAGGGCCTTAAGAGTAGCTGTTGGTGGTGCCATATGGGGTATGAGTATGGCTGCTGCTAATAAAGGTCTTTTGCCAGCTCCTTTAGAGGGTACTGGAGATGTATTTAATAAAATACTTCCATTAGTTGCTGGATATGTAACTAGCCGAGAAGTGATGTCTGGTGTAGAGCAGGGTGTGGTAGGGTTCAAAGAACGTAGGGAGCAACGAGAGAACTTAAAAGCATTAAGCTTAAGCAGTGAGCTTGGTGAAGCGGCTTTAAGAACAATATATTCTAATATTGAATATGATGATGTTTTGGATAGACAGGCTGGCGATACTCCGGAAGAGACAGGGCAGGCTTTTACTGCTATAAACGATCAGTTTGAAGACTTAGAGCAGTCAGGCTCAAGGGGTGGTAAACCATACTCTGCAGAGCAAATCTTGCCTATAGTTTCGGAACTTTATCTTGAAAGGAAAGATCAGGTGGATGCTATAGTCGAATCCGAGAACCCCAAAGAAGCTTTTAAAGAATTATGTATGGAGATGATAACTAAGGATAGTACTAAGCTTACAGAAAGAGTACATATCAATAGAAATAAAACTAAAGTTCTTAGGGCTCTATCTATGGCTTCTTCTTTATTTGCTAGTCAGTTTGTTGGAATGGCTTCGGGCTTACAGGGAGCAAGCGTAAAGCCAATGAAATGGGTAGAGAAAGTATAGGCTATGGTACAAGAAGTTATTGTAAGAGATGCGCAGGAAGGCGATGCAGAACATTTAAGGGGTGTAGTTACTGAGTGGGTCAGAGATCCCGAGACTAACGAGCCTCGGGTTGGTGATATAGAAGATATAGTGGGTGCAGTAGAGGCAAGTACTAGGGGAGAGTCTGCAAGACAGTATAAAGTGGCAGTTATGGGAGGCCGTGTGGTGGGTATGGTCGGAATGAGGATTCCTGATGGTGCTATGAGGGAGTTATCTACAACAGATCAACCGGTAGAGCTCGTCAATATGTATGTGGCCGGAGAAAGCAGGGGGGGTGGTGTTGGAAAGGCCCTAGTAGAGAGCTTGATCGAGGCTGCGAAGAATGCCGGACATACTGAGCTTTTGGTAAATAGTGGCCCTAGATATGAAAGAACAGCGTGGGGTTTTTATGATAAGCTTTTTGGTGCGAGGATTGCTACTCTACTTAACTATTATGGCAAGGATGTTCATGCTCCTGCGTGGGGAATGGATCTGTCCGAATAAAGTCGGCTGCCTTTATTGAGGTTTTTTGATGTGATTTTGGTTCTTTTATCTTAAGCTTGATGGGTGGTATGCTTATGTTTAGAGTTCTTAGGCTGATAGTGGAGGGAGTACCCTTCCTGCCTGTGGCCACCTTCCCAGAGGGAAGGACTACTAAGCTTAAATAAGGAGATATATGGCTGATAAAACTACACCAAAAAAAGAAGAGAAGAAACCTGAAAACAAGCAAGATAGTGCTCGGAGCCAGGCTCTAAGTATGGCGATGGATCAGATCCAAAAGCAATTTGGAACTGGAAGTATTATGCGCCTTGGGGATAATCATAAAGTTAATGTAGAGCTAATTCCAAGTGGTAGCTTAAGTTTAGATTTGGCTCTTGGCGGTGGATATCCAAAAGGGAGGATTATTGAGATTTATGGGCCGGAAAGTTCTGGTAAAACAACTTTGACTTTGCATGCGATTGCCGAAATCCAAAAAAATGGTGGAACGGCAGCGTTTATTGATGCGGAACATGCTCTTGACCCGGCTTACGCTAAAAAAGTTGGAGTTGATACAGAAAACCTCTTTGTTTCGCAGCCGGATACGGGCGAGCAAGCTTTAGAAATTGCCGAAACTCTGGTGCGTTCTAACGCAGTGGATTTAATTGTGGTGGATAGCGTGGCGGCGCTAGTTCCAAAAGCGGAGATTGAGGGTGATATGGGTGATAGCCACATGGGTCTGCAGGCGCGTTTGATGTCTCAGGCTTTACGAAAACTGACGGCGATTATCTCTAAATCTAATGCAACGGTAATCTTTATTAACCAAATTAGAATGAAGATTGGAGTGATGTTCGGAAATCCGGAAACCACTACTGGTGGTAATGCTCTAAAGTTCTACTCGTCAGTTCGATTAGATATCCGCCGGGCGGCACAAATTAAAGATGGTGACAACATTATTGGTAACGAAACTAAAGTTAAGGTAGTTAAAAACAAGATTGCACCGCCGTTTAGGGTTGCTGAGTTTGATATTATGTATAACGAAGGAATCAGTTATACTGGCGATGTTTTAATGCTTGGTTTAAAGTATGGGATTTTGACTCGTTCTGGAGCCTGGGTCGGTTATAACGGAGAAAATATTGCTCAAGGTAAAGAGGCGGCGAAGGAATATCTAAAAGCAAATCCAAAAGTTGCCAAAGAAATTGAGAAGCAGATTCGAGCTAAAGTTAAAGAAGAGCTGTAAGCAATGACCTTCAATGAATATCAGCTAGAATCTTTAGTTGCTGCAGGTATTGATATCTCTAAGCTTAAGGTTGAAAGAGATCTGAGCAATCTTGAGTTTCTTTCTAAGATTTTTGGACTTAGCGGTGAGGCTGGTGAGGTATCCGAAAAGTTTAAAAAGATTATTCGAGATGGGGGGGGGTAAGTTCGGTGATGAGGATGCTAAAGAGATAGCAAAAGAGTTGGGCGATGTTTTGTGGTATGTTAGTGCAATTGCAAAATATATTGGGGTCGATATGGAAGATTTAGCTAAGGAAAACATCGGTAAGCTTAATTCTAGAAGATTGAGGGGTAAGATCTCTGGAAGTGGTGATAACCGCTAGGCAAGCTTGCTGATTCTATTTTATTAAATATCTTTATGGCTGGCTAAACTTAAGCTTAATCTGGTAGAATTAGTTTTTGGTAGTATGATTTTGTTAGATAGGGTTTCGAAGAAATACGGAAAAAAAGGAGTGGCTTTAGATAAGGTCTCCTTTTTTATCGAGCCAAAAGAGTTTGTGGTTCTGGTTGGTTCTAGCGGAGCTGGTAAATCAACAATTCTTAAACTTTTAACTCGTGAAGAAAAAGAGACAAGCGGAAAAATTGTTGTTGGCGGAGTGGATTATTCTGATCTTAAAGAAAAAGATATTCCGCTGCTGAGAAGAAAAATTGGAACTGTTTTTCAAGATTTTAAGCTGTTGCCAAAGCGAACAGTTTTTGAAAACATTGCGTTTGCAATGGAAATTGTTGGAATGAGCAACAGAGAAATTAAAAATACGGTGCCTAAGGTTATTGAACTTGTAGGCCTTGCTGGTAAAGAAAAAAATTATCCAGATCAGCTTTCTGGTGGTGAGCAGCAAAGGGTGGCGATTGCAAGAGCTGTAGTTAGGCAGCCAAAAATTCTAATTGCTGATGAGCCCACCGGAAACCTCGATCCAAAACACAGTTGGGATATTGTGCGTTTGCTAGAACGGATTAATCAGCGCGGAACAACGGTGATTATGACAACTCACAATCAAGAGATTTTAAATAAGCTTAAGAGAAGAATTATCAAGCTTGATCATGGTAGGGTGGTGAGCGACGGAATCGGAATAAAGATCGATCAAAACGAAGAAGCCGATGAAGAGCTTAAGCTTAGCGCGCGGGCGAGTTCTAGCAGGAGGGTCGTTTAGCTTTTTGGCGTATGAATATTTTTGGTAAAGACATCCGTTTGATAAATGTGAAGCGAGTTTTTTATTCTGGCCTACGGGGATTTTTTAGGAACTCTTGGCTTTCTTCTGCTGCGATTTTAGTGATGACGGCAACTTTGGCGGTAGGTTTGTTAACAGTTATTTCTTTTGTAGTTTATGGAAAGCAAGTGGCGCGTTTGGCGGATAAGGTTGAAATTAAGCTTTATTTAAAAAGTGATGTTAGCGATGAGCAAAAAAATGCTTTTGAGGCTTATCTAAAAAGTATAAACGGGGTAAAAGGGGTTAGCTATAAAAATAAAGATCAAGCTCTAGAAGAATACAAGGAACTTAACAAAGATAACCCAGAAAGTTTGGAATCTTTAGAGGTTGCCGGAGATAGCGTAGAATTGCCAGCATCTTTTTCTGTAAAGATTGATAATTTTGACAGCATTGATGAAATCCAGAGTGAGGTTAAGAATTCTGACTTTAGTAAATTAACAGAAGAAAGTGAGGTTTCGGAAGATAAGCTTAGGGCAACCAAGAATATTGCTAACGGGCTAGCGACGATTCGTAAAATTGGAATTGTGGCAAGTATAATTTTGGGCTCGGTATCAATTCTGATTATTGTAAATACGATTCGTTTGGCAATCTTTAACCGAAAAGATGAAATTGAAATTATGCGTTTGATTGGTGCTAACAAAACTTACATAAAGGGTCCATTTTTGGTAGAAGCAGCTACTTATGGCGCTATTGCCGGAATTTTTACGTACATTATTATGCGATTAACAGTGTTTAGTGTTACGCAGCGCAGTTGGGCTGGTGATGTGGCGGAAGACATTCGATTTTTTACAAGCAACAGTTTGTTGGTTGGTTTGATGGTTATTTTGATAGGAATTTTATTTGGAATTTTGGCGGCTCAGTTTGCAATAAGAAAGTACGTTAAGCTTAAGAGTGTTTAGCTCACCTCTTAGACTTTGGTAGTGGTTCTTGTTTTTTTAGGTGTACGCAGAGCTTTTTCTGTTGAAGAGATTTAAAGAATATGGTGGAAAATTATAAAAAGAGAGTCTTCTTGATTTATGGTTGTTGTTAATGATAGTATTAAGCTTAAGTTTACCTCTTTAAACTTAATGTTCAAGATTCCCTACGGGTAAGAACAGAGTTGGAGGAAGAGCGCAAAAACAAAAATTCCATGAAACAAAAGAAGATCAAAAAGATTGTAAAAAGAGCTCCGGCTTTTGTGGCTGCTGGTATTTTGGCGGTGATTCCTGCGTTTAGAAATGGTGAAAATGTTTTTGCCGACCCTTATGAGCAGCGAATTTCGGAACTTAATTCTAGCATCGAGCAAAATCAGAACAGAATTGCTGAGTTAAAAAGCCAGGGCGATACTCTTGCTGGTAAATTAGAACAAATACGTTTAGAGGCGGCCAATTTACAATCTAAAATTAGTGCTAACGAAACTAAGAATAGCCAGTTAAAAGAACAAATTGCTGAAGCCGAAAAAAAGCTAACAGAAAATAAAAAGATTCTAGCGAGCAGCATTAAAAAATTGTATATTGATGGCGATATTAGCTCTTTAGAAATTTTAGCAAGTAGCAAAAGCCTAAGTGATTATGTTGATAAGCAGGAATACCGCGACCGCGTAAAGAATAAGATTGCCAGCTTAACTTTGCAGGTGCAAGATCTAAAAGAAGAAATGGAAAAGCAGCAAGTAGAGGTTGCAAATTTGCTGAGAGATCAAATTGGCATGCGGGTAGATTTAGAATCGAAGCAGGCTCAAATGGATAAGCTTTTAACCGAAACACGTGGTCAAGAAGATGCATATCAGCGGCAGGTTCAATCTGATAATTCTGAGGTGGATAGATTAAGGGCAGAACAGGCGCGGGCGAACTCTGCAAGCTTAAGCCCCAAAGATGGTGGAATATCTTATGTACCAAGCAGTGGAATCTCTAACGGAGGTTACCCAACATTATGGGCAACTGCAGCGCAGGATTCACTGGTGGATAGCTGGGGAATGTATAACAGAGAATGTGTAAGTTATACTGCTTTTAAAGTTTGGCAATCGGGGCGGTATATGCCTTATTGGGGCGGTAGGGGTAATGCAAATCGTTGGCCAACCAATGCTCGTAATGCCGGAATTCCAGTTGATGGCGAACCTCGAGTTGGTGATGTTGCTATAAGCTTAAGTGGTTACTATGGCCATGCAATGTATGTTGAAAGAGTTAATAACGATGGCACAATTAAGGTTAGCCAGTATAATTACGGCATCAGAGGAGAGTATAGTGAGATGACGATTTCTAAATCTGGCTTATACTTTATTCACTTTTAGGTTATACTTAAGCTTAATAGGCTAATTTTAAAAAAGTAGAGGATTATTCTTGTTGTGGTTAGAGCTCTAAATCGTGATGTTGAGGCTGAGGGTGCGCTAAAAGGTGCGGCAAAAAAGGCTAGATTCGGCAGAATATTAAGCTTAGCGTTGGTTGCGGTAATCTTTTTTGCGTTGGGTAGTGCCTCGCAGGGGCTAAATCTGCCTAGTTTTTTAACTGGCGGATCATCAAAAGTAAAAATTGCAAACGGTGTTGAGGTAAATGTTGAAGAAATCTATTCTAAGCTTAAAGATAAATTTGATGGTGAGATTAGTTCTGAAAAAGTAAATGAAGGAGTTAAACGAGGCTTAATTTCTGCCACAAACGATCCGTACACAACTTATTTTACAAAAGAAGAGTACGAAGAATTTAACAAAACTTTGAATGGTAGTTTTAGTGGAATTGGTGCGGAAATCGGAAAAAATGGAGATCAGCTTGTGGTGATTGCTCCGATTGATGGTTCGCCGGCGGCAAAATCTGGCTTAAAAGCAGGTGATGCAATTATGCAAATTGATGGTTTATCTACGGAAGGCATGAGTGTAGAAGAGGCGGTTAGCAAGATTCGTGGTGATGTTGGAACAGTGGTTAAGCTTAGTGTGGTGAGCTCTGGTGAGCGTAAAGAGATTGAAGTAACCAGAGGAGATATTAAGATTGATAGCGTAAAGAGCGAGAAGTTGGCAGGCAATATCGGTTATATAAAAATTACGCAGTTTGGGCTGGATACAGCCAGTTTAACAAATAAGGCGGCACAAGATCTAAAAGCACAGGGTGTTTCAAAGATAATTTTAGATCTTAGAAATAACGGCGGAGGTTACGTTGATCAGGCGGTTGGTGTGGCAGGAATCTGGCTAGATCAAAAAACAGTTCTTTCAGAAAGGTTTAGAGGCGCAGAAATTGATGTAAAGCGAACAGCGACTAATCCTTTGCTAGATTTGGCAAAAGGTAATCAGTTGGTTGTGCTTGTAAATGAAGGTAGTGCTTCGGCGAGTGAGATTCTAGCTGCAGCCTTAAGAGACGATGCGAATGTTAAGTTGGTAGGTGAAAAAACGTTTGGGAAGGGTAGCGTTCAAGAGGTAATTGAGCTGGAGGATCAATCTAGGCTTAAGGTTACGGTGGCACACTGGTTTAGCCCGAAGGGTAAAAGCATAGATAAAGCTGGAATTGAACCTGATGTTAAAGTTGAGGTTGGTAACGATGCAAGTAGAGATCTGCAAAAAGAAAAAGCCGTGGAACTCTTGCAGAACTAATCTGTTAAAATAAGGCTTATGGTTAAAAAAGAGCAGCTTAAATCTAGGTTCTCGAACGCTAAACTTAGAGGCAGGCTGAGCCGCTCTAAAGAAAAAGGCTTTAAAAATTTTTCTAAGCCGTTCAATAAAAATCTTTTTAAAAACAAGGGTGCTAAGCTTAATGGTGAGGCCAAAAAGCTAATTTTGATAGTTGATGATGATAAACCTCTGGTTGAAGTTTATAGGGCTGCACTAGAGATTGAAGGCTACGAAGTGGCTGTTCAGTATGATGGTGAACAAGCTCTAAAATGGTTGGCAATTAATGAGCCAGATTTAATTATTATGGATTGTTTGCTGCCTAGGTTTGGAGGTTTAAGTGTGATGGAGGCTCTAAATTCCAAAAAGCCCGGAGGTTATAAAAAGCCGGTCATAATGGTAAGTGCCTTAGATAGAGAAGAATATAAGCTTAAATCTAAAGAACTTGGCGCCGTGGCTTATCTGGTAAAGGCGAGTGCGAGTATTAGTGAAATGGTGGATATTGTGAAGGATAATTTGAAATCTGGAATATCTAAAATAGCTACTATAAAAAAGGTCAAAGCTTTGTAAAATGCTACAATAGTAGTTAAGTTTAGTAATCTAGTTTTTTTGGAGAGTTGTTATGAATAAGCGAATTAAGCTTATCTTGAATGCTTTAACTTTGGGGATTCTGGCTCTGGTGATTTATTCGAGCCGAGAAAGTTTGGCTGGAGTAGTTAAAGAACTGGCAAATGCAAAGCTGGCTTTTCTGCTTTTGTGCATTCCGATTCAAATTGTTAATTATCATGCTTATGCCAGAATGTATCAAGAAGTTTTTGCGCTGTTGGATGAAAAAGTTGGTTATTGGGATATGTTTAAGGTTTCAATGGAGCTGAGCTTTGTGAATTATGTTTTTCCTTCGGCCGGAATCAGTGGTTTTGGCTACTTTAGCCTAAGAATGCGTTCGTTTAATGTGCGAGGAGTGCGTAGTACGATGGCGCAAACTCTAAGATGGGGAATCGTGTTGGCGAGCTTTATTCCGGTTCTGGCCCTTGGAGTTTTTTTGTTGGCCTTAAAAAATCAGGTTAGTAATATTGTGATTTTGGCGGCAAGCGGGTTGAGCTTTGGGGTGATGATTTTAATTATGCTGGTAGTTTTTCTGTTGCAAAAAAAGCACGGTTTGCAGAACTTTGTGGTTTTTGTAGCTGGCAAGTTAGAATTCTTTTTAAATTTTATTAAGCGTAAGCCAGTTAAGCTTATGAATAAGCGCAGAATGGTGCGCCTCGAAAAGAACTTTGACCGCTTAGAACATGATTATCGGCAAATTCGTAAGAATCTAAAAGGTTTTATTTATGCCTCGCGTTGGGGAATTCTGGCTAACTTAACAGAAATAGCAACAATTGGGGTGGCGTTTATGGCTCTTGGGGCAACTCCGGCTTGGGGGGCGATAATTCTGGCTTATGGTGTGGCGAATATTGGGAGCTTTGTGGCGATTTTGCCGGGTGGGCACGGAATTTATGAGGCATTAATGACGGGAGTTTTGGTTTCTGGAGGAGTTCCGGCCTCGCTAAGCTTAACGGCGGTTCTTACTTATAGATTAGTTACAACGGTTCTGTATGTTCCGCCAGGTTATTACTTTTATTCTAAGGCAATCAACGAAACTAAGAATATGGCAAAATTATTAAAGCAAGAAGAAGGCAAATAGGGCTTGCTATCCCTCTACGTCATCCCCGCGAAAGTGGTGATCCAGTCATTAAGGAAGTCTTTTTATTCCTCTCCCTTGGGAGATCCGCCCCTGCCGGTTGGCGGATGGAGGTTAGGTGAGGGTCTATTAAGTCTTTAATCACTTTCTTCTTGATAAGAAAAAAGTGATTAAAAAAGAATCAAGTTCAAAAACAATCTCCAGCACCTTAGCTATTGTATCTACAGCTCTACCTATGGGTTACTGTTATTTGTTTGTTAAGAACTGCTAGGATCTTTAAACGGGTGGCTTTAGTTTTTGAACGTTTAAAAAGATCTGCTTCGCAGAGCTTTATGTTTGGTAAAATTAGGGGAATATGAGCGGTTTTGAGGGGCAAGTTCTTACAGTTGGGCAATTAAGCTTAATTGTTGGTGAAACGCTAAGCTTAATTCCGGCTGGCTTGGTGGTGGAAGGTGAAGTTCAAAAAGTAAGGGTGTTTAGAGATTTTCTGCTATTTTTTGAGCTAAGCGGAGATGGCCAATCAATCAGTGCGATGTCTAGTTTGGCAGATTTAAAGGGCGAGGTTCCAGCCGAAGGTTCTAAAGTTAGGGTAATTGGAGAGGTTCAAGTTGGCAAAAAAACGGAGGTTAGGTTTAAGGTTAGATCTTTAGAGGCTGTTGATGTTTGGGGTGAGGCCGCAAAAAAGTTAGAAGAAGTTAAGCTTAGATTGCGTAAAGAAGGCGCATTTGATGATTCTAGAAAAAAGCGGCTGCCAAAAGTTCCAAAAAGAGTTGCGGTAATTACGGCAGGAACTTCATCTGCTTGGGAGGATTTTAAGCGAGTTAGTGCGGCTAGATTCTTGCCAGCGGAACTCGTTTTGTTTAGTACAAGCGTGCAGGGCAGCTTGGCTGAACAAGAAATTTGTTCAGCTATTGGCAAAATCTTGCAACAAGAAGATCGGTTTGATGTTGTGGCGATAGTGCGCGGGGGTGGTTCTAGGGCAGATCTTGAAGTTTTTAACAGCGAGGCTATTGTTAGGGAAGTGCTTAAGCTTAGGGTTCCGGTAGTTTCGGGCGTTGGGCACGAAGATGATGTTAGTTTGTTAGATTTGGTGGCTGATGTGCGGGCTTCAACTCCGAGCAATGCGGCGGAACTTATCTTTCCAGATTCTAAAAGTTTGTTCAAAGAGATTGAACAGTTGGAACTTAAGCTTAGTATGGCGGTTGAAAATAGAATCTCTGCTTTAAATTTAGAGTTGGAGGATTTTGAACTTAGGGCAAAATCTGGCTTGGTGAACCTTTTGGCTCTTGCCGAAAATAAGTTAGAACTTGTTTTGGTTAAGCTTAGTTCTTTAGATTTTGAAAAGATTTTTGCTAAAGGTTTTGCGCTGTTAGAGCTTTCTGGCAAATCTGTAAAATCGGTTCATGATATTAAAAAAGGTGATGAGATAAAGGCGACTTTGAGTGATGGGGCTTTGAGGCTTCGGGTTGAAGGGAAGATCTTAGGAGGATAACAGCGTGGTTAAGCTTAACTCCAGACCTGTCATCTCGGCACTGAAATAAATTCAGCATAAACTCTGGCCGGGATCCAATCAATTTAGTATACGTTGTATCTTCTATTAAATTTAGTTCTTTTTAAATCTCCTACTCACCCTCCCCCAACCCCTCCCTCAAGGGAGGGGAACTGCCCTGTGAAAGCTACTTGTATTAGGCTTAGGGTGGTATAATTTTGGTTTAGATATGGCAAAAGTTGGGCAAGATTTTGAAGAGAAGTTGAAGGTTTTAGAGGCTTTGGTGGCAGAGATTGAATCTGGTGATTTAAGCTTAAATGAGGCAACTAAAAAGTTTGCAGAAGCAAAGCTTTTGGGGGATGAATTACAAAAGATGTTAGGTGTGGTTAAGCTTAAGGTGGAAGAAGAACTTGCAGAAACTGGAGAGGAAGAGCAGGGGTAGAAAAGTTGAACGAAATCTGGCTGGTTGTGGGGATGATTTTGAGTAGTGGTTTTTTTGTTGTTCTGGTTGGTGGGATTATCTCTATTTTTGCGGTGGTGGTTTTTACGGGGGCACCGTATCTTCCGGCTCATAAAAAGGCGATCGGGGATGCTTTAAGTTTAGTTAAGCTTAGTAAAGATGGGCGGATTTTGGATCTTGGTTGCGGAGATGGAAAGTTTTTGTTGGCTGCCGCTAAAAAAGGCTACAAAGTTACTGGGTATGAAATCAATATTGTTCTTTTTTTGATTTGTAAATTGAGGCTTTGGAGATATAAAAATGCGGAGGTTAAGCTTAAGAATTTTTGGCGGGTGGATTTTCCGGAAGATACAGAGGTTGTTTATGTTTTTTTGTTGGATAGGTTTATGGTTAAGCTTGATGAGAAGATGAAAAGTGAGAGTAAGAGATTAGATAAAGATCTAACACTAATTAGCTATGTCTTTAAGATCCCGAATAAAAAACAGCTCAAAGAGATTGGGGGAGTGAGGCTTTATAGGTATTAAGCTTAGTGTTCTTATCCTCTTGCGTAGCATGGATCCTGCGGCCTGCGCGGGAATGACGGAGAAAGACGCGGTGATGACAGTGTCTTGCGTGTTGTCATCCTGAGGAACGAGCGTAGCGAGTGACGTGAGGATCTAGTAATAAGGAATCTTTTTTGACTGGATTCTTCACATACGTTCAGAATGACAGTGTCGGGAAATTAAGCTTAATTCTTTTTTGACTGGATCCCCAGTCGAGCTGGGGATGACAGTGTCGGGGGTTTAAGCCTGGCCTTCTTATTCCTCCTCTAGGGGAGGTGGCCTGAAAGGCCGGAGGGGGCTTTTTAGAGTTTGTTAAGTTTAGCTCTTTTTTATGCGTAGCATGGATCCCGGCTTGCGCTCAGAATGACGGAGGCAGGAATCTTGGTGCAACGCAATGTACTTGACTTTTTAGGGATTGTTTGCTAGAGTTAAGCTTAACGACACTAATAAAATATCAAAAAAATAAAAACAGTAAAACAAAAATATTATGGCAGAAGAATTTAATGGTTACGGTAAGGAAGGTGTCCCAGAAACAGCTCTCTCATATGATAAGGCTTTTGCAGTTGGGCATGCAGCAAAAGGTGCGATAGATGATTATACGAAGGCTGAAAGGGCTAGAAAGCTACTTGTCGAAGAACGTCTCTATCAGGGTTACGTTGATGGTAAACTTGATCCCGAGAGTGAAGCTTTTAAGACTATATATGATGCAGTTGATTACGCTGTGGATAGGGCAACTCAGAAAGGTGACTTTGTTGCTCCGGATCTGGCGGATAGAGAGCCTGGTGTTATAGGGTATGCGATTAAGAGAGCGGATGATGAAAAATCAAAGCTACATACGGCTGAGATTGTTGCTGGGGATGATTATACGTATAATGAAGCACATCCAGAACTTCCACCTGTAGACCACTTAAGCTGAGAGTAAGATAAATTAGATACAATGGCTTACTTTTATTAATAAGTTGAGAAGCCCAGCAGCGATGCTGGGTTTTTGTTTGCTTAAGTTTAGGTATTTTTGGTATAATCTTACTCTGTTAATAGAAACCTGTGGGATGTGGGTGAATCCTCTCTAAGCTTAAATTGCTTAATTTGTTTAGAGCCTCCACGTTCTCAGATAAAAGAAAGGTAAGGTTAAAAAGGATTTATGGCAGTAAAAGTAGATATTGAAGATTTATTTAAGGCTGGGGCGCACTTTGGGCATAAATCTACTAAGTGGCATCCGAAGATGGCTCCGTATATTCATAGTACGCGTAAAGGCGGGCACATCATCAATCTAGAAAAAACAGTCGAGCAGCTGCAAAAAGCGCTTCCTGTTGTAACCGATGTTGCTAAAAGCGGGGGGCAAGTTCTGTTTGTGGCGACAAAAGCTCAACTTAAAGAGCCGGTAAAAATTGCGGCGATAGAAAGCGGATCTCCTTATGTGGTGGAACGATGGTTTGGCGGAATGTTGACGAATCGCGAAACTATGCAAGAACGAATTAAGCGGTTGAAAACTCTTGAAGCTAAGATGGAAAGCGGAGAGTTGGCCTCTCGGTATTCAAAGCTGGAGGTTCAACGTCTGCAAGAAGAACTTGATGGTCTAGAAAAACAGTTTGGCGGCATCAAAGAGATGAATGGGCTTCCGAGTGTGGTGATTGTTTTTGATGGAATTACTAATAGATGGGCTGTAAAAGAAGCCAAAAAGCTTGGTATTAAAACTATTGTGGTTTGCGATAGTAATGTTGATCCAACCGGAATTGATTATGTGATTGCGGCTAATGATGATGCAACAAGCGGAGTTACTTTGATTGCGGATTATTTTAAAGATGCAATTGAAGCCGGAAAGAGTGAGAGTAAACAAGACTAGAGATCCGCGATTCTGCTCGGCAGAGCCGAACCGTTCAAGGAACTAAGAGTTTATAGATTAAGTTTAGTAAAGAGAGGTAATATTATGGCAGTAAGTATTGAAGAAGTGAAGAGATTGAAAGATCTAACAGGGGCTGGTTTAACAGATGCTAAAAAGGCTCTAGAAGATGCAAATGGTAACTTTGATGTAGCTTTAGATGAGATGCGAAAAAAAGGTTTAACTAAGGCTGAAAAAAGATCTGAGCGCGAGGCAAGCGAGGGAATTGTTGTAACTTATAATCACGATAACAGAATCGGAGTAGTAGTTGAACTTAATTGTGAAACTAGCTTTGTAGCTAAAACTGATGAATTTAAAGCTTTGGGGCAAGATATTGCTATGCACATTGTGGCAAGCAATCCAGAATTTATCTCGAGCGATGATATTCCAGAAGAAATCCGGAATGAAAAAGCTGCAGAGTTTAAAGATAAGGTAATTGCAGAAGGCAAGCCTGCGGATATTGCGGCAAACATTGTTGATGGAATGCTGAAAAAGTATTTTGCGGAACGCTGTATGTTGGATCAACCTTTTGTGAAGGATCAGGATAAAACAGTTGGCGGCTTGGTAAAAGAACATATTGCTAAGCTTGGTGAAAATATTGTTGTGCGGAAGATGGCTCGAATTGAGCTTGGGCAACGCAACGGTTAAGCTTAACACTTCTTTCTTTCAATCAACCTCCTCTAACTCCTTCTTTCAAGGCAGGAGGATTGCTCTATGCTGAATCGAGCACGTCATGGCGACATGCCATGGCTCAGTGTAAATTCTAGCTATGCTTAAGCTTAAACATACAAGCAAAATCTTGCTGGCTCGCTTTATGCTCGGGTGGAGCTTGTTGGGCGGTGTTTGTAAATTCTTGTTGTGGTAGAATTGATTGTATATGGAGATGAATGATTTTAGAGCTAAGCTTAAGGTTGCTTTAGAGCGACTTGAAGATGATTTAAAAAAGGTTAGAACTGGGCGAGCTCATACAGATATGCTTGCTGGTATTAAGGTTGAAGCTTATGGAGTTTCTACTCCGTTGAACCAAGTGGCGAATGTGACGGTTCCGGAACCCCAGCTCTTGCAGATTACACCATTTGATCCAACTAATTTAGGAGCCATTGTTGATGGGATTAAAAAAGATGAGGCGCTAGGCTTAAATCCGAGTGATGATGGAAGGGTTGTGCGAGTGAATATTCCTCCTCTGACAGAAGAAAGGCGGGTGCAGATTGCTAAACAGCTTGGTAATAATGCGGAAGATGCGCGGATTGTTTCTAGAAACTTAAGGCAAGATCTTTTAGCGAACTTTAAAAAGCAAAAATCTGTTGGCGAGATTACGGAGGACGATTTGAGATCTTACGAAAAAGAGGTGCAAGAGGAATTGGATAAGTTTAATAAACAGGTTGATGAGCGGGTTGCTGCTAAAGAAGCTGAGGTGATGAAGGTTTAAGCTTTATAGCATTTCAAGAATTTTACTTGGGTGCGGGAGAAATCTGGATTTGTAATCTGGATTTTTTATTTGCTTAAGCTTAAGGGCTTATGTTAATCTGAGAGATAGTAATAAGGCGTTGGTCTAATCAGTAATCTTTTAAATTTAAATTATGTCATACTCAGGAAGAGTTGCCCAAAGTGTTGTTGATGGAGCTAGAAGTGCTATTGGTGCGGTTGAAAAATCTAGAGCAGTTAGGGCTGTTGCTGGTGGGGCTGTAGTTTTAGGAATGGCGGCCTTAAGTTTGCTTTCTCCTTATGCTGGAGGTGAAGGTAAGGCGGATGCGCAGAACGGTCGTATTGGTAGAATTACGGTGGAGGATGATTCGGTTGCGGAGGCTTCTCCCGCTACACCGATTACAGTGGATTCTGACGAGAAGCTAGTGGAGGCCAAAATGGCAGATCAAGTTGCTGGCCTGGTTGATAAGGGTGCAGATCAGGTGGCGGCTGAAAGGGTTGTTGATCAGAACGCGAGTGTATTTTTTGCTGGTGGTGAAAACGGTAAGATAAACCCAGAAAAAGTTAAGGTGGAAAGAGGAAAGATTTTTGAAGAAAGACCAGATGGTGTTTGTTTGATTGAGGCTTACGATGGGAAAGTAGTGAGAGAGTTCGGGCACTCTGACTTTGAAGAAGGTATGAGCGGAGATGAAGTGAAGAATCTTGCTATAGAATCTTTATGCCCAACCGGAGAAGTTAGCGATGGAGTTAATCTACCGCAGGTGGCTCAAACTCTGGCGCTTCAAGAAGCTCTTAAAACTGGTGCGGATATAAATGATGTTAATGTGCTGGCCGAGTTAACAAATAGACATCTGGATGTTCTGGAAACTGGTAGTGTGCAAGAAGTTCAGGCTTTGTATGAAACGGCTAAGATCTTTTTGGAAGGGAGTGCTACTTTTGGGGCTCCTGAGCTTTCTGCGGATAGGTATGAGAGTTTATTTGTGGATGCGGATGGAAACGTGCATGGGATTGATGTCGATGGAAAGGCTGGCGCAATGCAGAGCCCCGTGACGATTAAGGGCGTGAATGAGAAGGGCGAAGGTATATCTATAGTGGTTGATTGGGGAGAGTGCGGGCAGATTAGGATTGCTGAAGCTCCTACTCCGCCAGTGGTTGAGGTTCCGCCAGCTCCTCCGGCGCGAGCAGTGGCTCCACCTGCAAGGCCGGTAGTTGCTCCGCCGGCTGAGATGGTTAGTACTCCTGAAACGGTTACGGTTACAACCGTAAGCTTAACTGGTTCGGTGCACCTGTGTTTTCCAGATGGTAGCGGTGGATATACGTTTGAAGATGTACCTGTGAGTGGGCCGAATCAGGCTAGTATAGATGAGCAGATTGCTGATCTCATTGGACAATACGGGGAAGAGAACTGTATTGGAACAACTACTACAGAAGTTAACGTTACTACAACGACTGGTCCGCCACCGACTACATCACCACCTCCAACTACTACGTCGAGTGTTCCTGAAAGTAGTACTACTACGAGCACGACAGAACCGCAAGAGCCTGAGGAAACGACAACTACCACAACTGCTCCGGATAAACATGCTGAAGATGCGAATAATAGTACAGAAGACCACGATATATATCTTGATGATGCTGTGGAAGAGAATACTACTGAAGAGCAGAATAATCATCAAGGCACAAGGCCTGACAGTACGGTTGAGGGTGCTGGGGTTTTAGGTGTTGGAGTTGGCGCCGAGGCTTTAAGGCGGAGACGCAGGAATACTCAAAGGGTTCGCTTTCAGCTCCCCGACGGAACTTGGACTTGGGTAGAATCTAATGTCTAGGTAAATCCTTAAGCTTAATCTGCTAGAATAAGGGTTATTAAGTTAAACGGTTTTTGGAGGTTTTACTAAAATCTTTTTAGTTTATGTTGTTTGTTGTTGGAATTCTGGCTTTTATAATGTTGATTGTGCTGCATGAGTTTGGGCATATGATTGCCGCTAAGCGTAATGGGGTGGTGGTAGAAGAATTCGGAATTGGCTTTCCGCCAAGAGCTTGGGGTAAAAAGCTTAGAAAGAAGTATGGAGATGAAACTCTATATAGCTTAAACTGGCTCCCGCTAGGTGGGTTTGTTAAGCTTAAGGGTGAACACGACGATGCAAAAGAGGTGGGCAGTTTTGGGGCAGCATCTTTAAAAACTAAGCTTAAAATTCTTTTGGCTGGAGTTGGAATGAACTTTTTAACAGCTTGGGTTTTATTAACAATTCTGTTTTTGGTAGGAGCTCCAAGATTGCCATTTGAATCACTAAGCTTTTATGGCAAAGAGCAAATGGTGGTAAAAAGTGACACTAAAATAAGTTCTTCAGAAACTTATGCGGGCTACATCTCGGAAGATTCCCCAGCGAGTAAAAGCGGGCTAGAATCTGGAGATCAAATCTTAAGTTTAAATGGGCAAACTTTGGGCGGTGGGGCTTCTTTGGCAGAGCTAACCTCTAAATTTGCAGATTCAACTGTAGAACTTAAGTTTAAGAAAGATGCAGGGGGCGAGATCTTAACAAAAGAGGTTAAGCTTAGAAAAAAGGGAGCTGAGGGTGGAGTTTTAGGTGTACAGGCGGTTGATTCGGTTAAGTTTAGATCAACTTGGTCGGCTCCAATTAATGCTTTAACAACAATGTACCAATCTACAGAAGCAACTTTTAGAGGAATTGGTTATGCTTTAAGCAACGTGGCTAGGGGCGAGGGCTCTAAGGCAAGCGAAGTAGTTGGTGGCCCCGTGGCAACTATCGATGCGATTAAAGGAGTTAGCGAAACTGGCTTAACGCAACTTGTGCTTTTAATAGCGCTAATATCTCTTTCTTTGGGAATTATGAATGTTTTGCCGATTCCGGCTTTGGATGGAGGAAGACTATTTTTGATCTTACTATTTAAGTTCAGAAAAAAAGTTTTAACAAAAGAAAAAGAAGAAAAAATTAATGCGTGGGGAATGGTGGTTCTGCTAAGCTTAATTGCGCTAATTAGTGTAGTTGATATAAAAAGAATATTCTAAGAATAACAGAGGTGGTTAGCTATCAGTTTATGTCTAGAAAAAATAAATGGTCACGCTTTTTAGATAGTAAAGTTGGTTGGATTAGTGTAGTTAGTTTGTTTGCGGTGGTGCTCTTTTTTGTGGTTTCTTTGCTTGCGGCGATAATGATTGTGCCGGTTTATATTTTGAATAATGATGAAGGTTTATATAACGCTATTTTGAGTGGGCTGGTTCCGGTTTTGATAATTATTTTAGTGAGTCTGATTGCGAAGCCACTATTAAAAAAACCTGTTCGAGAAGTTCTTAAGCTTAAGAAGCCAAACAAAAAAGTTTGGTGGATGATTCCTGCTGTGGTGGGTGGTTATGTTCTTTTGTTAATCTTATTTTTTATGATTTTGTATGCTATTAACCCAAGCATTTTAGAACAAAAACAAGATGTAGCGCTAGCGATTGAAAAGATTAAAGGCTTAAAATTGCTATTTATGGTGATTGGGGTAGCGATTCTAACTCCGATTGCGGAAGAACTCTTTTTTAGAGGACTTTTACTTTCTTTATACGCCAAAAAAACTAAGTTCTTGCTTGGAATTTTTGTGGGTGCGCTGCTTTTTGGCTTGGCGCACTGGCAACTTAATGTTAGTGTAGATACGTTCCTTTTTGGTGTTGCTTTGGGGCTTTTAACTTGGCAGACAGAAAGTATTTATCCGGCGATAATCTTACATATGTTTAAAAACGGGTTAGCTTTAACAGCGATATTGAATTAGATGCAAAAAAAACAAAAGGCGCTTGTTGCTAAGCTTAAATCTTATTTTTTACGTAATCAGTTTGCGGTGCGTTATGGGTGGATATCTGTAAGAATGCTTTGGAGTTTGACGAGGGTAACTCTGGTTTTTAGGGTATTTTCGCATCAGCCAAACAAGGTCTATTTTTATGCTCTGGCTACCGATTTGATGGCTTCGTTTACAGAGGCGTGGGCAACGGGAAGATCTATCCTGGCTTTTGTGATGGATAAGCCTAAGGCAGGAAAAAGATTTTTAATTTTAGCGGTAGCGATGTTTGTTTTGCCAGAGGTTCTTTTGATATTTTTGTGGAAAGGATTGCCAGAACATTTGGTTTTGGCAATAGGAGCTTTTATCATCATTTCTTTAACTATTTTTTTGAGTGGAGTTTTAAAGAAGATTCGAAAAGGGGCACTTCAGAATTGCTGAGCCAAGCTTAATCTAAGCTTAATATGGTATAATTAGCATTAAGATGAAATTAAGTTTTGTTAGAATTCCGCTATTTTACCCGGTGCTTAAACCGTTTGAACCGTTTGTTCCCCTTGGGGTGTAGATTTTTGTTTTTTATAAATAGTGTAATAAAGAATTAAGTTTAACCCCATAAATAAGATGAGGGTTTTTTATTTTGTAAACTTTTAAGATCCCTCTTCGTTAAAAACTACGAGGGACAGGAAGGAAAATTGATATGGAAGATTTTGAGATAACAGATTTGAGGAGTGTCCGAAAACAGGTTGATGCTGGTTGTGGATTTTGGGTTGGAGATCACGATTACGGGCGAGTTGATAGGATGAGTGATGAAGAGCTTAGGAGTGTGGCGCGCAACGTTGTTGGTTTGGTGGGGCAGGCTTCTAGATTGCTTGATGCGATTAGTCTAGAAGCTTTTGAGAGGATGTGCGGGCAATCTGAAGAATAAAATGTATAATTAAGTTTAGAGAAAGAAGATTGGATATGAAGTATTCAAAATTGTTCGGTAAAACAAGGAAAGGCTCTAAAGATTACGTATCGAAGAACGCGACCTTACTGATAAGGGGAGGGTTTGTAGATCCGTTAATGGCTGGGGTCTATACCTTTTTACCGCTTGGGTCTAGAGTTTTGTTTAAGATTGAGAATATTGTACGCGAAGAGATGGACAAGGTCGGGGATGAGTTGCTTTTAACTAATTTGTCTCCAGTGGAGAACTGGAAGCAATCGGGAAGGTACAGTACGGTTGACGTACTTTTGAAGGCTACGCCTGCGAATGAGAATAGTCAGTCTAGGCATGATTCTGAATATATTGTTAACCCAACAAATGAGGATATGGTTACTCCTCTGGCAAAAGATTTTGTAACTAGCTACAAAGATTTTCCGTTTGCGGTTTACCAAATTCAAACTAAGTTTAGAAACGAGCCTAGGGCGAAATCTGGTATTTTGCGCGGTCGAGAATTCAGGATGAAAGACCTATATAGCTTCCATACATCAAAACAAAGTTTGATGGAGTATTACTCTGTGGCCGAAAAAGCGTATTGGGAAATCCTTAAGAGACTGGGGTTGGCGGAGCATACCGTTTTAGCTGCGGCAAGCGGAGGGGATTTTACGGATGAATTTTCGCATGAGTTTCAAACAAGGTGTGATGCTGGTGAGGATTTAATTTTTAGGGTTCCTTCGACAGGAGAGTGCTTTAATAAAGAAGTTACAGCCTCTAATGCGCCTAAGCTTAAGGATGAAGACGAAGAAGAGAAAGAGGCTGACGAGGTTGAAGGGAAGGGGATAATTGGAGTGGAGCCCCTGTCCAAATTCTTAAATATTGGAGTTGATAAGACTACTAAAACGATGCTTTACGGGTTAAGTGATGGAAGAGTTGTGGCTGCAGCCGTTCGTGGTGGATACGATATTAACGAAGAGAAGCTGGCGAAAGTGCTTGGAGTTAAGGTCCCAGAATTAAGCTTAGCAAGTGAAGAGTTGGTGAAAAGAGTTACTAGCTCTGAGGTAGGGTATGCTGGGCTAATCGGTTTGCCGGAAGATGTAATTCAGGTTGTAGACGAATCTTGCGTGAACCGCAAGAACTTTGAAATGGGAGCGAACAGAACCGATTATCATTCAATTAATCTTAATTGGGGGCGAGATCTTCCTGTGCCGAAAGAAGTTTATGACATTAAGGTTGCGAAAGCTGGTGACATACACCCAGAGACCGGCGAGATTTATGAGACATTTGATGCTTGTGAGGTTGGAAACATTTTTCCTCTTATGACAAAGTTCTCCGACGCTTTTGGCTATAAGTTTACGGATTCTGATGGTACGGAAAAGTCGGTCTTCATGGGGTGTTATGGTTTGGGGACTACGAGGGTTATGGGGGTTATCGCAGAAGTCTTCGCCGATGAAAAGGGTATTGTGTGGCCAGAGGCTGTGGCGCCGTTTAAATATCATCTCGTGACGATTGCTAAATCTGGGGATGACGAAGCTTATAAAAAATCTGAGGAGCTCTACCTTAAGCTTAACGAGCGAGGAGATGAAGTGCTGTGGGATGATAGGCTTGAGACTCGTGCTGGAGAGAAGTTTGCCGATGCCGATTTGATTGGATGCCCAATTAGGCTGGTAGTAAGCCCTAAAACTTTAGAACAAGATTCGGTTGAAGTTAAGCTTAGGAGTGAAGATGAATCTAAGTTAATTAAGCTTAGCGAAGTTTAAGCTTAAGCGCTAGATTTGGTGGTTTTTGGTGATCTGAGCTTTTAAAAATCACTAATCTAGTGTTTACAAGATAGAGCGGTTGGTGGTAGAGTTTATCTTTATAGTTGAGGAATTAAATTAATATGGCTGTAGTTAAGATTTCTAAAGAGAAGTTTGTAGCTCTTAAGTTAGAACTTGAGGATGCTTTAAAGGCGCGCCCAGAAATTATCGAGCGGGTGGCCTCTGCGCGCGAACTTGGAGATCTAAAAGAAAATTCTGAATATCATTCTGCGCGTGATGAACAGAGGGCTAACGAATCTAAAATTGAAGAAATTGAGAGTATCTTTAAGAATTATGAGATTGTGGATGGTTCTGGTAGCTTTGAGGTAGAAATTGGCGCAACGGTTAAGCTTAGTGGCGAGAGCGAAAAGGTTTTTACGGTTGTCTCTAGTGTAGAGGCTGACCCTTTGAGCGGAAAGATTAGCGATGAATCGCCGGTGGGGCAAGCTCTTTTAGGCAAGAAGGTTGGCGACGATGTTGAAATTGGCGGAAAAAAATACAAACTAAGGGAGATTACTTAAGCTTAACTCTAGACCTGTCATTAAGATCTCCTAGCTTTAGTACAGACATCGTTCTGTAATCCCGCTCCAATCAAGCTGAGGGCGTGCTCGGAACTCGTTTCAGGATCTAATTAATAAAAGTGCGCTTCTTTTTTTTGTGCATACTTTTCCCTTGATGGAAAAGTAGCCAAAAGATCAAGCCCTGCGGAAGCTCCACGATGTGCAGTGGAAGCCTTTTGAAGTGCTTACTAAATCGCCTCAAAGTCCTCGGGCACGGGTGCAGTGGTAAGCGTAGGATTTAATCAGGTGGTATAATTTAGGGTTAATATGGCGACGTTGCAAGATTTTAGAAACGAGAGATTGAAGAAGTTAGAAGCTCTGCGAGAGCTGGGCGTTAATCCGTATCCGGCAAAAACTAATCGGACGAATAAGAATTCTGAAATTAAAGATAATTTTTCTGAGCTAGAAGGGCAAGAAGTCTCGGTTGTGGGGCGAATCAAAAATATCCGTAAAATGGGAAAAATTGGGTTTATCGTAATTAAAGATGAATCTGGGAGTTTGCAGCTGTTTTTGAGTTCTGCAGAAATGGAAGCCGCAGATTATGCAAATTCTGAACTTGGTTTTGGGGATGTTGGCTTGCTAGATTCTGGAGATTTTGTAGAAGCAACTGGTCAAGTTTTTAGAACTCAAACAGGGGAGATTTCTGTTAAGCTTAATAAGCTTAGAATTCTAACAAAAGCCTTGAGGCCGATGCCTCTGGCTCACGAGGAATTTAGCGATAAAGAACAGCGTTTGCGTAGAAGATATATTGATCTTAACGTTAATCAAGAGGTTCACGATAGGTTTGTGCGGAGATCTAAGTTTTGGGAGGCGACGCGCCAGTTCTTGCTTAAAGAAGGCTTTGTTGAGATTAATGTTCCGGTTTTAGAGCACACAACCGGTGGAGCAGATGCTAACCCTTTTGTAACGCATATGGATGCTTTAGGCCAGGATTTTTATCTTAGAATTTCGCATGAGCTCCCGTTAAAAAGATTACTTGGTGGCGGCTACGAAAAAGTTTTTGATATTGGGCCAAGATTTAGAAACGAGAATTATTCTGACGAGCATTTGCCTGAACATGTTGCGATGGAAAGTTATGCTGCTTATCAAGATTATGAACAGGGGATGGATTTTTACGAACGGATGATTAAGTATGTTGCCAAAGAAACTTGGGGGACGCTTAAGTTTAGTAGTGTGAATGGTTTTGATGTAGATTTGGATCAGCCTTGGCCGCGAATTGAGTATGCAGATATTATGCGCGATGAATTTGGTGTGGATGTTTTTCAGCCTGATCTTGCTAAGCTTAAGGCTATTTTGAAAGAAAATAAAGTTGAGCTTGATGGTGAAGTTAATGTTAATAGGGCGCTGGATAATGTTTGGAAGTTGATTCGCCGTAAATCTGCGGGCCCATTTTGGTTGGTGCATGAGCCGGTAGAAATTAGCCCCCTTGCCAAGGTTGACCCGAAGGATTCTAGAGTAACTCAGCGTTTTCACCCTGTAATTGCCGGGAGCGAACTTGGCAATGGCTTTAGTGAACTGAACGATCCGATAGATCAGCTGAAGAGGTTTGTAGAACAGCAAAACTTAAGGGATTCTGGCGATGATGAGGCGATGATGCTAGATATTGATTTTGTGGAGATGTTGGAATACGGTATGCCG
>CAYWUW010000001.1:30188-157471 GCA_964461505.1 uncultured Candidatus Saccharibacteria bacterium
GTTGGGGAAATAGCGAGCGTATCTTCTGGTTTTTTGAGGGAGTTAGTGCGCGAGATGGTGTGATCTTTCCAAGCTTAAGAATGGAAATTGATGAAACTACTAAAAAGATTTATCCAGAGGTTAAGTTTGAAGAAAAAGCCAAAAAAGTCGATAGGTCAAAGCTACCTGAGTCTGCTATTTCTCACGGAACTAAAAAGTTGTATCTAGAAGATTGGACTAAGCTTAATTTTGATGCGGAAGTTTTGGAGATTGCGAACACTGATGAAGGGGGGTTAGTCCTTGTACTCAATCAAACGGCTTTTTATCCTGGTGGGGGTGGTCAGCCTTTTGATTTGGGTAAAATTATTTGGGAGGGTGGCTCACTAAACTTAACAAGAGCTAGCAAAGATTCGGAAGGGATTGTTTATCATCAAGGTGGTCTCAGTGGAGATATCCCGGAAGTAGGCTTTAGGGTTAAGGCAGAGATTGATGGCGTTCGGCGTAAGCTCAACTCTTGTTTGCACTGCGCCGGTCACTTGATTGATTATGGTGTGAAGCAGGCAGGTTTGAGTTGGAAACCAGGAATGGGCTCGCATTTTCCTGGAGCTTGCTATGTGCGCTATGAGGGAGAGGTTGATCCCGAAAGCTACGAAGAACTTAGACTTAAGATCGAAGAAGAGATCAATAAATACATTAAATCTGGCGGAAAGGTCGGCTGTAGAATCGTTCCAAGCGAGGAGGCTGGTAAGTTTAGTGAATATATTCCACAGCCAGTTTTGGACTCCTATCAAAATGTAAACTTGGCTTGTTATCCGGGCGATTTCAATATTTGCTGTGGTGGAACTCACGTTGAGGATGTCTCTGAAATTGGTGAAGTCAAGGTAGCTAAGCTTAAGAAAAAAGGGAAAGAGATTAGTGTGAGTTACGAAGTTATTCCGTCTAATGTCTAAAATCTTCTTTTATACTTTTCGGACGAATCGGTTTGTGGGTGAGTTGGAGGTTATTCTTGGTGAGCGGATTTTTGTGATTGAAAAGCCGGCGCAGGATTTTGCTAAGCTTAAATCTGCAATTGAGCGTAGCGGGGCAGAGTTAGTGGTGGGAATCGGAATGGTTAAGGGTGAATCTCGCTGGGAAAGCTCTTGCTATAACAGAATTGGGAATAATGTTATAAATTCTGATTTTCCAGAGAGGTTGAGTTTAGATTGTTTTAGATCTAAGATTCCCGCCTTCCTATTTCGCCATACAGGATACGCAGGGCAAGCCGCGAGAATGACGGAAGACGTGGTGAGTATCCCGGTTGGAGAGGGGATGACTTTTGGATTTTGTAATTATGTTGCGTTCAGGGTTAGGGCCGAACTAGATGCTAAGCTTAAGAACGGTTTTTTACATTTGAATGTTAGGGGATTTAGGAACCCTCACCCCAACCCTCTCCCCGTAAGGGCGAGGGAGTAATCGGTTTGTTGTGGGATTGGTGCTGGATTTGGGTTTGTGAAATAGTCTAAACTTAAGTTTATATAAAAGAGGCGGAGGGTAGTGAGCTTTGCTGAAAGGTAGATTTGGTGGTTCGTCAGAGAACGGGCTCTTAAACTTAAGTAACAGTGGTGAATCGCTGTATGGGCTGGATATTGATTTGGTCAGTGAGTTGCAAGCTCCACTTTTGGGAATTGCGGCAAATGCAAAGGTGGCTGCTGTTAAGCTTAGCGATAACAAGGTGCGAGTTCTAGAATATTTGCAGGCGATAGAGTTTAGTTCTATAAACTTGGTTAAGATGATTGATATCTTGCTAAAAAGTCGTGATGTTGATAATTGTAATTTAGCTTTAGAAAACGTGCCGATTCATTTTGGGGTAAGAATTGAAGAAGCGATAGAAAGGCTTGTTCCGCTTTGTAGGGTGCAGGCTCAGATTTTTGATTTTAAGCCGAGCAAGAATTTGGTGGTGAGTGCAAATATGGAATGTTTAGATTTGGTGGTTTATCATATTTTAGAACAGGCTCTACGTTCATCGGCGAGCGAAGAAATAATTAGCGTTAAGCTTAGTTCTAGGGCAGAGATGGCAAAAGTTAGCGTTTGTGCGAAGGGTTCAAGGCAAAAGGCAAGTTTGCTGCGTTCGGCGTTGAAGAGATCTGAAAAACCAACTGGAGTTAATTTTAGCCTGGTGGCGAGCTATAGGTTGTTAAAGTTTATGGGTGGGAGTTTGAATATCTCGCAAAGAAGAGATGGAATTAGTTTTAATTTTAGCCTTCCTTTAAGCAGGCAGATAAGTTTGTTTGAGGTTTATGGCGGCTAAAAGAATTCTGTTTGGCTTTAGCGACGTATTAAGCTTAGATGCTTGGTTGGATTATTTTGAAAGTAGAGGCTACAAAGTTGATGGAGCGATGAGTGGGGAAGATCTATTTTTAACAGCCAAGAGCTTTAAGCCAGATGTTCTGATTTTAGAATATAAGCTTAATGGTGAGATGGATGGGCTGGGAGTTTTTTATGGTCTGGCTGCTAGCTTTTTTAACTTAAGCTTAGTGTTGATAGGTGAGATTGAAAGTGGAGCTTTAAAAAGATTGAACAAAAATTTTGTTCAATCTGCTGGAATTCTGAACATTATTAAGCCTTCGGAACTTGGTTTTGAGGCTGTAGAAGAGCTATTGTAAATTATATTTATTCCTCTCCCTAGGGAGAGGTTAGGTGAGGGGTTGTTAAGTTCTGCCTACTAAGGTAAATTCCACTTTTTTCTTCTTGATAAGAAAAAAGTTAGCAAAAAAGAATCAAGTTCAAAAACAACCGCCAGCACCTTAACTGCTGTATCTACAGTCTTAATTACCAATACTATCATCAGTTTATTGTGAGCTAGCAGGATCTTTAAACGGGTGGCTTAAAGTTTTTGAACGTTCAGTAGAATCTGCTTCGCAGAGCTTGTATAAATGGTAAAATCAGGGGAGATATGTATAAGCAAGTGACGACTCCGGCGATTGTGCTTTCTAGAACTAATTTTAATGAAGTTGATAGAATTGTTAACTTTTTGGGTCCGAAAGGGCAGTTTTCTGCAATGGTTAAGGGAGTTCGAAGGGTGAAATCTAAATTAGCTGGAGGAATTGAGCTATTTAGCATCTCGCAAATTACTTATCTTGATACAAAATCTGATTTAAAAGTGGTGGTACAAAGTAGGCTGATTGAGCACTATGGGGATATTGCTGCTAATTTAGAGCGGATGTTGTTTGCATATGATTGTATGAAATATCTTAAAAAAATTACTCCAGAAGAAACTGATGATGATGGCTATTACTTAAGCTTAAAGGTTCTGTTAGATTCTTTGAATCGGCCGGATATTGATTTAAGCCTAATTAAGTTGTGGTGGTTGGTGCAGGTTCTAAGCTTAACCGGTAATGGGTTAGAGTTGCAAAAAGATGCAGAGCTCAAAAAACTTTTTGAGAATCAGAGTTATGGCTTTGTGGGCGGGAGTGCGAGGTTGGTTGTAAAAGATGGCGGGGTGGTGAGCTCTGATGTGATTAAGGTTTTGAGGTTAATGCAAGAAGGGAAGAATCCTGCTCAGTTGGCTAAGCTTAAGGGTGTTGATATCTTGAGCAAAAAAGTCTACCGGGAGCTTGAGGCTGCGAGCAAAGAGTTGCTTAGTTAAGCTTAAGAGTGGTATAATAATTCTTAAAGATTTGAGTTTAGAGATTTTTAAGTATGGCAAGTTTTGATTTAGAACAAGTTAGGGCTTTTGAGAGTCAGTATTATAAGGAGATGCCAGATTATGTTCGCCAGGCTATAGAGCTAAGGAACAGTGGTTGGCAAGCTTTAGGTCAAGGCGATGAGAGTGGTGCTCAAGAATTGGTTGATTCTGTTCAGTTGCTGGCCGATGACTATCGTGTGTTTGGGGGTGAGAATCTGACCGAGGACATGTTTAGGCATAGCCAGTTAATTAATGCGGCAGGGCAGATTGAGCCTAAAGACTCTGTGGGTAACTATCAGCGAGAGATGGGAGCTAGTTTGGCAAGATTGGCACTAGTGGAGGCTTCAGGGCGAGAATTTGGCGGAGCTGCTATGCTTGCTCGCGCTGCATGGAGATCTTTTTCGCCTGTACAGGGAATGATATCTGAGGAATACAGAAGAATTACTGGGGCAGGTTTTGAGGATCAATACAAGAGCATATTCAGCGGTAGATTGGCCTTGGTGCTGGCCGCATCTGGTAATGCCAGAGATCTTGATTGGGCAGTGAATCTAGCTAGAGAAGCAAGGAGTTTAGCAAGGATTTCGGAAGATCCAAGCAAAGTAGTGTTTGTTGATACAAAGATGACTGACGAGAAGAGAAAAGCCGCCAGAAGAAACCATAAAGCTGCAGCACGGGCGGCAACGCTATCTGCCAGGGCTCCACTTTCGGTGAGTAGAAAGGTTGCGCAAAGAGTTCTTGCAGCTTAAGTTTAGGCAAACACTTTTTGACTGGATCCCCGCAACAAGTGCAGGACAGGCCTTCGCGTGCGCTTAGGATGACGGTAATCTTTAAGCTACTTAGGTGGTATAATTAAGTTTAAGGAAATAGATCTCTCGACAGGCTCGAGATGAAAGGTCTAAAGTTTTTTATGGCTGAATATAAAAAGTATTCGATGGAAGATATTGTGGCTTTGTGTAAGAGGCGGGGCTTTGTGTATCCGGGTTCGGAGATTTATGGTGGTGAAGCGGGTCTTTATGATTTTGGGCCATATGGTGTGGAGCTTTTGAATAATCTTAAAAAAGCCTGGTGGCGAGCAAATGTTCAGCTTAAGCCTAACTATGTTGGGCTTGATTCGGCAATGTTCAAGAATCCTAAAGTTTGGGAAGCGAGCGGGCATACCTCTGGCTTTTCTGACCCTTTAGCGGAATGCAAAAACTGTAATCACCGAATTCGGGTTGATAAAGAACTTGAAAAAATTGGCGTTACAGCTGATGAAAAAATGAGTGAAGCAGAGTTAAACAAACTTTTTGATGAGAATCGGGATAAAATTAAGTGTCCGAATTGTGGCAAAAAAGATTTTTCTGAAGTTAAGGCTTTTAACTTGTTGGTTAAATCTAATTTGGGTGATTTTACGGATGAGGGGAAACGTCCGGTTTATTTGCCGGGTGAGGCTTGCCAGGGTATTTATCTAAATTATAAGAACATTTTGGATACAACTAGGCTTAAGGTTCCGTTTGGAGTTGCGCAAATTGGTAAGGCATTTAGAAACGAGATTTCGCCACGTAACTTTTTGTTTAGAACTCGTGAGTTAGAACAAGCTGATACGCAATATTTTATTCCACCAAATCAGAATAAAGAAAATTATGAGCGAATTAAAAAAGAACGCTGGGATTGGTATTTAAGCTTAGGAATTAAAGAAGAGAATTTGAGATGGAGGCAGCATGAGAATCTAGTTTTTTATGCTGCCGATGCTTGGGATATTGAATATGATTTTCCAACTTGGGGCTTTGATGAGATTGAAGGTCTGCATGACAGAACAGATTATGATTTAACGCAGCATATGAAGTTTTCGGGAACAGATCTAACTTATACCGATCCGCGGGACGGTGAAAAATATATTCCGTGGATTATTGAAACTTCGGTTGGTTTGGGGCGAATGTTTTTGGCATTTGTTTCTGATGCGTATCACGAGGAAGAAGTTGATGGAGAAAAAAGAGTTGTTCTTAAGCTTAAGCCAGAATTGGCGCCAATCAAAATGGTGATTTCGCCTCTGCTTAGAAACAAACCAGAGTTGGTAGAAAAAGCTAAAGAGGTTTTTGAATCTTTATCTAAAAAAGAGATGTGTGAGTATGATGATAACGGCAATATTGGTAAGCGTTATCGTCGAGCAGATGAAATTGGAGTTCCAAAATGTGTTGTGATCGACTTTCAAACTCTAGAAGATGGAACTGTAACTGTGCGCGATCGCGATACGATGGAACAGGTTAGAGCTGGGGTTGAGGAGCTGTAATAGCTCCTCAATTTATGTGCTAAACTTAAGTTTATGAATGAAGTTGCGACTAGAAAAGATCTGAAGAAGGTGGAAGATAAGCTTGATAACCGTATGGATAAGTTGGATCTCCGTATGGACAAATTTGATGCGCGTATGGAAAAGCTTGATGCATCTATTTCTGATTTGACTGATATTATTAAATCTTTTATGCAGCAGGTGGACGAGCGTTTTAATAAGGTGGAAGAGAGGCTGGATCGACTTGAAGAAAGTCACGAGCAGTTGCTCAGGACGATTGATTCTTTTATCAATAGAATGGAGGAGCATGATGTCGCGAATCATACTAGAGACAGCAAATATGATAAGTTGTTGGCTTGGGCCAGGAAGGTTTCTGAAAAAACTGGAATTCCGTTGGATATCTAGTTCTTAGACTACTAGGATGATATTGTTATGCGTGGTTCAGAGTTATCTTAAGCTTAAGCTAACGCGGTGAATATTTAGTGGGGCGGAGGAATTTGTTGTGGGTTCTTCTAACTAATTCCCCGTGCTTGGCTGCGGATTCTTTTTGATCTTAGCCCATTCTTGATCAGTGTTGAACTTTGGCCATTTTTCTTCTCGCTCTGTTAAACTTAACCATTCGATGATGTAGCAAAAGTTTTGCATATCGCCGATTTCTTCATCCCAAATGATTAGAACTTTAATTCCGTGACGCTGCATAATAGGCAGAGTATGTTTTTCAAAGCGTTCGTGAAAAGCTCTTCTGGCATTGTTCGGGATTTCGTAAGTTCTGAGTTCGTGAATCATTAGCCGTAATTATAGCAGTTCTTAAATATCTGTTAAACTTAAGTTGTAGGGCATATTCTTATGGATGCAGAGAAGGTTAATTATGTAAGTTGGAACAGGGGCTGGGCGGCCATTCGGCGGCATTTGCCGGTTGTTTTAAAGCCTTTGGTTGCTGCGGGAATTGTAAGTTTGATATGGAAGTTGGCTCTATGCGACAACGGGATTAAGTTTAGTAAAGAGGCCGAAAATCCGGTTCTGTTTATTATAATTCCACTGGTAGGTTTTATTTATGTAATTTTTGCGAGCTTAGCGGTAAATTCTGTTTTTGAAGAATACAAAACGATTTCGCGTTCTGTGGTGAAATCAGATCTGGAAACTTTTTTGATTCACAGAGATGAACAACTTCCGATAATGATGCATATATTGGTGGGGGCACCTTCGCTAATCTTAATTTTAACAGCGATGCTTTTTGGATATGGCTCAGCTTGGGCGGGGCTATTTTCCGTTTTTTGTGTTAGTTTTGTGGTAACTCTAATTTGGGTAATTGCCACTGAGTTGGATGATTATCGCAAGAGCATTTGGTTTAAGGAAACTATTCCTGAAGAGTGGTACAAAATTGATGTGCAGGAATTTTTTAAAGATAAGTTAAAGTAGGCAGAAGGCCTGGTTCTAGTTTTTGGTACAATTAAGTTTAGTGATTAATCTCTCATAATGCTTGAGAGATAGTTTTTCTAAGCTTATATTCTAGGTTTAAATTTTATGAAGAAGAGTGTTTTTGAAGAAGATTTTTTGTGGGGAGCTGGAATCTCTGCCCACCAGGTTGAAGGTGGGCAAGATAATAACTGGACGGAATGGGAGCTTTCTAATGCCTCTTACTTGGCTAAATCTGCGTGCAATAAATTTGGTTATTTGCCGAATTGGAATCGAATCAAAAAACAGGCAGAAGATCCTAAAAATTATGTTTCTGGAAGAGCAGTTGAACACAAAAAATACTTTAAAAAAGATTTTGAGCTTCTAAAATCTTTAAACTTAAATACGCTCAGATTCAGTATTGAATGGAGTAGAGTTGAGCCAAAAGAAGGGGAGTTTAGCAAATCTGGGCTCCAGTTTTATAAAACGTATTTTAATGAACTTAAAAAGCAGGGGATAGTTCCGGTTGTAACTTTATGGCACTGGAGCTTGCCAAAGTGGTTTAGCGAAAAAGGTGGCTTTGCAAAAAGATCTAATCTTAAATATTTTGAACAGTATGTGGAGGTTGTGGCTAAGGTTTTGGGGCAAGATTTTAAATATGTAACAATTTTGAATGAGCCAATGGTTTATGCCTATCTTAGTTATAGAGATGCTAAGTTTCCTCCGGGGGAGAATAGTTTTTTAAAATGTGCAAGAGTTGTATTGAATTTGATTGGCGCACACAAGCGGGCGGCAAAAGTTCTAATTAAGTTTAGGCAAGATTGTAAAATTGGAATTGCACACAATGTGGTTGATTTTTACTGTGGTGATGAAAAGTTTTTAACTAAGCTTAATGTAAGGTTCTTGCGCTTTTTGGACAACTTCTTTTTTGTTGATAGAACTAAAAAATATCTGGATTTTATTGGAGTGAATTATTATTTTGCTCAAAGGCATTTTGGGCTGGGGCTAAATGCTGATAATCTTGATAAAAATAGATCTGATCTGGGTTGGGAGATGCAGCCGGCAAGGTTAGAAAACGCGGTTCATGAAATGTGGTGCAGATACAAGCTCCCGGTGATGATTACAGAAAATGGGGTGGCAGATTCTGGTGATAAATATCGAAAATGGTGGATTGGTGAGAGTTTAAAGGCGATGATTAAGCTTAAGAAGAAGGGAGTAGCTCTGTTTGGTTACATTCATTGGTCGCTTTTGGATAATTTTGAATGGGCAGAAGGTTTTTGGCCAAAGTTTGGGCTAATTTCTGTAGAGAGGGAAACGATGCAAAGAAGGGTGCGCCCGAGCGCAAAGTGGTTTGGGGCGGTTCTTGCTAGAATTCAGAACCCTGGGCCTAGAACTAAGCCAGTTGCGAGTGCGAAAGAAGTTGAGAGATTGAAGTAGATTAACAGTGGTGAGTGTGCTATAATCCCTCCATATATTATGGAGAGATTTACTGAAAGAGATATTAAGCTTTGGCGTGAGTGGATGGATGGTGAAAATAGCTATACTCAGGGCGACGAGAGCCATCCTGCTAAATTTACTGCTGAAGAACAATCTAAGAGAATAACCGAGGGGATCCTTAAGGATAGTCCTTCGTTTGGAGAAGGCGCGAATGGGCGTTTACGCAGATTCTTATCTACGGGGCCCCTATTGAGAGAAGCTCCACTTAAGTTTGAGGAAGTGAAGTATAAAGTGGTTAGAGATTTAGGTAAGTCCGCACATAACCATTACGTAGCGTTAGTTTTTCTTGCTCACACTTTTAGGGGAGAGCCACTTGAGGGAGCCTTCTCTGGTGTACTTGATGGATTAGAGGCTATACTGTCTGCTAATGCGCAAGATCCGTTACTATTGGAGAGGTTTACTCAGTTAGACTTAACACTCGGAGGAGATAATATTGCAGCATTTCAAATGTTACAGAGCCTGCAAGATAGGGGGGATATTAAAGGCTTGGAGGATGGTTTGTATGATCAAACTGCTAAAGTTCACGCGGGGTTTATAGCGGTTGCTTCTGAATTTGGCTGGCCGGAACCAGGCGTAGATTCAACATTGGACGCAAATCCTTGGAGTATTACGGTATAACTTTTACACAGGGTGTGGAGAAGTTATGCACAGGTGGTTTTGCTGACCGCTGTTTCTGGCTCTTAGATTTAGCTTAAGCTTAGCGTTTTTAACTCTAACTACTTGAATGTGGGTAAGTGTGGGTAGTAGACTAGGATTAGTGGGTAGATGTGGGTAAGCCACAGTTCTGGCTAAATAGCCGGTGTTGGTTTATCAAAAAACAAAAATTCCCACGAAGCTTAAAACTTCAAAAAAATGGCCAAAGTGGATTACTTCTCTCGAAAACTTGACGATAAAAATCGTTTAACTTTGCCTCAAGAGGTAAGGGATGAGTTTGCGGAAGGGATGATAATTACACAAGGCTTTGGTACCTATCTGCATGCTTACCCTATGAGTGTATGGCAGCAAGATGTGGAATCGCGTTTAAAGGGAGATATCCTGGATGAACGTATTGCAGATCTTAATGTTAGATTTCGGATGGGAAAAAAAGAGCTGGTACCAGATGTAAAGCAGGGTAGAATCACGTTAGATTCTAGTTTGCTTAAGCTTGCCGAAATTAGGCAAGATATCGTGGCGGTTCGAGTCGGCCAGTATTGGCGGCTCGGATCTCCCGAAAAAATCTTATAAGATTTTTTGCACATTAACAAAATGGTTCTTTTTGGTAGTTTAAATATTGCTACCGAACAATCGGCGGTGGAACTGAAGGCCACCACTTTAAAATAGCCTTAGTACATGGTAACTTCTGTTGGTTTGTAAAATCTAACTTGGTGAGGCTGATTTTGAATTGAACTACTCTTTTTTTAGGAGGTATAGCTCGCAAGGATTCAAAAGTTTGAGGCCGCATTATTCTTTGATTTTTACCGACTTTGGTTATAAAAAAATCTCTCACTTCACATAAGTCTCTCTGGTTTTGGGTATAGATTATCTGAAACTCTTTACAAAAATAAAAAATTGCAAAAATAAAAAGCTGGTTGTTCGATAATGATATTTAAGCTCAAACTTGCTTGCAGTGGGGTTTTATTTTTAGATCCCCAATCAAGTTGGGGATGACGTGAGGGTTTAGGTTGTTCGATAATGATATTTAAGCTTAAGTTTTTTAAGTTTAATTTTGCTTGTAGGAGGATCTTATTTTTAGATTCCCGCCTGCGCGGGGATGACGGTGGTGGGCTATCTCCTCGTTTTCTATAAAAAGTAGGGGATATTCCAGACGAGCTGGAATAAGTTCTGCTCTTGTTTGTGTATTCTTTTGACTGGATCCCCAGTCGAGCATGTCATGGCGACATGCCATGGCTGGGGATGACGGTGGCGGGGATTAAGCCTGGCCTTCCTATTCCTCCCTTTGGGGGAGAGCCTGCCCCGCATTCATTGCGGGGTGGCCTGAAAGGCCGGAGGGGGCTTTCTAGAGTTTGTTAAGCTTAGCTTTCTTTTCCTCTTGCGTAGCATGGGTCCCGGCCTGCGCTGGGATGATTTAGAAAGGAGTGGGGGTGACGTGATGGGAACTTAAGTTTAGCCTAAGAATTGTCATCTCGAGCCTGCCGAGAGATCTCTATGGGTTTCAGCATGGGCACCTTTCTGTTATCCCGGCACTGAAATTAATTCAGCATAAACTCTGGCCGGGATCCAATCAATAGAGAAATCATCTTTTATCCTTCTTTTTTCAAAAAAGAAACAAAAACTTTTGCACTGCGGAAGCTACGCTTAAGCTTAATATAGAATCTAGACCTTACTAGCTCGCTCCATCCTCGGGCGAACTTGTTGGACGATCTTGGAAAGAACAATATCTCGCCACCAAGCTTAACTGAAAAGCCCCAGAGCGTCGTTATCTTTACGAAAGGGGGTTTAGTTTAAGATGTCCGTTGTGTCTTTTGATTGGGTGGTATAATAACAGGGATATGGGAAAACGTAGGAATAAGAAGTTTGAGCCTTATGTGATTGAAGATCTGGCTTTAGAAAAGTTTGTGAATGGTGGGCAGGCGCTGGGTTATTCTAGCAAAGAATCTGGTGAGAAGCCGGTTTTTGTGTGGGGAGCTTTGCCTGGCGAAAAAGTTGATGTGCTGGTTACAAAATCTAGAAGAGGGGTTTTGGAAGGTCTGGCTGAAAGCATTAAGCTTAAATCTCTAAAAAGAGTTGAGCCACAAAATGAGTATGAATATTTAAGTACAAGTCCGTGGCAAATTCTAGATTCTGGTTTTGAAAATGAGGTTAAACTTAATTTGCTCAAACAGACTTTTCGGCACGAGGCTGGCATTGATTTAAGTGAGATCGACTTCTATTCTGGAGATGAAGAATATGGTTATCGAAACAAGATGGAGTATAACTTTTGGGGCGATGAGGGCGGAATTCACTTGGCTTTGCATAAGCGTGGTTCTGGGCAAAAGATTAAGCTTAAGGGTTCGGTTCTGGCTTCTGATGCAATTAATAAAGCAGGAGAAGATCTGGTTACTAAGCTTAATTCTCTCGGGATTTTTGCAGGAGATTTGAAATCTGTAATTTTTAGATCTAACCGAAAAGGGGAGTGCGTGGCGGCCCTTTTTGTTAAGAAAGAAGATTTTAAGGAATTCGAGGTTCCAGAAAATCTAAAAGGTTTGGTTTGTTATTATTCTAATCCTAAATCTCCGGCCTCTGTTATTACTAAAGAACTGTGGGCTCTTGGTGATATTAAGCTTAGTGATCAAATTCTTGAAAATGAGATTTGGTATGATGTTAATTCTTTTTTTCAATTAAATATTCCTGTTTTTGAAGAGGCGTTAAAAGATATCAAAAAGTTCTTAGCCACTAAGCTTAATGTTGTGGATTTTTACGGAGGTGTTGGCAGTATTGGGATTTCTGTAGCTGGTGAAAATAATTTAGAGATTGTGGAACTTGATGGGCATAGTTCTAAAATGGCGAAACAAAATATTGCTAAGCTTAATTTTGGCGGCAGTGCAAGAATCTGGAATCTTTCTGCCGAGGATTCTTTAGAAAAAATTGTGCAAGATTCTGTTTTGATTGTGGATCCGCCTCGGGCTGGGTTGCACAAGAAAGTTGTTCAAAAGATTGCGGAGGTTAAGCCTGGGCAGTTGATCTATTTAAGCTGTAACCCTGTTACGCAAGCTCGAGATTTAAAAGAGATTATTGATGCTGGTTATAAAATTAAGCTTGCTAGAGGTTACAACTTCTTTCCGAAAACTCCGCATATTGAGAGTTTAGTTATTTTGGAGCGTTAAGTTAGATATTTATTTTCTGAGGGTGGCGGTTAACCTTGAACTGTCAATAAAAAGATCCAGTGCATCTTTTTATGCTTGGTACGACTATATCGGAATTAAGTAGAGTTTTTGTGTGCACGCCTTCTGCTTGTAATGTGACTACACTAAGCTTAACTACTTTTACTAATTCTAAATCGATTAGGCCGTTGCCTATTGCGGCACATTTCTCAGGATTAAGGTTTTGGGCTAGGCTTTTTTTATCGGCGGCAGTCTTCGCCAGTCGCCATTCTATGTTTAGATCTTTGGCTATAGTATCCGCATCACCTCTTGTGTCACCTGTAAATAATATTAGCCTGAACCCTGCGGACTTAAGCTTAGCGAGACGTTCTTTTACGCCTTCCACTATAACGCCTCCAACTGATAGTGTTCCATTTAAGTCTAATATTATTGTATCTATGGAAAAATCTTTGGTTCCCGGAATATTGTATTTCATAAATTCTATACTTTAGTTGTTAACTGTAACTATAATGCTAAACTTAATTATATATGAGTGAGGTGAAGAAGTTGGGGTATCGGGGGGTTTTTGATCTGAGTAATCCGGATCCATTTAGAATCTCGCGTTCTAAAATCGATCTTTTTTTGAATTGTGAGCGATGTTTTTGGTTGGAGGTTAGAAAAGGAATTAAACGTCCGCCTGGCTTTCCGTTTAATATTAATTCGGCAATTGATGAGCTCTTAAAACGTGAGTTCGATGTCTATCGCTTAGAAAAAAAACCGCATCCGATTATGATTGAAAATAAGCTTAGTGGAGTAATTCCGTTTGAGCATGAAGATATTGAAGTTTGGCGCGAGAATTTTACGGGGATTCAATATTATGATGAGGCACTAAACTTAATTATTTTTGGAGCGGTGGATGATATCTGGGTTAATGGGGCAGGGGAGTTAATTGTGGTTGATTATAAATCTACCTCTAAAAAAGGAGAGGTAACACTTGATGCTGATTGGCAGATTGGCTATAAAAGGCAGATGGAATGTTATCAGTGGTTGCTGAGGCAAATTGGATTTAAGGTTAGTGACACTGGTTATTTTGTGTATGCAAATGGAGATAGCAGCGCGGAAGGGTTCTTTAATGAAGTTAAGTTTAATACAAAATTGATAAGTTACAGTGGTAATGATGAGTGGGTGGGGCCAACTCTTGTTAAGCTTAAAAAGTGTATGGAAAGTGATGAGATGCCAAAGTTTGGCGGTGCTTGCGAGTATTGTAAGTATGTGGGCGAGAGGTTGAAGTTAAGCTGGGGGAGTTAGGTTTTATTTGTGTGTGCGTGGTGCGAACTCTAGCCTGTGCTAAGATGACAAGAATTGGTGGTATAATTTTGTTTAAATATTAAGCTTAAGTTTTTATATATGCCAGAAGAAAAGAAATCTTTGTATGCTCCATTTTTATTGGTGATGTTAATTTTAAGTAGTATTGTGACATCTTTTATGATTATTGGTTTGGTTGTTGGTGTGATCAATTTTGTGTTTAGCACTGCTGTTGTAGTCGATAGCGTAGAAAGTGCTAGCGTAATGAGAGGTGTTGTGGCTTTTGGGCAAGTTCTGATTGCGGTTGGTTCTGCTGTGGCTCTGGCTTTATTGTGGATGCGCAAGAAGGAGGGGTTAATTTTAAAGATGATACTTTTGGCCTTTTCGAGCTTGGTGAGTGTTCTGGCGGTTAATTATAGTTATGGTTTCTCTGGCTTAGTAGAAGGTTCTACGGTGCGATTAGTTATTTTGATGATTGGGATTCTGGCGGTTCTTTGGAATGGTGGAATTGCAACTTTGTGGTATTTTGCGTGGCGGGCTCAAGAAAAGTATGATGGAATTGGGAAGTTTTTGGGTTCTAAAAAAGTGGATTAAGCTTAGCCGAAATATCTTACTTTCTTTATTTCTTTTCTTTTCTTTTGTTGTGGATGCTTTTTGTCATCTTAGACTTGGCTAGGGGCTCAATCAAATAAATGTCCTTTTACTATTTTTCTTTTTTTGAAAAAAAGAAACAAAAAACTTCTGCCCTCGAATCCGTTTCTAAACAAAGAAGCTTAGTGTTCGCTTTTTTGGGGCGGATGGTCGGGCACCGAAACGAGTTTGGGGTTGATGTGATTTGGATCTAGTTCGGTGGTATAATTGGGGTTAGATATGTTGGATATTAAGTTGGTTCGTGAGAATCCGGAAGTTGTTAAAACGGCTGCAAAGAATAAGAATTTACAGGTTGATGTTGATCGGCTTTTGGTTGTTGATGGGCAAGTTCTATCTTTAAGGCAAAAGTTAGATGATTTACGGCAGAAGCGGAATGAGAATTCTGAAAAGATGCAAAAAAGTGGAGGTGGGAAGCCTTCTAACGAACAGATTGAAGCAGGGAAGAAGTTGAAAGATGAGATTGCGGCCACAGAAACTGAGCTTAATCCGCTAGAAGAAGAGTGGCTAAGCTTAATGTATAGTTTGCCGAATATTCCGGAGCCAGAAGTTCCGGTTGGGGCAAGCGAAGAAGAAAATGTGGTTGTTGCGGAATTTGGCCAAAAACCAGAATTTAGTTTTGAGCCTAAAAATCACTGGGAAATTGCTCGGGCTAAGGGTTGGATTGATAAAGAACGGGCGGCGAAAGTGGCTGGTTCCAGGTTTGCTTATGTGAAGGGAGAGATGTTCAAGCTCCAATTTGCATTAGTCAATTTTGTTTCCGACAGATTGACTGATGAGAGTTGGCTAGAGAGAGTGGCCAAAAAAGCTAAGCTTAATGTTTCGCATAAATCTTTTGTTCCGGTTATTCCGCCGATGATGGTTAAAACAGAGCCGTTTAAGGGCACGGCGAGGTTGAGTAAAGAAGAGCAGACTTATCAGCTTGAGGGTGAGGAACTCTGGCTTAATGCGAGTGCTGAACACAGTATTTGCCCAATGTATATGGATGAGATTTTGCAGGAAGATGAACTCCCGATAAGATATCTGGGTTATGCAACATCTTTTAGAAAAGAGGCCGGAACTTACGGTAAAGACATGGAAGGCATTTTGCGTATGCATCAGTTTGATAAGTTAGAGATGGAATCTTTTACAACTAAAGAAGAAAGCAAAGACGAGCATCTTTTTTTGATTGCGATTCAGCAAGAGCTTCTTGAGGAACTGGGCCTGTATTATCATTTTTTGGAAAAGTGTACAGCTGATATTGGAACTCCAAATGCTAAGGGTGTAGATCTTGAAACATGGTTTCCGGGGCAGGATAAGTTTAGGGAAACTTCTAGTGCAGATTTGATGAATGATTTTCAGGCCAGAAGGTTGAATATGCGAGTTCGTAGAAAGAATGGGGATTTGGAGTTGATGCACACGAATGATGCGACTGGAATTGTGATGAGCAGGATTCCTCCGGCAATTTTGGAGAATTATCAGACTGAGAATGGGGATGTGGTTGTTCCAGAAGTTTTGAGGCCTTATTTGGGCGGCAGAGAGCTGATTTAAGTTTTAGCTTACTTGCTCGCCTCTGTCTCCTAGGCCTTGGGGTTTTGTGGTAAGCGAGGGGTGGTATAATTTAGGGTGTGTAAATGAAGGGAGTTTTATGGAATTTACGTTATCTGTCAGGCATTTAAAGAAGGGTCAAAAACTACCCAAAAGTGTGCAGGAATTAATCGATAAAAAAGTAGCTAAGCTTGCGGAGGTGGTTCCGGCTCATGCTAAAAAAAGTGCTAAGTTAGAACTTATTCTTGATGAGGCAGATAATAGCAAAAAAGGGGAGAAGTTCCATTTTGAGGCTAAGCTTAATTTGCCAGAAAAGATATTGATTTCAGGGGTGAGTTCTAAATCTGCAGAGCAGGCTATAGAAAAAGCGGAGGCCAAGCTCTTGCGCCAGGTTCGTAAATATAAAATTCAGCACCATACTTTAAAAAAGATGGACAAGAAGACTTTGGCTAAGCTTAGGAAGATTCTGAAAAGAGGTTAAGTTTAAGCTTAGTCTGATTTATTCCTCCCCCCCTTTTTTTTTGGGGGGGAGCCTGCCCCGCATTCATTGCGGGGTGGCTTGAAAGGCTGGAGGGGGCTTTTTTAAGCTTAGGCTCTATTTTCTGAGGTTTTTCTCTTTACTCTTTCTCACCCTTCCCCTAACCCCTCCCTCAAGGGAGGGGAATTGCCCTGCGGAAGCTACGCTTAAGATTAGAAAACGGTCTGAACCTTACTAGCTCGCTCCATCCTCGGGCGAGCTCGTTGAACAATACTAGAAGGCTCCGAGAGGTAAAGGTTGATGGTAATTAAGCTTAGTTCCTGTATCTGTCATCCCGGACTTGATCTGGGATCCTATAAATAAGGATTCTTCTTTTTTGACCGGATCCTCAGCCATGGCATGTCATGGCGACATGCCATGGCTGGGGATGACGGAGAAAGGTGTGCGGATGCCAGTGTCTGGAGATTAAGCTTAATTTATATCTAAGATTCCCGCCTCCCCGCTTCGCCATGTAGGCTACACAGGGCAAGCCGCGAGGATGACGGAGGTGGGGACGGGGATGACAGAGAAAGGTGCGGGGATGACAAATAGGGGTGGGGGCGGATGGTCGGGCGCCGAACGATTAAGGTTTTGGACTGGCGTTTAAGCTTGGGGCTCTGTTTAGATTTTTTGGAGGATGGCGAGAGAGTGGGTGATTTTGGTTAGTTTGAAGTTCTTATTAAGCTTAAGGAATTCATCTGTGGCTTTTTTGGCTCCAGGTAGCGCGGGGTTGTCGTAATCATCCACAATAATTACCGCTCCACTCGAGGTTTTATCTTTAATTAAGTTTAGAGAATCTTGAATTGAGCTATAAAAATCTCCATCCAAAAAGGCAAAGCAGATATTTTTTGGGAGATCTTTTTGTTTTAAATCTGAAAACCAAGCTTTTTTAACTTTGACATTTTTTAAACTTAAGCTAGATTTTTTAAAGTTAAGCTTAAGCTGAGATTTTGTAGCGATGAGTTCGCCTTGGATAAAATCTTGCCCGGCGGCAGATTGATCTTCTAGTTCTTTTTTTGGTAAGCCTGCAAATGAATCGTAAAGGTAGAGCCGCTTTTTTGGGGTGAGTTCTAAAATTAATCTTTGCAAAAAGAGGCTGGTTGTGCCGGCAAAGCAGCCGAGTTCGAGAACATCTCCGCGAATGTTTAAGCTTAGCGTTTTTTCTAATTCTTGCAAAATTACAAGGAGTTCATCTGGCTCGATTTGTTCGGAGATGATGGGGTAACTTTGAATTAAGCTTAAAGCGTTCACGATGCTTAATTTAGGTTTAGCTTAATTTTTTTGACTTGTTCTTCTAGACTTTTTGAATCTGCTGGAGGTTGCGGCTTTTTAAGATCTTCACTTTGGTAAAGAGGAGTAATGTGAATGTGGGCGTGCGGAACTCCAAAACCTTCGACGATGAGGCCAACTCTGGGCGGTGCGTAAGTTAAGCTTAGAGCCTGACGGATTTTTTTGGCTATCTCGAACAAATAATGATAGTTTTTAGAATCTAGATCCCAGAGATGATCTTGATGAGTTTTTGGGATAAGCAGAGTGTGGCCAGGGTTGGTGGGGTTAAGATCTAAAAATGCTAAGCTTAAATCATCTTCGTAGATTTTGTGGCAGGGAATATCTTTGGCGATAATCTTGCAAAAAATACAGCTGGGATCGTGTTTAAAATCTGGATGCATAGTTTTTATTCTACAATATTCTTGAAAAAGAGAGTAAAATTAGCAGACATTGAGCAGTGTTTCTGTTAGAATTAAGCTTAATCGATCTAAAATATCTTTTTAGAAAAACATAAGAGGAGAGTAGTTTTGAAAGTTTCTAAAATAAACTTGAAGGCTGGAAAGTCTGATAAATCTGAAGGGGCAAAAGCTCTAAAAAAGTTACCAAAAAAGCCTAGAAAGCAATTGGGCAAATCTAAGCTGGATGGCGATTTAAAATCTTCTAAAAAATCAATCAGAAGGGTTGCTAAAAAAACGTTGGGCGATCCGCAAGATCAGGCTTTAAGGCGAATGCGCAAGGTTGCGGCGCAAATTAATAAGTTGGAGCCGAACTATAAAGATCTTAGTGATAAAAAGCTGAAAGAGGAATCGCTTAAGCTTAGGGAAAGGGCGCAGAATGAGGATTTGGATAAGTTGTTGCCAGAAGCTTTTGCGCTGGTGCGGGAGAGTTCCAGAAGAAAACTTGGGCAAAGGCATTTTGATGTACAGCTGATTGGTGGAATGGTTTTGCATGAAGGGAATGTGGCCGAGATGAAAACTGGTGAGGGTAAAACTTTGATGGAAACTTTGCCAGTTTATCTAAATGCTTTAAGCGCAAAAGGAGTGCATGTGGTTACGGTGAACGATTATCTGGCGCAGCGTGATGCCGGATGGATGGCGCAGATTTATGATGCGCTGGGGATGAGCGTGGGGGTGATAATTCCAGATCAATCTTTTGTTTATGACTCTAAGTTCGAAAATAAAGAACATATTGATGAGCGTTTTTGGAACTTAAGGCCAGCAACAAGAAGAGAAGCATATGAGGCAGACATAACTTACGGAACAAATAATGAGTTCGGCTTTGATTATCTTAGGGATAATATGGTTGAATCTGCACAGCAACTTAGGCAAAGAGATCTTAATTTTGCGATTGTTGATGAGGTAGATTCAATTTTGGTAGATGAGGCGCGAACTCCGTTGATAATTTCTGCGGCAGCTAGTGAAAGCGGAGCCGGCTATAGATTGTTTGCAGAAATTGCAACACACTTTGAGCCAGAAGATTATGTTCTGGAAGAAAAAAGAAAAGCCGTAAACTTAACAGATGCAGGAATCGCGAAAGTAGAGAAGCTCTTGGGAATTGAGAATCTGTATGATCCAAAAAATGTGCATCACATTTACCATTTAGAGCAAGCTCTGCGGGCACAAACTTTGTTTAAGCGCGATAAAGATTATGTTGTTGCAAAAGATGGCGAAGTGATTATTGTGGATAGCTTTACAGGGCGTTTGTTGCCAGGAAGAAGATATAGCGAAGGCTTGCATCAGGCTTTAGAGGCAAAAGAGGCGGTAAGAGTTCAAGAAGAAAGCGTAACGCTTGCAACAATTTCATTCCAAAATTATTTTAGGCTTTATGAAAAGCTGGCTGGAATGACGGGAACGGCCAAAACGGAGCAAGAAGAGTTCCAGCAGGTTTATGATATGGCGGTGATTGAGGTTCCGCCAAACAGAAAATTGATGCGAAAAGATCTAAACGATAGAATTTATGCAACCGAAAAAGCTAAGCTTACGGCGATTGTAGAAAAGGTTAAAGAATTAAGCTTAGCAGGGCAGCCGGTTCTGCTGGGAACGGTTTCTATCGAAAAAAATGAACTTTTGAGCGGCTTGTTAAGTTCTGCTGGAGTTAAGCACAATGTTTTAAATGCGAAGAATAACGAGGGCGAGGCTCTGGTTGTTGCAAAGGCGGGCCAAAAAGGGGCGGTAACTTTGGCTACGAACATTGCAGGGCGCGGAACAGATATTGTTTTAACCGACGAGGTTAAAGAACTGGGCGGTTTGTTTGTTCTGGGTTCTGAAAGGCATGAATCTCGTAGAATTGATAATCAGCTAAGAGGCCGTTCTGGGCGCCAGGGAGACCCGGGAACTTCTCAGTTCTATATTTCTGCAGAAGATGAATTGATGCGTGTGTTTGGTGGTGAAACTCTGGCTGGTTTGATGGTGCGATTGGGGGCAGATTCTGAAGAACCGATTGAGCGCAGGTCAATCTCTCGTGCAATTGAGCGAGCTCAAAAACTGGTTGAAGGAATGAGTTATGATGCGCGTAAAAATGTTGTTCAGTATGATGATGTGATGAACAGGCATCGGCGCGCGGTGTATTCTAGCAGAAAAGCAATGCTTAGGGCAGAAGAAAACGAGCGTGTTGAAAAGCTTATTGCAGATGCGGCAAGTGGCGCGGCTCAGGATTCTAGCAATCTTTTATTAAGCTTAGCATTAAGTGAAGAAAAGGCGGATAGAAAAGCTCTGCCAGAAGCGCTGGAGCTTTTGGATAATCAGTTTAAGCTTAAAAAGAATGATCTTGAAGAAATCAAAAAGTTACTTAAGCTTAGCGATTCCGATTACGAAAAAGAGGAAGAAACTAAAGAGGGGGTAACTAAACTATCTTTAAGAAGAAGAGTTACTAGAATTCGCCCCAAAAGCATTGTTAGCGGGGCTAAGCTTAAGCTTAAAAAACGCAAACGCAATAAGAATTTGGCAAAAAAGAGGAAATCTACTGCTAAAAATATTGCAAAGATTTTGAACCAATCTTTTGCGGCTGCGATGGAAAAGTTTTCTAAAGATTTAAGCTTAGAAGCTAGCTTTGGATTCCAGCGTTTAGCTTATCTTAAAATTTTAGATGAGCTGTGGATGCAACATCTTGAAAATATGCAGCACCTTCGTGAGGGAATCGGCTGGAGAAGTGTTGGGCAAAAAGATCCGTTGGTGGAATATCGTTTTGAAGGGCAGAGAATTTTTGAAGAGATGATGAAGAATCTTAGAATGGAACTTGTTTTTAATTTGACTTCTGCTAACCCGAAGAGTGTGGCGAATTTGCGGATGGAAACGGAACTTACTAAAGCGGCGGGGCACGCAATTGAAAATGCTGATGAAATTACAAATACTCAAAAAGAATTTGAAGCGGATGATTTTAGCGGATCGACTCGGGTTATAGAACTTGCAGAAAACGGTGAAGAACTTGTGGTTGAGGCAAAAAGTTCTAAGGGCGCCACTCAAAGTAAGGCTGCATCTACAAAAAGCGCGAAGAAGAAATCTAAAAAAAAGCAAAGGCAAAACCGCAAAAAGGGCAGAAAGTAATCTAATGGAACATACGGTTGAAGAGGTTAAGCTTAAGTGTGGTGCAAAGGGTTTGCTGATTGATGTGCCGCAAGCTCCAGTTTTTGTTATGGAACTTTGGTTTAGAGGTGGATATTCTAAGGTAAAGGACTATAAGAAGTATGAAGCAGCACATATTATGGAGCATCTTGCCTTTGGAGCGAACTCTCAGCACAAGAACGTTGCCGAAGTGGACAGATATATTAAAAAGTACGGAGCGTATTCTAACGCCTGGACGGGGACAGACTATCTAGCGTACGTAAGGATCTGCCCAGACTTCGACTGGTCGAGACTCTTAGAGCAGCTTGTGGTTCAAGTCACGACTCCAAAATTCTTAGAAAAGGAGTTCAAATCTGAATTTGGTAATGTACAGGAAGAGTTTAGAGGAAGGGCTAACAATAAGTGGGGAGAGCTGAGCGCTGTTATGAATCAGAGATTCGGATGGGAATATTGTGAAACAGATCAAAAGAGGCTTAAGCTTATGGAAAACGTTAAGCTTAAAGACATAAAAGAACATTACAAAAGAACTCACAGCGCGGATAATGCTGTATTCTTTGTAGCTGGTAACTTAAGCGGTAAAAAGAAGGAGATAATCCGTATTTTAGAGGGGTTAAAAGATCTCCCTGAAGGCGGTAGGTTTATGCTTAGTGAGTACCCAGGAATTAAAAGCTACAATACTCCAGTTGTAATACCTAAAAAAGAGGTTGATAACGTATATTTTTCTATGGAAATGCATGCTAATTCTAGTGGGCCTATGGATATGCTGGATATCAACCTCAATCTTGGTGCACTTAGCGATGTGTTAGCAAAGGGTGACCACTCAAGAATATATGGATATGCAAGGCAAAAAGGTTGGGTATACGGACTATGGTGTTCAAGTGTCTCTAACAGGAGTGGGGCATATTCTTTTGAGATATATTGCCAGGTTGGTAAAGAAAACATTGATAATCTTTTAAATTTGATTGTAAAAACCTATAAAGATGTTAAGCTTAAGGGACTGAAAGAATCTGAGGTGGAGGAGGCAGTAATGGCGATGAAGGGTGGTAGAAAGATGGATAATCAGACAGTTAATGATGTCGCTAGTTGGTATGCTGGTTGGTATACGAGTTTTGAAGAGGAGAATCTGAGGGACTATGATGCATCAGAGAAGAGATATGATGAGATTAACAAGGATGTAATTCAAGATCTTTTTTTAAACTTGATTAAAACTAAAAAGTGGGGAGCTGGGTTCCTGGGCAATGTTACTGAAAAAGATGCTAAAAAGTGGAACGCTAAGCTTGCAAAAATTTTTGAGGATTAATGTACAATTTTTTGGAGATTCTAGCGGCTATTGGAATAATTGTTCTGGTAACTTTGTTCTATGTTCTAATGGAGCCTTCTACGATGATCTCATTTAAGTATAAACATAAGAATAAAAAAGGAGGCATTCAGCTAGAGAACAAGCCTGAGAAGAGGAGCAATAAGCTTAACTCTTTAGTTACAGAGTTTGGCGAAGAGATAAAAAGTTCTAAGGCGAATTCTGGCAAGAAGTAATTTGGTGCTAAACTTAAGCTTAGTATGGCTTTAGAAAAAGATCTGATTGAGTTTGAAAAAGAATTTGAGGGGGCGAAATCTAGCCTTAAGTTTAGTGACAAACAAAAAGAGCTAGAGGTTCTGCGGCTTAAGCTTAGCGAGCCGGATGTTTGGGAAGATCCAAAAGAAGCTGGAGAGTTGACTAAAAGGAACTCTAAATTAAGCCCGATAGTAGAAGGTTTTGTTAAGCTAGAGGAAGATTTGCTGGCTCTAAAAGATTTGCGGCCTAATTTGAGTGAAGAGGAATTTGATGAAGAGTTGGCTAAGCTTAAGGTGCAACTTAAAGTTCTGCAAGAAGAAAATAGATTTTCTGGGCCGTATGATGGGCATAATGTGATCTTAAATGTTCGGAGTGGAGCAGGGGGGCAAGATGCAGAAGATTGGGCGGCAATGTTGATGAGAATGTATGTGCGTTTTGCAGAGAAGAATGGAATTAAGCTTAGGGTTTTGGATGAGAGTAGAAGCGATGATGGTGGTTTGAAATCTGGCTCATTAGCCTTAAGCGGAGATAACATGTTTGGGAGGTTGAAAGATGAGAGTGGAGTGCATAGGTTGGTGAGGCTTTCTCCGTTTAACAGCGGAGGAACGCGAGAAACAAGTTTTGCGATGGTTGAGGTTCTGCCAGAAATTGCAGAGCCAAAAGAGGTTGAACTTGATGAAAAAGATCTTAAAATTGATGTTTTTAGAGCTGGTGGAAATGGCGGACAGAGCGTGAATACTACAGATTCTGCGGTACGAATAACTCATAAACCAACCGGAATTGTGGTGACAAATCAGAATGAAAGATCTCAACTGCAGAATAAAGAAGTTGCGATGAAGGTTTTGAGATCTCGCTTAGTGGCTTTAATGTTAGAGCAGCATCAAGAAAAATTAACAGATTTGAAGGGCCCGAATGAGAAGGCGGCATGGGGAAATCAGATTCGTAATTATGTTTTGCACCCTTATAAGTTAGTAAAAGATTTGAGAACCGAAAAGCAAACTAATAACCCAGAGGCGGTGCTTGATGGAAATCTAGATTTAATCTGGTAGAATATAGTGTAGATATGCTTAAGCTTAAGAAGATGAATAATGATGGTGCGGTAAGCCCGCTGTTGCCGGCTCTTATTTTAGCAACAGTTTTGTTTGTAGGAACGTTGGTGTTTGCGATTGGTAGAAACTCTGAGGTGAATGATTATAAATCTAATATGAATGAGAAGGTCAGTGTGAAGGTTGCAGAGGAATCTAAACTTATTGCCGAACAAAAACAGGCCGAATTCGACGAGAAAGAGAAGGCTCCGTACACTTTTTGGACAAGCCCGACGCAGTATGGTTCTGTTAAGGTCGGGTTTCCTAAAACTTGGAGTTATTATCTTGCTTTAGATCAAACTGCTGGTTCGAGAGATCCGATTAATTTGTATGCACATCCAGATTATGTTCCAGAGATTTCTAAGGATGAGCGTTATGCGTTAAGGATTACTTTAACCTCTGATGATTATAATAAATCTTTGGATGAGTATCGAAGAAAGAGCGAAAAAGAGGGTTTGCAGATTGGTACGGTTCAGGTTAGTAATGTGAGTGGAATTAAGGTTAGGGGCAATATTGAAAAAGAGGTTAGTGGAACGATGGTTGTTTTTCCGATTCGGGATAAGGTTTTGAGGGTTTGGACGGAATCTCAGGATTATGAATCTGATTTTGATAATATTGTTTTGAAGAACTTAAGCTTTATTCCGTAATTATAATATTGCCCTAAACTTGATTAGTGGCTTGTTGGGAGCCCTGGGTGGACGGATTGAGCTTGACTCTTTAGGGCCTTTTATCTATAATTAAACTTAAGCTTAATAGAGGCCTTAGATCAAATTACCGTAAATATCCCAACTTTCTTTTTTATGACTTCTTTCCGTAAATTAATTGTAGTGCTAATTGTGGTAGGATCTGTTTTGTTAGCTCCTTTATTTAGTGGTGGGGTTAGTGCTGAAGAAAATCTGGTATATCCCGAATCTTGCCTGAGCATGCTGGGTGGCTCTTCTTTTAATGAGATTAGCTTGCCTTCCACGACATTCGCTATGGCTGGAGACGGCGGTGGAACAGTGGCCGCTAGTCATCTTGGTTGTGTTAGCTTTAGACCTGTGACGCGGTGTGCCTCTGAAAGAGTAGAATCTTTAAGAGTCAGCTTTACGGTGGATGGCCTTCTTAGTGAAAGAGAAGACGCTGACGGTCTGTGGGGTTATGTAACAAGGGGTTCTACGCTGAATGGGGCTGAAGATCTTTTGCCTTTAGAAAATATAAGTGGTGTTTCTGTTGGCTATGATGGCATTGGATGGGGGTCTGGCTCCTCATCGCAGGAGAGAATTTGGTATTCCGGTGAAGGTTCGTTCGATGTTAAGCTTGCCGGTATGAGCTTGGAGGAAATTGCAGCGATTAAGATTAACTTTTTATGGAGCGATGATCACCAAAACGTTCCACGGCACGATGTTTCAGTGAATGATATAAGTTTAGTGGCGCGCTATACTGGAGCTGAGCAGTGTGATGTGTCGACTACTACTGTTGGTGTTCCCAAAACAGGCTCTTTTAACAATTCTGGCTGGGTGGCTACTATTCTAGCTGTTAGTATAGCCGGGGCTTTGAGTGTTGTGGTGGCTAAGCGTAACAAGATTTAGAAATTAGGCGATTAGATTATCGCTGGTTCTCTGGGATCTTGGTGGTAGAATAGGGGTATGGAGGAAGTTTTGCATGTTCCGGTTCTTTTGGATGAGACGATAGATTCTCTTAAGCTTAAGGCTGGGGATAAATATTTGGATCTGACGGCGGGCTATGGAGGTCATGCGGGGGAAGTTCTAAAAATTGTTGGTGATGAGGCTCTTTTAACATTGGTAGATAGAGATAATTTTGCGAACATTAAGCTTAAGAAGAAGTTTCCGAAGGCTAAGCTTATTGAGGCTGATTTTGTTTCTGCGTTAAAAGTTCTGATTGAAAAGGGAGAAAAGTTTGATGCGGTTCTGGCCGATCTTGGAGTATCCTCGGTTCAACTAGATGATGCGAGTAGAGGATTTGGCTTTCAGAACGATTCTGAGTTAGACATGCGCATGGATAGATCTCAAAAACTAACGGCGCGGGATGTTCTTAACAAATATCCTAAAGATGATTTATTTAGAATTCTAAGAGAATATGGAGATGAGCCACGTGCGGCCAAGATTGTGAGTTTGATTATAGAGGCTCGGCCGCTAAGCTTAACTTCTGAACTAGAGGCAATTTGTAAAAAGGTTTATCCAAAGTTCCAAAAAAAGAACCCGGCAACGCGCACTTTCCAGGCAATTAGAATAGAGGTGAATGATGAAATTAATCAGCTGAAAGAGGCGCTAAGCTTAATTCCAAAAGTTATGAACAGTGGTGGGAGAATTTCTATTATTACTTTTCATAGTTTGGAAGATGGCATTGTGAAAAAGTTTTTTAAAGAAAATAGTGGAAAATATGATGGAATGTTCAAAGACTTGAAAATGCTTATGTCTTCTGATACAATAGATAGTGTTCGTAATTTAAGATCGAGGAGCGCGATTCTTAGATCCGTAATTTACGAAAACAAAAACAATTAAATAAAAATTAAAACAAACGGAAAGGGGAGCATTCACTATGGCTCTTAAGATTCGTAAAGTTTCACGAAGAAAAAAGCTAGCTGTTAAGGTTAGTGAATAAGCCTTTTAGGCTTACTTCTAGAAACATATAATTTTAATCTCCCCGGTAATAAGATCTTCTTTTTACTAGGGAGGATTTAGCAAAAAATATTAGAATTCATTTTCTAAAAGGACCAAAACTTTATCTTATAGTTCTAAATTTATCTTAAGTTTAGAGTTTAGATAGCCACTTAAGTGTAAGATGCCTGTTTGTTTAGGGCATTTTGAATCTTGAATGTAGGTGTGCAGAATTTTTAAGTTTATTCTGCAGGCAAAAAATAAAAACTAAAAACAAAAGGACCGATTAAAATGACACACTATCAAGCTAGTGCTATTCGTAGCAACTACGGTTGGAGGCAAAATAGAACTCTAAGCCAAAAAATATCTGAAGTTCAAAGATTTGGAAATGTAAGTAGAAGTGTTCTGGCGATTGTGATTGTTCTGGTTTTAGGATTGGTTTATGTTTCGCAGGCGACTAAAGCAGGAACTCTTGCTAGCCCAATTAGAGAAATGGAAGCAAAGGTAGCCAGCCTGAAAGAGGAAAACCAGGGTCTTACGGTTGAGGTGGCGAAGATGCAATCTCTTAGCCAGTTAAAACAGAGTGAAGTAGCAGGAACTTTGACTACTCCGGCTGATGTGCAGTTTGTTGATTAAGCTTAGCTTGATTTGCGATAATAAAAGAATAAGTTAAAGCGTAAGCGCTTTTTAGTTCTTGGGATTAAGTTTAGATAATGGCAGAAAGTTCGAGCATATACAGCAAGCATCAAAAACCCCAAAACGAAGGTAAAAGCGGGGTTTTTTTGCGAGTTCTTTGTTTGTTAGTTTTTAGTGTGATTGCTTTAAGGTTGGTGCAGGTGCAGGTTCTGCAGCGAGGCTATTATAGAGAAATGGCGCAAGAAGAACATTTGAGGCGCTGGGAACTTAAAGCAGACCGGGGAAACATCTTTATAAAAGATAGAACTGGAGTTGTTCCGCTTGCGATAAATAGCAGTGTTTATAATCTTTCGGCCAGCCCGAGAGATATGAAAGATAATTTTGGAGAGGTTGCTGATAAGATCTCTAAAATAACCGGTTTGGGCAAGAATGATTTGGTGAGTTCTTTAGAAAAAAACGCAAAGAAGGGTTATGTTAACCTAGCCAAAAGATTGAGTGTGGTGCAGGCTCGAGAGATTACTAAGCTTAATGTTTATGGTTTGTTTTTAGAATCAATTCCGCAACGGGAATATCCGGAAGGGAGGTTGGCTAGCCAGGTTTTGGGGTTTGTAAATACAGAAGGTGAGGGGCAATATGGAGTAGAGCAATATTATGATAAGGTTCTGGCGGGGAAGGCTGGTTCTTTAAAATCTTTGGCAACCGCTGATGGAGCTCCGCTTTTGCTGCCGGGCGAAGAGGAGACGGTTGAGACTCCGGCAGAACAAGGAAAAGATATTGTTTTAAGTTTAGATAGAGGTTTGCAATCTCATATAGAAGAAATGGCGCGAGCAAAGCAAACTGAGTACGGGGCAAAATCGGTGAGTGTGATGATTATGAAGGCCGAAACTGGTAAGATTCTGGCTATGGCGGGTGCGCCAGATTTTGATCCGTTGGAATATTTTAAAACTAAAGATGTGGCTTCGTTTAGGAATCCAAATGTTAGCGATGCTGAAGAGTTGGGATCTATCATAAAAGTTTTAACCATGACCACCGGAGTTAATGAGGGCGTTGTAAGCAAAGATACTACTTATAACAATACAAATTCTGTGCAAGTTGATGATAGGGTTATTAAAAATGCCACGGGTGGTAATGTGGGAACCTTAACGATGACAGATGTTATAAAATATTCTTTAAATACCGGAGTAGTATTTACGTTAAAGCAGTTGGGCGGTGGTGACATTAATCATCAGGCTAAGGATAGACTTTATTCATACTTTACGGGGCACTTTAATTTAGGTTCGCCAACTGGAGTTGATTTGTATGGCGAGGCCGGAGGTCTGCTTTATGGGCCAGACGACATGGAAGGCAACAGAGTTCGCTATGCGAATATGACATTTGGCCACGGAATGACGGTAACGCCAGTTCAGGCTGCTTCGGCTTTGGCCTCGATTATGAATGGAGGAAGTTATATTAAGCCTAGTGTGGTTGAAAGCATTGATGGCCAAAAAGCTCAGCCAGAGGTAATTAAGCAGAATGTAGTGACTCCAGAAACTCGTGATCAGATTAAATATATGATGAGCCAGGCGAGTTATTTACCACGTAAAGATGGTTATTTGATTGGAGGAAAAACAGGAACGGCTCAGTTGCTGCAAGAAGATGGAACTTATTCACAAACTCGTGAGCGAGGAACAGCGTACGGTTTTTTATCTAGCGGTGATGGAACTTATATTGTAATGATTAAGGTTGAAGATCCTGCGCCAGCGTTTACGCATTTTGCCAGCGCAAAGGCAGCCATACCTATTTTTACGGATACGATGAATTGGTTGGTAGATTATTATCAGCCTAAAAAGTTGGCCAATTAAGCTTTAGATATGCAAGATAGTTCACAGTTTAAAAGTTCAAGAAGTAGAGTAGAGCGGGCAGATTCTAGCTTAAATTATCGTAATGCAGGGGGCAACTTAAGCTTAGGAGCTACAAAAAGCGGCGCAACTTTTGGCTGGTTAAAAAAGATCTTTAATAAGCTTGCTGCCGAGTATAGTTTTGCGCAGAAGCGGCGTAAACGGCCGGAGTTTTCGGTTCTGGTAATTGTGGCGGTGTTGATTGCGCTCGGAACTCTAACTCTTTATGCAATAGGCCCTGCGGTTTTAAAACGAACGGGTGGAGGATTGGGGCGGCAAACTCTATTTTTGCTAATTGGTCTGCTGGGGATGTTAGGGGCGTACAAGTTCAAAAGGCAAGAGTTGCTTATAAAGTATGCGCCACACTTAATGATTTTTAGTATTGGCTTATGCGTATTAATTTTAGTTCCGGGTGTTGGAAAGATGGTTTATGGTGGTAGGAGGTGGTTAAGCTTAGGGCCACTTGGAAGCATGCAGCCTTCGGAACTTGTTAAAGCTGGGGTCGTCTTTTTTTTGAGTGGGATGGCTTTGTATTTTAGAGATTCTAAGTTTTCTAAAAAAAGTCAGGCTCATCTTCTGGCTGGGTTTGCGGCCTTAATTGCGCTGTTTGTGCTGATTTTGCAAAGAGATTTAGGAACGATGTTGGTTATTTCAACAATTATGTTTTTTGTGTTGATGGCTTCTGGAATTAGCAAAAAAGTAATTCTTAGGCTTTTGGTTATAGGTTTGGCTGGGTTAAGCTTAAGTATTTTGATGTTTGGATATAGAAGAGATCGTTTGTTGAGCTATTTAGGAATGCGCGAGCTAAGCGGAGAAAGTTCGCAGGTGGAATCTCCTGCTGAATACCATTTGAGGCAATCTCTAATTGCAATTGGTAGCGGCGGAATTTATGGTCGGGGAATTGGCAAGAGTGTGCAATCTTTTGGTTATTTGCCAGAAGCTCCAAGTGATTCAATTTTTGCGGTTTATGCAGAAAAGTTCGGTTTGATTGGTTCTATAGTTTTATTAGGCTTATTTGGTGCGCTGATTAAAAGAATGTTAGAGGTTATGGATGGAATGGAGGGTTACTGGAAGATTGTTGTTGCTGGGATAACTGGCTGGGTGGCGGGTAATTTTATGGTTAATATGAGCTCTATTTTAGGGCTGATTCCGTTTACGGGTGTGCCGCTACCATTCTTTAGCCTTGGAGGAACAAATTTAGTTATAATGTTGACTATGGTTGGAGTGGTGCTGAATCTATCATCTTACAAAAAGAATAAGATTGTAGCTCCGGGATCTGGCATAAGAAGGGGATTGTAGCAAGAATAATCTAAACTTAAGTTTTTATGAAAACAAAAAAAGCAAAATGGTATGTATTGGTTGGAGGAGGCTCTGGAGGGCACGTTCTACCTTTAAAAATTATTACTGAAAAACTTTTAGAAGAAGAGAAGGGGAGGCGAGTTCTAATAATTACAGATTATAGATATTATGCAAGAACCGCAGAAATCTTGGTAGATGTTAGATCTAGATTTGGCGAAAGATTGGTTGTTAAAAAAGTTAGTTCAGGAAAGTTCAGGCGTTATTCTAGAGGTTGGCAGCGAGAAATACTAGATTTAAAAATGCAGCTGCTAAACTTAAGAGATTTGTTGAAGATGCTAGTGGGCTTTTTGCAATCAAAAATTATTCTTTTGAAGTATAAGCCGGGCGTGATTTTTTGCAAAGGCGGGAGTTCTGCTTTAGAGTTTTGCTTGGCGGCGCGGAGGAAGGCTCCAATTATTGTGCACGATTCAGATTCGCGGCCTGGGCTTGCAAACAAAATTGTGGGCAGATACGCAAAAGTTTTTATGACGGGCATGCCAAAAAGTGCCAGTGATGAGGATTTAAAAAAGGCGGTTGGAGTTCCGGTTGATGATGGGTTCAAGAATTATTCTGCCAAAGAAATAGGAGATCTAAAAAAGAAATTAAGCTTAGATGCTGCCAAAAAGATAATTTTAGTAACGGGAGGTGGATTGGGCGCGGTGCGCATCAATAGGCTTATATTTAAAACCATCGAAGATTTAACTAAGCTTAATATTACGGTTTTGCATCAAACTGGGCGCGCAGAAGAGACGGCTCTTGCCGAAAAAGCTGCTACTAAGCTTAAGCTAAAAGAACTTTATCGGCCGTTTGATTTTAGTTCTGAAATGCCAGATTTATATGCGGTGGCAGATGTGGTGGTGGCAAGAGCTGGAGCGACAACTATTCAAGAGCTTGCCAACGCTAAAAAGCCGGGTATTTTGATTCCGGCCAAGTTAACAGATCAGGTAAAGAATGGGCAAATTATTAAAGAGATGGGCGCGGCGATTGTTCTAGATGGTGATGAACTTGAGGCCAATCCGGAAAGTTTGGTGGATAATATTGAACTAATTTTTGAAGATCAGAGCGTTAAGAAGGTGATGCTAGAGGCTCTTAAAAAGCTTGAAAAAAGAGATGTGGTGAACAAAATTGTAATTAAGCTTAACGAAAATTATCTAAAATAAAAGTTATATGCGCCGAGTTTTACGAAGAGCAAAGATTAAGGATAAAGATTTGGGTGAGCTAGAATCTGATTTTAAATCACAGTGGGTAAGTTCTGCTAAAAGGCGCTTGGTAGATTCTGCCAAGATGCAAAAAGAGTTGCCAAGCGCTGGAGGTTGGCGGCCAAACTTAAGTATTAATAATCTAGAACAAGAAAAAAAACGTGAAGTTGAACGAGAAATAAAAGAAAAGAATAAGCTTAGAAGGCGGCGCAAAAATACCAGAACGATTTTGAAGTTAGCTTTGTTTGGACTGCTGTTTTTGGCGGTATATTTTGGGCTGTGTTGGGGTTCTAAAAGAATGATTTATAGTGATTCTTTGGGTGGTGAGAGTGCTTATTCTAGCCAGATGCGAGAAGTTGCACAAAATGCAGTAAGGGGCGGTTTTTTAGGAAATGTTAAGCCGAGTTTTGGTAGATATCAAAAAATTGAAAAGGGGATTATGGGGCAGCATCCAGAGGTAGATGGTGTGGCGGTCAAATTTAATTTTTGGAAGATGGCAACCGAAGTTAAGCTTAAGATTGAGGTTCCGATTATCAGTTGGCAGATTTCAGCGGGTAGAACTGCCTATGTGAATGAAAAAGGGGAAGTGTTTGAACCTCCGGCTAGTTTGGTAGCGCTATTTAAGCCTCTAGAAATTGCTGGAACGGGCCTAGGGGCGACTACGGATGATTCTTTACCGGTGAATAGTGATAAATTAAGGTGGATTGTGGCTGTTGTTCCAGAGATTAGAAATGCAGGAATTGAGGCTAGCAAAGTGAACGTAGCGGGGGAGAGCTTAAAGAGCGTTGAGGTTGAGCTAAGCAGTGGTGTTAGGTTAATTTTTTCAACCGAAGAGGATCCGGTGCGGAGTGGAGTAGCGGCGGCAAAATCTGTTAAATATTTAGAGCGAACTCGTCAGGGCGGGCTAGGGGGGCTTAGTTATATCGATGTTAGTAACCCGGATAGGGTGGTTTATAAGTAGGGCTCGGTTTTTTAAGGTTTGTGGAGAGAATGCTGGATCTGCTTTAGGGAATTTTGTTTTTGACTACTCTCCACTTCTCTGAGTACTATTTTTGTACTAGAATCTTTTATTGGTGTGGTTATATTCTTGCTGTTGGTTGCTTTGATAGTTAGGTTTTATATTTTTTTAAGCTTAATGTGATGGTGTAGGGTAGCGTATCTGAAAAATATACTTTGCATATTAAAAAACTATAAGTCAAATATTTAAAACAGATATATTAAGCTTAAGTCAAATATATTATACAACTACTTATTGTGGAAAAGTCAATAATACATTTAGGCTTATTCCACGCTTTTAACAGGGGGATTGTAGCTTTGGTAAAGCACGCTCTCTCTGTGTGTGTGGTATCGTTTGTTAGTAATCTTCTTGTTAGTAATTTTATAGGGAATTTGCTCTTCTCCCCTGTAGAGAAGAGGTGTACTGAATCATCTGGTTGGAGATATTGCTAAGTCGTAAAATATACATTGTGCGACGTTTGATATTAAACTTAAGTTCTATTCAATGTGACTGTTCTACTCTAGATTCTTTTGTGAGTTTTTTGTTTTTAGTTCTGCAATTTGTAATTTTTTATTGCTACTCTTTCTGTAGTTAAACTATTAAGCTTAAGTTGGCATGGGAATTGCCTACTTTGGGAGTTTGCAGATTTGCCTGCTTTGTTAAGCTTAAGTATTCAAGTGTACTATGTTTGTACTGGTGTAATCAACTTTCCTATAAGATGTGCACTTGCTAGCGCTGCCCTATCTGGGCGCGTGAAGGATTGGGTGGACCATTTATATGGATTCTGATTGTTTATATTCAAAAATCCTATTCGAAATAAATGCTGTAAAACTGGGGCTGCAGTTAATTTTAGTGCTATAGCTTCGGTATCATTCGAGTTAATGTATAAATACCACCAAGTTAGGAGTGTGTCGCCAGCTAAGCCTAGTGGGCTAGCCTCGTTCTGCCAAATGTTTTTTGCTAGCTGAGTCCTTAGGCTTCTATCAAGTGCGCTTACTGATTCTGGCGGCTCATTTTGATTGATGTAGAGGGCAACACTTCTCCAATCGAAGAAGCCGTAAGGATCTTTAAAGCGGTCGTGGGTTTGTTCTAATTGTGAAGGTTTGGCTTTTGTGGCTACTTTTGCACGAGTTGCGCTTAAAGTTCCATCCAGATTAACCTTAAAACCTGCTGGAGTGTAGGTGGTTTGTTCGCCTTCGTAAGATCCTAAGCTTAAGTGCCCGACCCCCCCCAATGCATAACTTTCAGGGTTCGATCAGCATTGATTTGCAGGCTATCTGGATCTATGCCTGGTACGTTGAATTCTAGAAGGCTGATCTTGCCCTCGGTGCGTTCGGCGGCCTGTATAATAGGGATTGTTCCGAGTCGTTCCATCTTTGATATTAAGTTTTAAGCTTAGCGATATTTATTCGGCGAGTTGGAAGGTGGCGGTTGCGACGCGCTTGAATTTTGGTTTGGATTGAAGATTTAAGACGATGGTTGTTTCGCGAACTTGGCGATATCTTAATACTCCACGAATAATCTCATCTCTGTGCATCGGTTTGTTATCGTTATCTTTCAAAACTTTTTCGATAACATCTTCAACTGTTCCTTCGATGTGTCCCCATTCTTTAAGTGCGTATCGGCCGCGTCCAACTAAAACGTAGCGTGCGTCGCGAATAAGTTCGTTGTGGGTGGCTTGAATTGTAAAGTTACGCTTGGCAAAGGTTGGATCGTTTTGAATGGCTTGGTAAATTTCGCTAAAGTGCATTGGTTCCTTTTTCTCGCTTAAAACGATGTAGATTTTATCTTTAATGCTTTTAGGATTAACAGAAGACCAGCTTTTTAGACCCCAGAGGCCTTTTCTTTCGTAGGTGTTGTTAGAAACAAGAATTTTGGTTTCGATTTCTTCTTCTGATTCTTTGAGGTTGTAAGACTTTTTAAGTTCAGAGATAGAAATTGGCTTTTTGTTTTCGGTTAGAACATTGACGATGCGGTCAACCTCTTTTAGAGCTTCGGATGGGCTTTTGTAGTGATTGGCTAAAACAGCGCTAGAGGTGTAATTATCAGATTCTTCGATAAGCATTAGGCGGCTTGAAATAAGTGCGATGAATGAGTTTTGGGCTATAACTTCTTTGCTCTCGCCTTCTGAGGCTAGAACTCCGAGTTGCTTGATGGCGCAGATTCCGCCTCTTGATTCGATTAATTTGGCAAGTTTATCTTCGTATGCTGCAAAGCCTTCTAATTTGCCTTCTTCGGCTTTAACTTGGAGGCGGATGACGATTCCTTTTTCTAGCTGACGGATGCGTTCTCTGGTTACGCCGTATTCTTTGCCGATTGCATCAAGAGTCTTTTTTTTGCCGCCGAGGCCAAATCTACCGGTGATGATGTCGCGTTCGCGATCTTTGTATAAATCTTCTAAGATGCTGCTTACGAGTTTGGTCAACTCGGTTTTTTGTGCTTCGGTGTTATTTTTTTCTGCCATAGTTTGATTACTCTCTTTTCTCTGCTCTGTTCTTTTTTGCTAAACTTAATTTATCTAGCCAGAAATGCCAATTTACTTATGTTAATATAGACATCTCACTCACCTTTGTTGTATTAATATTATCATAGATCTTGCTGATAGTGCAAGCTCTTTGGCACATAATGTAAAAAATATCACTATTTTGAAGAGTTTAAGCTTAGAACATGCCAGTTCCCTGCTCTTTTGAGTTTGATTATGTAGCATCGTTCAGAATGCGTGTAGGTGAGCTGGGGCTATAGAGTATCTAGAGTACCCTCACCTAGCCTCTCCCTAGGAGGGAGAGGGATGGATTCCGGTTTCTCGGTGATAAGAGGCCTTTTATTTTTTGGTGGGGAATCTTCTTCTTTTGGGTTTTGCTGGGGCTTTGGCTAGAATTTCTTTGGCTTGTTCTTCGGTGATGTCTTTTGGTTCTAAATCTTTAGGAATCTTGGCGTTCTTCTTAAGCTTAACGTCTTTAATGTATGGCCCGTATGGTCCGTTAATAATTTGAATATTTCCCCAATCGGCAACGTATTTGTTTTTTTCTTTTTCGATGTTTTCTTCAATTAGCGGAATTGCTTCTTCTAGCGTGATGGCGTGCATATCGTGGCCTTTGATGCTGATGAATTTTCCGGCGTGCATTAAATATGGGCCGAAACGTCCGATATTAACCTTAACCTCTTCTTTTTGGAATTCACCGATGGTTTTGGGCAACTTAAACATCTCTAGAGCTTCTTCTAGCGTTACATCAGAAATCTGCCTTCCGGCTGGCATGTTGGCAAAAGCTGGTTTTTCTTCATCTTCGACAGTTCCAATTTGGAGCATCGGGCCAAAACGGCCAATTCTGGCAATAACTGGCTTTTTAGTTTTTGGATCTTCACCCAGGATTCTTTGGCCAACATCGCTACGCTTAACATCGCTTAAGCCTTCGACATCTTTATGAAAGCCTTTGTAAAAATCTGCAATAACGTTTTGCCATTTGTGTTTGCCTTCGGCAATTTGATCAAATTTGGCTTCCATTTCGGCGGTAAATTGGTAATCCATAATGTCGGGCATGTTCTTGTTTAAAAAATCTGTTACAACGATGGCGGTATCCGTTGGAAAGAGCTTGCCTCTATCTGCGCCAATGTTAATAGTTTCGATTTCTTCGCTAACCTTATCTTTATTAAGCTTAAGGAATTTAAGTTCAGTCGGAGTTCCTTCTTTATCGGCGCGTTCGATGTAGCCTCTATTTTGGATTGTGCTAAGCGTTGGGGCATAAGTTGAAGGTCGGCCGATGCCGAGTTCTTCTAATTTTTTGATTAAGCTGGCCTCTGTAAAGCGGCCGGGTTTTTTGCCAAAATTGAGGTGAGCTTCGGCTTCATCTAGCTTAACCTCATCTCCAGAACTTAAGTTTGGCAAAATGCTGTCAGAGCCGCTTCTGCCGTAAGCTTTGATAAAACCTTCAAAAACTAGAACTTCTCCGTTGGCTTCAAAAACTTCGCTAGAGTTAGGGCTCTTAAGTTTAATAACTGTTTTTTCTAGTTTTGCTGGAGCCATTTGGCTGGCGACAGTTCTTCTCCAAATTAAGTTGTAGAGCCTTTTTTGGTATTCATCGGCTCCGGCGAGTTCTTTTGTAAAATCTGTTGGGCGGATGGCTTCGTGGGCTTCTTGAGCTCCGGCGCTTTTAGCTTTATAGCGCGTGATGTTTAAATATTCTGGGCCGAATTTTTTAGGAATTAGATCTTCTAGGTTTTTGATAGCTTGTTCGCTTAAGTTTAGGCTGTCGGTACGCATGTAGGTAATGAGGCCGGCTTCGTAGAGCCTTTGAGCGTTGCTCATCGTATTTTTGGGGCTCATGCCTAAAGTTTGGCTGGCAGCTTGTTGTAAACTAGAGGTTGTAAACGGAGCTGCTGGAGTTTTTTTGCCTGGTTTTTGAGTTATATCGGTAACTTGAAGAGAACCTCCGGCGATAGCCTCTAAAATATTTCTGGCTTCTTTAATTGTTTTGAGTTTTTTGCTTAAAACGGCTTCGAACTGTTCTTTTTTGGCTGAGACGTTAAGCTTAATTTTGTAGTACTCTTCAGTTTGGTGATTCTTGATTTCTTCTTCGCGTTCAACTACCAGCCTAACAGCAACACTTTGAACTCGGCCCGCGCTTAGGCCTTTGGTAATTTTGCGCTGGAGCATTGGGCTGAGTTCGTAGCCGACAATTCTATCTAGAATCCTTCTAGCCTGTTGGGCATCAACTAGCTTTTCATCAATATCTCTGGGGTTTTTAACAGCGTGCTGGATGGCGCTTTCTGTTATTTCGTGAAAAACGATTCTTCTGCGATTCTCGGGCTTAAGTTTAAGAATTTCGGCCAAGTGCCAAGAAATAGCCTCCCCTTCTCTATCTTCATCGCTTGCCAACCAAACTAAATCTACATTTTTGGCAGCACGTTTTAGTTCGGCAACGGTCTTCTTTTTTTCTGGAGAAACCTCGTAGTTGGGCTCAAAATTATTGGCGATATCTATATTCATGCCTTTTGAAGGCAGATCTCGAATATGCCCAAAGCTAGATTTAACCTCAAAATCGCTTCCTAAATATTTTTGGATAGTTTTTGCTTTAGCGGGGCTTTCGACGATAACTAGGTTTTTGGGCATCTATAAATATAAAAAATTCTAACAGTGTATACGGATAATAATAGATTAAGCTTAATTTAGTCAAGCTTTTTAAAATCTAAAACTAAAAAATGTTTTTTGTTATAATAAGCTTAAGCTTAAAATAAGTTTAGCGCAAAAGTACAGTTAATTATAGAAAAGTTTTATGCAGCCCGAAGATAATCTAACTCCAAATGTTAATTCTAGCTCTAATACCAACCCGGTTCCGGCTGCAGATTCGGCGGGTGGGCAGGCTCCGATAGTTCCAAATTTGGTTCCAGATCAAACTAACTTAACAAGTGCACCGATGGCTGATTCGGCTGGGGCAAGCTCTGCTGATGCTGTGGGCGGTTATGCTGCTTCTGTTCAGAATGGTTCTATGCAAGATGCTTCTACTCAAAACACATCTACTCAAAATGCTTTTGTTCAAGGTTCTGTCAGCGATATGAACTTTAACACCGGGCAAGCTCCGGTTGATAGTGGAGGCGCGAATGATTTAATGGGGGCTGGAGTGATTTCTCCAACGGATACGGGAAGTTTTATGCAAGAACCTACCCCTGCGCCAGAACCTGCCAAAAAAGGTGGGGCAAAAAAGATTCTGGCCTTGGTTGGTGTAGTTGTGGTTGTGTTGGTTCTTGTTCTTGGGGCGGCTTTGTTCTATTTAAAATCTCAAAGAACTAGCGCACAAACCTTAAAAACTTTTAGTGATTCAACTTCTGCTTTAACAGATGAGGGAACGGATCTTTCTTCTGCGATTTCTAAAACAACTTATGCGAGTTCTACTAGCACCGAAAGTGTAGATTTAGAAGCTGATGTTAAGGCTTTTGATGAGGCGGTTACAAAGTTTGAAGATGCAACGAAGAATTTAAAATCTGATAAAAAGGCTCTAAAAGATGCGGCGTTTGCGTATATTACAGAGATAAAATCTTACAAAAAAGAGGTGATATCTTTAGCGGTAGATAATGCTAAAATTCAAGCGGTAATGAAGAATGCAAGCGGCGAGCAGTTTGCGGCTACATCTGGTGCTGCAGCTTTTGCAACCGAGGCAGATAGAGTTTCGGCCATTTATATAAAGGCGGCGCAAGATCTAAAAGATTTAAGCTTAAGCAACGAAACGGCCAAGCAGTTAAGAGATTTATATATTGCCTTTTTAGGCGAAATGCAAACATCTTTAAAAAATATGAAAGAGGCATCAAATACAGGTAATAGAACCGCTTTGCTGGAGGAAAGTTCTAAAGTTAGCGAACTTGCTAGATCACATCCGGCAATTGCTAAAGAGAATGAGGTAGAAGAAACTTTGAGTATCAATGGTGATGCTTATAAAAAGCTAGAAGATGCCCGCGCTAAGCTTAATGAAGAGATTGCGAAGGTTAGGTATTAGCAGCTTTAGGCGATATCCCATTGGCCAGGAGCGATTTGTTGGATAACTCCTTTAATTTCGAGCATGGTTAAAGTAGAAGAAAATTCGGTGGTGCTCTGCCCTGTTTGGAGGTGTAGTTCATCAGCGGAATGAGTTCCGGTTTTAATAAGCTTAAGTAGCTCGGCTTCGTTATGATTTTCTGGTTGATACTGCTTTAGTTTGCTGGCTTTAGTGTTCATGCCGAGTGCTTCAAGAACATCTGCGGCAGATGTTACTGGCACAGCCCCTTGCTTAATTAAGTTGTTTGGGCCGGCGCTCATGGGGTTATCGATGGCGCCTGGAACAGCGAGAACAAGACGGTTTTGTTCTAGTGCAAATTGAGCTGTAATTAGAGTTCCGCTTTTAGCTGCACATTCTACAATTAAAACAGCCTCGCTGATTCCGCTTTGAATTCGGTTTCTGGCAATAAAATTTTGCTTGAGTGGAGGCATGCCTTGTTCGTATTCTGTAATGATGGTTCCGCCGTTCAAAAGGATGCGCTGGGCTAAATTAAGGTTAGTAACTGGGTAGATCTGATCGATTCCGCTTGCCATGATGGCGATAGTTTTGCCACCGGCATCAAGAGCTGCTTTGTGAGCTAAGCCGTCGATTCCGATGGCTAGGCCGCTGACGATGGCTATGCCGGAGGCGGCGAGTTCTTGCACAAGCTGATTAACAATCTTAATTCCATATCTGGTTGGCTTGCGAGAACCTACTACAGTAAGGTATTTTTCGGTTGGGTTAAGCTTAGCTCCCTTTAACCATAAGCGTTGTGGTGGATAAGCTATTTCTTTCAGTAGTGTTGGATATTCTAGTGATTTGTTTGTAATTTGGCGGATTGGTATTGGCATATCTTATGGAAGGGTTGACTTTCTAGCAATATCTATGATAAGATGGTTAACTGTAGACAAGCTTATAGCTAAGTTTGTTATTCTATGTACTTTATAAATCTATAAATTTAATAGAATTTATAGAATGTTAGGGCGTTTTTTTGTTTTTGCAAGCAGCGAGCGGCTCTTTATAAAAAGTGATACTTTTTTCAAGAAGGTTTACTACCCTCCACCTCTTGATATTCGAAAGTTATTCTTTGAAGCTTAAAAACTATTTTATAGTTTTTAGCAGCCGTTTGCTAGTTCTAATTTAACAAAAAGGCGCACTAACCCCTTCAATTTTGAAGCGTTTCTTATGAGTGGTTTAGGGGTTTTTAAATAGTGATTTTTTAATTTAGTCGCAGCCATTTAGGGCACTCGTTTTGTAAGATTTTTATGCTTTATTTTTTATTGAGGGGTGCTATGACCCTCTTGGATCAGCCTGAATAATTCGATGCCCACCCTCGAATTATTCATCAAAAGGCCCCAGGAGGGTTTTTTGCGTTTTTAGATTAAGCTTACGGCTTCTTGAATTAGTTTATTAAGCTTAGACTGCTCTTCTTTATTAAACTTGCCGAGTACAAAATCTGCGGCGTCCATTTTTGTGAGCAGCTCATTTTTGATGCCGAATCTTATTCTTTTATAATCATTGGAATTAAGCTTAGCAGAAACATCTTTGAGGCCGTTATGAGTGCTTTTGCCTTCTCCGCCGCTTTTAAGCTTAATAGTTCCGAATTCTAAATCTAGCTCATCATGCACGACGGTGATGGCTGTGCTTGGGAGGTTGTAGAAATCTGTTATGGCTCTTAGGCTTTTGCCGCTTAAGTTCATTAAAGTAGTTGGCTTAAGAAGGATTATCTTTTGGCCGTTTTCTATTTTTTGAGAGATGAGGCCGAAGAACTTTTTTTCTTCTTTAAAATCTGGAAAGTTGTTAAGCTTAGCGTAATTGTCTAAAATTTCGAAGCCGATGTTGTGGCGAGTTGTTTTGTATTTGTCTCCAATGTTTCCGAGGCCAACGATAAGCTTAATGTAGCCATCGTTATTTTTAGAAATGTTTTTTTGGATTTCGGGCTTGCTGTTAATATCGCTCCAGCGGAGCTTAAAGTTAAATGCAGATCTTGAAACTATTGCCATGTTAAGCTTAGTATAACAGAGAAGAATCTTTCGTCATTCAGAGTGAACGTAGTGAGCGAAGAATTTAGTAGAATAAAGTTTTTTACTTTTTTGATTGGGGATGACGTGTGTTCTTGTGGATAGTTTTATGGCTTCCTTCTTTTTTTGAGGGCGTCACGGTAGGTGGTCTTCTTTTTTAGGCCTCTAACTTCTTTTTGGATGAACCAGATTTCGATTGGGGTTCCGGTAAAGTTGAACTTTTCTCTTAAAGATTTTTCTAGATAGCGTTTGTAGCTCCAGTGGATTTTGCGGGTGTGGTTTCCAAAAAGTTGAAAGCTTGGGTAGGGAGTGTCGGTTTCTTGTACGGCGTAATTAAGCTTAGGGTGAAGGTTCCCTTTGGCGGTGGGTGGTTCGTGGTTGTAAACCGCCTCTCGCAGCCACTTGTTGAGTTCAGTAGTTTTGATTTTTTTACTACGCTCTGCTTGCGCGCTTAAGCTTAGTTCAATTATTTTGTTCAGGTTTTTATCTTCTTTAGAACTGGTAAAAATCAGTGGAGCCCACGGCACAAATTGGAGTTCACTTTGCAGTTTTGCGGCTACGTAATCTGCGCTAAAGGCATCTTTATCTTCAAAAGTATCCCACTTGCTAACGGCGATGATTAAGCCGCGGTTGGCATCTTTAACCATGCCGATAATTTTTTGATCCATGCCGGTGGCAAGTTCGTTGATATCTATCAAAACTATGCAAACGTCGGCTTGTTGAATGGCTCTTAAAGATTTTATGACGCTGAATTTTTCTAGGCCGTGTTCTATTTTGCCGGGTTTGCGAATTCCGGCGGTATCTAAAAGTTCGATGTTTTTGCCAAAATATTTAATTCGGATTGAGTTTGTGTCGCGGGTGGTTCCGGCAACATCGGCAACTACGGCTTGTTGCTTTTTGGCAAGGGCATTAAAAATGGAACTTTTGCCAACGTTGGGGCGGCCTAAAAAGGCTATAACGAGGTCAGAATCTTCATACTTAAGCTTAGCGGGAACGGTTTGGACGATGCGATCAAGTAGTTCCTCTACTCCGCTTTTGTGAATTGCAGAGGTAAAATAGATTTCTGGAATTCCGAGCCGGCGAAACCGGTTTTGTTCTTCTTGAAAACCCTCTTCTTTTAAGCGCGCGGGGGCTTTAAGGGTGTCGGATTTGTTGATAATTAGGATAACTTCTTTGCCGCTTCTTCTGGCGAGTTTGGCAACTTTTTCATCTTCTGCAGAGATTATATTTCCGGCCTCTACTACTACTAAGATTAAATCGGCAGATTGAGAGGCATCTTGAATTTGTTCTTGGATGGTGGTTTCGAATTCATCGGCGGCTTTTTTGAGCCCGGCGGTATCTGCTAGCCAAAACTTTTTTTTGTTGTGCTCGCAAACGGCAAAAACGCTATCTCGGGTGGTTCCGCTTTCTCTGGCTACGATAGAGCGTGCATAACCAAGCATGGCGTTAGTTAGGCTGCTTTTGCCAACGTTAGTTCTGCCAACTATGGCTACAATTGGGAGGTTTTCGCGCATCTCTAAGTTTAATTATTCCTTAAGCTTAGTATAGCATTAAAACAGTGGTAAGTTAAACATCTGAACAAAAAAGTTGTATAATGATTGTTAAGATGAATATTCCTCCAGGCTTTAAACTTTGGCTACTGTTTAAGCATAGCGAACAAGAAAGGCCAGCTTGTTTGGGTTCGGTGCTTTCTCAGAAGGTTGGTGCTAGAGCTGTTTGCGATGCTTGTGCTACTCGTAAAGATAATCTGGAGCCTAATGGCTGGGTTGTTGTTCCTGCGAGAGAGAAAGCTGATCCAGGATCTGAAAAAGCGGGTTTAAAAACATGGGGAGGCTTTGCAGTGTGCTGCCATTTTACCGAAAGAATAGATGTTTTGCCAGGCATGACAGAGTTTGACTTAAAAGAGGATTAAGCTTAAGGTTGCTAAATCTTAAAAATAGGAGTATGCTTTTTGGTTAAAACTCTATAAAATTCAGAAAGGAATTATTTATGCCCAATAAACGTAAAGGTAAAGATTGCCACGGAACATATCTAGAGGATGGTGGTGTGCTCGATAAGATTGGTCGCGGCGTAGGCAGCCTTGTACGTGATACAGGAGAAGGAGTTCAGCGTGGGCTTACTGCTACTTTGCGTGGTTTGGGTGATGCGGCACATGGGTTGGCGGATGGACTAGATGGAATAGAGAGTGAACATGCGAGAGAGATTTGTGTTGTGGTCACGGTTAGGGGCGTAGAAGCAAAAATAAGAACTCTGGCTAACGGTGATCCAGATAGAGTCGCAGGCAGTATTAATCAACTTTCTTGCCCGGAAGAACGAGCCGCTAGATGTGGTCGGAGCTGTATGAGGACTTTGGGAGGTAACTCAGGCTTTCCGACGGATAGATTTGGTTCAGCCTATGGCCTTTCTAAAGCCGATGACACAATGTAAGTATCACGCTAAGCTTAAGGTATTGATATGAGTGAGTTTTGTAATTTTGGTCAAGACGTTAGAAAGGTTACCGAAGAAGGTTCCAGAACTGTTGGTGCTACGGTGCGTGTAGAACAGGCTGGAGTGATGGGCTTAACTTCTTGTGAGTTTGATGAGGTAACGGGTAAGCATTTGAGTACAACGCACCCTGTTGAGGTGCGTTACGGCATTTTTGAGGTTAGCGGAATTATTCCTGGGGTTGTTGAAGACGTTAAAGTTTCTTGCCCGAGGCTTAGAAAGTGTGATTCTTGCCCTAATAGAAAAAAGCTAAATTAGTTTATATTAAGCTTAACTTCTTTAACAGCTCCTTCTTGTAGATCTTCTAGCTTAAATGGGCCGAGCTGGGTGCGCTGCAGGAATGTTACTTTGTAGCCGAGTTCGTAGAAGGTGCGGCGGATTTGGCGGTTGCGGCCTTCTGTGAGTTGGATTTCTAAATACCCCTCACCTAGCCTCTCCCGAGGGAGAGGGATAATTTGCTGGAATTTGGAGGGGCGAGAATCTCCGATTTGAATTCCGGCTTTAAGCTTAATTAAATCGGCTTGTTCTAGTTTTTTATTAAGCTTAACAAGGTAGGTTTTTGTTTTTCCGGAAGATGGGTGGATGAGTTGGTTGAGATATTCTCCGTCATTGGTAAGCAAGATTAAGCCGCAAGAATCTTTATCTAGCCGGCCGGCAATGTTTAAGTTTAGCTTTTGGTATTTTTTGGGCAAGAATTCATAAACAGTTGGAGCTCCGCCTTGCGAGACTTTTGAAGATAGGTAGCCAACCGGTTTGTTAAGCAGCAAGTAGGTTTTTTCTAAATTGCTAAGCTTAATAATTTTATTCTGATACTCTACTTTATCTTGTTCTGGCTCTACTCTATCTCCGAGTTTGGCGATTTGGCCGCCTAGCTTAATTTTTTTTGCGGCAATTAGATCATCGGCAGATCTTCTAGAGATGTTTAAGCTTAGCGATAGGAACTTGTTGAGGCGCATATGTTTTATAAAGTATAGCAGGATCTTGGCTCCCTCACTTGTAGGGAGGGATTGAGGGAGGGTTCTTTTTATAACCCCTTACCTAATTTAGGAAATCCAGATGAGGGTGAGGGCGAGATCTTCGTAACTTAAGTTTAGGCCAGATTTAAGCGCAGCGGCTTGAAGATCTTTTAGAATGTAGCGAGAGGCGAGATCTAATTTTTTGTTCTGTTGAATAATCTTTTTTAAAGAATTAATTTGCTTGGCGGGTGGTTTTAGGTTGCTAAACTTAAGAAGTTCTTTTTTGGGCTGTGGAGATTCGTGAATGTATCTAGCTAAATGGTTGATGGCGGTTTGGGTTTTAATCTGGCGTTCTTGGCAAACCTCTGCAATGCTTTTGCCCGAAAGAATAAGCTTAACGGTTGTTTTGTGGCTATCTTTTTGGCCTTTGCCACCAATCTTTTTTTGAATCGGTTGGTTTTGGATTGGTTCGGCTTTTAAAGTTCCGCCAAATTTTTTGATGGATTTTTCAATATTTTTGGTGATTTCTGCTGGCTTAAGTTTAGTGAATCTTGCGGAGGCGAGATCTGAATGTTTGGAAAGTTGCTGATTAATTTTAAGAATGCTCGGATTGATTTGGAGCGACATCTGGTTAAATTCTTCTAGAAATAAGCCTTCTAAACTTTTAACGCGCGAAAGTGCAACGTAGCCCATTCCATATTCAAAAACTTTGCCCAGGTTGATGTAGGCGGAATCTAGGCTCATGCCTTGGCTTTTGTGAATGGTGATGGCCCAGGCTAGGCGCAAAGGAATTTGTTCGATGCTGGCAAGATCTTGGCCTTTTTCATCTTGGATAGACCAGGTTTCGGGTTCTGCAATAATTAACTTTTCGTCAAGAGTTTGGATGATCGGCCAGTTGGTTTCTTTTTTAAAATTAATAACTTTGCCGCGAGTTCCGTTAACGTAGCGTCCGGATTGATCGTTTTTAACAAACATAACTTCGGCTCCAACTTTAAGCTTAAGTTCTTGTGGGGCTAGGCAAGATTTGAGCAGGCTTTGCACAAGGGCGAGTTTGCCGGAATGCGTGGTTGTGTAAAGCTCTTCTTTAGAATTAAGCTTAGTAAGTTCGATATCGTTGATAAAATCGACATCTTGATTGTGGCTGTAGAGTTTGGTTGTGGCAAGAGCGTGGGTTGTAAAAATTCTGTTGTTTAAAGTTTTGATATTATCTGCTGTGGGCTGCCCTGCTCTAATGTTATTTAGAATTAAGCTTAGTGCGTCGGTTTGGTTTTGGCGGTGTTGTTCTTGCAGGTAACAGATAACTGGTTTAAGTTCGCTCCAGGCCCCAGAATGAACGACCATTTGCAGTTTGCTGCCTCTTTCTTTAGAGATTGGTGGGAGCTGGAAGAGATCTCCACACAAAATAACTTGTAAGCCACCGAATGGGAGTTCACTTTCCTTCATATGTTGGCAAATTAAGTTTAGATTATCAAAAAAGCTGGCGCTTAGCATTGAGATTTCGTCGATAATTAGAATTTTGGTTTGGTTGAAGCGCTTTTGGAGTTCTTTCTTCTTGGAAAGTTTTTCGAGATCTGCTTTGGTTATCTGATCTTTAATGCCGATTCCAGACCAGGAATGAATGGTGGTTCCGCCGATGTGGGTGGCGGCGATTCCGGTGGAGGCGGTGATGGCGATGCCAATGCGGTGTTCTTTAGCCCAAGTGATGAATTTGTTTAGGGTGTAGGTTTTGCCGGAACCTGCCTGGCCTGTTAAAAAGATGTTGTAGCCCATCTGCATGATGGGCAGAGCTTGGGATTGGAGCATAGTTAAGTTTAAGTATAGCGGAAAGAGGCTGGTTAATCTGAGGTTAAGTTTAGGAATCTTTTAAGGTGAGTAGAGCTTTGATTGCCTGATCTTTATTGGTGTACTGAACAAAGATGTGGTCATGGAAGTATGCGGCTATGACATTGGCAGATATACCTTCTTCTGTTAGTTTTGTAGAAAGAGCTGCGGTTAAGCCAACGAGTTCTAGTGATGTGTGAACTTTTATGCTGAGTTTAGCAAAAGGTCCATCATAGGGAATCTTACTTTCTTCTAGAAAGTCTACGGTGGCTACAATTGTTTGCCCTTCGTCTTCCCAAAATGTTGCAATGATTTCTTTTGAATCTGTATGGTTGCCGGCATTGGTAGTGGTGAATCCATATTGAATATGGTCACAGTCTACTTCTAGTGAATTGAGTACTTCTTGAAGGTTGGTGTTCCCTGCCATCTTACTTCTAAGCTTAAGCTTGGTGACCCTACCGGGAATCGAACCCGGATTGCCAGATTGAGAATCTGGTGTCCTAACCGTTAGACGATAGGGCCAGTGAAATGAGAATGCGGTTTTTGTGCTTGCACAGAAAACCATTTTTGAATGAGCGGGTCTATCTTGTAGAGATAGGGCCAGCGAAATGAGAAATATGGGCCCCGGATCGGAGCCCGGGGCTGCGGACATCTCCTTCGGAGATGTCCTTGATTATATCAAAAACGGGGTGAGATCTGCTAAGCTTAAGGTAATAAAAAGGTGGTAAAGATTTTCTTTATGGAATACAACAAGCTTTCAGAAGCAGAAAAGTATGTAATTGAAGATAAAGGGACGGAGGCGCCGTTTTCTGGTGAGTATGATGGTTTTTATCCTCCAGAAGGAGTTTTTGTGTGCAGAAGGTGTAACGCTCCCCTGTTTGATGCAAAGTTTAAGTTTAAATCTGACTGTGGTTGGCCGAGCTTTGATGAGTTTATTCCAGGAGCGGTTCAAGAAGATCTGGATGCTGATGGCCGAAGAACAGAAATTACTTCTGCAACTTGCGGTGGGCATCTGGGGCATGTTTTTCGGGGTGAAAATCTGACTGATAAAAATACAAGGCACTGTGTAAATAGTTTGAGTATTAAATTTGTTCCGAAAAATGAAGAAGAGTAAACAGCAGTTTGGGGTTAGTTTTAGCTTAAAGCAGTGTCGAGGCTTTGAGGTTGATCCGAAGGCGACGCTTAAGTTCTTGCTTAAAGAAGTCGGCTTGCGACGTTTTAGGCTGATGAGTTACTGGGATGAACATGAACTCTCTTGCGGTGAATATAACTTTAAAGAACTAGACTGGCAGTTTGATTTGATTGAAGAATATGGAGGCGAAGTATCTTTATGTTTAGGAGTTCGGCAACCTCGGTGGCCAGAAAATCATCTTCCGCAGTGGGTACTAAGCTTAAGTTCTAGTGAGTTTAAAAAAGAACTGATTAAGTTTAATACAAAAGTTGTTCAAAGGTATAAAAAGCGAGAATCTTTAGTTAGTTGGCAGTTAGAAAATGAGGCTTTAAACCGTAGTTTTGGGGTTAATGGCAATTTTGATAGAAAGCGTTTAAGGGCTGAGTTTGCTAAGCTTAAGGTTCTTGATTCTGGCCATCCGGTAATTATGAGCACAAGTAATAATTTTGGTTTGCCGATTCGGAGGCCGCGTCCGGATATTTTTGGGTTTAGTTTGTACAGAGTTCAATACAAAAAGGGCGGCTATAGTTATTCTAAAATGCCGGTTCTGCATTATAAGCTTAGGGTGCTTTGTATCTTTTTGATTACTGGTAGAAGAACTTTTATTCATGAGTTGCAGGCGGAACCGTGGGGGCCAAGCTCTACTCAAGATTTAAGTAAATCTGAACAAGAAGAATCTATGAGTATACAACAGCTTAAGCTTAATATTGAATTTGCTAAAAAAACAAACCTCTTTCCTATTGACCTTTGGGGTGGTGAATGGTGGTATTGGCGAAAACTTCACGGCGATGATAGATTTTGGGTAGAAGTTAAGAGGATGGTAAAAGCTTAAAGGTACCCTGCTAGGGTTTAGTATTTTGGGACCCTAAGCTTAATTGGTTCGGTGCGGATTTCTGGACTAATTGTTTGAGGGTGGCCATCAAGCCCGAATGCTGCCCTAGCGTCTAGACAGGCTTTGGAGCCGACCTGGTAAGTTTTGCATGCATTAGGCCTGTTAGGATAATCTGCGCAAGAGTAGCCTTTTTCTGGCTGAATGTTGCTACAATCTACAAGCAGCACAAAGGCGCCATAGTTTTGGGGTACTTCTATGATGGTTCTAACTTTTACCGGTTCGCCGTTCTTCATTCCGTGTACGTCTTGTTCAAGCTTTTGTGGATATTGTTTTGGGCGCAGAATAGCTCTGGGCCTACCCATTACCTTTTTGTGTACAGAGACTTCTGTTTCGCTAAGCAGCAGCATGCTTCCGGCGCGGCAGCAGGCAGCGATGCAGGTTTGGCAGGATATCTGGTTCTGTTGTGTGGAATTTGGGGAGAGTTCACTCATCTTTGATGATTATACGATATAGGACAGCTGTGCGCCAGGTAAGAGGTCGGCTGCATCTTTCGCCAAGCTTAGGTAGTATAATCTAGTTATATATGAAGAAGCGGTTTGCGGTTTTTGATATTGATGGAACCTTAATTCGTTGGCAACTTTATCATGCGCTTGTTGATAGGTTGGCAAAGCGTGGTTATTTGGGTGAAGGAGTTTATGAAAAACTACAAAAAGCACGGATGGATTGGAAGGTTCGGATGAGTGATGAGGGTTTTTATGAATACGAAAATGAGTTAATTAGAATTTTTAGCGAATCTGTTGAAGGTCTGGATGTTGAAGTATTTGAAGAGGTAGTAGATGAGATTTTTGAGCAATATAAAGATCAGGTTTATACTTACACGCGAGATCTAATTGCTAAGCTTAAGTCCAAAAACTATTTTTTGATTGCGATATCTGGTTCGCATAAAGAACTTGTTGAAAAGATTGCCGATTATTACGGTTTTGATGATTTTGCTGGAACAGATTACTTTCGAGAAAACTCTAAACTTAAGAGCCAGGCTTTTGTGGCCTCTCATCATAAAAAAGAATTGCTAGAAATGATGATTAAAAAGCACAATTTAAGCTTAGATGAATCTTATGCGGTTGGAGATACGGCGAGTGATGCACCAATGCTAGGCTTAGTTAAAAATGCGGTTGCTTTTAATCCTGATAAGAAGTTGTATACTTTAGCTAAACAGAACAATTGGCAGATTGTGGTAGAAAGGAAGAACGTGGTTTATGAGTTTGAAGCCGGAAGTTCAGGAAAGGCTGATTGATCTACTCGATGAGTTAGAAGATCCGAATTGCGGGCGTTATGAGGCTATTGCTCATGTTCTAGAACATATAACTGCGCTTTATAAATCACCTTTTTATGGATGCGGTGGGGAGCCTCTTGTTTTGGAGCTTGCCCTGCTCCCTTTGTGTGTTAGATTGGGCGTGGCGGTAAAAATTGTAGAACTTGAACAGGATCTTGAAACTCCGGTGGGTAAAGAAGGTTTTGGTAAAGAAGGTTTTGATGAGGAATTAAGTTTAGCAGTAGAACATTGGGAAAATATAGAAACACTGCCGAAAGATGCATTGAGTGAAGGGATTTGGTGGTTAAAGATTATGCCCGCAATGGTGGATGCTGGCTATAATCTAACAACTGGGGCTAGTTCTTAGGAGTTTTGATCCATCAGGCGATTGGCTTCGGCATCGGCCAGTTTGTTGTATTCGCGCAAAACGTGGGTAAACTTAACTTGTTTGAATTCTTGAACTAATTTTTTGATTTGTTCGTAAACAACGGCGAGATCTTTATTTTTGACTTTGTAGATTCCACTCATTTGGTTAACAACCAAGAGGCTATCGAGGCGGAATTCGATTTCTTCTATTTGTAGTTCTTGGGCACGTTGGAGGGCAAAAAGCACGGCTCTGTATTCGGCTTGGTTGTTGGTGGTTACGCCTAAGAACTTGCCTCCTGTTTCTAAAACGTTTTGGCCGGTTTGATCTTGAATTACGAATCCGCTAGCACTTGGGCCTGGGTTGCCGCGGGAGCCTCCATCTGCGTTGATAATTACTTTTTTGGGGAAATCTGTCATATTATTTGCTTAGAGCTTAATTGTAACATCTTCTACTCTTTTCATCCTGAGTGAAGTGTAGGGAATATCTTTTTTCATCACAGACTCCTTCTTGTCTTCCTGAACTATGGCATGTCGCCATGACGTGCTCGTTTTAAGGATCTAATTAAAGAAAGATTCATTTATTATTTTCTTTTTTCAAAAAAGAAACAAAAACTCCCGCTCTCCATTCCGCTTACCGTTTAAGACGTTACAGCTCCGCAATCTCTGGCGGAAGGGTGGAGGGCTCCGCCCGAAGTTGGTCTGCATAGCTATTGGGCTTAGCCCTATATTCGTAGTGCTTGAGTAGTTTTTTGGAATCTAATTGATTTAAGTTTAGTTCCAGGTCAGTTTGGCGCGGGATCCTAAAGCGGTGATCCAGGTTTGGCCGCGATTAAGCTTAATCTCGCTACCTAGAGAATCGGTAAACTTAAGTTGTGAGCTTTGATCTGGCTTTTGCCAAGTTGCTGAGGTGGCGGTTCCATTTTGAAAAATAACTGCTTCTCCGCTTCCGCTAGTTTGGTAGGCGGAACGTGAACCATCTTCTTGAACAATTGAGTAATTAGAGATAATAGCGACAACGACTTTTGGTTCTAATTGAACACCAGATTTATCTAAATGGGCTGCTCCACCCTGGTTCCGTTTGTAAGAATTGTTGGTTGGATCATAAATGTATTGAACATTATATTTGCCTGAAGAAATATTAAGCTTAATATCTGTAGCATTTGGGGCGGTAGATTTTTGATCTTCGCTGCGAGCAAAGAAGGTTGCTTCTTCTAACTTGTTGTTTTTGCTTTGGTTGTAGTTATCGATTAGTTCTTTGCTGGTGTAAACATTATGCGGAGCCTTTCTATCTTTGCTGCGCCAAAAACTTTTGCCATTGGCAAATTGATCCATATCCTTCCAGGTTCCGTTTCTTACTAAGCTTAAGGCTTTTTGGCTACCTCCAACATGAGCAATTGTAGCGGAATATGGGCGCAGCCAATCTAAAAAGTATGGGCGAAGCGAACGAACAGGTCCGATTTCTGCAGGAAGTTCTTCTTGATAGATGGCTGCAAAACGTGTGATTCCTCCTTCGGCGATAGCTTCGTAAATAATTCCGGCTTGATTGAGGCCAGATTGGGGGCGGGCATCGGTGTGGTTTTCGATGATAACTGCGGTGATTGGGCGAGAGGCTTGTTCTGCGCTAACCTCTACGCCAGTTAAAGGGGAATAGATTTTTTGCTCGGTTTGTTGGGATGTTCTTTGAGGTAGAGGCTGAATTTTAACTTGTGTTTCGGTTTTTCTGCTTTTTATAAAGAGGATTAATCCGGCTGCTAAGCTTAATCCTAAAATTATGGATAGTATAAGCTTTTGTTTTTTGGTGAGATGAAACTTTTTTTGTTTGGGGTTAGATTCTGCAGAGTTCTTTTTTTTGTGAAGCATTTTTTTTGTTTTGTTTGGCTCTTGCTGCTTTTAAGCTTAAGCTTAGCATAAAGTTAAATCTTTAGGCTATAAAGTGCGGCAGCAACAGAGGTGGCAAGATTCATGCTGCTAACTCCAATTTGCATTGGTAGGCGGATTATCTTTTGAGATTTAAGCTTAAGTTCTTGAGAAATGCCGTCTCTTTCGGATCCAAAAACTAGAATTGCATTGGCTGGAATTTGGGCCTTAAGCTTAGTGCTAAGATCTTCTCCTCTTTCGTCGAATGAGATCAAGATGGGGCTTTTCGATTCTGGGCTTAAGATTCCTTTGCTCAGGAAGGTGGGGGTGTTTTTGATTTGGTGGATGTTGAGGGCAAATTGGAGCCCGGCAGCGGCGCGAATGGCTGTGGCGTTCCAGGGGTTTGAGCTTCCGGTTAGGATGAGTTGTTGAATTCCGGCGGCGGCGCAAACTCTAATTACGGCTCCGATGTTGCTGAGATCTTTAGGGTTATCAAGAAGGATTGTGTGGTTTTCAATAGAATCTTCATTGCTGCTTTGTTTTGGCAAGGGCAAGGTTTTTTGGGGTTTGTAGAAGATTCCGAGAACGGCTGTTCTTATTTTAGAATCTGTTAATTGATCGAAGTTTGCGAGTTCTTGGGATTCTTTTTTGAGTAGCGGTGTGATATCTGGGCAAAGTTTTTGGCTAAGCTTAAGCAAATCGGCTTTGTTTTGGGTGATTATGATTTTTGGTTTGGCCTTAAAGCGGAGGGTGTGTTTGATGGCATGGAGGCCTTCGACGAGGGCGAATTCCCCTGCTCCGGTTCTGTTTTGATCTATTAAAGATTTTATTTTTGTTAAGTTTAGTGGCTCTTGCATGTAAAAGTAGATATGTTTTGTAGTATAATATTAAGTGCAAAGGGGTTTTTGGGTCAAGTCTAAAAACTCTGTATGCGTATGTTTATTTGTACCCGTAGCTCAGATGGATAGAGCGTTGGCTTGCGGAGCCAGAGGCCATAGGTTCGAATCCTATCGGGTACACCAAGACTTTCGAACGGAATTATAAAAGAAGCCTTAAGGCTTCTTTTTGTGTAGTCTTTTAAGGCAATATTCATAGAGTTCTTCTAAGCTCTTATTGCTCGAGTCTATTATCCATTCATCTTTAATCTCGACTAAGCAGTTCAACTGATGTTCTATATTCCTTCGTCTTTCGTCTAGGTTATTGAGATCGCTGTCCCGTCCTCTGGTTGTCATTCTTTCAATAATCTTATCCTTACTTGGCGCTAGCGCCACAACCGTAGAATCAATAGACTCTTTGTCTAACAAGTCTATATATGCGGTTAAAGGGTTTGGCGGTAGCTTATAGAGTATGAACTCGAGAATAACACTTGTACCTTCTTTAAGCATATTAATGATGTCTGCAAAAACTTCCGATTGGACAATACTCTCTTGTTCGGGCGTACGATTACCTGTATCGAATTTAGCCTTTACCCAGTACTTATCTTCTTCGACATAGTTCCAGCCCAACTTCTCTGCAGTGTACTTTGCTAGAGTAGATTTGCCACTCCCTCCTGGTCCGATGATTAGCAGGACTTTACCTTTTTTACTCATAGTGAAGATTATATATTAATACAGTTCCACACCTTCTCTTGCTATACTAACAATATCTAAATAATGTTCCGTTCGGAATACGTCTATTAAGGGATGCTAACAGGAATCGCTAAAGAAGCCATAGGGCTTCTTTTTTTGTTTAAGCTGGTATAGTTATTAGTAATGAAGAGTTTAATAAATGAGCTTAATTTTGCAAAAGACCGTAAGTACTCGAAGGGTTTGGAAGAGAATGCGTTCGGTACATCCGAGTCATCGGTGATCATTGAAGTCATTTCAAAGAAAGTGTATCAACAGATTGGTAGCAAGCCTGAGTCTCTCAAGTTCTTTGCTGCTAGCGCCGCCTTAGTGTACGGTTTTGTATTGGCAGGTGGTCAAGAGGTTGTACTAAAAGTTTTTCCTCCCGACTGGAAGAAGGATAATCTAAAGATTTCTAGAGAGATTCAAGGACAACTGTTTGAATCTGGCTATCCTATTACAGAGCCCCTAGGTGATGTATTTGAGATAGCTGGTACTTGCGCCACTTTAGACAGATATAAAGAAGCTTCTCCTGAGTCAGAGTTGTACAGTAGAGAATATTTAAAGAAGCTTGCGTCTGGTTTGTATGATTTGGCAAATTTATGCTCTAAATTCAAAGTAGAAAAGCTACCCGGATCTGTTGATCAGTTTGGATGGACTGATAATGAGAGATGGGGTAAGCAAGTAAGACCAGAGATTGATTTAGATGATAATCCTGAAGGTGCTGAATGGATCGAAGAGCTTGGAGAGAGGGCACGATCTATGTCGGCAAGCCCATCCGGAAGAACTGTTATAGCACACGATGACTGGTTGCCTCATAACGTTCGATTCGGTAAAGATTTGTCATTAGAGATTGTTTATGATTGGGATAGCTTATGTAGGGGGCTTGAAACTGTTTTTGTAGGTAAGGCCTGTCTGGCAGCTAGGTCAGAAGACATCCCTTTCTTCATAGGAGAATATGAGAAGGCCGCAGGCTATAAGTTTAATAAAGATGAACTAAGAACTTTGGCGGGTACAGCGTTATGGATGAGGGCATTTCTGGCGAGATGGGAGCATAGCCAGAGCAAGGAGCCCAATGGCTATCTTAGGGATAGGCTGAAAAGTGATGCCGGTATTCTGGGTAAGCTTACAGAGTGACGGTAGTTCTAGAGCGGGTCTGTTTCTCCTGCTATACTAACAATATCCAGATAATATTCCGTTCGGAACACGTCTATTAAGGAACACCATTGAGATTATTCATCGAACTTTAAGAGAGTTTGTTCTTCACCCTTGCAAGATATTCATCGTGAACGTCTTTTTTGTACCAAAGTAATCTCTTTCCGCAATAGGGGTCTACTTGTTTGTGTGATGTGACCCCGTAAAATATTGGGGTAGGCTTTAGTTGAACTCTAAATTCAGTTTGTATATTGTACTTATTCTGTAGGTGTTTGACTAAATCTACAACCGCTTCGAACTGAATATTGTTTCTATCTAGTGACTTGGAGTTCAAGCCTTGTATCTCGATTCCTATGCTACTGTTATTTGCTCCTCTTGCGTGGTGACATAAGACGGTTGGGTCTGAGACAAGCTGGTATATATCCCCCTCTTTTGTCACGGCAAATTGAACTGAGGTCTTCCACCTCTTTAAGCCTTTAATCAGATACTCTATCCCTCCGAACCAAGATGGGACTTGCCACCAATGCAGTACAATTGAGGTGGGGACTATTCTCTGCGATTGATCTACCCACGAAAGATTTATCTTACTTATCTTCATCAACTCCAATAATATCAGACTTCTGAGTTGATATCCCCTGCTATACTAACGATATCTAGATAATATTCTATTCGGGATGTGTCTATTAAGGGATGCTATTGAGATTACTAAAGAAGTCTTAAAGCTTCTTTTTGTTATGATTAAGTTATGAATCAAATGGCTGTTAGCAACAATGACATTGTTGCTAGGTGCAGACTTATACTTACGGCTTACTCTAACGGCGGACTAGGCGATATCACAATGCCTGAAGATTGTGCACCAGATTTTGGTACTGACACCGAAGGAAGGCTAGCCTTCTTCACACTGCCAATGGCTCTCAACTATCAACGTAATAGCACTGTACTTTGGCAGTCCGCCCTTCTAACTTGGAAAGATAAAGGAACGCGTGATGTATTCGACTTAGCTGCAGTCAGTAAAATGACTGAAGAAGAGCTACGGAAAAAGTTGGTTAAATATAAATTAGCCCTACAGCCTAATAAGCACATTAATTCCTGGTCTAGGATTGCCGAAACCGTATATGAGAAATGGGGTTCTTTCAAGGTATTCCTTAATGAGATGGATAATGATTACCTAAAGTTGAGAGAGTGTATTCAGGGTGGTATGAAATCAGGCTTTCCATATCTTGCCGGTCCTAAGTTATTTAACTACTGGTGCTATGTTCTAACGAGATATTGCGGGGTTCCACTTAAAAATAGCGAGTTAGTCGAGATTGCTTTAGGCTCACACGTTACAAGGTGCTCCGTTCTACTCGGTGTTATTACTCAAGACAAGGCTAATAACCTATCTAAAGAAGTGATTTATGCAAAATGGAGAGGAGTGCTTGAGGGTTCAGGGATTAATCCAATTGATTTACACTCCCCATTATGGTTTTGGAGTAGGAATGGTTTCTTGTTAAAAGTATAAGCTTTATAGACCTAAGGTGTACCTTTTAAGTCTCATTTTCCCCTGCTATACTAACAATATCTAGATAGTATTCCGTTCGGAACACGTTTATTAAGGTATGTTGTTAGGGTTACTGGATATGTTAGTTTGATTATTCATTTTAAAGTGTTGTAGTATTAAGCTTAAGTTAGTTCTATAAATGAGGAAATGAAATATGGAAGCGCCAAGGTTTGAACAGGAACTCACAGATTTAGCTTCTGGAATGGGGGGGGCTTTAGAGCTTAGCCACTATGTGGTTGAGTCATCGTCTAGCCCAGATGCTAAGCCTCTAAGTCAGCAGGCTGCTGAAGCATGGGGAGAAATAGATGATTCAGCTGGAGATAGAGCAGTGTTGCAGAAATTTGGGTTTGGTCCTGATTGGCAACAGATCTGTAGCAAGGGTAATGCCACTAATAGGCCAATGGTTGTTGTACCTGCGGTTAATACTGAAGCTATAAGGGATGGTCTAAATTATATACCTGCTAGAAATCACGTAGCAACAATAGTAGAATACCAAATCCTTGTGGCTGTGCTGGGCCATTACGTTGGGATGGATGAAGACTTGGCTAAACAACGTGCAGACGAGCTTTATGCTGTGGCCAGGAGTGAGGTTTATGTGTCCGAAGGAGGGCAGGTTATAGTTGGGGGTAAAGTGATAGTATTGCCCGGTGGAAAGGGTGAGCTACATCTACAGCGTTTAGCCCCTCAGGGATCGTGCAAAGATCTTCAAATTGTTCTTTCTCCTGCAGGTTCAAGTGTTATACCTTATAAAAAACCTGCTTCTTGAATGGGTTAAGAAGTCTTCTTTTTGTCTAGCTTATCTAGCTTTAGGCCTTGGACCAAAAAATAAATTACTGCTGCAGTGGCAATTAAGGTTAAAAGTGAGTTGGCGGCTGAGCCCCAAGCTATAATAAGTTCTTTGCCGCTGCGTTCTAGGCCGGTGTGCCAAGCAAGAGTGCTAAGATCGGATCCGCCTAAAATAAAGCCGATAATTGGGTTGATGAATCCATCAACAATTGCTTTAACGGTTGCTCCAGAGGCGACTCCGATTGCTAAACCTACGGCTAAGCCGATTACGCCCTGTTCTCTTATAAAATCGGTAAACCCAGAGATTTGACCTTTGGTTCTTGAACCAACGCTTTTGAGATCTTTTTTTAGTTCGCCTTCTAGTTCGGCAAGTTCTTGCTTGGTTTTTTTACCGGTTCTTTCGATATCTTTTTTTATTTTTTGTTCTAAGTTCACTAGAGTCTTTTTTTGGTTATTCTTTTGTGTAGCCATGCTTATCTTATCTTTAAATGTTGTTTTACTAAGCTTAAATTATACCAAAAAACTTAATTTGGCTAGAACTTGGCTAAAGTTTGAGTTTGCGCGCGATTGTATCGATGGGATTTCTAGATGGATTGGTTTGGGGTAAGCATTTTTGTAGAATTTCTAAAATTTGTGCAATTAGTTTTTTATCTTTTAGATAAAATGTGATTGGCATAGAGGTCCTTTTGGCTCCTACAAGTGTAATTTGAGTTTGATCTTCGAATTCCTCTACCCAGTAATAGGCAAAATTGAGCATACTAAAGTTCTGTTTGTTAACGTGAACGGATGAAGATGTGAGGCTGTAAGTTTTGATTTCTGGTTTGCGGGCGGAATAAAAAATTAAGCTTAGCGAAGCGATAAAAATGATGGCTGGGCTAATTAAATCTTTGCGGCCAGAAATTATCCAAGGGATTGCGGCTATAACTGCTCCGCCAAAGATTAAGCTTAAATACCAAAAAAAGCTTTTTTCTTGGTAGAAGAATTCTTCGGCTTGCCATTCTAGCTTGGGGTTTTCTTTACTAAAATCTAGGGGCGGATTGGTTGGTTGCATTGTGTTTTTTGTTCTAGCTAGTTTTAAGTTATACGCTTTTTGGAGGTTCATTGCTACGCATCGATGATTTCTGCGGTGATAACAGTTCTGTTAGTAAAATCGCGAGAGGCTTTAATGTAGCCTCCACCGCAGGTGATAATTTCGAGGCGGGGTTTAGAGTTTTTATTGCCGAGCAATTCTGCCATAGGAACCTCGGCTTGGGGGTAATCTCCTTTTTTGGTGACAACAAAAGTAAATTGTTGGCCTTTATCATCTGTAATAATAATTTTTTGGCCAGCATTTAGTTTGTTAAGATTAGCAAAAACAGCTCTGCCGTAGGCTGAATAGTGCCCAACAATCATGGCTGGGCCTTTATCTCCGGGGCGAGAAGATTGGTTAAACCAGGCGGTTGTCCAAAGGCTTTTTGGAACATCAACGGCGTTTTCTGCGGTTAAGCCTAGGTGTTCAACTTGGGCATCGACTCCGATATCTGGAATGTTTATTTTTGCCGGTAGTGAAGCGACTTTTGTAGGAACGACGATTTCTTGTTGAGTGGCGGTCAAGCCTCCGTTAGAAGAAAACTTGCCAGAAACGGTTCCGTAGCTAATTTGTGAAAGTTTGGTATCTTGCTCGTAACGGCTATAAGCGATGCTGGTTGTGGTGAACAGCCCGACTAAGCTTAAACTTAAAAATAGTACGGCTTTGATTTTTTGGGCGTTGAGGTTGGGGTGGAAATTCATCTTTAAAATCTTTTTGCTTAAGCTTAATTTTATAGTAAGAATTCTAAATCATTTTTGTATGTTTAGCAATGATGGTGTATAATCTTTACAGATAAGAAACTATTAATAAACTTAAATTTTTAAAAAGAGCTGGCATGACAACAACTAAAAAACTGACAATTGATTTAGGCTTACGCACAGAGCTTGGTAAAAAAGTTCGAGCTTTAAGAGCGGAAGGTAAACTACCCGGAGTGATTAACGAACACGGTAAAGAGAGCGTTAGCGCTGTGGTTGAGCAACGTGAGTTTGAGGCTTTATATGCAGAGGCTGGGCGGACGCAACCTCTGGAATTTAGCATTGATGGCAAGAATCATTTGGGGATGATTAAAGAAATTGACCGCGAGCCGGTAAAAGGTAAAATTATTCACTTTACGATTCAGGCGATTAACCGGAACGAGAAAGTTAGTGCCGAAATTCCGGTGCATCTTGATGAAGAAGGCGATATTCCAGCACGTAGAACTGGTTTAGATGTGATTGCTGTAACACACTCTTTTGAGGTTGAGGCTTTACCGCACGATCTTCCAGAAAAGTTCTTAATTGATGGTTCTGGGCTAGTTGAGGTTGGTGATAGAGTTCTTGTAAGCGATGTTAAATTGCCAGAAGCCGTTGAGTTAAAGAATGAAGAAGATGGTGAAAAAGTTCTGTTTATTGTTGAAGCTCCGCGTGTAACTAGCGAAGAAGATCTTGCTAATGATGAGCCAGAAGGCGAAGAGGCTTCTGCGGCTGATGTTCCGAGTGATAAGGGTTCTGAAGAAAAAACTGACGAAGCTTAAAGTCTAGTCTAAGAATTGTCATCTCGAGCCTGCCGAGAGATCTCTATAGGTTTCAGTAAGCACATCTTTTTGTCATCCCTCAATCGAGTTGAGGGCAGGCTCTGAACTCGATTGAGGATCTAATTAAATTAAGGATTATTTCTTTTTTGACTGGATCCCCAGTCGAGCATGTCATGGCGACATGCCATGGCTGGGGATGACAGTGGCGAGGGGGTTGCTCTCCCGGAGGAGGGGTAAGGTATTATGGAATGGGGTTATTCTGTGGTGGTATAATTAAGCTTAAGTTTATATGCTAGATTTTTTGTATTACTGCGCGGTTATTGTTCTGGCTTATTTTGTTGGGGTTTTATTGAACTTAGATTTTGGCTTTGCCGGAGCCAGCGAATACGAACTTAAAAGGCGGGCCCGCGAAGGTGATAGTTTTGCTAAAAAAGAGGCCTGGGTCAAAAAACATCTTGAGGAATTTAAGTTTAGTATTTTGCTGCTAGTTCTGTTTTTGGAGGCTGGTTTAATCTTTTTAGTTAGTTTAAGGTTTAAGATCTGGCTGGCTTTGCTGGCTCTAGGCTTATCTTTTTTGGTGCTACGCTTTGTGGCTTTGCAGAACTTTTCTAAAAAGATGTTTGCTTTTTGGCGCAAGCAGGTGGTGTTAAAAGCTCAACTGTTGGTTAAGTTATTTAAGAATTTGGGCAGGCCGCTGTTTAAGAAATCTTTAAAAGATGTTGAGTTGAACAAGGCTTATTATTCTGAAGAGGAGTTTGCCTACAAGTTTGAGATGGATTCTGATGTTTTGAGCGAGGTTCTTAGAAACAGAGTTGCTCGTGCTTTGGCGGGTTCTAGAACTAAGGCTAAAGATGTGATGTTGGCGATTGAAAAAGTTCCTAAGGTTGATTTGAACTTAAGCTTAACGCCAATTGTTTATGATGAGTTGCATCAAAAGGGTCACGATATGGCGCTGGTTTTTCAGGGTGCGGAAACGAATTTGGTTGGTTTGTTGCATCTTTCTGGTTCGGAGGCTGTAGCGCAAATGAATGTGAGCAGTGCTATTCGGGTTGGCGATAAAATGGAGCAAGGTTTGCAATATATTAAGGATGAAGTTTGTTTGGATGATTTGGTAGAAGGGTTTTTGAAGGGTGGTCAGAATGCAGTTTTGGTGACGGGTTCTGGTGGCCAAGTTACCGGAGTTGTTACAGCAAGAAAACTTTTGGCGTGGTTAAGTGGAGCTTAAGGTTAAGTTTAAGCTTGAATGGCCATAAAGACGTATTGTTTTAGAGCTGCAACGAGTGGGTTTCTGTAGTTTAATACCAAACTCCAGTCCACTGTTTTTGCCGTGGCCTATTACGGAGTGTTCAATAGCTCTATCGGATTCTGCTCTTAACATTCCGTCTTCGATTAAGCCTTGATCAAAGAGCATCTTAGTTGTCCATAAGATTAGATGTTTAAACTGTTCTGCGGATACATCGTAAATACTATCGGCTTGCACTTCTATTCCTATAGTATTCCCATTCCCCGCATCTTCTCTACCTTTTTTTCCGCCATCGATTACGCCATTTCTGATGTGCCCTGCTTTGGTGGCCGGATCTCTTGTGAGTTGCCATATCTCTGATGGGTTGTTATCGCTCATCATAAACTGAGTGCTTGCACCGCTGTTGTTAGCCCAGCTTTCAATTTGATCTGTAAGCGTAATTTCATGAGACCTTCCCTTTGGAGCGGCATCAGTTTCATTGTCTGAGGTGGAAACTCCATTCGCCCAGAGGTGCCAAATAAGATATCTTACGGTAATTGAAGTGCCATTATAGTACTTATTATATTTTGCAGGACCGATTAGCTCTTCTACATATTTTGATCTATCTTCGATACCGCTTTGTTCAAACTTTGCATAATCTTCAATAGTAAGTGATTTTAGAGCTTTTTTAATTGTTTGGACAAGCGCTTTATCTCGTGGTTCATTAAGTTCGCTAAAATCTATAGTTTCAACGTCTATGGCATTTTTTTCTGGAGGTAGCGAAGGCTCATCTTTTGGGCTGTTTGGGTTGGTGTCTCCACTTACATTACCGGTTATTTTTTGTACAAGATCTATGTAGTTGACTACCAAGCCTAGCCACTCTTCACCGGTGGAATATCTTAGCTCGCCGGGCTCGTCGCTATCAACCATAAGCCTAGCAACTTCTTTTGGATCACGTCCGCCGTTATTTAGATAACCTATAACGTCAGCATACCTGTAAGATCCATCTTGGTTTTGGAAATAGATCTTTTTCTGGAAATCTGCAAAAGAGTCTTCGGGGTTTTTGTATTTTCTAAAATCTCTGGGGTGTTGGACTCTCACCGACCCATCTGGGTATGTAAAAAGTACAGTAAACTGATCACCATATTTCTTTTGTAGTTCCGGGACGCTTTCTGCCGCAACCTGCTCATCTGTCATTTTATCGGGATAAACATCGCCTTTCCATCCGTCTTTTGCTACGATACCATGCATGTTGTTTGCCTTTGTGGCTAGTTCACTGGTTCCTGAATCGGATTCGTGCATACCGACTGCTAAAAATAACTCATACGGAAGGGGCATCTTGGGGTCTTCGGCTAATCTTTCGGATATTTCTACATAATCTGAGATGAATTTTGTAGTTTTTTCTGGGTTAGTTAGGATGTCTTTAGAGTCTTGCTTAGTGTCCTCTGTCTTTGTGTCACAACTTCTTGCACCTAGTGCTATTAATAAGGTGGCTGTTGCCGCTAGGCCTAAGAGTTCTCTGCGGGTTACCCCATATTCTCTATTACTATGTGGATCAGTTGCTCGTGGGTGTTCTTGTGAATTTGGCATAATTCTTAGATTATAACATGTAATGCTGTTATAAGTCAACAAGCTGCAGTAATATTTGTATATCATCTTCTTTGGTATAATTAAGCTTAGTATGGATAAAAGAATTTTAGCGGAGGCGACCTCTGGTTTGGTGGGGCAAGAGGTTTACCTGATGGGCTGGGCTAACTCTCGGCGTGATCATGGTGGGGTCATTTTTATAGATCTTCGTGATGAATCTGGCTTAGTGCAGTTAACTATTCATCCAGATCAACAAGCGGCTTTTAAAACTGCGGAATCTGTGCGTGATGAATACGTGCTTAAGCTTAAGGGTAAGGTCGTTGAACGCGATAAAGATCTTATCAATCCGAATCTTGAAACTGGAAAAGTTGAAGTAGTTGCTTCTGAGCTTGAGATCTTGAACAAGTCGGAGCCTCTCCCCTTTTCTGTTGGTTTAAATAAATCTGAAGATGAAAATGTTGGTGAGGACGTACGTCTAAAGTACAGATATCTAGATCTTCGTCGTTCAGAAATGTCTAGGATGCTCACTAGAAGACATCAAATGCTCAAGTTTATTAGAAGCTGGATGGACGAGAAGGACTTCATTGAGGTTAATACTCCAATATTAGCTAACTCTAGTCCCGAAGGAGCAAGAGATTTTCTGGTCCCTTCAAGAATGTATCCCGGTAAATTCTTTGCACTTCCGCAAGCTCCGCAGCAGTTTAAGCAACTTTTGATGGTTGGTGGGATTCCAAGATATTATCAGATTGCTCCGTGTTTCCGTGATGAAGATGCTCGCGCGGATAGAAGCCCTGGTGAGTTTTATCAGCTGGATCTAGAGATTGCTTTTGCAGAGACAGATGAAGTTGTATTCCAGCTGATGGAACCTTTGTTTATTAAGCTTACGGAGGATTTTGCTGGTAAAAAGGTTTTGCAAAAACCGTTCCTACGGATTCCGTATGCGGAGGCGATGAGTAAATATGGAACTGATAAGCCTGATCTTCGCTTTGGAATGGAACTTGTTGATCTTTCGGAAGAACTAGAAAATACGGAATTTGGGGTTTTTGCTGGAGCTTTAAAAAATGGTGGAGTTATTAAGGCAATTTGTGTTAAGGGTGGCGCAAGTTTAACTCGCTCTGAGATTGATAAGTTTACGGATATCGCTAAGCAAAACGGTGCTGGAGGCCTTGCCTACATTAACCTTAAAGATGGTGAGATTCAGTCTCCTATTGCAAAGTTCTTGAATGATGAAGAGCTGGGCTTGATTATTGAGAAAACTGGGGCCAAGGACGGTGACTCAATCTTCTTTGGAGCTGATAGCATCAATATTGTGAATAGGGTTCTTGGAGTTCTTAGAAACGAGTTTGCAGATCACTTTAAGCTTAAAGATCCGAACGTTGTTGCTTGGGCATGGATAGTGGACTTTCCTATGTATGAGTTTGACGAAAAGCAACAGAAGATTGACTTTATGCATAACCCATTCTCTTGGCCGCAAGGAGGACTTGAAGCTCTGAATACACAAGACCCGCTTGATATAAAGGCTTACCAGTACGATATTGTTGCAAATGGTTTCGAACTTTCTAGTGGTGCGATTAGAAACTATAACCCAGAGATTATGTACAAAGCTTTTGAGATTGTAGGTTATAGCAAAGAGCACGTTGACAAGAACTTCGGTGCGATGATCAATGCATTTAAGTTTGGGGCTCCACCTCATGGAGGGTTTGCTCCTGGGGTTGAGCGAATGCTGATGGTTTTAGAAGGTAAAGAAAACATAAGAGAAGTTGTCGCCTTCCCTAAGAATGGTTCTGGTATTGATTTGATGATGAACAGCCCGAGTGTGGTTGAGCAAGTTCAGCTGGATGAATTGGGAATTAAGGTTGTGGTTGAGGATTAAGCTTAGACTGGGCTAGTATATCTTTTTTGCTCACAGAAGATGTCGAGCTCTTCTACTATCTCTGTATGAACTTCATTAACGTCTTTTGTCTGGCCAACTGTCTCAGGGTGAATTGTGACGACTTGGATGCCCGAGGTTCTGCTGTAGTTGGCCAGCGTATTTGCCATCTGCCCAAAGGCTTCTGCTACTCTTGCGTGAAAGTCTCTACCGGCTTGTTCGAATCTATCTAGTTCTCGGTCCATCCTTCTAGCTAATTCTTCTGGCGGTGGAGGAGTTAGTAGGAACATTAGATCTGGCATAATTAGATTGGGGTTCATTAAGTTTATATCTAGTATGTGCTGCTCACCAAGGCCTCTTCCTGCCCCCTGATAAGCTATGCTTGAGACGAAAGTTCTATCAGAAATAACGTGCCTTCTTGCTTTGAGGCTAGGCTTAACGACTTCTGCCATGTGTTGTGCTCGATCGGCAGCCATAAGGTAAACTTCGGACATTGGATCGAGTTCGCCAGTTTCTGGGCTCAAGAGAATCTCTCTAAGCTTAGCTCCAGCTAGAGTTCCACCAGGCTCTCTCGTTAAAATTGCAGAGCTGCCGATTCTACTTGTAAGCAGCATAGCTTGTGTGGATTTTCCACTTCCTTCGCCTCCTTCAAAAGCAATGTAAAGTGGTTTGTTTTGTGGCATATAGGCTTTAATCACTCCTTTCTTGTCATTTTTCTGTGATGTCGTGATCTCCTCTTTTGGTGTCGAAAGGGGCACCGGATTCATCTAAATGGAGGGTTAAATTCAAGGTTTCTTTGAGTAGCCTTCCGGCTTCCAGGGCTCTTGTTCTGAGGGTTGGGTGGACGGCAGTTGTTGAACGGAGCTCTAGCAAGTAAGTTAAGCCGGGCAAACCGCCGGTGACTTGGCATGGGATTCTGTAGCCCATTGGTATTGCATACTGGGCCAATCTTGGATCTATATTGCTCGTAGATATTCTGCTAGCAATGCTTCCGATTAGCCCCTGCGCTTCTGCCCTTAAATCTTCTGGCATTTGTTCTAGGTACCAAGGTTCGAACCCTAACTCAGTTCCAAGCAATGGCATGCGGATTGTTACGGCGCGGTGCCTTTGAATATCTCGGTAACTGGCAAAATCTAGCGGAAAACTTAAGCTTAAGGCTCCAAGCTCGTCGAGGAATTTTGGGAGTTCATTTTTGGCTAGACGTGAGGCCATTAGCCCTCGACACTTTTCAAGTTCTTCCCGATTAAGTTTAGTTAAGTCAATTCGGAGCTCTTCTGGCATACTTGCTGTATCGAGTAGGTACTTATCATTTAGCCATGCCTGAGTGTACGCCTCTTGCTCGGGGTATCTTTTTTGTGGATCAAATGAGTTTGGATGCGCCTGAACAAGAGCTGCTTCTAGGGAGTCTGCTATGGAGCGCACCTCCGGCAAAGGATGATTTCTTAGAATGAGTAGGCGATCTCTAGCTTGTCTTAAATCTACATTCCAAGCAACGTTGGTAGAGGCTCCGGCTGGCAGTAAGCTTCTTAAAATATCAAAAGCCCTAGCATTAATTGCCTTTTCCCACTTGACACCTTCGTTGTTAACATCTGGGAACTGCTTTTTAAGGTGTTCGACTGTAGGTTCCATACCAGTGATGTATAGAGCTCTTAGCTCCTCTTGGATATTGCCTATAAGCCCAGTGTTTTTTGGAACTATAAAAGGTTGTTTACTGAAATCGATGTACCTGGTGGAGCATTCTTGGCCTCTGTATAGCGGGTAGTCTTGGATTGCTTTCGCGGCGAGCATGCTAATTCCTTCTACAAAGATAGCTGTGTTACCACAATCTCCAATGCTACCATGACCATAGCCAACATAAAACTGGGACATAAAGTCGCCACTGCCCTTTTCTGCCAGCTTTGCTAGGTGGCTAGCTATTCCCGCAGGGCTTCGAGAATGCAGTGCCATAAGCATGGCTTGATCTTCTGGGCTGATCGTAGCGCCCGTACCAAGCACGAAGATTTGAGCGCCTTTTACTCCATTATCTACGGGAACTTCAGTGTGCTTTAGTGTTTCGGTGGCCATAATCCTGTAGATCTTTTTTTAGCTCAACTTCGGCTTTCTTTTTTATTAAGCTTAATTGTAGTTTAGGTTTGGTGCTTCTGGCTAGGTTTGTTGTGAGGTTTATTTGGTTGAGTTTGTTTTGCGGGCGGTATGGCTACGGTGCACAAAAGCTAGGGCTACTAAAGGAGCCAGCATCAAGGCTGTAAATAGAGTTATAAGTGCTAGATTACCGGTTTTAGGGGCTTTGATTGTTGTGATTGTAGGATTGTCGTTTGTTGCTTTTGTAATGCCTATTTCAATAATCTTAAATTTGTTAGCGCTTGGGTCAAAAGCGAGCCCCCATAAATTATCATCAGGCCCATTACGCAAATGTGTTACGTATAAAGCTGGAGGTGGTAGTTGATATGTTTGGTATGTTCCGTCTAGGCTTAAAGTTCCTATGGAACTTATTCCTCCAAACCAGATCTGGTTATCTTTTGCTAATATTAAATTGCTAGAAACCTGGCTCGAGCTTTCAAATTCTGTTACTTGGCCAGATGAATTGATGTTAGCAAAATATGATTTAAAGCCACTTTGACCTGCCTTGTTAGAAACTCCCCATAAGTTACTATTGCTCTGAGAAGTTAAATTTGTGCCGACTGTAGTTCCTTGTTGCGTAGCATAAGTTTGGTAGTTTCCATCTGCCGAGATAGAACCAAAAACTTTATTTGAAGAGTGGTATGGTACACCGCTGAACAACAAACTTTCGTTTGGTCCAGCTTCTGCATTCATGACAAAACCAAAACCTTCAATGTTATATTGGTTTGTAATGGTACCGTTTTGCGGGTTTATCTTAACTACTAAACCACTAGACTGAGTATCGCAGGTGTTAACATCACCTCCATAGCCCCACAAACTTCCGCTTGGTGTAAAAGTTAGCCCTGTAATGTTTTGAGGACAACCTGGTTCAAGATCTGGAATAGAATAAGAGTAATTAGTTATGGTGCCGTTAGGGCTTATCTTTCTTAAATAACTAATCTTATTTTGAGTGTTTCCGGCAATATATTCAGCGGTGGTGAGCCAGATGTTATCTTGGCCATCTATAGATAATAAACCTAAAGTTTCTTGAGTGGTTTGAGGAGATGTGTCTACGGTGGTTAGAACTTGTTCTGTGAAGCTTTTATCTGATGTTTTAAATCTGACTATTTTATTTTCTGCCCGAACCATGTAGACGATTTCTTTGTTAGAAGTGAATACAAAGTTAGAGGTAAGGCCATTAATGCTGCCTGTGCTGGCATCATAGACATTAACTGATGGAGCGGCTGCATTTACTTTAGCCGCTAGTAGCAATGGGCTTAGTAATGCAATAAGAACTAAACTAAGTAGTTTTTTACTCATTTTTGGTATTTAAACTTAAGCTTAATTGTAGATATCCTCGGCTAATTCTGCAAGCGTTGTGGAGATTATCGCTATTTTGACTTCTTAATATTTTGATATCGTTATATAATAAACGAACGAGGAATGATCTTTCTACTTTAAGGAGGGTACAGAGATAATGGATTCATCAACTTTAGGGGCTCTAAAGCCGCTTCTTGTTTTAGTAATTGGTTTGCCGGGTAGCGGCAAGAGCTTTTTTGCGCGGCAATTTGCCGAACATTACAAGTTCTTTTATATTGATAGCGGCCGCTATGAAGGAGAGTTAGAAGATTTAGGCTTAGAGAAAAAAGTTATTGCTAATCTAGCTAAAAAGTTGGCGGTAGCTACATTTGGAGAGGCTCTAAAAAGCTTTAAGCACATTGTTTTGGAAGGTTCGTTTAGCTCTGCCAGAGAAAGAGAAGCTCTGTTACGAAAAGCACAGCAAGCTGGTTTTGAAGCTCTAGTTGTGTGGGTTCAAACAGATACAGAAACTGCCGCTGAGCGTGCCTTAAAAAGAGATCGTCGTAGGCAAGATGATAAAAATTCTATGAGTATTGATGATCAGGAATTCAAAGCGCAAATGATGAGCTTCGAAAAGCCGAATCCTGCTAAAGAACCAACCGTTGTGGTTAGCGGAAAGCATGATTTTAGAAGTCAAGATCTGATTGTTTTAAAAAAGATTGCAGCAGTTTATGTTAAAAAAGTTTCGGGCGAAGGAGCCACGGCGTTAAATAAATCTAAAAAGATTATTCGCTAAGCTTAAGCCGTACCCTTCATCGATAATCAGTCATCGATAATCTGTAATCTATAATTCTGGCTAAGCTTAATTCTAAATTAAAATATGAGTTTAGATCTTAAACAAAAAATAGTTATCGAAGGTGTGGGCGAAGTTCTGGTTAAAAGGCGTCGTGGCCAAAAGCGAACTACTTTGAGAATATCTCAAAAAGGAGATGTTGTGATTGGCACAAACTACTCTACTCCGCTTTATGCAATTAAGAAGTTTGTAAGCGACCAGGCGGCTTGGGTGGCCGAAACTAAGCTTAAGCAAGGTTTGGATAGAGAGATTAAAATTTACGATGGGCAAAGGTTGGCTGCTGGAATCATCTTTAAAATTAAGTTTAGTAATTTAGGATTTTCGGCTAAATATGTTAGTAAAGATGGGCAGATTAAGCTTAGCGGATTGGTTGAAGATGATGCGATTGTTGTTTCTAAGGCGAGTAGAAAACTTTTAGAAAAAGAGGTGATTAAAGCTTTAAGAAGTGAAGCCAAAAAAGTTTTGCCAATTAAGCTTAAAGAGTTGGCTGAGGCGAGTTCCAAAAAATATAAAAACGTGACAATTCGGAATACTTCGAGCAGATGGGGTTCTTGCACTGCTGATAATTCGATTAATTTAAGTTTATGGTTGATGATTTTACCAACTAAGTTGATTGATTATGTGCTGATTCACGAATTGGCACACACAGTTTACAAAAATCATCAAAAAGAATTTTGGCTAGAGGTTGAAAGGTGGGTTCCAGATTATAAAGAAAGGCGTAAAAAGCTGAAGAGCTATTCGGCGCAAATTTGGTGGTAATTTTTGTGCTAGAATTAAGCTTAAGCTTAATTGCAAGAGATGAAAACTAAGATATTTAATAAGAGTTCTGGTGGGATCAACATTTTAAGATCTAAAATAGTTTATTCGTATGCTACGGTTTCGAGCATCTTTTTTGGCGGAATCTTTATTCTTTTTGGAAAAGATTATTTGATTGATTCAGGAAGAATTGTATTTATAATCTGCACGGTTCTGGCGGTTTCTTTAATAACGTTTACTTTTATTAAGTTGCAGGCGCGTTTTGTTGCGGCGGCGACAGAACTAAGAAGAACAGCAGAAGAAGAAGAATTTGAGAGGAACCGAACTCTAACCTTAATTAACAGCATTAAAGATGCGGTGATTTTGGTGGATGAGGCTGGCTACGTTCTTCTTTATAATGCTGCAACTTTAGATTTGTTGGATACTAATGTTGGAATTAGCCGTAAGCCGATTAAAGAGGTGATTAAATCGGAATCAGACCCGAGCTTTGACATTTTGGAAAGCATGAAGAAGATTCGAGGTTCGTTGGAGGTTCCGTATAAAAGGCTTTCTAAAGCTGGTGAAATTCTAGATCTTAAAATTACTATCTCTAGAGCTAAAAGTGGTTACGGAAAAATTGGAATGCGCGGCTTTGTGGTGGTAATTAAAAAGAATGAAGAATCTGGATCTGCTGGTTTTAATCTTAAAGATTTGCATGATCTTAAAAATAGTTTTGCGGCGCTAGAAGGTGGAATTGAGAATGCTATTTTGATGCTCAGCAAAAATAATAGTGAGGGTGCTAAAAAAGCGTTGGAAGGTTCTGCTAAGGTGGCGGTTGATTTTAAAACTAGGGCATTCAAAAAGTAAGCAAAGCAAAATCTTGTACCTCTAAGCTTAAGTGGTGGAAGCTGCAGAATCTGGTTTTAGAGCATACAGAAATAGTAACTTAAGCTTAAGAAAGATGGATGGAATTTTGGTAAAGCTCGGCTTTTACTGCTCTGCTTTTTTTAAGCTTAGCTAAATTAAGGCCGATGATTTTATCGGTAAGTTCTTTAGAAATTTCAACACGAATGCCGCGAACTCCTTTTTTAGGGTCATATTTGTTGCTGAAATATTCGGCAAGGCTAGAATCAAGTTGGAGTTCTATATTGGCCGGCCCTGCTTTAAGCTTATGCTTTAGTTCTTGAAGTTCTTTTTTGATAATTTTTTGAAGATCGGTTTTTTGTAGAGCTTTAAAAGGCAGAACGGCATCAAAGCGGTTGATGAGTTCTGGGCGCATAACTTTTGCAAGTTCGGTATGCATAACTTCTTCTAGTTCTTGATCGCTAGAACTTGTAGTAAAGCCAAGGTTGGTTCCATGTAGAGAACGTTCGGAACCGATATTGCTAGTAAGCATAATAACAGTATTTTTAAAGCTTACAACTTCGCCTTTGGCAGAGCTGAGCTGGCCATCTTCTAAAATTTGTAATAGTAAGTTCATTACTTGTGGATGGGCTTTTTCTATCTCATCAAATAGAACTAAACTGTAGGGTTTTCGGCGGACGCGTTCTAGTAGTTCGGAATCTTCTTCGTAGCCAATGTAACCGGCAGGAGATCCGATAAGTCTAGCGGCGGTATGGCTCTGGCTGAATTCGCTCATATCTAACTTAATTAAGCTAGATTGGTCGGCAAAAAGTTCGGTAGCGAGTCTGCGGGCAAGTTCTGTTTTGCCAACTCCACTGGGGCCCATGGCAATAAAGCTAGCAAGAGGTCGATCGCTGTTATTTAAGCCTAGTTGTGAGCGGTTTAGAATCTGGCTAACTCGCTTAATGGCGTAACTTTGGCCGACGATGTTAGCACTTAAGTTTTGTTCTAGCTTGCTTAAGTTTAGGATAGAACTTTTGGATGGCTGGATGCGATCTTCTGGAATGTTGGTGATAGCAGAAAGTGAATGGATGAGATGTTTGGTGGTTAGTTTTGGCCAGTTTGGTTTGGTGTGTTTAGATTTTTGGAGTTCTTGTTCGGCAAGTTCTTTGCTAGCTTTAAGCTTAGCGGCAAGCGTGTAATCTTCTTTGGCTAGAGCTTGTTCTAAGTTGCTGTTAATTTCGGCCAATTCTTTTTTAAGCTTAGCGCTAGCCTGCTTTGTTTGTTGGTTTTTAGAACCAGAAGTTAAGCTTAGTTTGGCAGAGGCTTCATCTAGCAAATCGAAGGCTTTATCTGGCAAAAAGCGTTCTTGAATATAGCGAGTGCTGAGTTCTACGGCCTCTAGCATGGTAGAACTAGGAATACGCACTTGGTGGTGGTTTTGGAGGTTTTCGCGGCTGATAAGCAGCATGTGGTAAGCCTCGTTTTTGGTGGGTTCTTGTAAATCTATTGGTTGCAATCGGCGAGCGAGGGCACGATCTTTTTTGATGTATTTGTTGTATTCTTCTCTGGTGGTAGCTCCAATAACTTGAAGTGCGTTTCTTGCAAGAGCTGGCTTTAAGATGTTGCCCGCATCGAGCCCGCCTTCGGCTCCGCCGGCTCCGCTGAGCATGTGAATTTCATCGATAAACAAAATAACATTCTTTTTTTTGGAGGCTTCTTTGATGATGGCTTTAAGGCGTTCTTCAAAATCTCCACGATATCTGCTGCCAGCGATTGTGTCGGCGAGATCTATATTAATAATTTGTTTATTTTTAAGAAATTCTGGAACTGAGCCTTCTTCTATTTTTTGAGCAAGACCTTCAACTAGCGCGGTTTTGCCGACTCCGGGTTCGCCAATTAAAACTGGATTGTTTTTTTGGCGACGGCCTAAAATAATCGACATTCTTTCAAGCTGTGCTTCGCGCCCGTACAGAGGATCTAGCTTGCCTTTTTTGGCTTGGTTGTTGAGGTTGGTTCCAAAAAATTCTAAAGCTGATTTTTGGCGAGATTTAAGCTTAGGTTCGGCCTTTGTTTGTTCTGGCGAAGCTTGCGATTGATTGTTTGGTTCGGAAAGATCTGCAGAGCTTTGCTCGTCATGTACGTCACGCCCGTCAAGATCATTCTTTTGATTGATTAAATAATCTTCTAGTTTATCGATAAGTTCATCTTTAATAATTCCGCTAAGCTGGAGCGTTTTGGTAAGTTGATCGTTAGCTTGAATAAGCACAGAAAATAAGAGGTGCTCGGTTCCGCAGCGGTTTTTTTGAAAAGCTTCGGCAACTTCGATTCCTCCTTCAAGAATTTTTTGGATGTTTGGTTCGATGATGCTGGTAATAATTCTTGGTGGCCCTGTTAAAATGGTGTTGGCGGCGCCAAGGGTGAGTTCTAGCCTTTTGGGGTCGATTCCGGTTTGAGAAATTATTTTGAAGGCGGTCGAATTCTGGTTGGTAATTAAGCCTAGTAGAATATGTTTTTCGGTGAGCTTGCCTTCTTTAGAACTAAGCGCAATCTGAAAAGCTCTAGCGAGGCTTTCTTTGGCGTTATCTGTTAGCCGTGAAGATATGTCGGTTTGTGAAAATATCATTTGCTCTATTTTTTCGTTCTGCTCTCTTTAACCTAAGCTTAAGTATAGCAGATTTAGCACTTAAGGCAAGAGAGTGCTAAATGTGGAGATTGTAGCTATTTTCGAGCTTTTAAACTTAAGCTTTGAGGGCTTGTTCTAGAGCTGGCCGATCGAAGCCGACTATATAGTGTTCTCCAACCTTGGTAACGGGAACTCCCATTTGCTTGGTGGCAGCAATAACCTCTTTGGCGGCTTCTTGATCTGCTTCGATATCAACTTCTTTAAATTCTAAGTTCTGTTCTTTAAGCCAAGCCTTTAGTTGGTGGCAAAAGCTACACCATGATGTGCTGTAAACGGTAATATCCTTCATTCTAAATTAATCTCCTATCTTCTTAGTTCGTAGTATAAGTCTATATTTTTGGGTAGATTTTGTCTAATTGTGGCGGTAGTTAAAACGTAGATATTCAAAAAACTTAGAATACAAATTAAGCTTAAAATAAGACTTTTGGCGACGTTTCGGGGGTAAGGATTAACTGGGAAGGCCACATCTATAATGCCGACCATGTTAGATAAAACTAAACTGATGAATGCTGGTGCAATTAGTGCAGCAAATAAAATGGAGCTAACATCCGCAAAGAGCACGCTTAAGCTTAAGGCAAAAGCAAAGATTATAATTAAGTTTAGGCGGCCTCTTAGTTTTTTGCAGGCTTCGTAAATTGTGAAAAGTATGGCGCTAATTAGCAGAAGTTCTGGGCGGAGAGTTCCTGTGTTTATGGTGCTCGGCTTAGAGATTCCAAAGATGGCTTGGAGTGGTTCTAAGCTTAAGCCGGGGTTTGCGATAAGATTTTTGATGGTTTGGTAGCCGGTCGTAATTTGCCAGAAATCTCTATTTTTATAATAAAGATAGGTGCTAAGTAAAAGTGGCAAGATGATTAAAAAGTAGGAGCCAATTCTAAAAATCTTTTTAAAAGCTAAACTTTGGTAGCGCAAATCGGTTGATTTAAAAAATAAGATTAAGCTTAAGGCAAAAAAAGCGAGGCCAAATGTTTGGATACTGAGTAAGCCAATGGCGAGGCAAGATCCTATAAAAATCAGCGATTTGAATTTGGGGCGAAGATCGGTTTTTGTTATGGATGCGTGCCCTGTTAAAATTGCGGTGAGTAGCAAGGCGGAATCGATTCCAGGAAGGTAGCTTTGGTGCCCAAGCAAAATAATAAGAGGCGACGTTGCGGCAAGTAGAAGATAAGTATAAGGCAGATAGCGATTTCTAAACTTGATGTAAAGGTAGGCGGCAAAAAAGATGAGCGTTAAGCTTAGCATGATGGCGGTGGGGAGTTTGAGAGCAAAGATTTGGTGGTTTGTAAAAATGTGGGTAGTAATGAACTGTAAGAAACCTTGGATTGGATCGGTGATGCCGTTTTGAAAGTTAGCAAGATTTTTAATAAGTTCGAGGCGGGCGAGTTCTTGTTTGTTCAGTTGGCTTAAGATTGAGAATTTAAAGATTAGAATTCCGAACGTGAAGATGAGAGATCCTGCTAAAAAAATTATCTTAAGGATTTTTTCAGTCCTCTTTTTTTTGGTGGCTTTAGAGGCAAGTTTGTTCGAGATTTTTTGTAGAAAGCTCATCGTGCTGTTTTTTGATTGTATGAGAGGCTCCGCTAAGTTGTTGTTCTTGATTATATACTAAGCTTAAGCTATTCGCTGTTTTGGTAGAATTTTTTTATGTTGGCTTTAAATTTAGTTTTAAGCTTAGTGGCCGCGGTCGAGGTTCATAAACTTAAGATTATCGGGCTTGTGGTAGAGTTCTACTTTGCCGGTGGGGCCATTACGGAACTTGGCCACGATAAAATCGACGATGTGCTTTCTATCGGTTTCTGGGTTGTAATAATCCTCGCGATATAAAAAGCTAACGATGTCGGCATCTTGCTCGATTGAGCCTGATTCTCTTAAATCTGAAAGTTGTGGAATCTGGGGGTGTCTAGCCTCCACAGAACGAGAGAGCTGTGAAAGTGCGATAACTGGAACGTCGAGTTCTCTTGCGATAAGCTTAAGGCCACGGCTGATTTCGGAAACCTCTTGCACGCGGTTGCCATCACCTCGGCCGCTTCCGCTCATGAGCTGCAAATAATCTACAACAATTAAGCCTGGTTTTTGTTTGTAGCTTAATCTTCGGGCTTTGGCGCGCATTTCGGTGACGGTAATGCCAGGAGTGTCATCGATGTACATGTTGGCTTCGCCAAGAGCTCCCCAGGCGTGAGAAAGGCTATCGAATTCTTCGTCGGTTAAATCTCCGGTGCGCATTTTTGAATTATCAACGCCAGATTCGTAAGAAAGCATTCTATCAACAAGCTGTTCTTTGCTCATCTCTAAGCTAAAAAAGAGTACGGGTAAGTTTTCGTCGATGGCAATATTGTGGGCGATATTTAAGGCTAGGGTTGTTTTACCCATGGCTGGCCTTGCGGCGATAATAATTAAATCTGATTTGGTTAACCCGGCTAACATTTTATCGATATCAATGAATCCGGTTGGAATTCCGGCTAGAGCTCCGCCCTGCTTGTGGAGTAATTCTAAGCGATCAAAGTTTTCGGTAAGGATAGATTCGATGCTAACTAAATCGGATTTAACGGTGTTTTTGGCAACGCCAAAGATTTTTTGTTCGGCGGCATCTAAAATGCTGTGTGTATCAGTTGTGGCTTCGTCGTAGCTCATTTCTACAATTTCTTCGCTGGCAGAAATTAAGCCTCGGCGCAATGATTTTTCTGCAACAATTTCAGCGTAGTGTTTGGCATGAGAGGCGGTGGCGACGGCTCCGGTTAAATCTGCAATGTAATCGTTTCCGCCAACATTATCAAGTTCGCCCTGCTCTGCTAAAAGATTGGTTAAGCTTATTAAATCGACTGGCTTTTGTTGTTCGGTAAGCTTAACAACTGCGGCAAAGATTTTTTTGTTGGCAGGATCATAAAAATCTTCGGTTTTAACAATATCTACTATTTTAAAAAAAGCATCTTGGCTAATTAAAACGCTGCCGAGCAGGCTTTTTTCTGCCTCAAGATTTTGCGGGGGTAGTTTTTTAAGATTTTGTTGTGCCATAAAACTTTTTGTTAACTAAGATATTTTTAGCTAAGCTTAAATTTGCTCAAAGAGCAACGGTTTCTCCTCCGCCCATTAAAGAAATAATATCAGAAAAATCTGAGTTTGGGTTTGTTTCTAGATTTGTTATTGGCTTTTGCTGTGTTTTTGATTCGTTTTTGGCCTTTGGTTTTTTGGCAGCTAAGCTTAATTCTAGAACTGGCGGCTGAAAGTTAAGCTTAATAAAGCAATCAGAAATGAGCTTTTTATTTTTAGCTTCGCTAGCGATTTTGTGATGCATGCTGTAAGCAAAGCTAAGCTTAAGAGTTTCTTGCTGTAAGTTAGCCTCTGCATTTGCAAGCAGAGCTTTGAGGCTCGGGCTTTCGTGGGCGAGTTCTGTTAAGATGCTAGGCCAAACATCTTGAAAATCTTTTGCTAGAATTGGCCTGAGATCTTTATTTGGTGAGGTTTTTGGAGTGGTGGCTTTTTTAGATTTAAGCTTAGGGCCGGTTTTAGTTTTGTTATTAATTTCATCTTTACTCTCATCTTTAATTTCATTCTTGCTTTCGGTTTTATTCTTGGTTCTAGTTTTGGAATTTTGAGAAAGTTCAGAACTAGCGACAGTCAAGGTTTGGCTAGCTTGATTTTGATCTTTTGTGGTTTCAACCTCTGATGGAATGGCTGGTGATTTTGGCTGAGGATTTTTATTTGGTGAGGTTTTTGGAGTGGTGGCTAAAGAAGAACGCAGATTGGCAAGCTGCAAGAGGGTTAGTTCTAGCCCCAACTTAGGTTTAATTAAGCCTCCTAAAGTTAGTAGGTTGCTAAGAAGTTGGAGTTCTGGCAGTGTGTGGAGTTCTAGTTTAAGTTGTTGATAGATTTGGGTGGCAAGAGCTTTTGGGTCTATTCCGCCGCTAAAAATATCTGCTAAAATATTGGGAATTTGCTGGCTATGCCCTGCTAAGATTAATTCTTTAAGCTTAATTAAGTTTAAATCGGAAGATATGCCAAGGGTTGATTGGGTGAGTTCGAGAGTTATTTTTTGGCCAGATGAGGCGAGTTGATCGAGTAAGCTGAGAGCGTCGCGCATGCTGCCTTCGGAACTTTCGGCAATTAAGCTTAGGGCGGCGGGTTCAAATTCTATTTTTTCGGTTTGGCAAATGGTTTGGAGGTGGGCGACGATGAGTTCTGGTTCGATGGGTTGAAAATAGAACTTTTGAACACGGCTCATGATTGTGGCTGGAATTTTGTGAGCATCGGTGGTGGCAAGAATAAAAACGGCATGAGATGGTGGTTCTTCGATAGTTTTGAGCAGCGCGGCAAAGCTCTGTGGAGTTAGCATGTGAACTTCATCGATGATGTAAACCTTAAACTTAAGGCTGGTTGGGCTAGAATTAATTTTTTCGCGCAGGGAACGCATTTCGTCGACTCCGTTATTGCTGGCGGCATCGATTTCGATAATATCTAGATGTGTGTCTTCGTTTTTATATTCTGCTTTGTTGATTTCGTGGGCGAATATTCTGGCAATTGATGTTTTTCCGGTTCCGCGTGGGCCGGTAAAAAGGTAGGCGTGAGAGATTTTATCTTGCTGGATGGCATTTTTTAAAACGGAGACGATGCCTTGTTGCCCGACGATTTGATCGAGTTTTTTGGATCGGTATTTTCTGTATAGAGCCTGATTTGACACGTGTTTGCACTACCCTCTTTTTTGTTTAAGCTTAATCTCACTTGAACTTAATTTAAGTATAGCATTTGAAATTATTTTTTGAAGTAAGCTGAGTGTTAATCTGAAATGATCTTTGTTGCTTTTATTAAGCTTAGGTTGTAGAATATTACTTATGAACTTAGACTTAACTAACTTTCCAGACTATTTTGTTGGGCATGCTGAGGTGGCTCTTGAAGAACCGAATCTGCGGCTGTCGATTCCTACAACATGGAGACAATCTTTGGTTGGTGCTAAGGCTTACGTTTTAGCTGCATGTGCAGAAGAATTCCGATACCTAATGATGTTTTCGGAAGGAAACTTTGCGGCCGTTGTTAAGCAGGCGGATCAAATGACATCTCCATTAGTTTTAAGATCTGCCCAGGAAGTTAAAGTTGATAGGCAGGGCCGTATAACATTGCCGGGCATCAGAGAGGTGGTCGGTGAGGGTTCTTCAATGGCGGGCATAGTTGGTGCTGGGACGCATCTAGAAATATGCAGTGCAGATTTTTTTGATGTTCTGACTTTTGATGATCCGCGATTGGTTCATAGAGAGCTTGGAAGCAGAGTTTAGCGGAAGTGGCCGCCGAGCAGGTAGACCGCGATTCCGGTGGAGGCAAACATTAAGCTTAATATCCAGTAGCGCATGGTGACTTTATATTTTGGCCAGCCGATAAGTTGAAAGTGAATATGGATTGGAGCCGCCATAAAGATTTTTTTGCCTCTAAATCTTTTTGAAAGGAGCTGCAAAACTACAGAAAGCGTGGTTAAGTAAAGTGGTGCGGCGATAATTGGCAACACAAAAACGGAATCTGTAACAAAAGCAATGATGGCTATCATAACAGTTAGAGCCATGCTGCCAACTTCTGAAAGCATGAATCTGGCCGGTGGAATATTGAACCAGAGAAAGGCGAAAAGAGCTCCAACGGTTGCAAAACATAAAGTTGCGACATCAAACTGATTTTGAGTAATGGCGATAAAGCCGAGAGCCATTAAGATAGAGCTGAAAACTCCGGCAGAAAGGCCATCGACGCCGTCGATAATGGTTCCGGAATAGGTTGCGGTAACAACTAAAACAAATAATAAGATAAAGATTAAAACCGGTAGGTCGTAGTTCCCAAAAAAAGGAATATGGACGGAGCTTAATTCTTGTTTGACGGCCATCCACCAGCCACAAAAAACTCCAACCAGCGCAACGGGAATTATTCTAAACTTAAGGGCGAGGCCGCTGCCTAAAGATCTGGCAAATTTACCTTTGAGCCTTCCGGCAACGAGAAGTTCATCTAAGCCGCCAACAATGGCTCCGATAGTAAGCCCAAAAAGCGGGAGCCAAGTTTGGTTGCGGCTGATGAAATCTAGCTTAATAAATTCGCTGGAACCGGTTAGTTTAGAAATAGCCCAAATACCCAAAGCGGTAGTGAAAAGTCCGGTTAAAACAACTAAGCCGCCCATACGGTATAAGATTTTTTTGTCATCTTGATCTATTGATGCGGTTAAAGTTGTGGCTTTACCGTCGATGGCTTTAGATACGCTCTTTTTTTTGCGGATATCATACTTTACTAAAAAGTACTTCATGATGAACGGGGTTGAGAGGATTCCGATAACGAATGATAAAACGGTTGGAATTATAAACTTAAGTAAATCTAATTTGGTGATTTGGAGTGCGATTTGTACGGGTTGTTCGAGATCTGACATTTTTATGTTTTTGCCTTAAGCTTAATGTTTGCTTCTTATTTCTATTTGAATTAAGTTTAGCATATTATTACGTTCGGTCGTTGTAGTAATTGAGGTCTAATTCCATCAGGTAGTCGTTATTGAGTAAATCTATTCCTGTAACAATGAATCCAAATTTTTCGTATAATGGCTTACCTTTTTCTTGGAGCCCAGTAGAAAGTTTAATTGTTTTATAACCTTTTTGTTTAGCCCAACTTAATGCTCTTGAAAGAAGCAAAGAGGCAACTCCTTTTCTTTGTGATTCTGGCGATACGGCTACTCTTTTTAGTAGAGCTGTTTTTGCATCTACTTTCTTTATCCCAGCAAAGCCCACAAGCTCATTAATGCTAGAAAAGGCTAAAAAGAAGTTCCCGTCGTTATTAAGGTAATTTTTGTTTAAGTTTTTTAAGTCTTTCTGGGAGCTGTTTATTCCTTTTGTGAATCTGGCCTGTCCTTCTTTAACTTGCCACTCTCTTATTTCTAGATGTTTTTTGGCTATATCTTTTGGGTTGTCTAGATCCGGAGAAAAGGCTCTTATCTTATAATCTGGCATTTTTACAAAGGGCTTTCGATGGCGGCCCATTCGGCCTCGGGGTTTTCTTCTGGAACAACAATTGTGGCTTGATCGCCAACGCTAAGCTTAAAGTGGGTAATGCTGGCAAGTAGAACTTTATATTCTTTGCTTTCTGCTTGGGCAAAATAATTACCATCTCGTTGAGTGATTGTGGCGATAAGTTGCCTTCTGTTAACTGGCCCGATTTGTTTAAAGAGGAACTTTCCGCCTTCAACAATTGTAAGCTTAAGAACATCGCCTTGAACTAAGTGTGATTTGCTGGCGTAATTGGCTTGAACTGGGTAGAGCTTGCCGTTGTAGCCAATCATATTTTGGCCGTCAAAAACTCCTTCTATAATTTCATCACCTTCGATTTGTTCTGTTGGTGCGTGGTGGCTGAGCTCTTCTCCATCGCCAACTAAGCTTACTAAAAGTTCTTTTGCGGCGAGCAAGTTAATTTCGGCCTCTTTGATAAGATTGCGTAAGCGTTTAATCTGTTTTTCATCTAAGTTGCTCATTTTTATTTTTAAGCCATCTCGCTTTATGGCAATTTTTATTCTTATTTTTTGGGTTTTTGTTAAGAAAGATTAGCCAATAACTAAGATTGTAATCTTTATCTTTGATATTTTTTGGTGCTAAGGTTTTTTTCTCACTAACTCTTACTAAGCTTTAGGTTAACAGAGTTTGTTTTAAGATTGCAAGAGAACTTAATTTTTTGATTTTTTAGAGTTCTGCTTTTAGCGGTGCGTTGTTTTGATCTGCATTAAATTCAAAACGGTAGAGCTTCCAGCTGGCGGGATCTTCTGTGCTTTGGTAAAAATTAAGCTTAAGGTAAACATTATTGGTGTGTTCAAAATAATTTGATTTGTAGATGAGCGAGGCGGCTCTAACTTTTTTTGCATCTTGCACGCCAAGATTCGATTCACCGACTTGTTTTTCGATAAGTTCGGCAGTTTTGCCATCGGCAGCGCTAGAATAGGATTCTATAAGCGAAGCAAAGCTTGTTTTATCAACGTTAAGATCTTTTGCTCCGAGCCAGTTTTGGATGATTTCTTGTGGCTGGTTTCTTCTGGCAAGATCTATAATTTTAAGTGCGGCTTGTTCCTCTGTTGGTTTGGAGCTTAGATCGGAAGGTAAAACAAAGGCTTGGCGTGTGGCTGGGGCCGATTCTTGGTTATTAGAACTTAAAATTGCGCGCGCACTTAAGCTTAAGATAATTAAAGAGGCGAAAACAGCGCCAAGAATTAGAAGCATTTTTTTGGGGTTCTTGCGTTTTGGTTCTGGGCTGGTTCCGCGTAGCGTATCGCGTTCATCTCTTAGCTCTTCTAAAAGTTGATGTTGAGGGTTTGGTTCTGGTGGGCTGGGCTGTTCTTCTGCAGTAGCAAGAGCTGGGTTGTTTAAAACTGGTTCTGGGGTTTGTGGGCTGCTACTTTGTTGTGGCGTAGGGCTTAGGTTGGTGGTTCTTGGTTTTAGAAAATCGCTAACAAAGCTAACTCTGGTTGGTTGCTCGTAAGGTGATTGCGGTTGCTGGTTTTGTTGGGAATCTGGTTGCGGCTGCATAAATCTTTTATATAATGCTTAAGTTTAGCATAAATTTGCAGTTTTGATTTTGCGATTTTGTATTGGTGGTATAGTTTTTTGGTATGAGTAATGATTTGAAGAGGCAAAAAGGCACAAAGCTTTTATGGTTAGATTTAGAGATGACGGGGCTAGATCCGGAAACTGAAGTTATTACTGAGGTTGCGGCTCTAGTTTCTGATTTTAAGCTTAAGGTAGAAAAAGAATATGAGGCAAAAGTGCACTACTCGCCTGCTAAGCTTAAGGCAATGTTTGATGTAGAACCGAATGGTTTTTGGAACTTAATGCCAGAAGAAAGAGATAGGATGATTACGGATTGTGCTGAATCTAAATTTAAGCTTAGCGATATTGAAGATGCTTTGATTGCGATTGTGAATGAATATTTTGCGGCTGGCGAAAAAGTGATTTTGGCCGGAAATTCGATTCGAGTAGATAGAATGTTCATTGATAAGTATTTACCAAGGCTTGCAGAGTTGCTGCATTACAGAATGTTTGATGTGACAACTTTAAAAATATGGATTGAAGGTAATGGGCATCAAGCTAGAAAAAAAGAGGAGCGACATCGGGCTCTTTATGATATTTATGAAAGTATGGAAGAACTTAAGTATTATCTAGAAAAAGGCTGGGTCAAGCTTTAGAGAAAATTCGCATGGACTGGAACCTCTTGAATGCCTGCGCTCATTTGCAGTAATGCTGAGATAACGCATGTGAGGCATTCTGGTGGAATTGGCCTGCCATCTTGCATGGTCGCCTTGTAAGAAGAGCTAGTGTCTGTGATTTGGGGGTGATCGCTGATTCCAGTGTTGAGGCAGGTTCTTGGATCTTGTGATTCTTGCCCATGGTTAAGTTTACGAGCGGCAAGAGATATTACGGCAGTTCCAGATTCCCATCTGTTGGGATCTAGAATTCTTTGTGTTACGGCTTCAGGCTCTGACAAGGTTGCCTGGATGTTCGTGTAGTATGAAGGTGATGATCCGCTTTGCGGAGCTAATTCTGCTTCGATTATTCGGTCTGTTCTGGCGCGAATTCTGTTGGGTGTCGTCATGATCTGTAAATATTAACATAAAGTGTGTTGATAAGTCAATAGTTTGGTAAAATTAAGCTTAGTGTTTTTGTTATGAAAGATAAGAAATTGATTGAGGAATATTTGCTTTCTAGGCCTGGAGCTTGGCTAGACTTCCCTTTTGGGCCTGAAGCGGAGGTTTATAAAGTTGGCGTGAAAGATGATCTTTCGACAAGCTCAGGACTGCCCTCTACCGCGGGCAGGATGTTTGCGATTATTCAGGCTGGTAAAGAGCCGGTTCGGTTAAGCTTAAAGTGTGATCCGGTTCTGGCCGAACATTTGCGTGAAAAGTATGAAAGTGTGATGCCGGGGTATCATCTTAATAAAAAACATTGGAATACTATAATCTGTTCTGGTCAGTTGACTGATGATGAACTTAAGGATTTGATTGATTTGAGTTATCGGTTGGTTCAGGAATAGGTTTTGGTTGGCGAGTGTTAAGCTTAGGCTCCGCCTCTAATAACTTTCCTACTTTCTTATTTTCACCCTTCCCCTTACTCCCGCAATGAATGCAGGGCAGGCTCCTCCTCTTAAGGGCGGGGAACGTGCCCTCGAATCCGCTTACCGTTTCAGATATCTATTCCCGCTTTCTTGGGGCGGATGGTCGGGCTCCGAACGAAGATATTTTAAGTAATTATGAACTTAAGTCTAGCTCAAGAATTGTCATCTCGAGCCCGTCGAGAGATCTCTATAGGTTTCAGCGCGTACGTCTTTTTTTGTCATCCTGAATTTATTTCAGGGTCTAAATGAATAAGGATTCCTTTCTTAGACTGGATCCCCAGTCGAGCTGGGGATGACAGTGCCTTCCTTTGTTGTCATCCTGAGGAACGAGCGTAGCGAGTGACGTGAGGATCTAGTAATATGGAATTCTGGATCCCCGCAACAAGTGCGGGACAGGCCTTCACATACGTTCAGAATGACGGTGGTGGGAGGTTGAACTTAATTCTTTTTTTGACTGGATCCCCAGTCGAGCATGTCATGGCGACATGCCATGGCTGGGGATGACACCCCCACATTGTCATCCTGAGGAACGAGCCTAGCGAGTGACGTAGGGATCTAAAAGCAGTATTTAAGCTTAGTCTTATTTATTCGGGAGAACTTCTATAAAAAGGAAGGGGTATTCCAGACAAGCTGGAATAGGCTCTGCTGTTTTTTGGGGGTTTTGAACGGTGATGACAAAAAAAGTTAAGCTTAATTTAGATCTAAGATTCTGGCCTACGCGGGGATGGTGTGTGTGAGGTAACTACTGAATCGAAACTCGACATTCGTTGTGTTCGGCTGCTTTGTTCTAAATTGAGGGATGGGGTATGTGTTGGGAGCTCTCTCTGTGTGTGTGCTCTGGTTTTTGTATAAAAAAGTTGGCTGGCGAGTTCTTTTTTGGTATACTTAAGCTTAAGGTTTTGCCCAAAGACAGTAGCCAGAACTTAAGCTTAGTGCTAAATATCTAAACTTAAGTTCAGAAGAACTACCGAGGGTCTGGATATTTAAAAAGTTCTTATTGTTCACATTTTTTGACATAATTTGTTAGAATCTAAATTGAACAAATCTTTTTAAATAGATTTTTCAGATTCAAAAGAGTTTTTGGCATTTGCGAGAGCCAGAGACTCTTTTTAATTTGGCAAAACCTAAAAATTAGCTCTATCTATTTTGGTCGACTGATAGAGGAACGTTAGGCCGAACTTTTACATTGTTAGATCCCCAATCTTGCTTGGCCAAGGCCAAACCAGTTGAGGATGATATGTTTTTTGGTAAGGTCGACTCGTTTTTAAACAAATTAAGTTTTAGGTTGAGGTTTAAAACCCCTCACCTGGCCTCTCCTAAGGTAGAGGGATAAGAGAAGAATATGGCGTTAACTAAGGAACAAAAAGATAAAGTTGTTGCAGAGGTAACTGAGCTTCTTACAAAAAGTAAGATGACGGTTATTTGTGAGTATCAGGGAATGAGCGTTGCTCAGGCCCAGGAACTTAGACGCAAGGCTTTAGAAAATGGCAGTGCCGTTAAGGTTGTTAAGAACAGGCTTTTAAGGCATGCGGCTAGTGAGGTTGAGGCTTTGAAAGGCTTGGATCTTAGTGGCCACGCTGGGCAGTTGATGTACATCTTTAACCCAGAAGATGAAGTTGCTGCAGCAAAGCTTGCTAATGAGTTTGCTAAAAAGAACCCGGTTCTTAAGCTTAAGGCGGCGTTTAGCGATGAAGGTGTTCTTGTTGATGAGGCTGGGGCAAAAGCTCTTGCAGCGTTGCCAAGTAGGCCAGAAATGCTTGCAATGCTTATTAATACACTTAAAGCTCCGGCTCGCGGTGTAATAAGCGGGCTTTCGGGTAATTTGGGCGGCTTAGTGCAGGCTCTAGAGGCAAAAGCTCAATAATAAAATTAAGTTTAGGCTGGGGCTTAAAAACTCTGGTCTATCCCCCGCAACAAGTGCGGGGCAGGCTCCTCCCAAGAGAGGGATAAATAAGATTAAGGTAACAAAATAATATGGCAGATGTAAAGAAATTGGCAGATGAGCTTGTTAAGCTTACTGTTCTAGAAGTAAAAGAACTAAGTGACATTCTAAAAGATGAATATGGCATAGAGCCTGCTGCAGCTGCAGTGGCTGTTGCTGGCCCAGCTGCGGCTGGCGGCGCGGACGAAGCTGGAGCCGATGAGTCAAAGAGTGACTTTACGGTTATACTAAAAGATGCCGGAGCTCAAAAAGTTGCAGTAATTAAGGCAGTTAAAGAAGCTACAGGCCTAGGTTTGGGCGAAGCTAAGGCTATTGTTGATGAAGCTCCAAAAGAGGTGAAGGCTGGTGTTCCAAAAGAGGAAGCCGAAGCTATGAAAAAAGCCTTAGAAGAAGCTGGCGCAACTGTAGAGTTGGTTTAAGCTTAATTCTTTTTCTACTAAATCTAAAAGATCCTGGCATGAAGTCAGGATCTTTTTTGCCTTGCCACAAGTTGATTCCTGACTAATTTCTAGATGTAAACGATAAAAACGCGGCAGCTCCAAGACCTGCTGCTGCGGCAGCTGCAGATCCTGAATAAGATTTGCCGTCTGATATTTGATCAAGAGCTATTAGCGAGTTTAGGCTTGCTACGCCTACGTTTAGACCAATAAGGGCTGAGGTTATTCTGTTTCTTCTTTCCATACTACTTTTTAAACTTAATGGTTGATATTCTGATTTGTAAGTTGTATTCTACTCTCTCTCTCTCTCTGAATGTCAAGTGTTTTGTAGAAGTGGTGTGACTAAGCTTAACCCTACCCTAAATACCTCCTAAGTGAGGGATGAATATGGTTTGATATAATTAAGCTTATGGTTGATGTATTGATGATTAGCTTTGCAATAATGTATGCGCTGAGTGCTTATCTTAGAAAAAGCACAATTGGTGGAGCTGTATTTGGGCTTTATGCTGGGCTCTTTTTTAACATGCAATATAATGCAGATTTTGTACGCTGGTTATCGGAACATGGAGTTGAAGGTGATGCGAGTTTTTTGAATGCGTTTGTAGCGTTATTTTTTGTTCTGTTGCCTGTTGTTTTGGCTCTACTTAATTTTAGAAGTGGCCGTGGGCATTTGATTTTGAGGTTGGTGTTATCGGTTCTGTTAGGTGTTTTGACTGGATATTATGTGGGCCAGATTATGGCCTCTACAGAAAGTTTGAATGGATTGGCTAGTGGCCCGTTGTATAGTTTTGTAGAAAGCTTTATAACTCCGATTGGGGTGGTTGTGATGGGCTTGGGAATTGCCGATATTGTAATGAGTAAGAGTAAGAAGAGTAAGGAGGAATAGAGTTACTGCTCGAGTTCTTCTGATATCTTTTTGATTTCTTGGGCATGGTTCATATGGGCAATAAGTAGGCCGTTTGGAGTATCTACAATAATTAGATCTTTAACTCCGGCTATAGCTACGGGTTTTTTGGTATCGCTAAGCTTAATATAGTTATGAGAAGAGTTTAGGATGTGGAGAGCATCTGATTTTGAAGTTGAATTTTGAGCGTCATCTTTGGTGCTAACTGCATAAACATCATCAAAACTGCCTAGATCTACCCAAGGATAAGACTGTGGGAGCACGAGTAATCTGCTGGTTTTTTCGATGAGGCCAACATCTATAGAGGTTTTTTGAAAAGTTTCATAAATTTGATCTCGCTGCTGCTGATTTGTGACATCTTCTAGCTGGTTAAGCTTAGTAAGCCATTCTGGCTCGATTGCTGAGACTTCTTGCTTAAAAACTTGGTAGCTTGCAATAAATGAACCGGCGTTGAATAAATAATCTTTACTATCAAAATATTGTTTGGCGGTTTTTAAATCTGGCTTTTCTTTGAATCCTGCTACTTCAAATAGTTTGGTACCGTTAAGTTTGGCTCCTTTTTTGATGTGGCCGAACTTGGGTCCGGGTTTATCTGGCTCCATTCCCAAAAGTACAATGCAATTATTTTGTTGGGAGGTTTGTGCGGCGAGTTGAATATCTTGATTAAACTTAAGACCATCTTTTATAAAATGATCTGAACTGATAGAGGCAATAGGCTCATCTTTTGAATGGTGGGTAGAAATATACTGGGCCGAATTTAGGATGCTGCCCATGGTATCTTTGCGGCAGGGTTCGGTGATGATATTTTTTAAGGCAATACTAGGAATTTGATCAAGAACAATTTTTTGACAGGTTTTTGAAGTAGAGATGTAGATGTTTTCTTTTGGAACAAGTTTTAGGGCTCGAGCATATGCGGCTTGTAGTAAAGACATTTCATCCACCAAGCTTAAAAACTGTTTGGGAAGATTCGAAGTTGAAAGAGGCCAGAGGCGAGTTCCAGATCCGCCTGCGTTAATTAGGATTATCATAAGTTTATAGATTAATATTCTAGCATATAAATTAAGTTTAAGGAGCTTGACTTTGCTGGAATGCTTGTGCTTATAATTAGGTTAAAGGCAAACAGGTTGATTAGCGGATCTGTTTAGGATTTGATTATGAAAAATAAAAAGTTTAAGCAAACAAAAAGTTCGGGTAAAAAGAAAGGAGCTTTATTAGGCATTTCTCTAGTTGTGATTCTTGGTGGCTTAGCATTGGGGTATTTTAAATTTGTTAAAGATGATGCTCCGGCCAATATAGATCAACAACAAGTTCAGGCAGAGCAAGAAGATTCTGAAAGAGCTAAGCAGGAGGCCGATGAAGCATTGAGTGCTGAGGATCCTGTTAAATCTGAGAATAAAGAGGTGCAGAATCCGACGGTTCAAGCTTATCAAATATCTAACTTAAGTTTTAGTCAATCTGGGGGGCAGATTAGAGCTTCGGTTGATGTGAGCGGGGCGAGTTCTGGAACTTGTGTGTTTACTTTTACGGATGGAGATGGCAGAGCGATAATCAAAAATGTTCAGGTTGCAGATAAAAAATGCGTGGTTGAGGCTCCAGAAGCAGAATTCACGATGATTGGTGAGTATGATTTGAGCGTTAAGTTGGGTGAGAAGAATCTTACTAAAAAGGTGGAGGTTTCATGAGGGGGATAAGCTCAATTGTAAAGAAATTTAAGCTTAGGAGCGTTGTTGCTGTTCTGGCTTTGGCTGTGGGTGTCTCCTTTTTAGGCAGTGCTAAGCTTAGTGCGCTTAGTGGTTCGGAATTTAATGCCGGAAGAATTATTGATGATTCTGTCTTTTTTGCATCTAATTCGATGAGCGTCAATGAGATTCAGAGCTTTTTGAATTCTAAGGTTACGTGCGATACTAATGGTCAAAAAATGGTGGGCGGTATTACTAGGGCGCAGTATGCTGCACAGAGAGGATATCCGACAACTTTTACTTGTTTGCCGCAGTATAAGGAGAATCCTAGTACTAGAGAGAACAATATTGGTGCGCCCAATTCTACTCCAGCTGGGTCTATAAGCGCGGCGCAGATTATCTATAATGTAAGTGCCGAGCACGGTGTTAGTGCCAAGGCTTTAATTGTTCTTTTGCAAAAGGAACAGGGTTTGGTGACGGACGAATGGCCTGTTCCGAGGCAATATCAGATTGCTACGGGATATGGTTGCCCAGATACTGCCCCTTGTGACGAGCAATATTATGGCTTTTATAATCAGGTTAATAAAGCGGCTTATCAGTTTAAACGATATGTAAATAATCCTGGTGGGTATAGGTATAAGGCGAACCAGGTGAATTCAATTTACTGGTCGCCTACGACATCTTGTGGTTCGAGCAGTGTTTATATAGAAAACGGAGCAACTGCAGCCCTTTATAACTACACTCCATATAGGCCAAATCAGGCTGCGTTGGATAACTTGTATGGAACCGGAGATGGTTGTTCTGCTTATGGAAATAGGAATTTTTGGAGGATGTGGAGAGACTGGTTTGGGAATGTGTATACAGACAGGAATCAACTCACCTTTTATACCCACTCTGGAGATGTAAATGTTACAGCCGGGGGCACAGGGTCGGCATTTATTATGTATAAAAATACCGGGAATGTTCCACTTTACGACTCTGTAAGTACTCCTGGTTTGAACAGAGGTATGGTTAACCTTGCAACATCTAACCCTATGAATAGACGTAGTAGCTTTGGTACATCTTCATGGGGGCCAGACAGGAATAGGCCGGCGATTAAGTTTAGCAATGTTTATGAGTCTAACGGTACTACGCTTGCTGCAAACCAAAATGTTGCTCAGCCAGGTCAGATAGTTAAATATTCACTAAGTTTCTCTATACCTTCTAACACGCAGGCAGGAACATACCAAGAATGGATTCAGCCAGTTAGAGATGGTGAGTATAATTGGGATGTAGGTGGTTTGGCTTGGTTGAAGATTAATGTTCAATAACCTATACTAAGATCTAAAGATTGCTAGTGGGAGCAGGTTTAAGATCCATTGGAGGGAAAATGGACTATTTAAGTACTGATATCGTGAACAGGGACTTTAGTTCTCCGCTGTATAAGAAGTGGATGGCTGAACTCTCAAATACATCTAAACTGAAACATGCGAAGTTTTGGGAACAGGCCATGATATGCGAAGCTCTTGACAGGAATGGATGTTTAGAGGCCGGCAAAAAGGGTCTTGGATTTGGCGTTGGTAGAGAGCAGCTAGTCTCATTGTTTGCTAAAAAGGGGGTTAAGGTGACAGCTACAGATCAAGCCCCCGATGAAGACTCTCTTGCTTGGAACAACGGACAGCTGGCGGACGGAAAAGAGTCTCTTTTTTATAAGCAAATAGTTTCTAGGGATGATTTTGATAGGAATGTTGAGTTTTTACACTTTGACATGAATAAAGACAATAAAGACTTCTACAATAAGTATGACTTTGTTTGGTCTAACTGCGTTATTGGGCATCTTGGATCTATGAAGCTTAGTGAGGCACATTTAAAGAGGCATGCCCGGTATATCAAGGACGGAGGCTACTCTGTTCTTACCACGGAACTTAATATATCTTCGCTGACCGAAACAGTTGATAGAGACTCTGGAACTATAGTGTGGAGGCTAGATGATATACGTAGGCTTTGTGTGGAGCTTTTGGAATACGGTCTAGTAGCAGATAGGCTAAGGCTACGATTGCGAGAAGATAGCTCTGATGAGAATATATTCTTTGACATAGACGATGTTGGCTTTGAGGGTATGGACAGCTTGCCGGGTAATGTTTTTATAACTAAAATACCTTTTAGCAATTACGCAATAACGGCTATACAGCTTGTTTTCAAGAAGCACAACAGAATGATTAATGCTAAAAAGTATTTCTATAGACTTTGTTTCAAGGCTGACATGTGGAGTAATACCAGAAGGCTTAGGGAGTTTATTGAAACTAGTGATGATATAAAGGACTACTCTATCGACTATAAGAATATTAAGAGTATGAGAATTGAACCCGCTAACAGAACATTAAGTTTAAAATTGAAGCCCGGGGAATTGAAAACAATTAGGATTAGGTACTTCAACTCAACTAATAAGCCGTTTTTTTCTTACGGCTTACATACGCCTTTAGGGGTACCACCGCTAGTGCTGTCAACCGCCAACCCGTTGAACAGAGAGAGCCTTGTATCTAGCGGCTGGTTTAGCAGCAACAGACCTAGTGTTGAGTTTACTCCAGAGGGTGAAAGATTCGATGTTAATGGTAGGTGTTTGGGCATGCATAGAGTGTTGCCACAGTCTGGGTTTTACTATGAGTTTGCAGTAAAAGCACCTGCAAAAAAGGGAAAGTACAAGGAGGAGTTCTGCTTGGTATTGGAAGGAAAGTCAGATTTAGATGCACAAACCAGGGTAACAGTTAATATAAATGTCCAATAATAAGATTAGGGTATAATGAAGAAGATGAGAGTATTAATTATTTCTCCAAGCCTAGAAGAGTCCGGCGGAAGAGGGTTGCATTACATAACAAAGAACATAATTGATTCACTTCATGACAGTGGTAACCAGGTTGGTTTACTCTGTGGGTTGCCTGATCATCCCAAGTTTACTAAGTATAATGAATATGATGTTAAGATAGATCATGTTTATTTGCAGCATTATATGTTGGAAGGAGCTAAGAGCTTCAGGTATGTTGTCAAGGGTGGCCTTACTAGGCTAAACGTGGCTAAAGCTACCTTCAAACGGTCTATTTATAAGAACAGACAAGTTGTTATTAAGAAAGAGTTACTATCCCCCAGGAAAACTATTCTCAACTCGATGGATTTTTGTATACAGTCACCGTTCTTTTACCAATTCTTAAACTTAAACAAGGAGAAAGTTATAAAGAAGGCACTATCTTCTATATGTAGGGAGAATAAGATTGACCTACTTATCTCTACTTCCCCCGCTCTTATTGACACTAAGTGGATTGGTAAGACTCGTCTAGTGCAATTTGTTCATGACTTTATGCCGCTTGAAGTTCTTGAGACCCCACCTGATAATGATACTCCCTATATGTTTGCTCAGAGGATATATGCAGCGTGCTTCGGTTCAGATCTGCTTTTGGCTAACTCTGAAGATACTAAGTCTAAGATTTTGGAGTCTAATCCTAAGGCTCGGGTAGAGATACTTTATGGAGCGGTAAGAACTCCGGACAAAGAACTTGATTTAAGCGTGCTGGACAGGTTCGGCCTTAAAAAAGGAGGGTATCTGGTCTTTGCTTCTATGCTAGAGAAGAGAAAGAATTTAGAGAATATTATGAAAGCATACCAAATGGCCTTTGAAGAGATAAGAGGCATGCCTCTTGTTATAATCGGCAAGGCCGGGTACGGCTTCAAGGCCATATATGAGGGGTATGAGTCTCTAGGTGAAGAAGTGAAGAGTAATATCATATTCACAGGCTATGTATCGGAAGATGATAAGATCTCTTTGTTCCAGGGGGCCAGAGCATGCATTGCTACAACGATATACGAGGGTTTGGGTATACCTATCGTAGAGGCTCTAGCCTGCGGGATACCTGTTTTAGCCAGCAGAACTGGTGCATCGCCAGAGGCTGGGAGGAATGCTGCTTTGTATGTAGATGATCCGTATAACGTAGAAGAGCTGTCGGCCGCCATTATAGAGATTGCCAATAACGAACTTACAAGGAAGGCTTTAATGCGACACGCACCAGAAGTGGTGGACTTCTTTAGCGAGGATAACTTTAAGGCAAGACTCCAGAAGGTGATGTCAAAATTAAAGGGAGGTAGTAAATAGATGATTAGAAGAGTACTAGGTAAAGTCAAGAGGTTTTTAACGCAGGATGTTAGCATGAACGAAGACGCGTCTCCTGATTCAAGAATTCTAGGCAGGCTAGTCGATAAAGCAAGCCCCACTAGGCAGATTAGGTCTTTGTCTAATAAACAGTTAGTAAAGTCTGATGAAGCCCTTTTTTATATAAATAAAATTAAAAACAGCATAACTGTTAACACGGGCGAGTATGAGGCTATAACTAATCTTTTTAATGGTGCAAAGATCTATATTGATACTCGAGACGTATCCATATCTCCCCACCTCATGTTTAATGGAATCTGGGAAGAAGGGATCACGAGAGTTTTTAGAGAGCTGGTGGATGACGCAACTGTGTTCTTTGATGTCGGGGCTAATTTTGGCTACTACAGTGTCTTGGCAGGAGAGAAGAATAAAGGAGGCTCTATACATATATTTGAGGCCAACCCCGACATTATACCCCTACTTGATAAATCTATGAGTGTTAATGGATTGACATCGAGATCAAGTATTAATCAGGTCGCAGTTACCGATAGGAGTGGTCAGACTGCGATTTTGCATAGGTCTGAGAACCTGTGGGGTGGGTCTAGTTTACATAGTGAAAAAGAACTTAAGAGGTATAGGCCTATAGTGGATGTAATCGACAAGACTTTCAAAGTGAAGACGTTAACTATTGATGATTACGTAGAAAGAAATAAGCTGAAGAAAGTCGACCTAATGAAGATTGATGTCGAAGGGTTGGAAGATGTTGTTTATAGGGGTATAGGAAAAACTCTGAGGAACAATAAAGGCATAGTTCTTTTGCTTGAGTTCACTACAGGCGGTGCATACAGTGATGAGCAGGGCTTTTTTAAGGAATTGAAGAGAGACTTTAAGTATATCAGTGTCATTGATGAGGCAAACGGATCACTGACGCCAATTGAAACTATTGAGCAGCTTTACTCCGCGGCCACAAGCGAACTGGTAATGTTGTTGATGAAGAATTAGGTTGGATGCTACTTGAGTTATACAAATAGAGCTGAGTATGCTTCGGCAATTTTTTCGGGACTACCTATTAAGTCTAACTTACTGTTGTTTATTAGTGCTGCTCTGTTGCAGAATCTTTTTATGATTGGCATATTGTGAGAAACGAGTATGACTGTTTTATTCTCAGATTTAATATCTTCAAAATATTGGTAGCATTTATTTTGGAATGCTTCATCTCCAACCGCCAGGACTTCATCCAGCAGTAGAATGTCACCTTGAGCTCTAATGGCTATGCTGAAAGCCAACCTTACTTGCATGCCGCTAGAATAGTTCTTGAGCTTTTGATCCATAAATTTTTCTAGTTCTGCGAATTCGACAATTTCATCATACATTGCATCCATTTCTTTAGAATTAAAGCCTAGCATTGCTCCGTTCAGGTAGATGTTTTCGCGTCCGGTTAGTTCTGGGTTAAAACCAACGCCGAGTTCTATAAAAGGCGTTAGGCTTCCGTTAACGGTGACCTCGCCCTTAGTAGGAGTGTATATCTCTGCCAGAATTTTTAGTAGGGTCGATTTGCCGCTACCGTTCCTTCCGACGATTCCAAAGAACTCGCCCTTCTTTACCTCAAAAGAGATGTCTTTTAGGGCGTGTTGTTTTTCGATAGTGCGCTTAGATTTAAGTGGGTGAATAATCTTCTGTTTTAAGCTGTTCTGCTTTTCGTGCGGTAAATCAAAATCTTTGTAAACGCCATCTACTTTGATGGCTATTTCTTCTAAATTACTCTGCTCTTTTTGTTTGTTCATAGTTATATATTTTAGCTTAAAAGTTTAGATTTTTTCTGCAAAATATTTAGATTCTTTGCGGAAGTAGAAAGTTCCACCAATAAAAACTAAGATTACAATAACAACGGGCATTAAGTTTAGCGGAGAAGAAATAACATCGCTGGTTCTTTTTGCTTGCTCGGTTACAATTGAATAGCGCAGATCTTGAACAATTTGGGCGATTGGATTCATTAAAATAATTTGTGAGATCCAGGGCTTATCTTTAAACTTATCAATAATAATGTTGACAGGATATAAAATAGGGGTGGCGTAAAATGCTCCTTGCATTAAAACCTCCCAAATGTGGCTGACATCTCTAAGCTTAACATATAGGGCAGATAGAAATAGGCCTATTCCAAGGGCGAAAATGTAAAGTTCTAGAATATAGAACGGTGCAAGAGCTGAGCGTAATCCAAAATCTGCACCAGTGATTATTGCAAAAATCATTACAACAGCCAGGTTAAAAAGCAAGTTAATTAATGCGTTAACTGTTCCGGAAATGACAATAATATACTTAGGGAACTTAATTTTTCTGATAACATCTCCTCTACCTACAATAGAACCTAGCGCCCCAAAAGTTGCTTCTGTAAAAAAAGTCCAAAGAACGATTCCTAAAAGTAAATAAACTGGAAAATGCGGAACGGCATCACCAACATTTAAAAACTTTACAAAAACAATATATAAAATTGAAAACAGCCCAAGCGGTTTGAGCAAGCTCCAAGCATAGCCAAGTGCAGAGCCTTGGTATCTAAGCTTAAATTCGGTTTTAACGAGCTCTTTTAATAGCGCGCGGTTACGTTTGCTAAAAAAATTAGAACCCAGGGCTTTTGTTTTAGACATAGATTAAGCGTAGCTTGATTGTGCAGTGATTAGTGATTCGTAGTGATTAAGGTATAATTTTAACATAAGTATGTAAGATCATTAAGCTTTAAGCCTAATTTAAGCTTAGGGATTAATACCTTGAAGGATAAAATAGTAAATGGCAGAGATTCTAATTGACGCGCGAATTATTGGAACTGGTACCGGTGTTTACGCGGAAGGCATTTTGGATCAGCTCCAAAAGCTAGATTCTGAAAATGAATACATTGTTATTTTAGATCCAGAAGTTAAATGGCACGTTTCTGCCTATAACTTTAGAGAATACCGTTCTAAAAACACCGCCAGAAATCAGATGTTTTTTATTCGTGGAAACTTAAATTTAGCCTGGGAAATGTATAAGCTTAAGGCAGATATTTTTTGGGGAACTTTCCAACACATTCCGTTTTTTTATTTTAAGAAGAACACTTTAATTACGGTTCATGATTTGATTCAGGTCCGAATTAAAAATCCTAAAAATAAGGCAGAAAAAAAAGAAGCTTGGCAAAAGAATAAAAAAGCGGTAATTAAAGAAAAGATTCGTAAGCTCCCTTTTTCTCTTATTCCTAATTCTGTTTTGATGTCTTTTTTGAACTTTTTTAGTTTTAAGCTTAGTGTGCGGCGGGCGAGGCACATTTTTACTCCTTCAAATTATGTAAAAAAAGATGTGATTGATTACTTTAAGCTTAATCCGCAAAAAGTTAGCGTAACTGTTAATGGTGGAGTAATTCTGAGTGATGGCGAAGAGCAGGTTCCTGTAAAAAAGTTAGTTGGCAAAGATTTTTTGCTGTATGTGGGAACGGATTTTGCGCATAAGAACCTAAATATCTTGGTGGAGGTTATGGACTTGCTTAGAGATGAAAAGCCTAAGCTTAATTTGGTTTTTGCTGGCAAAAAAGATCGTAACTACTTAAGCTTAGAGGCTCGCGCAAAAGAGCTAAGCTTAAGCGATCGAGTTCATGTTTTGGGATTTGTTTCAGCGGGTGAAAAAATCTGGTTGTTTAAAAATGCTAAATTGTACGTCTTCCCTTCTCTTTCGGAAGGTTTTGGCATTCCAGCTTTAGAGGCGATGGCTTACGAACTTCCGGTTGTGGCGAGTGATAAGACTGCTATTCCGGAGGTTTGCGGTGATGCGGCAATCTACTTTAATCCAACTGATAAAAATGATATTGCAAAAAAGATTCTTTCAACAATTGATAACACTAAGCTTAAGGCCAAATTAATCAAAAAAGGTAAAGAGCGCAACAAGTTGTTTAGCTGGGAGGATGCGGCAGAGGTTATTCTAGATGAGTTTGAGAAGCTTTCAGGTAGCTCGGCAGAATGAGCTCTTCCGGGATTTGTGCTCGTAGAGCAAGTTGAGCGTTTCCAAAAACAAGCGGGTCGAGTTCTTGTGCTAGTATTCCTCTTGGCATTTCTTCTGGTTTGAAAACGAGAGCTTCTGCTTCATTCGGGAACTCTATTTCTGTAACGCACAATCCTCCGAGATCTGGGCCTAAGTAGCGATCTATTTCTAAGGTTCTGGCTCCTAGTTCTGCGCTAGTGCGGATTTTGTGTATTTGCGGAGGTTTGCCGGTAACCATAGTTACAAAGCGGCTGGACGTAACTAGGTGCTCAAATTCTGCTTGGTCTATCTCTTCTTCTTGGGTCTCTTCTCTTGCTAGCCCAGATCCAAACTTGGAGTTTCTGGTAAATTTTATTTTTGTGGGTTGGCCTAGCTCATCTAAACTTATTTTTTTGCGAACTCTGTCTTCTTCTACTACTCTGCCCTCTTCCAATTTTAAGCTTAGGTAATATTGAGCTAGGTGTGCTACGTTAATTGTTTTTGCACCAATAGCTTTAAGCCATCTTTTTTGAGAGTAATCTGGGTATGCTTCGTCTGTTCTGACTACTGCTAAGTGATAGTTGGTTGTTAAGAATTTACGCTCTACTTCTTGCGACATTCTATATTTTCTCCTGTTTCATAATTTGCTATAAAAGCAATCTTAAGTTTAGTAGGCTCGGGGCTTTAAATCAGTGTAAGTGGGTTTGAGTCAAGTTGGTTTGACTAGATGTGGTGTAAGCTTAATTTTGCTGGTAACATATATAGTGTATGTACGCAGATCAAATTGATAATGATTTAAGGCGAGAGATCTTTTTAAAGCTCTGTAAAAATGAGAATTTAACTTATTCTAAGCTTAAGCCAGCAGGAATTGAGAGCAACCAGTTTGCTTATCATCTTAAAAAATTAAAAGAAGATGGCTTTATTCAAAAATCTACAAATGGTTATAGTTTGGCTCCAAAAGGTTTAAGATTGGCCGATTACCTAAGCTTTAAAACAGAACATGTTCGTCTGCAGCCAAAGATTGTGCTGATCTTTATTATTTTTTCTCAAAATAGAAAAAAAGTTTTGGTGAGCAAAAGGTTAAAACAGCCCCAGATTAATAAATTAGTTCTTCCTAGTGGTAAGCTGCATTTTGGAGAGACATTGAAGAATTCTACAGATAGGATGTCGGCAGAACTATTTCCCTTTTTAGATTTAAGCTTTAGTAAGTGTGGTTCGGCCTGGCTTAAGTTTAGTAAAAATGGGATTTGTTATTCACATCTTTTTGCAGAGGTTTTTGTGGCTGAGGTTGATTCTAAAGAAGAGTTAGAAGATGGGGTTTTTGTAGATACTGGAACTGGGCAGAGCTTGTTCTGGCAAAGTTCTAATATTAAGTTTAATGAGGAATGGGCGGAAGGTTCTAAAGAGGTTTTTGAGGCGGCAAAATCTGGCAAGCAGTTTGAGCTAGATTTGGAATATAATAGCTAAAAGAATGAAGAAAGAGCTTGGGGTTATCTTAAATAATGTGCGCAGTTGTGAAAATGTGGGTTCTATTTTAAGAACGGCGGAATTTTTTGGGTTTAGATATGTTTGGTTTGTGGGCGTTACACCGTATCCGGATTTGACTAAGCTTAAATCTGACAAACCCTCACCCCAGTCCTCTCCCAGTAGGGGCGAGGGAGATGAACGCTTGCCGCATATTCGTCAGAAGTTGGATAAAAAGATTAAAAAAGTCTCGCTGGGGGCGGAGGAGAATTTAGGCTTAGCGCACTACTCTACTCTTGCGGAACTTATCTCTAAGCTTAAAGAAGATGGTTGGGAGGTTGTGGCCTTAGAGCAGGATAAAAATTCTGTTAAGCTTAGCGAATATCAGAACAAATCTGAAAAAGTTGTTCTGGTTTTAGGAACTGAGCGCACTGGTTTGAGTTTTGAAGATTTAAGCTTAGTAGATGAGATTATTGAGATTCCTGGTTTCGGCCAAAAAGAGAGCCTGAACGTGAGCGTGGCTTTTGGGGTTACTGCTGCGGAGTTGACAGTCTGACTTCTACCTCTGTAGTGTGTGGATGATTGAGGTGGTCAATACCGTGCGCTAGAGATTCTCCGCAGGTGGTGATTATTAGCGAGAGATCTGGATCTGAACTTGTAAAAGTTTCTGGGCCTGATGAACATAGCTTGCCGCTGGTCTCTGCAAGATAGGATGCGGTTCTGGCGACCTCGGCATTGTATCCTAGCAGACTATCCTTAGCCTGCCCAAAGATATTATCAAGATCATCTTGGGTTGCTTGACGCATTTCTCCATCTTCACCTTGTGTTCCTACAACTCCACTGGCCACTGCTTCTTGTAAGTAAGCGGGTATGGCGGTTGCATGTTCAAACTCTACTATACCTTCAGGTTCAGTGCATAGTTTTATAGCTTTACGAGCTTGCTCTACTATTTGGCAGTTTTGTGGGCCACAGGTGTTGGCAATTGCAGCATCGAACTGCTCCAAAGACATGATGGGTGAATCATCATCGAAGGGGGGGGGTATTGAATGACGTCATATTTTGATTAATCTTAAATTTGATTTATGACTATAGTATATCAGAACTAATCTTTAAAAGTCAACTACTGTTTTAAAAGTGAAACAGATTGGTGGGGTTTGGTAGTATTAAAGTTAGTTAATGTATCATTTTTTTGGTGAATTTTAATGAAGAATATTCTTAAGGTTAAACGGGTGGGCTCTGATAAAAAAGCTCTTGAAAATAAAAAAGGTTTGCCGAAAGATGAGCAGCTAGCAGAGGAATTTTTAGATAATTTAGATAACCTAGATTTGTTTGAAGAGTTGATGCGTAGATATGAACTTAAGCTTATACGTTATGTTCGTTCGCTTGGTTTAGAGCAGAACTTGGCAGAAGATGTGGTGCAGGAATGTTTTATTAAGGCTTACCGAAAGATTCGTAGTTTTAATCCTAAAAAAGGAAAATGGAGTTCTTGGATTTATAGAATTGCACATAACTGCGCGATAGATTCATTCAAAAAGCAAAAAAAGGATCTTACGGTTGATGAGGATGAATGGTGGGAGACAATTGCGGTTCCAGAAACGATTAGTGAAGAACTTAATATGAAGATAAATGCGGGAGTTTTGAGTTCTGGCCTAAAAGTTTTAGATGTTAAATACAGAGAACCTTTAATGCTGCATTATCTAGAACACAAGGGTTACAAAGAGGTTGGCGAAATCTTACGTTTGCCAACAGCAACAGTGAGCACTAGAATTAAACGAGGCAAAGAACGCCTCCGGCAGGTTTTAGAAGAACAATCTAAAGCCAAGTTAAGCTTAGAAGAGGTTGTATAAAATGGCAGAAATTAAAAAAGTTAAGAAACCTACAAAAAAAGATTCTTTAAATAGTAGTGTTCTTTGGCGTATTGAAAGTGAAAAAATTAAGCCAGATAGCGAGGTGGAGGTTGTTGGAAGAAGGCTGTTGCCGGTTCTGGCGGCTGGAATTCTAGCCTTGTTTAGCGGATTGGTAGTTTACTCTGTTTTAAGAATGTTAACTTTTTACGGAAGTTTTGGTTCTAGCGAATCGGGCGGAATCTTGCTTTCGCTTGGTTTGCTTGCGGCTACGCTGCTTGGAGTAACGCTGTGCGCCACGGCAATTAGCAGGAGCGATTGGGGTTATCGTTATCGGGCCGGAGGAATTATTGCCGTAGCCCTGGCGGTTACTTTGGCTTTTGGTTTAGTTTTTACGCAAGGTCCAGTGGAAAGGTTTTTAGATAACATCGGGGTGACCTCTAGATTTAGGCTGGATGAACGAATGCTTAATGATAGCGCAGTTTACGGAAGAGTGACTAAGCTTAATAAAGATGATTTAAGAATAGAACTAATGGGCGGCGGCGAGCTCCAAGTTAAAACAGAAAAATCAACGCGCATTTATCCAAGAGGTTTTGTAATTCGAGAAGGAGAAGTTGTGGCTGTTTTGATTGATGAGCGCGGTGTTGCTAAATGGGTTAGAGTTTTGCCAGAAGATCATCCTGCTGGAAATAGATTTTAAGGTCTAGTCTAAGCTTAAGTTTAGAGGTTAGATCTATTTTTGAAACAAATTTAAATATTGATTTGTAGTAAAGGTAGGAAGATTAAAAAAGGACGAAATCTAAAGAAAGTTTCTAAAAAAGAAGAATCAGATCTTACAAAAAATAGATTTGTATATTGGTTAAACTTTCAAGAATTTGAGTCATCGTTCAGTTTTTAAATCTTCCAAATATTTAGATTGTAGAGATATTTATATAAAGATTAATTTTTTAAAGGAGATTAAGCCAAGAAGTAGAATTTTAAAAAAGATCTTCTTCTTGAATAATTATGAGTGAGTTAAAAAATAAGTTAAAGAATAAAAAAGTTTCGGCCAAAAGTAAGTTTATAGCGATAGTCGCAATTAGTGGCTTAAGCTTAGTGGGGGTTGGCGGCGTGGTTAGTGCAGCATCTAGAAATTTAGATGAAAACCCAGATAGTGGTTTGGCGCAAAGGCTGGCAACAAAGTTCAATTTAAATAAAGATGACGTTTCTTCAGAACTGAGTTCTTATAGGCAAGAGCGGGACGCGGCCAGAGAATCTGAGATGAAGCAGAAACTAGAAGAATCTTTACAGAAAAAAGTTGACGAAGGTAAGCTAACCTCCGAACAAAAAACTGCGCTACTTTCTAAACTAGAAGAACTTCATAAAAAACATCAAGAAGCTAGAGAAAGTGGTTCAGAAAAAAGTGAGGAAGATCGAAAAACTGAAAGAGAAGCAGAACGCAGTGAGCTGGAATCTTGGGCGAGCGAGCAAGGTATATCTGATTTAGAAGATATATTGCCAGAACCAGATCATCAACCTCCAAAAGAGGATAACGCGAACTAAGCCGAAAAACACAAGAGGGTAAAAAGATATAAGAATAGAAAGTTTTAGTTGGTTTTAAATTTAAAAAGATCTCGAATTTGATTCGGGGTCTTTTTTTTTGTGCACTCGGTTTTTTGGGCCTAGTTTTTGGTATAATTAAGCTTAAGTTTATATATCTTTATGTTCTTAAGCGATATTTTAGGGTGGTGGTACGGAACTGGTCTTAAAGATCTGATTAAGCGTTTTAAAAAAATCTTTGATAGCACAAGTGATTTTTTTAGTATTGGGCTTTTGTTAAAGAGTTTATTTCAGCCGTTTAGGCAAACTCTGACTGATATTAATTATAAACGGACTTTGGGGCAAAAGATTGGCGATGCTTTAGTTTCTAGAGCTGTTGGTTTGATTGCGCGCGGATCTTTAGTGTTTGTTGGTGCTTTGCTGATGGCGCTAGAACTAACTCTGCTTTGTGTGATGGTTGTGCTGTGGCCGTTTGTGCCGATTCTGCCATTTTTAATAATTTTGGCCAGTATTGCAGGAGTTGGAATCTAAACTTAAGTAGGTTTTTAGAGTATGGATTATTCTTTAAAATTAAATTCTAAAAGAGCTAGAGAAGCCAGAAGAAGTGAACACTTAAAAGAGGCTTGGATGAGAGCTTTGGGTTGGTTGCTGGCTCTAGCGAGCTTGTTTTTAGCGGTTTACTTGTTAACAACTTTAAGCAGTTTTGTTGGTTATTTGTTTATAATTCCGGCAATTTTATGGGGGATGGTTTGGGCGTATTGGCTGCTACATCTTAAAGAATTAAACATCGAAAAGAACCCAAAAAACGTTAGTGATATTTTAGAGCAAGATCTGCTTGCGGCTTTGCCAAGTAATGCAGATAGCTTAAGCTTAACTCTTTTTTGCGAGGCACTGGATAAATCTTTTGGGGGCAGGTTCCTTTCGACGCGTTTTGCACTGAGCAATAAAACAATTTGCATGATGTTAGAAGGCAGCGGCTACGCAAACTTTAGTGAAAGCTTAAGCTTAGCAAATATTTTAGAAAGAGCTCATCAGGTTTCTTTGGCAAAGGGAGAAGATCTTATAAAAAGCATTTACATAAGTGGCGCGCTGCTGGAATTTGTAGAACCAAACATGCGGGGGCAAGTTCTGGCTAGTATTGGGCTGAGTGATGAGGATTTTGCGCAAAGTATTGAATGGTTTGATCATTTTGAAAGTCTGGTTGAAAAGGCTAAGCTTAAAAAGAAGACGGGCGGATTAGGGCGTGATTTAAGTTTTGGTTATACTCCCCTACTTTCTAAATTTGCGGTTAATATTTCTGATAATATTGGCCGAAGTGGAAATATCTATAGAACTTTAGAGGGCAATAAAGAGGCGATTGATCAGATGGTTCATGTGTTGAGCTCGGCTTCTAGGCTTAACGCCGGGCTTGTTGGTAGAGTTGGAATGGGAAAAACTAACTTGGTTTGGAATCTGGCAGAAAAGCTACTTTACCCAGATCAATCGGTTCCGCAAAATCTTAAGTTTAAGCAAATCTTTAAATTAGAGGCTAGCACTTTGATTGCAAACGCTAAGCAACAAGGGCAGTTAGAAGAAATCTTAATTAGAATTTTTAATGAAGCTTTTAAGGCTAAGAACATTATTATCTTTTTGGATGATGCGGAAATGTTTTTAGAAAATGGAGCTGGAAAAGTTGATTTAAGCGGAATCTTATCGCAGGTAATTGAGGCGGGTGGAACTCAGATAATTTTAGCGCTGAGCGATCAGGCGTGGCTTAAGCTTAGTTATAGTAACCCGGCTTTGGCGGGAATGATCAACAGAATTAATCTAACAGAAATTAGTACAGCAGAAACTATTCATGTGGCGGAAGATCAGGTTCTGGTTTTGGAGGGCAGATTGAAGGTTTATTATTTATATCAAACTTTAAAGGTGGCAACAGAACTTTCGGAAAGGTTTATTCAAGATGAGGCCAAGCCCGGAAAAGTGATTAAGCTTTTGGAATATGGTGCGGCTTATGCAAAAGATGGTTGGGTAACGCGAGAATCTATTGAAGATGCGGTTGAAAAAAATTATGGAGTTAAGATTAAAACGGCGCTTGGTGGAGGTGAAGCAAATGGGCAAAGCGAGGCGGACACTCTTTTGAATCTTGAAGAGCTGATTCACAAGCGGATGATTAATCAAACTCGTGCGGTTAAGGTGGTTAGCGATGCTTTGCGGCGGGCTAGAGCTGGGGTGCGCAACACTAAAAAGCCGGTGGGCACGTTCTTGTTTATTGGCCCGACCGGAGTTGGTAAAACGGAACTTGCTAAAAGTCTAGCGGCAACTTATTTTGGCGGTGAAGATAGTATTGTGCGTTTAGATATGAATGAGTTTAGCCAACCTAGCGATGTTGGGCGGCTTTTGGCTCCGGCTGCCGAAAACCCGAATAGTTTAACGGCTCAGATTTCTAAAAAGCCGTTTAGTGTGGTTCTTTTGGATGAGCTAGAAAAAGCGCACACAAACGTTTTGAATGTTCTTTTGCAAATGCTAGATGAAGGAATCTTGCGAGATTCAAGCAACAAAGAAGTTAGCTTTAGAGAATCGATTATTATTGCAACCAGCAATGCTGGTGCGGCTTATATTAATCAATTTATGCAAGAACATGGCACCGAAACTGAAGCTATGAAGGCTTTGGAAGATGGTTTGGTTAAAGAGCTTATCTCGCAAGGAATTTTTGCTCCAGAGTTTGTAAACCGTTTTGATGAGGTTGCAACATTTAGGAGCTTGAATGAAGCTGAATTAATTGAGGTTGTTAAGCTTATTATTGATGGCGTGAATAAAACTCTGGCTGTGCAAAAGTTGCAAGTAAGTTTAGAACCTGGAGCAGCCGAAGTTTTAGTTAAGAATGGTAATGATCCGCTTTTGGGGGCAAGGCCAATGCGAAGAATTGTTCAAAAAACGGTAGAAAATATTGTGGCAGAAAGAATCTTGCGTGGCGAGGCAAGTCCAGGAACGGTGATTCAGTTAAGTTCTAAAGATATTGAAGGTCATTTAGGTTTGTAGCTATAAACCGCTTGATATTTTATTGCCCTAAACTTAAGTTTTTGCTATAATTAGCGCTCTTGCTTTAAGGATAAGATTAGATTTAAGTTTAGATAAAATGGTTGAAAATAACCCAGCCGCTAGCTCTTATTGCTCTACGTTCAGGACGATTAAAGATGTTGAGAGAGGCGAGACAGAGCCAGATTTAAGGTTAGGAGAGGTTCCCTTCTGCTACACTAAGATGAGTGATGCAGAAAGTGTAGTCGGTGTTGATATTGGGCCAGTTAAAAACGAGGTACTCAACCTGCTAGGAAGAATCGGTTGTAGTGGAGAATGTGAAACTTGCCCTGTTTTTGAAGCTGCCGAGATGGGAAAAAGAGTTACAGATACTCTAGTCGGAGCTATAGTCGCCAATGTTGATTGGATGGGTAGAATGGCGACACGTATCCGTGAGATTACTGGCTCTGTGATTGAAGATCTAACCTGAGCCGAGGTGCATAATCTCGCTCCAGGTTTTTTTGATTAGTTTTTTGAACTGTTGGTATTCATCTTCTTGATATTCTAAGCTTAAGGTTACAACGCTATCTTCTGAGGGGCGAAGGTAGACGAGCTCTGCGCCCTTAAGCTGGAGTTTTTTGGAACCCTCACCCTGCCCTCTGCCTACAAGGGCGAGGGTTCCTGATAGATCTAGCAAGAGTTTATAAAAATAGAGCTGGTGTTTATAGCGTTCTTCTATTTTTTGCTTTGGTTTGCCGGTTTTGTAATCTCTGATGATTGCACTACCTTCTGCTGAATTTATGATGATGGCATCGAGTTTGCCGCTAAGCTTAACTTCTTCAAAATTGGCTTTGATGTCGACTTCGCTAAGGGCTTTTGTTTTTATTAAGCTTAAGATATCCACCAGCAGATTTTTGAATAAGAACTCTGCTTTTTTAAGCATGTGAGATTTTGTTTCAGAATCTAAGCTAGATTTGGAGACTTCATGCTGGTAGGTAGAAATAAGAAGATCTTCTAAATTCTTGTTTTTTTTGGAAGAACCACCTTTCTCTTTTTGGCTATCATCGAGAGGGTGATTAAATTGGGTGTGGGCTTTTTCTAGAGCTTTATGCACGGCAGATCCGTGCACGGCGGATTCATTCATAGCTTGAGGAAACCTGAGTAAGTGGCGGGTTATAAATTCCTCTTTGCCGCCGTATTCTGGATCTAGCCAAGTGTTAAGATGAGTTGGGCTTAATCTGTAATTCTCTAGGAGTGGTTGGAGGATGTTTGCAAGCCGTGAATTATCTGCCTCGTTTACACCCTCTCCCTGTAAGGGCGAGGGAGCTAAGGTGAAGAGTTTTTGTTGATAGATTTCGGCGGCATCTTCTGCGGTTATAGAGCTTTCGGCTAGATTATTAAGCTTAATGCCCGGCAAAGTTTTGAGAGGTTCTAAATAGCGCAGCGCAGTTTTAGGTTTGCCTTTTTCATCAAATTTGTAAAGAGTGCAGATTAGCCGGCTTTTGGCTCTAGTTTGGGCAACGTAAAAAAGTCTGGTTTTATCATCAGAACTATCTCTGTGGCCAGAGAAGTTTGCCGTAAACTTAAGAGTATCGCTTCTACCTCTGGCAGATTCGCTCCAAACATCTTCTAAACAGTGTATAAGATAGACTTGTTCAAATTCCAAACCTTTAGAACCGTAGGCGGTTAACAGATTGACTCCGCTAGGCTTAATATGCAGACCTCGGCGGGCGAGACGAATTCCACCATGCGCTTGGCAGAGTTCGGTGTAAGTTAATAAATCTTTTAACTTTGGGGCAGATTGGTTGGGGTAATAACTGCGCAGGTGATCTCTTAAAGATGAAAGGCTGGCTAAAAAGTTGGCGTAGCGGGCCGGATCTGATTTAAGCTTAGTGTTTGAAAAGTAGTATTGTTTGAATGGGGAGATTGCGAGAGCTTTTTCTTCTTTCGAGATTTTGTAAGTTATAATCCCCCCCTCTTCCGTCTCCAGCACCTCCCCAGAGAGAGGATTGGTAGGTTGAAGAGAAGGAGGAGAAGAGACGCCGATGATAAGATCGAGCATTTGTTCTAAGCTTAAGTTGTTAGATTGTGCCCCCCAAAAAGTTAGTTGATTATAAATTTGGATTCCGGCTTCGCCGAGAGCTCCATTTTGAAGATGTTCGAGCCAATGGTTTTTGGGTTCAGATTTAGAGGCAAAAATGGCAAGCCTCCAAACGGAGCCTGGTTCTAAGCCCCAGTAAGGTGAACTTAGAACTTGCGCTAGATTTGCATTAGAATGGGCTAGCTCCCCTGCTCCGATTTGTAAAACCAGTTGGCTTAAGCTTAAGAGTTCTTGAATGATTTGATCTTCTAAAATGTTGGTGGAGGTTTCGTAAAAAACGGGGATATGGTGAGAATTCATTTCTGGGGCAAGTTCTTGCAAAAATTTATGTTTTGGAGCCAGCACAGCGATATTTTCGGGCTTAGTTCCATTGTTAATTTGGGTTTTAATGTCTTGGCAAAGCCAGTTGAGTTCTGCTTGAAGATCGGTTAGTTCTGTAACCTCTACCTCTAGATTTTGCACTTCTGTATTTTGTGGTTGAAGAACCTTAAGTTTAGTGCCGGCTGGCCTTTCTTGAATTTGTTTGGCGGTTTCTGTGCTGGCGGCAAGAATTGTTTGGCTAGAACGATAATTTTCTGTAAGGGTAATGATTTTTGTGTTCGGAAAAAGTTCTAAAAAAGTTTGAATGTTAGAAACGGAAGCTCCTTGAAAAGCATAAATAGCTTGATCGTCGTCTCCGACAAGCATAATATTGGGCTGCTCGCTATGGGTGGAACCTTTGGTGAGCAGTTTGATGATTTCTAGTTGAGCTAGGCTGGTATCTTGAAATTCATCAACCAAAATATATTGCCACTGTTCTTGAATGTTAAGCTTAAGTTCTGGATAATTCTGCATGGCGGTGATTAAGTTTAGAATCATATCGTTAAATTCGAGCTTTTCTAAAATGCCGAGTTGGTGTTCGTATTCTTTGTAGATGTAGGCAACTTCTTGCAGATTTTGGTTGTATCTAGAATCTTTAAAAATCCAATTGCCTTTAGAATCTTTTTGTAAATGATTGTTTTTGAAATTCGTAATGGGGGTAGATTTGCCAGATTCTAAGCTTAAGGCGGCGGCTTCGGTGAGTTCTTTTAGGATGATGTTTTTAAGCGGCGGAATGGCGTAATCGGCCGAATCTTCTTCTAAATTTTGAGATTGAAGGTAGTTTATGATGTTTTGGATTAGTTCTGTGATTTTGGCTTTGGCGCGGGGAATCTCTGCCGGAATTAAGCTTAATATTTGTTGCAGAGAGTTTAGTTCTTGCTGATTTTTGTTGGCGAGTTGCTGAGCTTTTTTTGGAGTTAGGCCGTTTTTTTTGAGTTCAGAAATTTTATCAACAAGTTCAGAGATGCGGTTTTCTTTGGCAAAACTGCGATGGGCAAGTTTAAAGTTTGGCGGAAGCTCGGCCAGGATACTTTCTAGAATTTGATAACTCGTTAAATCATCGATAGGGCTAAAGCCGCCGGTATCTAAAAAGTAATCTGGAAAGCGGCGCATGACCTCTAGTGCAAAACTATGAAACGTGTGGACGGAAACTTGGTAGCCGCCGGCTCCGATGGTTTTTGCGAGGCGTTGGCGCATGGCAGAAACTCCGGCTTCGGTGTAGGTTAGGCAAAGGATGTTGCTGGGGCCGACATCTGTTAAGTTTAAGATGTTGGCAACTCTGCTTGAAAGTAGCTGAGTTTTACCGGTTCCGGGGCCGGCTAAAACTAGAACTGGCCCCTCGATTTGATTGACAGCTTGTTGTTGGGCACTGTTAAGCTTAATATTTAACTTCATCTTAAGCTTAAGTATAGCAACAAGTGTAGAATGAGGTAATTTATAAAAATCTGTTTTTTGCTTGTGTTCTAAGTTATTCGTTCCAAGGGGTAGAGATTTGGATGTAGTTTCCATCTGGATCGCTTGCAGTGGCGAGCCATGTGTTGGGGGCGTTTTTTTGATCTGGTTGGTAGGGCTTGGCGATGATTTTGGCTCCGGCATCTTCAAACTTTTTGAGGGTGGCTTTTACGTTTTTTGCAACGAGGGTGATCATGATTCTGGCAGGGTCTTGGTTCTGGCCTTTAACTTCGCTGTGGGGGCCGACCATTAGAACTCCGGTTTCAACAACCCAGCCAAACCATTCATCGTTTTCTTTCCAGCCTGGTTTGCCAAAAACTTTGCTGTAGAATTGGCCGAGTTCTTTTGGGTTTTCGGAGCCGAGTTGAATTCCTGTTAGTTGCATATTGTAAAATCGATCTACTTTATTTGTAGTTTAAGTTTAGCACTAAATAGTTATTTGGGCTATTCGATCTTCTTCATTATTCTTTCTGTTTCATTTAGAACTTTGATAATTTTTTGGTAATGTTCGATATCATCGGAGCTTAATGTTCTGCCTTTTCTATCTTTAAGCCATTTTTGGGCGGGTTGGTAGCCTCCGATGTAAAAGTTCCAAGCTAGTTCTGGCACGCCGCCAAAATATTGAGCTTCGTTTATATAAACTCTGTCCTGTTCATAGTTAAGCTTAGTAACTTGGTTGGTTCCAGCAGCTGGGAAAGTAGTGATTAAATCATTGACTCGAGGATCAGCCATTAAGTGTAGTTTGCGGAGTTCTTCTCCCGCTTTTTTAAAATGTTCAAATTGTTTGGTATCTTTGGGGTATGGAACGCGCGGGAAATCGATTTTTAAGAATTCTTTGTATTTTTTGCGGTAAGCTGGCCAATGTAAAATTCCATAAATGTAATCAAATATGGCTTGTTCATCAGCTTTTGGCGCCTTAAGCTTAATTTGTTCTACAATCTCGGCATTTAAGTTTGATGATTTATTGCCTTGCTCGTCGTAAAGCCAAAGCGGAAACGAGTAGTTTTGATCTCCTATGGTGTGAACGTCTGATAAATAACTGTTAATTAGAATATTTTTCCAAGTTAAGTTTGAAGATATCGTTCGAGATAGGTTTAGTGTGATATTAGGCTCTTCGTTTAATAGATGTTTTACTACATCATAGCCAGGCCTACTGATTAATGTTTGGTCATAATATACAGATCTAAAGTCAAAGGGTCGATATTGGATACCCATAATATGTTCTTCATTAAAGTCTTTACCTTTTATTTTTTCGGTTAATTTGTAGCTTCCGGAATCTTCGACTCTGTATGCTGATCTAAACTTTTCATCATAATCTCCACTCAGTAGCTTTTCAAATCTTTTAGCTAGTTCTTTTTTATCAAAATCTATAAATAGAGAATCTCGGTCGGTTTTTACTCCTGAATTACTCATTTTGAATAAACTGCTAACAGAGAAGCCTTTTTTGTATTCTTTTTGTAGGCTGAAATCTTTTGGTACAAAAAAGTAGTACGGTTCTTGGTAGTTAAGCTTAGTGAATTCTCTGTTGGAAAAAGTTAGACCATCTAACTTGCTAAACTTAAGTGTGCGTTTACCGAACAGATCTTGATGGTAGACATTGGCTAGTTTTTTTGACTTAACCTTATTTTTTATAAAAATGCTGATGCTAACGCCTTGTTGAATATCGAAAACGTTTTCATCTTTGCTGCCGTCAGGGGCAACCTCCTTCTTTTTGGAATTTCCATGAAGATCTAGAATATAGATATCGTCAAAAGTTTCTAGTAAATGTTTGCGCATTTGACGGTGAGTGACGCCATCAAGAAAAGAATTATTAGTAATCATTGCCACAATTCCTTCACCATTCTTGGAAATCATATCTTCAGAAAAGCGAATAAACTTAATGTAATCGTCATCTAGATTTATTTTGCGTTCGTTCAGATCTTGCTTATAAACTTTGATTAAGTTTTGGATGTGCTCACCTTTGTTGCTGCTAGAAACCGAATATGGTGGGTTGCCGATGATGACCATAATGGGGCGTTCGGTTTTGATTTCGGCGGCTTGGGTGGCTTCTTCAGTAACGGCTCCAGCTAGGCCGAAGCTAAAAAGATCTGGCTGAGTTGGAATGCCTTCTTCTAGGCTGTTGGTTAGGTAAATTCCGAGGCGTTTGCCAATATCATCAACTCCGAGATTCTTGAGAGTAAGCCCGAGCTTAAGGTGGGCAATGGTGTAGGCACCCATCATAAGTTCAAACCCCGAAAGGCGCGGAATTAAGCTATCGCGAGCGTAAGCCGGCCATTGGCCTTCTTGCCCCTTAAACTTAGTGTGTACAAACTTAATGATTTCGTTAAGAAAGGTTGCGGTTCCGGTGGCAGGGTCTAGCACTTGAACTTTGTGATAAGTTTTATCTAACTTTTTGCCTTGGCGTTCAATCTTTTTAGTGATAGTAGAACTTTCGGCTAGACCTTTTGGAATGTTAAACTTATTTTTCAGAACTTCATCAACGGCACGAACCATGTAATCTACCACTGGAAGCGGTGTGTAGTAAGCTCCCATTTTTTTGCGTTCGGCAGGATCATATTCACTTAAAAAATCTTCATAAAAATGAATAACCGGATCTTTGCCCTGCTTGTCGTCACCTTCAAGCTTAAGATATTTGTTAATAATTTCGGCAATATTGCTGATCGCAAAAATCTCGCAGAGCTCATCTACAATAATTGCTAACCTTTTTTCAAAACCACTGCCGGCAATATGGTCAAAAAACTGGCGCAAGAATGGATTAGAATTTGGAACGAGATCGCGAGCTTCTTGGCGGCTAAAATCTTTGGGAGTTTTGTCATCATAACGAGCTACAAACAAACCATAAACCAGGGTTTGGGCGTACATATCGGCAAAACTTTCAGGGAGCATATCGTGAACGAGCATCTTTTGCATCAGTTCGTAAATTTTGTAAATTTCGGTGGCTTTGGTTGCATCTTGCTGGTGTTGTTTAAGCAAGATATCGATGTTGGTGCGAATACGTCGAGCTTTGGCTCCCATAATTTGGCTGAGGCGTCGGGCAGAGGTTATCTTTTCTGGAGGTTTTTCAAAAAAGCTAGCCAGCTCATCTTTTAGATTTTGGAAGTTTTCGGGCAAAGAGGCTAAGCTTAAGCCATCAAGCTTAGCAATCTCTACATGGGCGTAGCGTTTGCCGTTTTGATAAAAGCGGAACTCAATGTAGTTAGTTAAAATTAGGTTATCGTAGCCGGCGTAGCGTTCGAGTTGTTCTGTTTTTTCGGTTTTATCTAAGTTGGCATCTATATCTTTAGCTTCGGCGTAACCTAAAATAATGTTGGTGTTAGATTTTTTACGGAAGACGAAATCTGTGGCGCCGTGCTCGGTTCTGGCTTGATCGTTAGCGGCTTGAACATCTGTAAAACTAGCAAAAAGCCGCTCTACTGCTGGGCGATAAGTGTGTTCCCGAGCTTGATCAGTTTTAAGGTGGGCTTGAAGTTCTTGTAGGTAAGAGGCTAAATCTGTCATTTTAAGTTTAGTATAGCACTCTGTAACTAAGTGTTTAGAGGTTGTTGAAAGCGGAGATCGGATGGTGCTTCTGGCAAGCTTCTTAAATCTGATGTTTCGAATTGTAGGATGAGTTCTTGGTGGCGGAGAGCTAGTAAATAGGCGCCGATATCGGTGCCTACTAAAAGCGCTGGGCGGCTTAGCTCGGAGCCTTGCTTGCACCCTAAAATAGTAAGTCGGGCTGTTTGGGCCAACTCGTTATAGGTGCTGCTGGTGGTTTGGAAATCTTCTGAAAATAGTCGGCCTGGATCTTGCAATTGTAGATTGGCCGGGAGAGTTTCTTTATATCCGCCGAGGTTTCTGATGTAATAAAAAACTACTAAGGCTTGCTGAAAGCCAGTTAACATAGATTGGCGGTAGGATTCGAGTTCTTGATAGTTTTCTCTGGGAGATTTATCTTGTTCTTCAAGTTGCTGAAAAACATTGCCTCGGCCTAAGGTGTGAAACATTTGAATTGGAATAGCTGGATTTTGAAAAAGGCGCGGTGCGACATCATTAAAATGCTCTTCCAGGTAGGCCGGTTGAGAAGACATTTCGATAATCTGCATGGCTGACTTTGTGTTAATCGGGCGGCCATCTAAACCAATTCTGTAAGGATATTCAATCATAGTTATTCTATAAAACCGGTTGCTAGAACGTAGCCTTGTTCGGTGTAGATTACTCCGGCTTGGCCAGGAGCAGGTGCTTTAATTGCGGCTTTGAGAGTAAGAGTTAGAGTTTGGTTGTTAAGCTTGAGTGTAGAGATTGGTTCTAGCTTGCCAAGATGGCGAGTTCTTAAGCTTAAGTTAGAATACTGAGTTAATTCTTCTGGCTGAATGGTTGGAAGGTGGATGCCGCTAAGCTTAATTTGCTGGGTGAGTGAATCTTTAAAAGTTGGATCTGAACTTACGTAAACGATGTTGTTTGGAGTATCTTTTTTGATGACGTAATACGGTAAGTTGGCTCCATTAGAATCGCCTCGCGAATCTGCCTTTTTTTGGGAAGGATGAGTGATGTGGAGGCCGTGGCGTTGGCCAATAGTGTAAAGTTCGGAACCTTGGTGTTGGCCAAGTTCTTGCTTGGTGTTTATATCTAGAATTGGGCCAGGCTTAAGGTTTAAAAAGTTTTTTAAAAAATCTGCAATTCCGATTTCGCCAACAAAGCAAATTCCGACAGAATCTTTTTTGGTAGCTACAGGCAACTTAAGCTTAGCGGCGATTGCTCTAACCTCTTTTTTTTGTAGATTGCCAAGTGGAAAGATAGTTTTAGAAAGCGCGGTTTGTGAAATTCTAGCCAAAAAATAAGATTGATCTTTGGTTTCATCTAGAGCTGTTTGTAGCCAGAATCTTTTTTTTGAATCTTGATGAATTCTAGCGTAATGGCCGGTGGCGATTTTGTTGGCGCCTTCTTCTAGAGCTTGTTCTAAAAAAACTTTAAACTTAATTTCTTGATTGCAAAGTATGTCTGGGTTAGGAGTTCGCCCCGCTCGGTATTCTTCTAGCAGATAATTAACTACTTTATTTTTGTAATCTTTTTCAAAATCCCAAAGTTCAATTTTGGTATTTAAGCTTAAGGCCACGCTTTGGGCATCGTGCCAATCTTCTTGCCAAGGGCACTGAAAACCGGGCAGATCTTTAGACCAATTACGCATAAAAGCGGCCTGCACATTTGCTGGTGAACTTAAGTTTTGCTGGGCAAGATCTGGCCCCCGCAAAAGCGCAAGAGTGACTGCGCTATCAACTCCGCCGCTAAGGCCAACATAGATTTTTTCTGGCATTTTTTATCTATTTCTAATTATTACAACAGGGGTTTTTAAAAGTTCGTACCCTGCAATTATGATGCTTTTTGGTTTAAGCCACCAGTATCGTGGCCAGTTTTTATCTTGAGCATTAATGCTGATGACCTCTGCTTGAATGGTTTGTTTTTTGAAGGCACGTTCAAATTCATTTTTGGCTCGGCGTGAATGATATGGCGAGGTTACAAGCAAGATTTTTTGTTCTGGCCCAACTTTTAAAAGCTTAAGAATGCTTTCGGTGGCGTTTTCTTTTGTATCTTTACTGTTTTCTTCTATAACGATGTCTTCTTCTTTGACGCCGTTTTCTAGAGCAACGCGCTTCATAATTTTGGCATTAGAAGGGCTTTTAGGATCGGCGGCATCTCCGCTTAGCAATAATTTTGGAGCGTAAGCTTGCTTGTAAAGTTCTATTCCTTTTTTGGTGCGGCCGAGGGTATCGCCTCCAGAAATAACAACAATAAAATCTGCTTTAACTGGCTTTTGGTTTTCGACCAGAAAATTATCAGCAATCAAAATAAAGCATGTGTAAAGTGCTAAAAAAGCTAAAATAAGTTTAAGGATTTTTGACATTTTGATGTTCTCTAGTGTTCTCTGCGATTCTCTACTTCTCTCTACTGCTTCTTAGAACTAATTATACCTAATTTTGAACAGATTCATTCTTAAGGAGTTTGCTAAGCTTAAGGGCGGCTTTTTTGGCCTCTGATTCACTTTTTAAATCTTTACCTAAACTTATTCTGATTGAACTTTGTACTTCTGTCGTTGTTAAGTTTAGAGCTTGCAACACGTGGCTGGGCGTATTCTTGCTGGCGGAACAAGCGGCTCCGGTAGAAATTAGAATTCCGTTTAAACCAGCCAAAATAACGAACTTTTCGCCGCTAATTCCGTTGATGGTGTAATTCAGAATGTGCGGGGCGTGGTTCTTATTTATTTTTAGATTTGTAGGATTAAGCTTAGCGCTGGGATTAAGCTTAAGGAATTCTTGGTTGAAAGATCTAGCTAGTTTAAGAAGAGTTTTTTTAGTGTTGGGCTTTTTTTGGATAGCATCTTGCAGGGCAAAATATTGAGAAATTAAGCTTAAGGCGTCTTCTTTTTTAAAATCTAGCTTAGTTTTTGTTTGTTCTAAATAGCGCAGAATTGTTGGGGAAAGATATAAAATTCCAGAACTCGGCAATGCTCCAAATTTAGAGCCATTTAAGCTTAGGGCATCAACTCCTAGCCTAGGAATTTGAATATCTTCGGTTAGTGCGGCCTGCGAAGCATCTGAATGTAAAAAAAGCGGAAGCTCAATTTTTTGCTGGAGCCGGCTGTGGTTGATTCTTTTAATTAATTGGGCAAGATCTTTAATTGGCTGGATGATGCCGGTTTCGTTGTTAACGTATTGAACCGAGATGAGAATTGTTTGTGGGCTTATGGCTTGTTTTAGTTTGCTTAAGCTTAAGATTCCGTTTTTGGGGCTGACTTTGATAATTTGATTTTGATATTCGCCGGCTTCTGCTAAAAGAGTTTGATGTTCGACGTTAGTGGTAATTAAGTTTAAGTTTTTATCTGCCAAAAGTAATTTGAAGAGCTTGGAGGTTGCATCGGAGCTCCCGTTTGTAATGAAGATGCTGGGCGAGTTGACTCCTAAAAGTTTGGCGAGTTTGTTTTTTAAATCTGCCAAATAGCGGCGGAGTTCAACGGCGGGCTGATAGGATGAATCCGGATTATAGATATCTGAAGAGATGAACTTAAGGAGTTCTTTTTTGGCGGTGGAATTAAGCTTAGTTCCGGCGGCGTGATCTAGATTTAGCGGAGCATTTAGCGGAGCTTTGGGCATTAGTATTTAAGCATTGGTTTTGACGAGTTCTAGTTTGGGTGGATTTGCATCTGTGGTAGGGTTCTTTTTGTTGTAAATTAAGGCCGAAACATATTGATAGTAAAGAACGGCGGCTTGGGCAAAATTTTGGGCTTCTTGTTCGTTGACCCAGGCGTAATCGGCTCCGTTAACAGATTTTAGAATTCCGCTATCACGAATTTCGTAGCGAATGTTTTTTTCTGTTCGGCTGCCGCCAAGGCTATCAGACCAGCTTTCGTGCCAGATCCAAGTTCTAGCATCTAAACAAAAGAATTCGCGTTTGTGGCCGTTGGGAATTTCTCCGAAAAGTTTGGCGCCGATTTGGCTTTCTTGGCGAATAAGATCTCTTTTTTTGGCATCGGTAAGCCTGGTTTTGCCAATTGAGCGGAAACCGCGCGCTGCAATTGAGGCGCTGCCTGGTTGAGTGCGGATTATTCTTTTTAAAGCTTGTTGAACGATTGGTTGCATAGTTTCGTTCTTGATTCCTGTTTAAGCTTAAGATGCTGGCCTAAGGCCAGAATCGTGTTCGGCTCTTAACGCTAAAACTTCTGCTGTAACCTCGATTAATATTTCGTGAGGCGGTTGCGGCGGTGTTTGTTCTGGGTTTGGAGCTAAGCTTAATAAGTGGTTACCGATAACCTCGGGTGCCTCTTGTTGAGGAACTTCTTGTAGAGCTTGTTGCGGGTTTCGGGTGTTATCTAATATGTTTGGTTCTTGCATAGCAGTTTAAATTTGGAATAATAGTTTAGCATTTTTGGTTGTTGTAGCGCAAAAATGTTCTAAATCCTCATCTCTTAAATCACTCAAAAACTCAGCTATAATTTGAGTATTTGATATAGTATTGATTTTACCACGGAATGGTGGCGGAGTCAAGTAGGGAGCATCAGTTTCTAGAACTAAGCGCCCCAGCGGAATAAGCTTAGCAGATTCTAGTTGTTGGGGGCTTTTAGAAAAAGTCATGATTCCGTTGAGGCCAATATAAAAGTTGTTGGGGAGTTCTAAAATAGAATTAAGCTTAGCGGGAGTATCAGAAAAGCTGTGCACTACGCCTTTAAGATTAGGAAAATCTTTAATAATTTCTAAAAAAGGATCGAAGGCTTCGCGAATGTGTAAAATTAGAGGCAGGTTAAATTTGGCGGCAAGTTCTAGATGTTTTTGAGCGAGCTTGGTTTGGTTGGCTCTGGCTGCAGCCTCTTTGTGGTAGAAAAAATCGAAGCCGAATTCGCCGATGGCGACAACCTCTGGCTGTTTTGCAAGTTCTGCTAGTTGTTGCCAAGTTTGTTGGCTTAAGTTTAGATCTAATTTTTGCGGAGTTGCTTCGTGAGGGTGAATTCCGATTGCGGCGTGGGCTCCGTATTTTTTATATTTTTTGGCAAATTCAACTGCGGCTTTAGAACTTTGTAGATCGGTTCCAACGCAGATAAAGGCAATAATTCCGTGCTTTTGAGCATCTTTAATAGTTTGTAAAGCGTCGGGGTAATCTGCCTCGTGAATGTGGCAGTGTGTATCTATAATTTGAATTTTACTCATATTGCTAAGCTTAATTATACAACGAAGAAAAAGGTAGTTTCTGGTATAATTTTAAGTTATAAAGCATAAGCTTAATTTAAGGGCGCAATTTTTAAGAGTAGCATGATTGGTAGAAAAAAGAAGGAACAGGCGGGGGCTTTAAGTGGGGATCTTCCGGCTGCGCCGATAAGTGTTCAAGAACAGATTAAAGAAGGCATGAAGGTGGCGAAACCGATTTATAGTGTTGCGGAGGAGCCGGCTCCTTCTGCTAAAGAAAGTTTAAAAAAAGTTGGCATAGTTTTGGGAACGGTTATTCTTTTGAGTGGAATTGGGGCTTTAGTCTATTTTGCGTTTTTTCAGCCGGAACCACCAGTTCCGCCGGCTCCACCAGAACCAAAACCAGCTCTAACATATATTAAGCTTAAGGGCGATGAAGAGTTGAAGAATTTAAAATATCTTGAAGATTACAGCGTAGAAACTGGCAATGGTAATTATTTGGTGGAGGTTACAAAAGCTCCAAAAAGGTTAATTTATAATGGTAAAGAGGTTTATCGCGGCGAAGATTTGGTAACGAGTGCTTTGAGTTCTGATGGTAAAAAATGGGCCTATCAAACAACTAGAAAAGAAGAACGAACTAAGCGCGATGAAAACACTAAGCTTTTGCAAACGACAGTGGTAGATGTGGCCTCTTATATTGTTGATGGCCAAAAATGGGGTGAAAGAGATAGTGCGAATTTGCTGGGGCTAAGTAATGCGGGTTTGCCGACTTTTTTGCAGGACACAGGGAGGCAAACTCCGAGCCAATATGGCGAGCCACTCAATGAGCAAGTGATTTACAGAGGTAACGAAAAAAGGTTTACAACCAGTTACGGAGTTGTTTATTATGCGGCGAGCAATGATGATTCTAGCTGGCTTGTAACTACAAAAAACCCAAGCACTAAAGATGTGTATGATTTTTATGTCAACGGGGCTAGAAAAGATAATCTGGATGCGAGAATTTTAAAAAGATTAAGCGTTGATGATGCTGGAAATTACTTAGTTGCGTTTTGCCAGGAACCTTCGGCAACTACTGCTGGAGTTGGTTTGATTGGTAAAGATTGCCAAATTAGTGTAAACGGAAAAACGCGGACGACGATTTCTGGAACGGTATATTTGGCCGAAACTTTAGGAGGAAAAGAAACTTACGCTGGAATTGACAGAGAACTTAAACAAAGCTTTAGCAAGAATGTGCGCCTAGATTTAATTGTTGAACATCGCAAAGATATGGATGAAGATGCGGCTACCGAACTGGGAGTTTATCTTAATGAAGCTGGGGATAAATATGCGGTTAGCACATCTAGAATGGTGACTACAACCAAAAATGATGGAACTCAAGAAACTGGATTTAGAATGTATTTGAGTATTAATTCTGAATTGATTGAGAATGAAATTAATTCGGCGAGCTTACTTGCTTTTGGAATCGGAGAAGATTCCCCTACTTTGTTTATTTATGAATTGCCAAAGCCAGATCCAGTTGCGCCTACTTTGCAAACGCGTGGATCGGCACAATCTGAAAGCTAAGCTTTAGGCTTTGATTTTTTTAAGTTTGGCGGATTCGTGTTCAACCTCTTGAGCTAAATCTGGAGCTCCAATTTGGCGGTAGGCATTGGCAAGCATGGTTGAACCTTGTGAGCCAGGTTCTAGCTTGTGAGCTTTTTCTAGCTGTTTGATGGCGGCTTTAGGATCACCCATTCTTTCTAGGGTTTTGGCTAGAGCAATATAGCGAACTGGGTTATCAGAATCTCGCTCGATGGCGTGTTCGAAGGCTCTGGCGGCTTTTTCGTATTGTTTGTTGTTCATGTAGGCAAGAGCTAAGTTGTGCAGTGCGGCGGGGCTTTTATCTATTGAGCTACTAATTTCAAAGCATTCGATGGCCTCTTTTTGTAAACCTTGACGGCTATAGATAACTCCGAGTCTAGAATAAGCGGCAACATTACGAGAATCAAGCTTAAGTAAAGCTAATAGTGAACGCTCTGCTCTGCCAACATCATTTTGTACAAAGTTTTGATAGGCATCAAGCCAGAGCCTTTTAAGTTGACCTTGCATCAGGTTTTTGTTGGGTTCTTCTGTTTGCTGAGGCCGAGCTAAAAGCCAGAGGCTTACTAAAAAGATGGCAAAAAAAGTTAGAGTTTCGTTCATAGGAGTTCTTAGAATATTGATTAAGCTTAAGTTTAGTATAAGTAGAGGTTGATCGGCAAGGTTGAATCTTTATAAAAGATGGATTTAAGCTTAATGATTCTTTTTTTGTGTATGTATGGGGCGAACTATGGGGATCGAACCCACGACCTCCGGAACCACAACCCGGCGCTCTAACCAACTGAGCTAAGTTCGCCATAATGTAAAAAGTAGAGATTCCAGTTTAGAAGCTCTGAAAAAACTAGCTTTCGGTTCTTAATTATAGCAAAAAAGTGTTAGATTAAGTTTAGCTTATTTTGGCTGTGGATTTGATAAGTTGGTGGGCTTTTTTGGTGATGTTGGTGGTGGTGAGGCCGTAATGAAGATAGAGTTCTTCTGTAGTTCCGCTTTGGCCAAACTTATCATCTACTCCGATTCTGATGATTGGAATTGGCAGGCTTTCTGCTAGAACTTCGCACACGGCAGAGCCAAAACCTCCGGCTATTTGGTGATCTTCAATAGTAATGAATCTTTTAGTTTTTTGGGCAGAGGCTAAAATTAAGTCTTTATCTAAAGGCTTAATAGTTGGCAGATGTAGAACTTCGGCATCTACGCCTTGTTCTTTAAGCTTAAGGGCGGCTTGGTAGGCTAGCTGGCTAGTTGTTCCGGTGCTTAAGATGGTGATTTGGTGGCCATCTTTAAGTTTATAGCCTTTGCCAATTTTGAAAGGAACCTCTGGTTTGGTAAAGATTGGGACGGGATTTCTGGAAAGACGGATATAGCTTGGTGAATTTGTTTTGGCAACAGCAAGAGTAATTTTTTCTGCTTCGATTGAATCGACCGGAGCAAAAACCTGCATATTAGGCAGTGTGCGCATTAGGGCAATATCTTCTAGAGCTTGATGCGTGGCGCCATCGGGGCCAACTCCGAGGCCGGTGTGTGAGCCGGCAATTTTAACATTTTGGTTGTTGATGCAAATGGTTGTGCGGATTTGTTCCCAGCAACGACCGGGGCAAAAAGCGGCGTAAGCTCCGATAAATGGTGTTTTACCGATAGCGGCGAGTCCGCTGGCAACACCAACGATGTTTTGTTCGGCAACGCCGACTTCTATAAATCTTTCTGGAAACTGCTCGGAAAAAGAAGACATTTGCACACTGCGGGCGACATCTGGCGAAAGCCCAACTATGGAAGAATTAAGCTTAGCGGCTTTTAGCAAACCTCGCCCGAAGCCATCTTTGGTAGGTTCTGGTGGCAATATATCGGAGTTTTTAGTCATAATCTATTCTCCCTTTGAAAGATCTTAAATCGTGTAGTGCTCTACGGGCTTGTTCTTTATTTGGAGCCATTCCGTGCCAGTGATAATCGTTTTCCATAAAGTCTACGCCTTTTCCGGGGGTGGTGTGGGCAATAATAATGCTGGGGCGCTCAGAAACGGCTCTAGCCATAGCGCAAGCATCGATGATTGATTCGATGTTGTGGCCATCAATTTCTTGAACATGCCAGCCGAAGGATTCCCACTTAAGCTTAAGATCTTCTAGTGGCATTACTTGTTCGGTTGGGCCATCAATTTGGATGTTGTTGCGATCGATAATTGCGGTGATATTATCCAACTTGTATTTGGCGCAGAGCATAACCGCCTCCCAAACGTTGCCTTCGTTAAGCTCTCCATCGCCCATTAAAACGTAAAGATGGCGCGTTTTGTTGTGTTCTATTTTTAAGGCTAGAGCCATTCCTGCGGCTTGTGAAAGTCCGGAACCAAGCGGGCCAGAGGTGGTTTCGATTCCAGGCAGAATTTGCCGATCTGGGTGGCCTTGTAATCTAGAGCCAAACTGCCTTAAGCTTAAGAGATCTTTTTTAGGAAAGTAGCCAGCGTAGGCCATTGTGGCATAAAGAACTGGCGCACAGTGGCCATTGCTTAAAATAAAGATGTCGCGCTCGGGCCAGTTGGGATCTTTTGGATCGTGGCGCAAGATTCTAAAATAGAGTGCGGTTAAGATATCTGCTAAGCCAAGTGGGCCTGCGGAATGGCCAGATCCGGCGACCTCTAGCATTTGGATGATGCTTTCTCTGATTTTTTCTGCTTGGTTTTCAAGCTGGGTTAGGCTTTTATCTTGCACTTGGAATCTCTGCCTTTTTTGGCGTTTTTATTAAGCTTAAGTTTAGCATATTCTTGTGTGATTTTATTAAGCTTAATCTCGAGCTTGTCATCTCGAGCTTATGTCGAGAGATCTCTTGGGTTTCGGTATGCACATCTTTTTGTCATCCTGAGGAAAGAGCGTAGCGAGTGACGTGAGGATCTAGTAATAAGGATTTCTCTTTTTGATTGGATTCCCGCAACAAGTGCGGGACAGGCCTTCACAGGAGCCTGCCCTGAGCTTGTCGAATGGGTTCAGAATGACAGTGTCAGGAGTTAAGCTTAGCCCGATTTATTCGGGAGAACTTCTATAAAAAGGAAGGGGTATTCCAGACGAGCTGGAATAGGCTCTGCTGTTTTTTGGGGGTTTTGAACGGTGATGACAAAAAAAGTTAAGCTTAATTGTAATTAAATAGTATAATCTGTTGATATGGTTACATCTGTTCATTTGGTGGCTGGAGCTGCCGTTGGAATCTTGCTTAAACAGCCCTTATTGGTGGTTCCGGCATCTTTTTGCTTTCATTACGTACTCGATGCGATTCCACACTATGCTCCGAAGCCAGTGAAGGGTTTTAAAGACGGTGGCCTTGCTGGAACGAATTGGCTGGATCTAGCTTTAAAGGCAGTTGAACCGATTTTAGGGGTTGTAGTTATCGGCCTGCTCTTTTTAGATGTGAGCGCTAAGCTTAAATTGGCATTTATTCTGGGGGCTTTATTTGGCTGGTTGCCAGATCTTTTAGTGTTTTTGGAATGGAAATTTGGGATTAAGCGGCCAAATCCGTTTCGTGCTTTTGAGATTAAAACACATAAGCATACTGGAGGCTTAAAAGGGATTCTGCTACAGATTGTGGTTTTTGGGTTAAGCTTAGCGATTTTATTATACGTTTAGCGTGTGCCTCTTTAAACTATAGATCTAATAATCTTGTAGTTCAAAGCGCTGAACTTGGTGGTCTGAAGTGGGTTTCTCGATATAGGTTTGAGGTGAAGAGTTCTTTGGGTTAAGGTTTAATACTTTGTTGCATCTTCTTCCAGGCGCTAAGCTTAAGTTCCTCTTCTTTATCGAGCCAGCAGATGTTGCGATCCTTCCAAATTACTGTGCCGAATTCGTATTCGTAAAGTGAGGTTAAGCTTAGGCCAACTTCTACTAGAATCATAATTGGAAGGTTGAAGATGGCTAAGAACCAGCCGCTGGGGTTAACTCTGGTTACCAAAATTAAGTGCGAGAGCCACCAGATGATGGAGGCGATTACGCCTAAAACTACGCTAACGGTATATTGGCCGGTGCTAATGGCTTGGTATAAGCCTAGGGCTGGTGCAAGAAGTGCGGCGATTGTCATAAGAATTGTGTAGCAAACTAGAGCTGGGTTCCGGCCGGTGTGTGGGTAGTAGCTGCGGATGGCGGAGCTCCAGAGGCTGCTAAGCTTTTTGCGGGCTATAACTCCATCGTCGGCGTTGGCAAAGGCGTAAAAGTAGGAATCGGAGGCATAAAGATGGGTGGCGAGGTTTTTTTCTGGGTTGACAACTTTGGAAAGCTGGCTGAAGCCACCAAAATCTTCTAGAGATTTTTTTTCGATCATCCAGAGGCTGCTAGAAACTGGCGGGCGTTTTAATAAACTTCTGAAGGTGGTTTGCCAGAGTAATCTTAATGGTTGCAGAAGTTGGGGTAAAAAATCTAAATGTAAGAACATTGGTTGAACCGAAATCATTTTGTAGGTGTAGAATTTGGCAAATTGAACGGTGCGAGAGATTGTTCGGGGGCTAATTTTGGTGTCTACTCCTAAAAAGAGGATGTAATCGCCGGAGGATTCTTGAAAGAGTCGTTCTTGGGCCCAGTTCTGGCCGAGCCAACCAAGAGGTGGTTCGTGGCCTTTAATAAAGCGAACTCCATGATTGGCGTAAAAGCGCATTAGGGTTCCGGTTCCATCGGTGCTGCAATCATCGAGCACTAAAACCTCCATTTTGTCGTAATCGGAACTTAAAACAGCGTTAAGACAATCGGCGAGGGCTTTATCTTCGTTTCTAGCGGCAATGGCAACGGTAACGGTTGGTTTTTGCGCTTTGCTAAGCTTAGGGGTTTTGTAAAGTCTAGATTTGGCTAGAGTTCTTATGATGTTGATTGCGGCGGTTAGCGAACCGACAAAGCTGATTCCGACAACAGAATCTACAAAGAGGCTAAAGTTTAGCCACTGGGTTAATCTTATCTCTAAAGAAAATAAAATGCAGAGCCCAAAAATGAGGGCAGCCGTGTTAAGCCAAATCGAGCGGTTCATTTCGGCTGGTTCTACTCTTTTAGATCCGTAGCGAATAAAGTTAATGCTTAAAAAGATGATTAAAATTGAAATGGTGTAAGAGCTAATTCCGAAGCCATACAGGTAAAGCCAAAAAATTGAACTAAGATTAATTAGGGCGATTAGGTAGATGATGATTTTGGTAATGAGGCGTGGCTTGAAGATGCAAATTATTGAAGCAATAAGGCTGCAAATAGCAGAGGTAGCAACGGCGTAGATTAGGTAAATATTCATTTGGTTCCCACTCGAAAAGAATTGTTCTTTTTATGATTTTAGCAGATATTAATGCTAAACTTAAGCTTAATATGAATAGAGATGTAATTTTGGTTGCTGGATTTTTTTTGCTGGGCTTGGTTCTGTTTGGTTTTTTGATTTTGAAGAAGCTGGCTGAACTTGGTTCTGGCGATGCGCAATCTAAAGAAAGTGAGGCGCAAAATAAGATCTTGCGGCAAGATATTCAGTTTTTAGAACAAAAGTTGAGTGCTTTTTCTGATACGTTAAAAGAGCAAGTTAATAACAGGTTAGATAAGAACCATGAACTGATGAGTTCTACTTTTGCAAAACAATTTAAGCAAAGCCAAGAAATTATTGCGGATGTTAATACTCGCCTGGCTAAATTGGATGAAGCTAATCGGCAAGTGGTGGATATAACCAGTGAGCTTAAAACTTTGCAGAATGTTTTGCAGAATCCGAAGCAACGTGGAGTTTTGGGTGAGTATCATTTGGAAACAGTTTTAAGCAATGTTTTGCCACCGGGTAGGTTTAAGCTCCAGTATAAATTTAAGAATGGTGAGGCTGTTGATGCGGCGGTTTTTTTGCAAGATGGTAAGATTTTGCCAGTTGATTCTAAGTTCAGTTTAGAAAATTATAATAGATTGATTGATGAAAAGGATAAGGTTCGTAGAGAGGCTCTGGCAAACCAGTTTAAAGCTGATCTTAAAAAAAGAATTGATGAAACGGCTAAGTATATTCGCCCAAAAGAAGAAACAATGGATTTTGCGTTTATGTTTATTCCAAGTGAGGCAATTTATTATGATTTGTTGGTTAATAAGGTTGGAGCGAGCGGTGTTCAATCTCGTGATTTAGTTGAGTATGCTTTTCAAGATAAAAAAGTGGTTATTGTAAGCCCAACTAGCTTTATGGCGTATCTGCAAACGGTTCTACAAGGCTTAAGAAGCTTGCACATTGAAGAACAAGCTAAAGAAATTCAAAAGCGGGTCGGAGATTTAGCGCGGCACATTAATACGTATGAAGGCTTTATGCAATCTCTTGGCAAATCTTTAGGAACAACGGTAAATCATTATAATAAGGCACATAAAGAACTGGGTAAAATTGATAAAGATGTGATGAAGATTGCCGGCGGTGAGAGTTCTGGCGTAGAGCCATTAAGCTTAGATAAGCCGGTTGAGGAGGATTAGGTGTAAATGAAGATTTTTGTTTCTGGACAGATAGATGACGCAGAATTTGTGAGGGATGTTCAAGCTAAGCTTAAAGATGCCGGGCATAGGGTAACTCATGATTGGACTAAAACAGATGTCTTTCTTGGTTCTTCAGAGGCTAAGCTTAACAACCGCAGTGAAGCTGGAGTTCGAGCAGAAAGAGATATTCAAGGTGTTATTGATGCAGATGTTTATATAATTTGTACAAATAATGAAAGTGTTGGTAAGGGAATGTATGTTGAGCTAGGAGCTGCCCTTGCTTTAAAGCAAAGTGGCTTTAAAAATAGTTTGAGAGTATTTGTTTTGGGAGAGATGAAACATTTATCTGTTTTTTATCTTCACCCAGAGGTTGAGTATGCTGAAAGCGTTGATAGGCTGCTGGAGCTTACCTAGGGAGGACAACTAAACCTTAATTAGCAAACCTCTGTCTAGTGCGATTTTGGTAGCTTCTTCAACTGTTATGCGTTCTAGCGCCTGCGTGGGGCCTCCTGCTCCTCGGCAGTATTCTTTTGCTAGTTTGATAAAGGTATTGTCGCTAGCTGTTGGTAGGACCCTAAGATGATCAACGTAACTAGGGTGCGTGGAGATAAAGAAGAAGTCCTCAATTAATGATCTTGCGGCTAGCTCCTTTACGTCTTCTCTGTTTTGTAGGTAGTAATCAGCATAAGCGTCTCTTGCTAAGTAAGGGTCCAACTTATGGAGCCGGTGTGTTTTGACTTTTTGTTTGCCCAAAGAGCTTTTTAACAGAACCGGTATACCCATGTGAGCGCTACCGTAAACAGAACCTGCCTCTATAAAGCCCTCATTCCTGACTTTTTTGGATGTTTTTTGGAGAACTCTTTTTGCAGTTTCTTCTTCAAGACCCATTAGACCTAACAGCTCAGGATCATAGTTAAGTACTCCTGCTAGAAAGGTAAGCATTTGTAGTACTGCAGATTTATCGCGTATGCCCATAACAAACGAGAACTTATTGAGTGTCTCAAGTTCTCTGGCCATAAGTTCCTCTTTTGTCATATTTGTGAGAGATTCAAGGTTGAATCGTTCGCTCGTGTTAAAGAAATCGGCATTTATGTCGCACTGTACTATAGCTTCCATACGCGCAAGAAGTTCATGGCGTGCGTCTACTGGAAATACGGTAGAGCCTCTTGAGCCTAGAGCAACTATTACTTGCCGGGACTATCTTTAATTGTAGGAGACTTGGATGCATCTATTGACAATGCGGTTTTGTGCTCAATATAACTTCCGCCGTGAATCCCCACTTCTTCTTGGAAGACAATTGCGGGTTGGCCGAGTTCTACGAACTTGGCGATTGTTCTTCCTGCTCGCATGCCTGGGGTATGTTGATTAAAGACTGCATGAAAAGCGCTAATCTTATCTAGATGTGGCTTTAGGTTGGAGGTGGCCCTACTCAGCTCGCTGTCCACTTCCGTGGTTAGTGCTTCAGCCTCTACTGGCCCTAAATTATTGCCTCCTAAGAATATTGACATAATTACTATTATATCATGTTTTAACCTTTAAGTTTAGAGCTTAAGCTTAATTTGTTTGTTGTTTGATGGTGTTCCAGATTGTGGGGTCGCCTTGTTTTAGTCTCCAGTACCACCATTCGGAGCCCCATAGGTAGATTTCTTTAATTCCGGTTCTTTTAGCAAATCCTAAGTTAAGCTTAACATCGCCCGGAGACATGGTTTTGTTTTGCTTTTCTATTGAAGAATCTTTGATACTGCCAGAAATAATCCATGGTTCAAGCTGGAATTCGTGAATGATGCTGGGTTTGCCGGTTAAGCTTAATTGGCCTTGGGCTAGAAACGCGTAATACCAGGCTGGGAACGGATAGGTAATGTAGCCAAGCTTGGGGTTGTGGACTTTGCGGTAAATGCTGATTCCGTAAACATCAGCCTGGGGTTCGTTAAGCGCAAAACCTCCGTAATTGTTAGAACGTGTTAAGATGATTGGGGTGTGAGGATCTAGCTTTTTAACGGTGTTGAACTCATCTACTAATCTTTGGCGAGAAAAATCGCTGCACTGGCCGAATTCTTGCAAAAAGAACTCGTTTTCGAGTTGATAGCTTTCTAGAGCTGGAGAGTTTTTATAGCGTTCGACAACGCTGATAATTTGATTTTCTAGTTTTGGATACCAGGCTTCTTTTGGTAAAGATTCGGCCCACTGCGGCATGTGGCATTCTGGCCAGCGCGGCTGGCGCAACCCTAAGCTTAAAGAGATTTTAACTCCGTTTTTTTCGGCTTCTTGAAACTGCCAATCTAAATCTGAAAAGTCGTAGCTGCCTTGCTCTTTTTCAGTCTCTGACCAATAACTAACTAAACGGAGTTTTTTGATGTTTAAATCTTGGGTGATGGCGGTGAAAACCTCTTTGGGGTCTAAGTCTAATTCTTTGGCGCGGGAGCTAGTGAAGGTTGCTCCAAACTGCAAGGGTTCATTTTTTTGGCTGAACTGATATTTGAAGGCCACTAATCTTAAAACTAGAACCAAGAGGGTGGTTAGAACGGCTACGAAGAATAGGGCTTTTTTAAGTTTAGAAAAGTTTTTTATGACCTGTTTTAGGTAAGCTGGAGTTTGCTTAAGCTTAGCGAGTGCAGTCTCTTTTTGCATCTTGGTTATTATTGTAGCGCATTTTTGCCTGCTAGGGTTTTGGTTAAAGGAATCTAGGGATAAGGATTTTATTTTTGACTGGATCCCCAGTCGAGCTGGGGATGACCCCCCCATTGTCATCCTGAGGAACGAGCGTAGCGAGTGACGTGAGGGTCTAGTAATTATGGAATTCTGGATCCCTGCAACAAGTGCGGGACAGGCCTTCACGTACGTTCAGAATGAC
>CAYWUW010000002.1:0-131320 GCA_964461505.1 uncultured Candidatus Saccharibacteria bacterium
CAAATGTATTCTTGAATACGTTTTAGAGCTTGGAGATCTTCTGGGTTAAGTTTAGTTGACATTAGGCTAAATTATACCACTCAGGACTGGGACTTATACAATTATTAACTCATCCCTGCGCAGGCAGGGATCTTCTGCTAAGTAAGACTCCTCCAACCTAGCCTAACCCAAACTAAGTTAAGTTTTAAGATCTTTGCTAAACTTAAATAAGTAAAGCTAAGCTTAATTGCCAGATCTCTTCCGATATGCCCCATTTTGTTTACGTTCTGACCAACAAAAATAATACCGTTCTATACATTGGCTCAACTCATGATCTTTACAAAAGAATTCTAGAACACAAAGAAAAAGTAGTTCCAGGGTTCAGTGAGAGATATAGCCTTAACAAACTCATCTATTTCGAGATTTTTGAAGATCAACAATCCGCATTTATTAGAGAAAGGCAAATGAAGAAATGGAAGCGTGAATGGAAAGAGAACTTAATTAGAAAAAAGAATAACAGCTTTAGAGATTTATTTGATGAACTCCCAGATTATTTATCCAAAATGTTATAAAGAGTCACTTAGCAGAAGATCCCTGCCTGCGCAGGGATGATTTAATAGTTGGGGTTATGCTTTGTTAAAAAAAGAGTGAACGAGTTAGTTTTTTGGCCTAAGGATGCCTTGAATAATTTTTTCTATAATGTATATAAAGCTTAGATCTATTCTACTTGGCGTATTCGATGGCGCGGGTTTCGCGGATGACGTTAACTTTAATTGTGCCAGGATAGCTCATGGTGCTTTCAATTTTTTTGGCAATTTCACGAGCAAGTTTGGTGGCAGAGAAATCATCGATCGATTTTGATTCAACAATAACTCGAACTTCACGCCCAGCAGAAATGGCGTAAGCTTTATCTACGCCTTTGAAAGATCTGGCGGTATTTTCGAGTTCGCTCATTCTTTGTGAAAAGTTTTCGGCGGAGATGTTGCGAGCTCCTGGCCGGGCAGCAGAAAGTGAATCGACCACGCGGACAACCATGGCTTCTGGAGTTGTGGCATCAATGTCATCGTGATGCGCTTCGGCAGCGTGGGCAACATCTTCACCCATTCCATATTTACGGAGAAGTTCGCCAGAAATATGATGGTGCTTGCCTTCTATTTTGTGAGTTACGGCTTTGCCAAGATCGTGCAGTAAAGCGGCAGTTTTAGAGGTGCGGACATCGGCCCCGACTTCATCGGCAATAATTGCAGCGATGTGCGCCATCTCTGTTGAATGTTTTAAGACGTTTTGGCCGTAAGATGTTCTAAACTTAAGTTCTCCGAGCAGGTTCATAATTTCTGGTGGAAGGCCAGAGATTCCAACTTCGCGGCAAGCTTCTTCGGCGGCTTGATCGATTTCTTTTTGAATTGATTTTTCGGCTTTGGCAACAAGTTCTTCAATTTTAGCGGGATGAATTCGGCCATCTTTAATTAAGTTTTCGATGGCGATGCGCGCAACTTGGCGGCGGATTGGATCGAAAGAAGAAATAACAATCATCCCCGGAGCTTCATCCATCAAAATGTCGACGCCAAGTTCTTTTTGCAAGGCTTGGATGTTGCGGCCTTCTTTGCCGATTATTCTACCCTTGGTTTGATCATCTTCAACCTTGATTGCGGTAATGGTACGTTCGGCCGTTACATCACCAGCAATGCGTTCCATGGCGGAAAGGATTGATTCCTGGGCTCGTTCTTCGGCAGTGCGGACAGCCTCTTTTTGTAATTTGGAGATTAGATCTGTAAGATCGGCGGAGACATCTTTTTCGACAATGCGGAAGAGTTCGGCCTCGGCATCTTTTTTGTTAAGCTTAGCGATTGATTCCAGTTTTTCGGTTTGGCGAGTGCGGATTTGCTTGATTTCTTCTTTTAGGACTACGAGATCTTCTTCGCTTTTGCGAAGTTCTTGTGTTCTGGAATCGATTTCTTCGAGTTTTTTATCTAGAGATGTTTCGCGTTCGAGAATTCTTTTTTGTGAAATTTTGAGTTCTTGTTGATCTTTTTGAATTAGATCTTGAGAATCTTTTTGAACTTTTAGGGCCTCGGATTCGGCCTTAAGCTTAAGAGATTCAGCCTCTTTTTTGGCTTCTTCTAGTTTTTGCAGAGCTTTTTTATCTGCGCTAGAGGCTTTTTGTTTGGTTAGATATTGGGAGCCCGCATAGCCAGAGAAGGCTCCGGCTAGTGCAAGCAAAATTGAAATTGGTTCCATTTATTTTCTTTCTGCTCGTATTTAAGTAGAGCTTTTTTTAGGGATGATCTGCTTTTTTATTTAAGCTTAGCGATTTTTTCCTTCTGGGGAATATCTTTAGTAGATTGGGATTTTTTTGGAGGATATGGTGGAGATTTGGAATTTAGAAAATTAGCAAAGGTAAAAACTAAAAAGAGATCAAGAATTAATCTTAATATTTTTATCAGCACTTCAAGGAGTAATAATACACCTTACTAAACTTATTTTACCACAAAATTAACCCGACCTTCATCGTCGGAGTATACTTTTGTAGACAGTCCAATAAGTTCGCCCGAGGATGGAGCGAGCTAGTAAAATTTAGATCGTTCGCTAATCTTAAGCGTAGCTTCCGCAGGGCAGTTCCCCTCCCTTGAGAGAGGGGCTAGGGGAAGGGTGCAATTATGAAAAAAGATAACACGCTAAACTTAAGTTCCCGATACTGTAATTCTGAACGTATGTGAAGGCCTGTCCTGCACTCGTTGTGGGGATCCAACCAAAAAAGAAAATCCTTATTTAATTAGATCCTTGAAATAAATTCAGGATGACAAAAAGATGCACATACTAAAACATAGAGATCTCTCGGCAAGCTCGAGATGATAAATCTTAGGTTGGACTTATAATTACCAACAATGTTATCCCCGCGCGGGCGGGAATCCATACTACACGAAAAAATGAGTTAAGTTTAACTTCACAAACTCTAAAAGCCCCCTCTGGCCTTTCAGGACACCTCCCCCAAGAAGAATAGAATGGAGGAATAAGAATTTAAGCTTAACGTTTGGAGAATTGTTCGGCGCGGCGAGCTCCTTTGAGGCCCGGCTTTTGCCTTTCTTTTTCACGAGGATCACGCTTAATAAGACCAGCTCGCTTGAGAGTTGAGCGGTAATCTTCGTTGAATTCTGCCAGAGAGCGAGAAACGGCTAGAACGATGGCATCAACTTGAGCGCTGTGACCACCTCCTTTAACTAGAATTGTGGCATCAAATTGACCTTCGCTAGAGATTGCTACGAATGGTTTTTGCAGGCGAGAAGCTAGATATTGATTACCATCAAAGTATTCTAGGGCTGGAGCGCCATTGACGGTGATTTCGCCTTTTCCGCTTGCAAATAAGCGTGAGGTTGCAGTAGAGCTTTTGCGTCTTCCAAGACCGTAGTAATATTGTTTTTTGGCTGCCATAAAATCTATTTAGTCTCCTTTTTGTTGTTAGATTTGATTGCTGAACTTAAGCTTAGCGGTTGTGGATTTTGAGCGACATGTTTGTGTTCTTCAGTTTTAAAGATGCGCAAACGCTGCATCATAACGGGGCGAAGTTTGTTTTTTGGCAGCATTCCATAAACAGCACTTTGAATAGCCTTGGCGGGATCTTTTTCGATAATTTCGGCAAGAGATCTTTCACGGAGACCTCCAGGGTAGCCAGAGTAGTTGTAATATTTTTTAGATTTAAGCTTAGTTCCGGTTACCTTAAGCTTAGCAGCATTGATAACGACTACATTATCTCCACCATCAACATGAGGCGTGTAGGTAACTTTGTTTTTGCCACTTAGAGTTTGGGCAATAATGGCAGAAAGACGACCTAAGCTTAATTCTGAGGCATCAACAATATACCAATCACGAGTTACATCGGCTGGTTTTTGAGAATAAGTTCTAATTGAACGCTTTTGCTTTTTTTGTACTTGAGCAGCCATAATATTTTATTTAGATTTAGTGGTTACTTTAGCTTTTGCCTCGGACTTGGCTTTCGGCTTGGCCGGAGAAGTTTTTTTGGTAGCTTGAACTTTTGGGACTGCTTCTTTTTTTGGAGCTGGAGATGCGCTAAGCTTAATTTCATCTACAAATGAGATGCGGGCCATTTCTGCTTGATCGCCTCTTCTGAAACCATCTTTTTGGATGCGTAAATAACCGCTGTTGCGGGTTCCTGTTGAAGGAACAATTACATCGCAGAGGTGGTGGCTGGCTTGAACGTTATTATCTAAACGAGAGATAATTAGGCGGCGCGAGGCAAGAGTTTGTTTTTTGGCTAAAGTAACAAGTTTTTCGACGTGCGGGCGAAGTTCTTTGGCTTTTCCAAGAGTTGTGCGGATGGATCCGTTTAAGATTAATTGGCTAGAAAGGCCAGCAAGCAGAGCTTTGCGCTGATCTCTTTTTCTTCCGAATTTTCTACCTTTGAAAGTGTTAGCCATTTTTATTTAATCTTAATTTTGAGTTTTATTTAGAAGCCAAGTTGACTTAAAACATCTTTTACTTCGTCGAGGGCTCCCTTGCCAAAACCGCTGAGAGCTAGTAGATCGCTATCCCCATATTGTAACAGATCGGCAACAGTTTGTACACCGGCATCTTGAAGCGCTTTCATGGTTCTAGCCTTAAGTTCGATTTCTTCAATAGATTTTGTAAGATATTCGTTTTCTTCATCGCTAGGAGCGCCAAGAGTATCATCTTTAACTTGTTCGCTAATATCAAAAGCGTCGGCAGATCTTCCGGCAAGAATTTGGTATTGCTGCATTAGGATTCCGCAGGCAGATTCAAAGGCAGATTCTGGCGAAACTGAACCATCGGTATCAACAACCATGGTTAGTTCATCTAGATCGGTATTTTGACCTTCGCGAGTATCTTTAACGTTGTAGCGGACTCGAACAACTGGGCTAAATAGTGTATCGAGAGGAATCATGTTTGCGGCAAGATTCTTTTGTTGTGGAGCCTGCAAATAATCTACGCCAGATTCTACTTGAATTTCCATTTCGATGCTCGCTTTAGAATCTGTTAGGTTGCAGATTACTAGATCGGTGTTGACGGCCTCAACTCCGGCAGATTTAGCAATGTCGGCTGCAGTAAGTTGGCCTTTGCCTTTTTTACTAAGCTTAAGGATGACCGGTTCTTCAGAATCGAACTTAAAGCGGAGCTGTTTGAGGGCAAGAGTGATGTCGACGACATCTTCTAGAACTCCATCAATTGTGCTGAACTCGTTGCTGACGCCTTCGATGCGGAATCCGGTGACGCCGGCTCCGGGGATGTAAGATAAAAGAACACGGCGAATGCTGTTGCCGAGAGTTCTTCCGTAACCATTTTGTAATGGAGCTACAGTTATCGTAGCGGAATTATCGCTATTGGATTTTGTACTTTTTACTGCTGGGATGATTATTTTATTCATATTTTGCTCCTTAAACTTTTGCTTTAGCGATGATAGATGAGTTCTTGTTTTGTTTTTTTATGGAGAGATCTAACGTGAGTAGAACTCTACAACTGCTTGTTCATTAAATTCCTCTGGGATATCTTCTCTATCTGGTAGAGAGATAACCTTGATGCTTAAATTCTTTTTATCGACTTTTAGCCACTTAGGCGAAGCGCCGGCAGTGGGTTCGGCTAAGATTTCTTTAAAGTAGGTGTTTGCTTTTGCTTTAGTGCTGACTGCGAGTTCTTGTTCTACTTTTAGGCGAGCAGATGGAATGTTCATCTTTTGACCGTTGAGAGTGAAGTGTCCGTGATTAACAAGTTGACGAGCAGCGCGGCGAGAGCTAGCAAAACCAGAACGATAAACAACGTTATCGGCGCGGAGTTCTAAGAACTTTAGGATTGTTTGGCCAGTTTGGCCCTTAGACTTAAGTGCTTCGGCAACTAATTTGCGGAATTGCTTTTCTAGAATTCCGTATGAGCGGCGGATTTTTTGTTTTTCGCGTAGCTGTTGGCCATATTCACTAAGACGCGGAGTGCGGCTTCGACCGTGCTGACCTGGAATGTAAGCTTTTTTAACAAGCAATTTATGGGCTTTAGGGTGAAGCGCAACGCCTTCTCTTCTGCTTTGTTTACCGATTGGTGATTTATCTCTTGCCATATGAATTCTTTAATTTTATTAGACTTAAAAACTACTTACGAGGAGCTTTTCTTGGGCGGCAACCGCCAAAACGTATCGAGGTTGTGTCGGTGATGGAGGTTATTTCGATTCCAGCTCCGGCTGCAGCACGCAAAGAAGCATCGCGGCCTTGGCCAACTCCGCTAACACGAGCTGTGACAGATTTAAGACCAAAAGTTTGCGAGGCAGAGGTTAAGGCTCGTTCCGATGCAACTTGGGCAGCGTAGGGAGTATTCTTGCGCGCACCACGGAAACCGCAAGATCCAGCAGAAGCGGCGGAGATTACGGCTCCGGATTCATCGGTAATTGTGACGATAGTGTTATTGTAAGTAGCCTTAACACACATGATGCCTTTAAGAACCGTTCTTTTGCTTTTTTTACGTTTTGTTGCCGTAGCGGTTGGTGCTGGAGTTGTTGCCATAATTCTTAAATCTATTTTTTGCTAAGCTTAATTTACTTCTTTTGGGTTCCACCTACAGCTAAGCGCTTGCCTCGGCGAGTTCTGGCATTGGTGCGTGTGCGCTGACCTTTGGATGGAAGGCCGAGCTTATGCCTTTGGCCGCGGTAAGCTCCAATATCTTTAAGACGTTTAATGTTGGCAGCCACAACTCGCTTAAGTTCACCTTCGGTGATGTAGCCGGCTCCTATTGTTTCACGAATTCGGTTGAGCGCGGCTTCATCTAGATCTTTAACCCGCGCTTCAGGATCTACACTGCTAGCTTGTAGAATTTTTTTAGAACTAGTTAAACCGATTCCATGAATATAGGTTAAGCTATAAAGAACTTTTTTATTATCTGGGACCACAACACCTTCGATTCTTGCCATAAAAACTATAGAATTAATTAACCTTGCCTTTGTTTATGCTTTTTTTTGCTAGAACAAATCACAGCAACTCTGCCTTTACGACGGATAATTTGGCAGTTTGCGCAGATCTTTTTAACTCCGGTACGAACTTTCATGTTTAGTTTTTGGTATAAATAATTTTAACTTTTTGGGAGATATCTAGTTTTTACGGTAGACAATGCGACCTTTGGTTAGATCGTACGGGCTAAGCTCTACACTAACCTCATCTCCATTTACTAGACGGATGCGGCCTCGACGCATTTTGCCAGAAATAGTGGCGATAACGGTTAGATCGTTTTCGAGCCTAACTCTAAACTTAATACCAGGAAGAGCCTCCTCTATAACACCCTTAACCTGGATTACTTGTTTACCGCTAGACATTTATTTGAACTACCCTTGAATTATATACTACTTAGACTTTTTTTGGAAGAGTTTTTTAGCGGTTGGAGTCTTTTTTAGAGATTCGTTGTTAACTTTACCTCTTTTATTAAACTTAAGTTTAGGTTTGATTCTATTGACTAATTTAAACTTAGAGGGTTGGTTGGAGATTTCCTCATTTGAATCGGCGTTTAAACTAGAATTGAGATCGGCGTAATCGAGATCGTAGCTATACATTAGGGCCTTAGAGCGCATCTGGCGGATGGTTTCTAGGGCAACAGAAACAGTAATTAGAAGGCTGGTTCCGCCTAGAGTGAGCACACTAGATTGAATGTAGCGTTCGGCAACTAGCGGAATTATAGCTAGAACAGCGATGCTTAAGGCTCCGGTTAGAGTTAGCCGATTCATAGTGCGGTTAAAATATTTTTCTGTGGCGATGCCGGGCTTAACTCCTTCTATAAATCCCCCGCTTTGTTGAAGTTGTTCAGACATTTCTTGCGGATTGAAAATCATCTTTGTATAGAAGTAGGTGAAGAAGAGAATAAGCACGGCGTAAACGGCGATGTAGATATCTCCGGTGTAAAGTACTGAGTTTGAGGAGCCGGGAGTTTGGAACCAGGTTACTAAGTTGGAGCCGAGCTGGCTAAAGAATTGGGAAGATGCGTTTTTAAGAAGGTTACCAATAAACTGGAGACCGGAAAGAATTGAATAGGCAAAAATGATTGGAATAACTCCGGCGCTAATAAGCTTAAGTGGGATAATGGTTGTAATTCCACCGTATTCTCTAGAACCCTGCACGCGCTTGGCGTAGTGAACTGTAACGATGCGCTGGGCTTCGTTAATCTTAACAACCCAATAGGTTAAGAAGATGGTGAAGGCGACGATGGCTCCGGCAATTAAGGCTCCTTTGCCGCTGAAAGGTAGAGTTGTTCCTAGAACTTTGAGGTGATCTGCGGCATTGCCGCGAACGGTGTTCCAGAGCGTGATTACGGTTCTGGGCAAGCTAGAGGCGACCCCGGCAAAAATTACGAGGCTGATTCCGTTGGCGATTCCTTTTTCGGTGATGATTTCTCCAAGCCACATCAACAGCATAGATCCGGCAGTTAGGGCCATAACCATTACTGCCCACTGCGAGGCAGAGGCGTTCTGCGAGATATCGATTCCTAGTGAACTGGCAATAGTTTGCTGGCGCAAGAGAACTAGAATTCCAATGCTTTGCACTACAGCAAGAGGTAAGGTAATCATACGGGTGTACTGATTGATTCTTTTTCTGGCGTGCTCACCTTCTTTTTGGCGTTCTTCTAGCTTTGGGATGGCTTTAGAAAGAATCTGGATAATGATTGAGGCATTAATATACGGCCCTAAACCAAGCAGCATAATCGAGAAGCTGGCCAGAGCTCCTCCGGAGATGATATCTAGAAAGCCGAGAGTTTGTTGGTTTTTAAGAATTCCATCAACAAGTTGTTTAAGTTGTGAGGTTTCGGCAAGTGGAATCGGCACATGTGCTAAAAAGCGATAAACTACAATAATGCCAAGAACCGCCAAGACGCTGTTGCGCATCTCTTTAGATTTGAGTGATTTAAAAATTATGAATTTATTCATCTTTTTATTCGGGGCTATTTATTGCTCTTTTTTAGAAAAAATGAGGGTGTGTTTAACTTTATATTCTAACTGTTTAGGGCCGAAAAATAAACAGGAGTAGTAATTTTGATTACTTATTTTTTTGGGGAGAGTTTGTTAAGCTTAATAAAAAAAGGAGATCGACTACTTAAGAAGTTTTGGGAGTTTTAGAAGAATTTTTGCGGGCGGATCCTTTTGAAGATTTCCCTTTTTGTGTAAGTGGAGTTTGTGTAAACTTGCCACCGGCAGATTCAAGATCTGTTAGCGCGCCAGAAGTAACTTTTTGAACTTTTAGATCGATCTTTTTAGTAAGCTCGCCGTTTTTAACAACCTTAACATTATTGTAAGGGGTTAAAATTAAGCCAGCCTCAAAAAGAGTGAAGTTATCTACCGAACCTGAAAGGACGTTAAGTGCGGAAGTGTAAACAACTTGCGGACGAAGACGCTTAGATTTAAAGCCTTTATTTTTTGGTAGCTTTTGGATTAAGGTAACTTGACCTCCTTCAAAATCTGGACGAAGCTTTTTACCGGTTCTGGCTTTTTGACCCTTGGTACCGCGCCCGGCAGTTTTTCCTCCGCCAGCAGAAATACCTCGACCAACTCTTTTTTTGGTTTTTTTGGCAGTTAAGTTTAGTTGGTGCAGCTTCATAGTGTTTTATTTAGATTTGACATTTTTAGTTTGCCAGTCTTGTTCTGGAACAAGCTGAGTTAAAGCAGCTACTGTGGCGTAGGCGCAATTAATCTTATTGGAAGAGCCGAGAGATTTAGAAAGAATGTTGGTGATTCCAGTTACGGAAAGAACGGCACGAACAGTTCCGCCGGCAATTAGACCAGTACCAAGAGAAGCAGGCTTTAAAAGGATTTTGGCTCCGGACTTTTTGGCAGAAACTTCGTGCGGAATGGAATTATTTTTTGGGTTGATTGAAATGCGCTGCATATTTTTTTTGGCGGCTTTAGAGGCTTTAGCGGCAGCAGATTGAACATCTCCAGCTTTGCCGAGGCCGATTCCAACCATATCATCTCCGTTGCCAACTACAACTAGAGTTTGAAAACGGAAGCGGCGACCTCCTTGAACAACACGAGTTACGCGGTTAACATTAACTAGAACTTCTTTAAATTCGGATTGTTCAGCCTCTTGCCTAGTGCTTTTTTCAATTACTTTTGATGCTTGAACTTCTGCCATATATCTTATACTTTAAGTTTAGAATTTAGTTTAGAATTTTAATCCCTTTTTTCTTGCGCTATCGGCAAAAGCTTTGATTCTGCCATGATATTTGCGACCATTTCTATCAAAAACTATTGCTTCGATTTTTTTAGATTTAGCGGCGGCGGCAATATCTTCAGCAACTTTAATAGATTTTTCGGTTAGCGATGATTTTGAATTTTTACCAACGGAACTTCCAGCAGCAATAGTTGTGGAGGTAGAATCATCAATCAGTTGGGCAGAAACATGGCGGTTAGAAATTGTAACAGTTAGGCGTGGCAGACCGGTAGGATTAGCTAGACTAAGCTTAACACGAGCCTTTCGCTGTTTGAGGTTGTGTACCTTTTTGGCGGATTCTTGATTCATACTAAACTTAATATTTTACTAGTGATTTTATTTTCCAGATTTACCAGCTTTACGAACAACGTGCTCGGTTTTGTATTTAATACCTTTACCTTTGTAGGGTTCGGGTTTTTTAAATTCCCTAATTTCAGCAGCAACTTGGCCAACTCTTTGTTTGTTGGTTCCAAGAACTTTTATTTCCATCTTTTCGATAGAAACTTCAACATCTTCAGGTATATTATAGCGTACATCGTGAGAAAATCCAAGGCTCATAACAAGTGTTTTGCCTTCTAACTTAAGCTTAAATCCGACTCCGTTGACTTCGAGTTCTTTAGTAAAGCCTTCGGTCACACCAATAACAGTGTTATTGATAAGAGCTCGAGTTAAGCCGTGCTGGGCTTTGTGGGCTTTTTGTTCGGAAGAACGCTCAACGCTAATAACTTGGCCATCAATTTTGACCTGAGAAAGCGGCGGCAAAAGTAGAGTTTGCGCACCTTTTGGGCCCGTAACTTTGATTGATCCGGCCTCTAGCGTGGCGGTTACTCCGCTAGGTAAGTTGATTGGCATTTTTCCTATTCTACTCATATTGACTCCTTTTCTTTTTTTTCGACCTATAATTTTAATTAAGCTTAGTAAATTTGACAGATTAATTCCCCGCCAAGCTTTTGGTTTCTAGCTTCGGCGTCAGAGATAACTCCTTTGCTGGTTGAAACAAGGAAGATTCCGCGCCCACTGCGAGATTTAGGAATTTTAACAGATTTAGCGTAAACGCGCTGCCCTGGTCGTGAAACGCGAGAAAGAGCAGTAATGCGTGCTGGTTGAGATTCGGATTGTAGAGTAACAATAATTTGCTTGGCAACGCCTTCGCCTTGAATTTCGACTCCTAGTACAAAGCCGTAATTTAAGAATTGTTGCAAGATAGTGTTTTTTAGGTTGCTGTAAGGTATAGCAACGCTGTTCTTGCCAGCGGCAAGAGCGTTTCTTATTCTTGTGAGCATGTCTGCTATTGGATCTGTCATAATTTATTCTTCTCTTCTTGTTTTCTACCAGCTTGATTTTTTTATTCCAGGAATTCTGGCTTCGGCGGCCTCCTCGCGGAAGGCTATGCGGCTTAAACCAAACTTACGCATATAGCCACGTGGCCGGCCAGTTTTGGCGCAACGATTCTTCCAACGAGTTGGGCTAGCATTGCGCGGGAGCTTAGCAAGACCCTCGCGATCGCCGATTGCTAGAAGTTCTTGACGTTTTTTGGCATATTTTAGAATCATTTTTTGCCTTTTTTGATCGCGTGCTACGATTGATTTTTTTGCCATATTTTATCCTCTTTCTCCTTTTGCAAATGGAACTCCCATTGCTTTTAATACTGTTTTGACGTGATCTTTATTTTTGGTGTTATCCATCACAAATGTTACTTGCAAGCCGTGTGGAGTTGTTGTGTCTTCGTAACTTAATTCTGGGAAGATGGATTGTTCTTTGATGCCGATATTATAGTTTCCGCCTTGATCTAGGTTGGGTGATGTTCCTTGAAAATCGCGCACACGTGGCAAAACAATTTCGTTAAGACGTTCTGTAAATTCATACATTCTATTGCCGCGGAGAGTTACTTTAACGCCAATTGTGTTCATGCCTCGGCGAATTTTGAAGGTTGCAATTGATTTTCGAGCTTGCGTTTTGACCGGTTCTTGACCTGTTATTTTGCGTAGAGTATTGGCTGCGACCTCTAATAGACGCTTGTCATCTTTGGCTTTGCCAACTCCAGAAGCAACAACAACTTTACGAAGCTTTGGAACTTGATTAATGTTGGTAAGCCCGAGTTCTTTTTGAAGTTGAGGGGCAAGTTCCTTCATCTTAAGCTTAAGTGCGGGAGTGTATGTGGTTGTTTTAGACATATAATTTCCTCTCTCTTTGTTTTTTATACTTCTTTGTTTTTATCTTGCTTAGCCACGCGGACCTTTGTGCCATCTGCCTTAAGCTTAAAGCCTAGACGAGAGGTTTTGCCGGAACTAGTTAGAAAGGCAACTTTGGAGGCATCAATAGGCATAGTTTTTTCTCTTACTCCACCATTAGGATTAGTGTTAGAGGCTTTTTGATGAGTTTTAACAATGTTAATTCCTTCAACAATAACTTGGTTAAGCTTAGGCAGAACTTGTAGGATTTTGCCTTCTTGCCCTTTGTTCTTTCCTGCTAGAACTCTTACTTGGTCGCCTGTTTTTAACTTCATAACTATAATACCTCCGGTGCTAGTGAAATTATTTTGCTGTAGCCTAACTCACGGAGTTCGCGAGGAACTGGCCCGAAAATGCGAGTTCCAACTGGTTCTTTTTTATCGTTGATAAGAACTGCGGCGTTGTCTCCAAAAGAAATCGTGCTGCCATCTTTACGCTTAATGGTTTTTTTAGTGCGGACAACAACGGCCTTTACTACTGATTTACGCTTGGTGTTGCCGGTTGGAAGAGCCTCTTTAACTGTTGCAACAATGATGTCGCCAACTCCAGCATAACGGCGGCCAGATCCGCCAAGTACGCGAATACAGAGAACCTCTTTTGCTCCGCTGTTATCTGTAACTTTTAATCTACTTTCTTGTTGAATCATAAGCTTAAATCTCCACTCCTTGCAACTGTTGTTCAAGCTTAGTAACTTTTTTATCAATTGATTTTAGAACCCAGGTTTTAGTTTTGGAAATTGGCGTAGTTTCTTCGATAGTAACCACGTCTCCACGATTTGCTTCTTCTTTTTCATCATGAGCATGAAACTTTTTAGAAACTTTGTAGAGTTTATTATATTTAGGATAACGGACTTCGCGAACTACCTGTACAGTGATAGTTTTGCTAGTTTTGGTGCTGGTGACTAATCCGCTTAATGTTTTTTTGCTCATATAAATTACTTCTCCTTTGCTGTTTTGGTGGATTCTTGCTTAAGTTCTTGGTTTTGTTTTTGGTTGATTGCGGTTAGAATTCGAGCGATTTGCCTTCTAAGCTTAAGTTGTTTAGAGGTGTCGTCAGAATTCTTGCGAAGACCGTGAGAGATTTTAAGTTCGACTAGCTCGGCCTTAAGCTTAGCCAAATCTTGCGTTAGGGATTCGGCATCCTTTTTGATTAGATCTTGAATTCGATAAGCCTTCATCTTAGAAATCCTCCCTTACGGCAAAGCGTGTTTTAACTGGGAGCTTGTGTGCCGCTAAGCGCATTGCCTCGCGAGCTTGTTCTTCGGTTACTTCGGCCATTTCAAATAGAACTGTGCCGGGCTTAACCTTAGCAACAAAAACATCTGGGTTACCTTTTCCGCTACCCATTTTAACTTCGTTTGGTTTTTTAGTAACTGGAGTATGCGGGAAGATGCGAATCCAGATTTTACCACCACGCTTAACGTAACGAGTCATTGCGCGCCGTGCAGCCTCGATTTGGCGAGAATTGATGCGTTCTTGATTTAAGCTGATTAGGGCAAAAGATCCGAAGGCGATGGTGTTGCCAGAGGTTGCGTTACCTTTGATTTTGCCTTTGCGGACTTTGCGGAACTTTGTTTTTCGTGGTAATAACATAATATTTTTAGTTAAGTTTAGAGATTTTTGCTAAGCTTAATTTTCTCCTTTGTTAATCCAGACCTTGATGCCGATAATTCCAGCTGGAGTTTTGAGCTCGGTTAGGGAGTAATCGATGTTGGCGCGGAGAGTGTGCAAAGGAACTGAACCTTCGGAAACTTTTTCTCGGCGAGCCATTTCGACTCCACCAAGGCGCCCAGCAACTTGGATGCGAATTCCTTTGGCTCCGGCACGCATTGTGGCTGCGGCGGAAGAGTTCATGGCGCGGCGGAATGAACCTCTGGCCTTAAGTTGACGGGCAATTGATTCACCAACCAGTTTGGCATAAAGTTCTGGACGTTTAATTTCTTCGATATTTACACGGAGGTTGGTGCTGTTGAAGATTTTGTTAAGTTGGTTTTTAAGTTCTTCAACGCCTGATCCGCCTTTTCCGATAACCATACCTGGCTTAGAGGTGAAAACTGTAATGTTAACTGCGCCGTGTGGACGTTCGATATTAATGCGATCGATAACCGCTTGGTTTTCAAAACGTTTTTCGATAAGGGCACGGGCATCCATATCTTGTTTTAGAGATGAGGCGAACTTACGGTTAGAAACAAACCAACGAGTACGCCAATCTTTGGTAACTTGTGTGCGGAACATTACTGGATTAATTTTTTGACCCATAAGCTTATTTTTTAATCTCCTTTTTAGCTGCGGACTTGGCTGCAGGCTTAGATTTAGAATTAAGTTTAGCTGCAGGAGCTTTGGCTGCTACGGCCTTTTTGGTGGAGGTGGCTGCTTTTGTAGATTTGGCGCTAGATTTGGCTTCTTGATTGAATCTGCCCAGAACAACGGTGATGTGTGAACTGCGCTTAAGCATTGGTCTAGGCCTTCCGCGGCGACCGGTTCCAACCATTTTGTAACGTTTGAGAGTTATGCCTTCGGTGACCATGATGGTTGTGATATCTAGATTTTGGACTTCTTCGGCACTAAGCTTAAGGTTGTGGCGAGCATTGGCTGCGGCAGAGTTGATTAGCTTAGAAATTGGTAGGGCTGCTTTACGCGGGGTGTGTTCTAGAATTGTTAGAGCCTCGCTAACTGTGCGCTTTTTAAGGAGCGCGGCAACCACACCAACCTTACGTGGGGAGATACGAACGCCTTTGGCGATGGCTTTAACTTGAAGTTGATTGTTAGTTTCTGGCATAAGAGATTACTTTTGCTTACCTCCATGTTTACGGAACTTGCGCGTTGGTGAAAATTCGCCAAGTTTGTGACCAACCATGTTTTCTGTGATAACTACTGGAACGTGGACTTTTCCGTTGTGTACGGCAATTGTGTATCCAACCATTTCTGGGGAGATGGTAGAAGCACGAGCCCAGGTTTTGATAATTGTGCGTGAGCCAGATTCTAGCGCTTCAATCTTTTTTTGAAGTTTAAAATCTACGAAAGGTCCTTTTTTTAATGATCTTGACATAATATTTACTTAAGCTTATCCTTTTCTCCTCTTGGTTTGGTGACGACTCTTAACAATCATTTTTTGAGTGCGTTTGTTATGGCGAGTTTTGTAGCCAAGAGTTGGTTTACCCCATGGAGTTGTTGGGTTATTACCTTTACCGCGCCCTTCACCACCACCGTGTGGGTGATCTACTGGGTTCATCACGACTCCACGAACTGTTGGGCGAATTCCCATTTTACGTTTTCTACCAGCAGAGCCAAGCTTAACGTTTTGGTGTTGGACGTTTCCGACGGTTCCAATTATTGCTGTGCAAGTTAAGGGGACGTTGCGGCGCTCTCCGCTTGGTAGTTTAATTAAGGCGTAATCACCTTCTTTGGCCATAAGTTGGGCAGATGTTCCAGCAGAACGGCAGAGTTGGGCTCCTTTGCCTGGTTGTAGTTCGATGTAAAAAATTGAAGAGCCAAGTGGAATTCTTGAAAGAGGCATGAGGTTGCCTTCTTCTAACGGAGCGGTTTCTCCGACTGTGATAATTTGACCCTGCTTCCAGTTGAGACCTGCAATAATGTAGTGCAGCTTTTTATCTTGATCTTCTACACGAGCAATGCGAGCAGTTCGGTTTGGATCATATTCAATATGCACAACCTTAAGCTTAGCTCCAACAGTTGGCCTAAAATTGATTTGGCGGTAGTGCTTTTTAACTCCACCACCACGGTGACGAACTGTAATTCTACCCTGATTATTGCGCCCTGCTTGAGATTTTGTAGAGCTCAATAACGATTTAACAGGCTTAGAAGTAGTGATTTCACTGAAATCTTGGCTGGTCATTCCACGGCGACCTGGGGTTGTAGGATTATAAATTTTAATTGCCATAAAAACTACTTCTTAGTCTCCTTTTTAGATTTTGGAGCTGGAGCCTGCTGAGCCTGTACCTCTTGGAAGGCCTCGATTTGAATAACATCGCCTTTTTTAAGCTTAACGTAAGCTTTTTTGGTGTCGGACTTTTTGCCCTTTGGAAGACGCCCCCTTGAGCCGCCAAGGCGGATCTGGCGAGCTGCTTTGCCGCGCTGGTTAAGTAAGCGGACATCGGTAACGGTTACGGAATATTTGTCTTGCACTGCGCGGGTGACCTCCGCTTTGTTGGCGGTTGTAGGAACTTTAAAGATGTAGGTTCCAAAGATGCTCTGAGCGTAGGCTTTTTCGCTGATGTGTGGAATTAAGCTTAAGGTAGACATACTACTTTACCTCCTCTTTAACTTTTTTTGGAGCTGAAGTTGAAGATTTTGGAGCTGGAGTTGCATCTTTGCTCACCAGCCAATTATCTAGAGTTTTTAGAGCAGAAGTTTGAATTAAGATTAAATCAGCATTAAGAATATCGTAAACATTAAGGTATTTGGCGCTGACAAACTTAGAGTTTTGGAGGTTGCTAGTAGAGCGCATAATTTTGGAATCTTTTTGTTCTAGCACAACTAGAGTTTTGTTAAGCTTAGTAGATTTTGGCTGGTTGGCCTCAAGAAACTTGATTGCCTCTTTAGTTTTGCCTTCTTTGGGTTCAAAAGTAGTGAAGGTTTTAATAAGGCCATCCTTGTTTTGGAGTGAAAGAGCTTGCTTAATGGCAACTCTTTTGGCATTTTTTGGGATGCTGATTGTAAAGTTTTGATCTCCGGTTGGGCCAAAAGTTACGCCACCTCCGCGCCAGTGTGGAGCGCGAATAGAACCGATGCGCGCGCGGCCGGTTCCTTTTTGCTGCCATGGCTTGCGACCGCCTCCACGAACCTCGCCGCGTTTTTTAGTGGCAGCCTGAGCAGTGCGAGAATTAGCAAGATAGGCTCGGTAGGCTCGGCCGAGGAGTTCGTGGTTGTTCACTTCTAGATTAAAAATTGCTTTATTTAACTCGGCCATAACTTAAACTTAATTTGTTGCTGTATTTAATCTTCCGTTAATAGTAACTAGACCTTTGTTGGGGCCAGGAACTGCACCTTTGATTCCGATAATGTTGGAAGAAGGATCAATATAGGCGATTTTTAGACCTCGGGTAGTAACTTGTTTAGCGCCCATGTGTCCGGCCATCTTTTTACCTTTAAAAACTTTTTGAGGGTACATCGAACCAATTGAACCTGGTCCGCGCACATTATGGCTACCGTGAGAGGCTGGACCGCGAGAAAAGTTATGGCGCTTGATGGTTCCGGCAAAACCCTTTCCTTTAGAGATCGCTGTTACTTTAACAACGTCACCTTCTGTAAAGTTTTCGATAGTGATTTTATCACCTATTTGGAACTCGGCTTCAGCCTCTAAACGAACTTCTTGTAGTTTTTTAGATGAAACAGCCGCCTGCTTGAGGTGGCCTTGTTGCGCTTTGTTAAGCTTTTTTGTTTCTCCGTATCCGAGTTGAATTGCCATATATCCATCACGTTCAGAGGTTTTAATTTGAGTGACGGTACATGGTGCGGCTTCGATTAAAGTAACGGGCACGAGCTGGCCCAGATCATTTACAATCTGAGTCATTCCGAGTTTTTTGCCGATGATGGTCTTCATTTTTAGCCTGTTAATTTAGTTAAGCTTAGAAAGATCGTTTATCTCTACTTATTTTTATTCTTGCTGCTCAAAAGAATTGTTGAGCAATAAAAACGATGCCGGTAAATGCTAGTTTCTTAAACTTAAATTTTTAAAAGATATCTAAGCAAGACTTGGCGCCTTTGGCATCTTCTAGCTTGAAAGATTTAATCTCAAGATTCAATCTTTGGCCGGGCTAGATGAATTTATGTTTAGAATTTTAGCAGATGGATAGCCGGGAAGTCAACGGGTTAGTGAGAAAATCTATATTCTGAGCTATTTTGGAGACCAGAGATACTTTTGCTTAATATTAAGTTTAGATTTAGACCAACTCTAGTGCCTGTCATCTCGAGCTTATGTCGAGAGATCTCTCCACTCGTTACGCCCGCTCAAGATGACAAAAAGAAGAAAAAGCCCAAGAAGAGCAAAGCTTATTCCAGCTCGTCTGGAATATCCCTTACTTTTTATAGAAAAATAGCCCGAATAAGACGGGCTATTGACGCTACGCAAATCGAGCGTATAATCCAAAGGTACATAAGCTTAAAAACTGAGGTATAAAAGTTATATGGATAAGAGTAAGTTAAGTTTAGTAGCAGCGGTTCTAGTGGTGGTCGGAGCTCTTAACTGGGGCTTGGTTGGGTTCTTTGAATATAATTTGGTATCAGAAGTGGTTGGAGCTCTTTTGAGCGGCCAAGCTGCTGTTAATGTGGAGCGTGTTATTTACGCTGTAGTTGGTTTGGCTGGAGTTTGGCAAGCTGCCGACCTAGTTCAAAATAAGAAATAGATTAAGCTTAAAACGCTTAAGTTTAGAAAAAGCGGGTTAGAAATAACCCGCTTTTATTTTTTATTCTTACGTCTCTTCTGGAAGTGGTGGGGTAGTTAGGGCTTGATTAACAAATACTCGGTCACCCAGGCTAACTACTCCGGGAGAGAATACTCCGCCGAGCCAACCGCGATACGGTTCTAAAACTTCTTTTGTCTGGATGGCGAAGCTTCCCACTAGGAGAGGGCTTAAGACTAGACTGGGGAACATATCTAGAAGTCTTTTACCGGGCTTTGTGCATGGTTGGTTGTAGCTACTTAAGATTAGCGCCGGAACTCCTACTCCAGAAGCTTGACCTTCTTTGAGGAATCCGAGCACATTTCCATTATTCATAAGCTCTCTTAAGTTTAGCCTTGGATCGTCGATAACTATGTTTGCTCCTAGAGCAACAGCGACTACTGCCTCAGCGATAGATGCGTGGGTTGCTTCGTTTAAGAAGTAAGGGTCTAGGCCAGTGATCAGCTCCAAATCAACATTACCCCAAACCCGACTAACCAAGCCCTCAAGAGCGAGGACTTCCGCCACCTTGGCCAACTCCTGCGCAATACAAATAGAAACAGCCCTCTCATTCCATACCATTTCTGAGTCCTGACCTTTTTCTCTAGCCAAAAGATTGGACTGATATCGAGGCACATGACGGACTAATCCAGAATGATAGTCGTCGGTATAATCTTGATCGCTAGTTATACCATATTCGGTAGAATCTTTATGCAAGACTCTTTGACCTATGTGTGGATCTTCTATCCCACCTTCATCAGCCGCTTGCTCTACGGAACGCACTTCGAAGATATGTTTGACGGTTGCTTCGGGAACTATGGCTTCACTTTTGCGAGTAATCATATCTTAAGCTTAGCTAAAACCTAGGTTTAAGAAAATAAGATTGTAGATGTTACTTGCCTTCGATGTATTGGCGGATCATGAGGGCGGCGGTGGCGCCTTCTCCGGCGGCGGAGGCGATTTGCATGGTTGCGCCAGAGCGGCAATCTCCAGAGGCGAAAATTCCGGCAACGTTAGTCATTAAGCTTAAATCTGTTTTAACAAATTTGTATTCGTCGAGCTGGACTTCGGATTGTTCGAGGAATTGGGTGTTTGGGATTAAGCCGATAAACTCAAAAACTCCATCTACCTCGAAGGTTTGTTCTTTTCCGTTGGAAATCGCGCGGACTGATTTAAGCTTAGGCATGTCGCCGGAATTATCAATCAAAAATTCTTCTGGCTTGGTATTAAAATGGAGCCGGATTTTGCCGGAATCTAAATATTCTTGCAACTCTTCAATTAGAACGTCGGAGGCCTTAAGCTTATCGCTACGAACTAGAATATCGATTTGAGAGGTGAAGCGAGTTAGAAAGATGCTTTCTTGAATTGCGGAGTTGCCACCTCCGATAACTGCGATTTTTTTATCGCGGTAGAAGGCGCCATCGCAGGTTGCGCAGAAGTGGATTCCTTTGCCGTAGAGTTCGGCTTCGCCTGGAATTTGGAGCTGGCGGTAGTGAGTTCCGGTAGCGATGAGAACTGCTTTAGCTTGGAACTGTTGGCCTTCTTCTGTTTGGATGTTGATTAAGTTTAGCTTTTGTTCTCTGGAGATTGCAGAGACTGTTCCGAAGTCGATCTTGGCTCCGAAGCGTTCGGCTTGTTTTTCAAACCCTTGAGCAAGTTCTAGACCTGTTAAGCCATCAGGAAAGCCTGGATAATTATCTACTCTATCTGTTAGAGCGGCGAGACCTCCGATAACTCCTTTTTCTAAGAGGAGCGTTGAGAGATCTTCGCGAGTGGTGTAAATTGCAGCAGCTAAGGCACTGGGCCCCGCGCCAATCATAATAACATCGTAAATTTCGTTTTTAGTTTTGGACATACTTAAATTTAAGTTTAGCAGAAGTTATCGTGTGTTAGATCCTTGATCCTGCTCGACCTTGTCGAACCGGTCAAGGAACCGTATATTGTGGAGTTCCTTGAGCAATTCGACCCCAACGGGAGAATTGAATCGAGGATCTCTTTTACCTAAGCTTAAGCTACGGCTTCAGCTAGCTGCGCTGGCTTAAAGCCGACGATAACATCTTTTAGACCATCGAGTTTTTCTATTATGGTTACTGGAACTGTTGATGAGCCGCTAAGCTTAATTGCTTCTTGCTGCCTTTCTGGAGATTGATCTACACGGATTTCTTCCCACTGCAAGTTCTTCATGGTTAGCCATTTTTTGACCATTTGGCAACTGGCGCAAGTTTCGGTGGTGTACATTGTAATTTTTGACATTTTATTCTAGATTCTACCTTCCTGAAAGAATATCTCTTATTTTTTAATTAAGTTTAGTAAAAAAGAACGAGGGGTCGGAAGCTTAGCTTGTTTTAAAGGACCAACAAAAAAACAAGCTATCTCTCACTTCCGGAATAAATAGGATCTTTAGTTAGCACCTATAAATCTCCCACCAAAAACATACTCTTCTCTAGTGATTAGAATTGTATCATAAGCACTATATGTAGTGTAAAGAGATTAAATTTACTACAGTTTCCATTCTACCGAGCTTATTAGGTTTAAGCGAAGTAGAATGGAGGCACCTACCGGAATTGAACCGGTGTACGCGGTTTTGCAGACCGCTGCCTAACCACTCGGCCAAGGCGCCAGATTGAACTTAATTATAACTCTTTTGGTTCAATTAAGACATCTCGATACTGTTTTTTAAAGAGCTCTTTACCGGCGGATGTTTTTAAAAACTTTTCCCTTCTAATCGCACCTGACTTTTTTATATAGGCCTCATATCCAAAAAGGACGAATGGTAGGTGCTGGCTAACGAACTTGGTTCTACCCGCCCTATGTTCTTTGACTCGCCGTGGTAAATCTTGCGTAAAACCTGTGTATACATTATTGTCACTAAGCTTAAGGAAATATACGTAGTACATAGAAATTACGGAATTATGTCTGCAGAGTGCTGCCTAACCCATGGCATGTCGCCATGACATGCACTCGGCCAAGGCGCCATGCTAATAAGATTTAGATCCTGAAACAAGCTCAGGACTGCGAACCTTCGGTTCTTGATTATAGCATCTCTTTCTACGGCTACACTGATTCTTAGAATAGAAATGCCCGAATGGAGGTTCCTTGAAATATTCTGAAAGAATATTATCGAGGATCTCCCATCTCAACTTATCGATAGCCTTAAATCGTAGCAGGACGATAGAGATCCTCGATTCAATTCTCCCTTTGGGGTCGAATTGCTCAAGGATCTACATATTGGGTAGGAGCGAGACTGTTGACATTTGTATTAAGCTTAAGTTAATCTGAGATGTGAAGGTTCGATATTTTCAAAAACAAAAATCTAAAAATAAACAGAACTTTTTTTGTATTTGGCGTAATTTGAGAACCTTTGGGCTAGCTTTTTGAAATCTTACTTTTTTAGCATATTCTCTCTTTTTTTGAAGATATTAAGCTTAAAAAAAAGAGGGTGGGCATGCTTTTGTAAGATTTTTAGCTAAGCTTAATAATAGTGGAACAATTTGTTTTTTGTTTTCGTAGATTATTTCTACTTCTTTTGGCCGCTTTTTTGTGGTAAAATATCTTAAATCTAGCCGGGTCAGTAGCTCAGTTGGTTAGAGCACCGGCCTTTTAAGCCGGGTGTCGTGGGTTCGAGCCCCACCTGACCCACCAAGAATTCATAAAAAGATCCGAAAGGGTCTTTTTATTAATATAAAGTTATATGTGCAGAAATATTAAACCGCTTTATAATTTTGAGCCTCATGCTACGAGCGAAGAGGTTAGAGCTGCTGCCCTGCAGTTTGTTAGAAAGATTTCCGGCTTTAATGAGCCATCTGAAGCAAACAAAAAAGCTTTTGAACGTGCAGTAAACGAGATCGCTCACACCAGCCACCATCTTTTAGAAGATCTTGTTACACAAGCCAAGCCTAAAAATAGAGAAGTAGAAGCAGCTAAAGCTAAAGAACGCTCGAAAAAACGCTTCGGGAAAAAGTAAAATATCTAATGTGTAGCTAAATAAGTTCAGGTTCTTGCTTTAAAAATATTCCAAACTTTTCTTCGATTCTATTGATAACCATGTCTCTAAAAGCGATTAAGTTTTGCGTACTTTTTGCTGATTTATTAACAACCACTAAGTGCTGGAGAGGATAAAATGATATACCCTTATGCTCAAAATTGCTTAAACCGGCAGATTCTATAAGCCATCCCGCTGAAATCTTATACTCATTATTGCCCACTTGCCAGGATTTTATATTTGTATTTTCAAATTTGAGTTTCAAATGCTTTTCCGAAGAAATAATAGGGTTAGTAAAGAAAGATCCAGAGTTTGCAACGTATTGAGGGTCGGGTAATTTGGCGGATCTAACTGAAATTACAACTTGACGAATATTTTGAGGTGTTATCTTATCTATATTATTTTCTGTATAAAACTTTTCTAAGGGTTCATATAGCGGTCGCGCCAGTATCATCTTCTTACTTAGCCTAAAAGTTACTGAAGCTATATAAAGGTGTCTTTGCTCGATAGGCACCTTTAACTTACTAGAGCGATAACCAAATTTCAGCTCTTTATTATTAATAGAGACAAATTTATTTTTTCTAGAATCATAGGCTTCAACTTCTAATATTGTGTCTGCGACCTCCTGGCCGTAAGCACCAATATTCTGAACTGGAGCGGCCCCAACTGTACCCGGAATTAGCGAGAGAGCTTCTATCCCACTTAGGTTTTTTTTAACGCTATATTTAGCAAAATCATCCCATATTTCGCCCGATCCTACTTTAAGCGTGACAGATGTGACATCTTCGTCAATCTTTTCAATTCCAGCTATTTTATTGAAGCAAACTAGGCCTTCGAACCCAGAGTCTTTAAAAATAGTATTACTTCCGGAACCGATAATAAGTAATTTTGTGCTTTGAGCTTTAGACCAGTTAACGGCTTCTACGAGCTCATCTTTATTATTAATAGTGGATAAGTATTTAGCCGAACCGCCTAAGCGCATTGTGCAGTATTCGGCCAATGAAACGTCGTTTTGAATAACTAAACTCATATTACTATTTTAATCTATTCGAAGATCTACTCTTGGTATAATTACCGATTATAAAGCATACTACGATGGATTATTCTAAACCTTTTTTAGGAAAAATTGTTCAGGTTGAAGTCGATAGGCCGCTAGGCTCAAAACATCCTAAGCACGGCTACATTTACCCTATTAACTATGGGTTTGTACCGAACACTTTAGCTCCAGATGGCGCTGAACTAGATGTTTATATACTAGGTGAAGATAAACCACTTAAAGGCTTTTTAGGAAAATGCATAGCAATTCTTCACAGAACGAATGATGACGACGATAAGCTAATTGTATGTCCTGAAGGCTTAGAGTTTACAGACGATGAAATTCGTGAAACGACTAACTTTCAAGAGCAATACTTTGAATCGGAGATTATTAGACCGTCTTAAATTTTGCAGAGTTCGATGCAGTGTAGGCGGATGTCTTCTTGGTGTTGCTGTTCTGTGTGAGAATAGTAGATTACACCGTCATCTCCGGCAACGAAGAATAGGAAATCGGTTGGGGAAGGATTGGCGACGGCCTCTAGGGCAGACATCTCGAAGGTTCCAATTGGAGTTGGCGGCAAACCTTTGTAAATTCTAGTGTTATAGGGTGAATCGATCGTGGGAGAAGGTTCGACACCCTTAAGCTTAGCGGCATACATAAAAGTTGGGTCGGCTCCAAGAGAGATATTTTGAGCAAGGCGGAGCTCAAAAACCTGAGCAATCTTTTTTTGTTCTGCTGGGTTTGAAGATTCTTTTTGAACGATGGAAGCTAGCGTAAAGGCTTGGTGAACTGTGAAGCCTCGGGAACTTAAAGCCGCGCGGAAGGGTTCTATGCGAGTTTGGTAAAGATCAAAATTGCGCTTTAGCCAAGCCTCGAAAGTTACGCCAGAATTAAGATCTTTGTAAGTTTCGGGGAGCAGGTAACCTTCTAGATTAACGCTGTTAGTTGGGTAATCTGCTAGAAGTGGGTGAAAGTTCTTATCTAAATTATCTAGCACTTGCTGAACTTGTTCTTGCCCAAAATGCTGATTGAGTTCTGGAAGAAGTTCTTGCATGGTTTTGCCGGCCAAAATAGTAAGTTTAGCGTCAGAAACCTTCCCGCCAGAGATGACCTCTATAATTTGCGGGCCGGAAAGTTCTGGCGAAATGCTGTATTTTCCGACCTTAAGTTTAGAGTAGGTTCCATTAATTTTGGTGTGAATTTTAAGAGCGGTGGTAGAACGAACTAGACCTTCATCACTTAATCTTTTTAGAATGTCGTTTACGGAATCGCCCTTGGCGACATTGAATGATTTGCTTTCACCAACTCCAACTGGTTTTAAGGCGTGTTTATACCAAACATAGCTAGAGCCGAGCATAATTAGACCCAGAGCTACTAAGCTTAAGAAGGCTTTTTTAGGATTAAGCTTAAGGGCCGGAGAAGGCAGATCTTTAGATTTTTTAAAGCTGCCAATTTTGTGATGATAGTATGTTTTCATAAAAAAATCTACTTTTTTATTAATTTTAGTGCGCTAGAGGTGCGTTGCGGATTTCTTGTTCTAGATAATCTTGAAGAATAAGCGCGGCGGCTTGATCATCTATTCTTTGTTTATTGCCCTTTTTATCTTCGCTGAGTTGATCTCGAACGTGTACACTCGAAAGAGTCTCATCTTGAAACTTAAGGGGAAGTTGAAGGATAGTTTTTAGTTTATCACCAAAAGCCTCGACATCTCTAGTTTGTTGGGTGATTTGCCCGCTTAGGCCACGAGGATAGCCAAGAATAAGCTGCTGAATTTTGTATTTTTGACAGATTAAGTTTAGTTCTTTAAATGGAGAGGCGGGGTCAGAGGTGGAGTTGGCGATGATAGCAAGTGGCTGGGCAATTAAGATGGAGGTAGTGTCGGCGTAAGCTAGACCGATGTTTTTTGTTCCGTAATCTATGGCTAGAATCTTCACGCTTTTAGTTATTTTAGATTTTGTTAAGCTTAGGCTTTTTTAGTTAGTTTGGTTAATTTCGACGTTTAGTTCGATTTTATCTGAAGCAGGAAGTTTAGAAGACCAAAATGGTTTGATTTTGACTTTAGAACTATCGACTCCTTCAAACTGGTTAATAATGGCGATGGCTTCACCCTTTTTTTTGCCGGCAATATCTTGCTTGATTTTGTTTAGATCTAGCGGCGGGCCAAGATAGGCGGTTGTGCTAAACTGATAGCCGCTATCTTCGGCCGGGCTAAGCTTAAGCTGATCGAGCCCATCTTTAATAATGCTTTGGTGATCATCTTTTTTAAGTTTATCTAGCTGCAGATCGAGAATTGCTTTAAGTTCGCTTTCTTGCACAGCGAGTAGAGAATAGCTGGCGGTTAGGGTTCCGCTAAGCTGTTCGGCCTGCTGACCAACGGCTGGAGTTAGTTGGATTTTGCCGAGATCTAGCTTGAAGGTATCTTCTAGAGCTTTTTGATTATCACTGAGCTGATCTTTTAGTTCGTTTTTATAGGCTTCTTGATTGGCGGAAGAGATTTTTTCTTTAAGGCTGTTGACGTCGGCATCGCTGACTACTTTAACAACTTGAGTTGTTCCGCCGGACATTGCAGAGCCCTGCCCTGTTATTTTGGCTGGAACTCCAGAAATGGTGTAGGCTTTGGCAGAGGCGTTGTATTCGGATCCAGCCTCTTTTGCGGTTACGTTAACTGTTGCGTTACCGTTGTTTTTGCAGGTTCCGTTACTAAAAAAATCGCTGGCAGGAACAAAGATGGAGCTGTTGGTGATGTAGTTTAAGCCAGAGCTGGCGGCTGCGGTTCCGGCGGATATGGTAACATCGTTATCTGTGCAGTTGGTGATTTTGATGCTTCCGCTGGCCTTGGCTCCAATATTTTGCTGGCCTGTTGCGGCCACGCTTTCAGTAATGGTTTTAGAGCCAGATTTTCTTTCTACCTTAAGTTCGCCTTCGGTTGTAGCAGAGCTAGATTCGTTAAGCTTAGCAACAAAGCTGACTTCGTAGCGTTCGGCATTGGCACGAACTTCGACGGTGGCGGTTCTTTTAGAGGTGAGTAACAGGAGGATGGCCGCGAGTAAAAGAAAGAAGATGCCCAGCCCGATGATGGCTTTTTTGCGAAAACCTTCGAAGTTAGGAATCTTTTTGCCGAATCCAGCTTTTTTGGTTTTTTTGGCTAATTTTTCTTCTGCCGGAGTTGGCTCCGAGCTTGATTCTGGGCTAGAGGAACTTTTGTTAAGCTTAATGCTTGTTCCGGCGGCTGCAAATTCAGAGCCATCAATTGTTAAATCTTCTTCGTCGAGATCTGGTTCGATCTTTTTGCTTTTTTGAGGAATGTCATCTTCTTCTAATTCAAATTGAGATTTTGAGCCGGGTTGTAAACTTAATGCTGGTTCGGATGTTAAGTTTGGGGCGGTTGGGAGCTTAGCGGCAGCGGCCATAGTTTTAAGTTTAGGGTCGGAGGTTATCAGAGCGAGTTCTTTGGCTTTGGAACGTGCGGTTCTGGCAATAAGCTTAAGGTTGACTCCGCTTTTTAGAGCGCTGGAGTTTTTTGGCACAACAATCTTGATGTTTTTGGCGGATTCTTGGCGAATTTTAGAAACGATAGAGGTAATGTCTGAATCTTGATCAACATAAATTACTCCGCTTGGGTTGGATCCGGCAGAAACAACGTTAGATTCTTTTTTTGGAGCTGAGGCTGCTTTTGGCTTAGTTTGCATCTGTTTATTTTTATGAAAAGAATTAGAATATCAAAAATGGAAGTAACCAAAGAATTACTTTAAGCTTAAGTTTAGCACTTTAACAAAGAGTTGTTAAGCTTAGGCCAGTCCGTTACCGAGAAACCTCACGTCTATATTTCGTCATCCCAGAGGATTGAGAGGAACGAATAACGTAGGAATCCAGAGTATAATTAAGCTTAAGATGCCGATTAATCCTGCTATGTGTGTGTATTCTTAGCTTCAAAAAGAAATGGGGCTCCGTATGTTGGGGTTAGCTCTAATCTGGAATGGAAAGATCTTTTTAGAGGAAGTATTTAATTAGACTTGGATTCTTCGTTCACTGCGTTTGCTCTTTTCTGAATGACGACGATGATGGGTATTGCTGGTATAATTAAGCTTAATGGTAAGCCGGGGTGGCGGAACTGGTAGACGCGCCGGACTCAAAATCCGGTTAGAGCAATCTAGTGAGAGTTCGAGTCTCTCCCTCGGCACCAAAGTTCGTACTTGTAACTATGAACCATGACCTGTTTGTTTTTCAGGATCTAGGGTTCAGGTTAAGAAATTATGATTTATATTGGAGCAGATCATCAGGGTAGAATATTCTGTAAAGAAGTAGAAAGCTTTTTGCGGGAATTAAGCTTAGAGTTTTTAGAAGTTGGCGAAGAATTCTATAACTCAGAAGATGATTATCCGGATTTTGCTAAAGCAGTTGTAGCTAGGCTTTATGGAGCCTGGCAGAATGAAGACGTGCAAGCAAAAGGGATCTTGCTTTGTGGAAGTGGGCAAGGAATGGCTATTGCAGCAAATAGGTTTAGGGGAATTCGAGCTGGGCTTTGTTGGAACAAGCAAGAGGTTGAACTGGCCCGCAGTGATGATGATATTAATATTTTATGCTTGCCGAAATTCTTGTTTGAAGATGAGAGCTGGAAGGATATTGTTAGAACTTTTTTAGAAACGGAATTTAAGAGCGCGCCGAAGTATTCTAGAAGAATCGAGAAGTTAGATCGGTTGCCTTAAAGCGCATGAGCCTCTTCAACCATTTGCTTTAGCGAATCGGGAACAAAGATTCCGCTATATTTGCCCGTCTCTATACCTGTTGCAACAAATACTTGATCAGCTGCAGCAAACTTGCCAACATTATCTGGCGTAACTCCGCTAGCAATGGCTAGTGGCTTGTCACCAATAGCTTCTTTCATTGCTTTTACCTTATCTGAATTGGTGGGACTTCCAGTTCCGGGTCCGCTCGTGACTACAATATCTACAAAATCCTTAAGCCTAGTAGCTTCTGCGGCGGCCTTTGCTGGATCTTCTGTGGCAGTAGAGGTGTATTTAAAAGCCACACCACCCGCATACTGAACTCTAGAATAAACATCTGGCCTACTAAGCTTAAAACGATCAACCGACGTTCTAGTCTGACTACAATCATCAACCCATAACGCATCGGGTAAGTCTTTAGATTCACCAGCCAAGGCAGCCAGTAGATCAAAAGCCTGCAGAGGTGTCTTGAATAGAAAGTTCACACCGATGAATGCTTGCGGGCTAGAAGCTCTTAGTTCCTTAAATACGGTCATAGTTGGGGTGGGGGAAAGAGTAGCGTGGTCAATTAGATAAACTCCATCCGCCCCAGCTTCAAGCGCTAGTTCCGCTTGCTGAGTAGCAATATCTACTTCATTTATATGGACCACAGGAAACACTTTCATAATCTGGATTATAAACCAAGCATTGACTTAAGCTTAAGGGTGATGTATAATTGATGTCATTATATGAATAACGTAGAAAGTTACATCTTAGAAATTATCAAGGCTTTAAAAAGTCTGATTTCTGATGTTTGGAATATTTACGTTTCTAACAACTCTTTTGCTTTTGCATTTTTTGCCCTTTAGGGCATTTTATTTTTTACATTTTAGAAACAATTTAAGCTTAGCAATTAAGCTAACTCAACAATAATTTAAGAGAGAAGGAATTTACGATGACAGAAAGAAGAAGATACGGTCTTGCGCCAACTCCAGGCACAGAAAAAGTGTGGCCACCAAAACTAGTAATTGCGAGGGAAGTTAAAGATGAATTGGGAGGAGCGGCCTTAAGCTTAGCAGATTTGCCAACTTACGTTCCTCCGCCAGCTGATGGTTCTTGTGGATCTTGGTAGAAGAAGGGGGCATTATATGAAGATACAGATTAAACCGATCTCTAGCGAAAAGCTAGAGGAATATTTGAGAATTCCGGATTTAAGTTTAGATCCGAAAGAAGGAAAGCAGGCGCACGCAATAAATCTGGTTTACAGAAGAACGCGTAGCACTTTAGAAAAGCTCTGGCCAGAGACTGAAGTTAGGGTTATGAGACGCAATCCAATTGTAAGCGGTGAGGATTGTTACGATAATCTTTTGGTTCCAGAAGATAATGTGAGTAGAAGTTCAACTTATACGCACTGGGTTGATTTAGAAAATTGTTTGCAGACTCATACCACGGCACAAATTCCAGCTATTTTACGAGAATTAAGTTTAGATTATGACAATTGGGAAGATGTGACAATTATTGTTCCTGGCCTTGCTTACAGACGCGATGTTTATGATAAAACCCATCTTGGAATTTTGCATCAGATGGATATTTGGCGAATTGTGAAGAATGATAAGCGCGCTAAGCTTAATAAAACTGACCTTTTAGAGATGGTTAACGCGATTGCCAAGGAATTAGCTCCAGGTTGGAATCTTAGAATTGAAGATAATACTCATCCTTACACCAACGAAGGAATTGAGGTTAATGTTAAGCATAAAGACGGGCGCGATATTGAAGTTCTGGAATGTGGACTTTTGGGAACGGAGCTTATTGAGCGGAGTGGCATGGATCCGGAAGAAGTTAGCGGGATTGCCTCTGGCTTAGGTTTAGATAGGCTTGTCATGACGCTAAAAAATGTTCCGGATGTTCGTTATTTGCGGAGTAGTAACCAGAGGATTGCAGTGCAGATGTATGATTTGGAAGAATATAGGGCCGTTAGTTTGCAGCCAGCAATTCAAAGAGATATGAGTTATTCGGTTCCAAAAAAATATGTTGAAGAAGATGTCAGCCAAGAGGTTGAAGCAGCAATTGGCAAGGATTTAAGTAGTTTAGAATCTGTCGAACTTTTAAGCGAAACGGAACATTCTAAGCTTAATAAAACTGCGCGTGAGAAACTCGGTATTAAGCTTAGCCAAAAAAATGTTTTAGTTAGAATAACTTTGAGAGATTTGAACCGAACTTTAACTAAAGAAGAGGCCAACAAGATTTACGAGAAAATCTACAAAAAAGTGAACTATGGAGATGGTGGGTATTAAGATTAACTTTTTGTTCTGAGATGTAAGTCCTATCCAGTTGGTTGAAGCCACCTATAAGATATCCCAGGATATCCATTTCCCGCATTAACCCAGCTAATCATATGTATTAAGTCTAGAGCGGGAGATGCGAGTGCAGCCCTCAAGCATTGCTCATGAAAGCGACCTGTTAATCGAGCTTCTCTACCGTCAAGACCTAAGCCTTGAGCCACTTCATCCAAAATACCGCTAGCAGTAAATCCTTTTGGAGTGTTGGCTGCTATTCTATCACTATCCCAGCCTCCCCTTGTAAGTCCTTCTGGCTCTGGGGTTGTTAGTGTTTCTGGGTCTCCAAAAACACTAACATATATCCGGTATTACCTGCACTTCGCAAGAATCTACTATCAGTGTAGTGCGGACATAGATCACCGTACTCAATTGGCCGAGTAGGGTCTGTTACTACATTGCTGCTCACGTCTATTCTAAAGTAATCATTAACTTGGATTTGTCTCATTTACCTAATCTCTTTTTTGTACTTCTTGAGCATAGCATATCTTATACCAAGTCAACTTCTTTACTTGCCGGTGAAGCTCCAGTGCCAGGGCTCGGAAGTGTGGCGCTTAAGCTTAAATCTTTCGGCGTTTTGAGTTAACCAGGTGTAACATGGTGAGGAGCCAAAAATTGGGTAGCCCTCGCATTTAAAATCTATGGCCAGGCCATAATTATGAAGGCTTTGGCCTGGTTTTTCGGTGGGCGGCAGGCAAGATTCTGCGGGAGAGTTTTGTGCAGGACAGTTGGAACTTCGAAGAGCGGTTTGTTCGGCGCAAGTTCTAAAGCTAGAGTTAATGGCGATTGGCTTGGAGGCTGCTCTGGCCTCTTTTATAATTTGTGTGGTTTGCAGAAGAAGAAGGGTATTAAGCTTAACCCCCTCAATTTGCGAAAGATTAAGCTTTTTGAGAGCTGGAGTTTGGCAATCTTCGCCAGGAATTTTATCTAATAAAGAACTGTAAGAACTTAGATTTTGAGTGGATTTTTTGGTGCTGTTTGGCAAGCTAGTAGAACTGAAGATGCCAGAACTGAGTGCAGCGATGATTAGCAATTTAAACATATCTTAAGTTTTAAGTTTAGCATTTTCGAGCTTTAAGAGTTTTTAAGAACTTAAACGCTTAAGCTTAATCTGTTATAATTTAAGCTTAAGTAAGTCAATCTTTAGAAAAAATAAAAAGTAGTATGGATTTAAAAGGGCAAGTTTTAACAATATGTTTGAGTGGCGCGGCGCAAGGTTCCACTGTTGATATGGATTATAAGATTGCCTTTGAAATTGGTAAAAAGATTGCTGAGCGGGGGCATACTCTAATTACCGGAGCCACGATTGGCTTGCCAGATTGGGCCGCGCAAGGAGCTAAAAGTGTGGGTGGCAAAAGTATAGGAATTAGCCCTGCGGCAAGTTTTAAGGAACATGTTAAATCTTACCACTTGCCAACAGAGGCTTATGATTTTATTTTATACACGGGAATGAACTATGTTGGTAGAGATTCGCTGCTGGTGCAAAGTTCTGACTGTGTGATTTCTATTGGAGGAAGAATGGGTACGGTGCATGAATTTGCTACAGCGCTAGAAGCGCATAAACCAGTGGGAGTGGTTAGTAATTCTGGTGGAACCTCTGATTTATTTGATGAACTCATGGTTGTGGCTGGGCTTTGTAAAGGTGGAGTTTGCAACGAGCGGCATAATGTTTTTTTCAACGAAGATATTGATAAGCTTTTGGATACTGTAATTGATGCAACAATTGAGAAGTTTAGAGATGAAATGAAGCCTAAGCTTAAGAAGGCGAAGCATAAATCTAGACCCGAAGCGCATTAAGCTTAAGTGGAAATTCGTAAATTTTCTGTAGTTCTTTTAAACCCGCTCCTTGTTAGATTATCGAGGACCTGGTTTTAAGGTTATAGATTCTTGACGCTGCTACTGTCATTCTAAACGAATGTGAAGAATCCAGTCAGAAAAGGAAAGAGGCTAAGCTTAAGAAACCCTCTCCTAGCCTCTCCCTCCAAGGGAGAGGAATTAGACGCCTTCTTTGGCGTAACGCTGGAGAGCGGGATTCATGCCACACATAGGAATCGGCTAAGCTTAGAGTTCTTCTTCGTCTTCGATAATTAAGCCGTTTTTTTGGTGGTGCCAAAGTTCGGCAAAAATTCCGCCGTAAGATAGAAGTTCGGTTTTTGTGCCTTGTTCAACTATTTTACCCCGATCCATAACAATAATTTTATCGACGTTATTTAAGGTGGAAAGGCGGTGGGCAATGGCAATAACGGTTTTGCCGTGCCAGAGTTCTTCTAGCGATTCTTGAACAAGCTTTTCGGTTTTGGAATCTAAAGCGGAGGTTGCTTCATCTAGAATTAAGAGATCTGATTCTTTAAGGAATGCTCGAGCAATTGTAATGCGCTGGCGCTGGCCTAGGCTAAGCTTAATTCCGCGCTCCCCCACTAAAGTTTGGTATTTATCAGGCAGAGAATTGATAAACTCGTGAGCGTGGGCTTTTTTGGCAGCCTTAATTATCTCGGCTTTGGCGGCTTTGCCTTCTTTGGCGTAAGCGATGTTGTAGGCAATGCTTTGTTGGAAGAGGGTTGTATCTTGCGGAACGTAAGAATTGATTAGGCTGAGCTCATCTTTAGAAACGCTCTTTCCATCAATCTGAATTGTTCCTTCTTGATAATCGTAGAACCCTAAAAGGAGCTTAATGAGAGTCGATTTGCCAGATCCTGATTTGCCGACGATGCCGATTTTTTCGTTCTTTTTAATCTCTAAATTAATGTTTTTGAGAACGAGACTATCTGGCCGATCTGGATAAGCAAAGTTGAGTTTATTAAGCTTAATGTTTCGAGAGAAATTTGGTTTAAAGATTTTAAGCTTAGGTTTAGCTTGTTCCCTATAGTATTCCTTGACGATATTGCGTCCAGGGAAGAGATAGTTGTAGTTTTGTTTGTATTCGGAGACGTTGGTTGTGATGGATTTTATCCTCCCAGAGATATCCCAAATACTATTTGTAAATTGCTGAAGAACTGTAAGTGCGGTAACAAAACCTGCAACATCTAACCTACCAGACTTGTACAAGCTTAAGTTTAGTATTGCAAAACAAATCCACATTCCACCTCGAATTGTTGCGCCAGCATAACTCCAGTAGAGTTCATCCGCCACGCTTCTGGCGATGGAGGTTTGTTGCATGCTGTTATTATCCTGGTGTAAGGATTTAAGCTCAACCTGCTCGCTCTTGAAAGATTTAACATTAACAAAGTTGGCAAAAGAATCGTAAAGTCGACCCATCACAGTTGATTGCATATCTGAGTGTGTGGAGGCTGTGCGACGAACTTTTTTAAGTGTGACCCACGAAACTAAGCTTAAGATTATCAAGAACAGAAAGAATAGAATGGCGTTCTCTTTACTAGATATAAAAAGAATACCGATAAAGACCGGGAACTTTACTAGGTTATTGATATCTTCTTGTTGAAACTCATATGAAAGAGATGCACCCTTAAAGTACGTCTCATGGGCCGCGCTAGCTATTTTGCCGCTGGGCTTTTGTACAAAATCTTTATATTCATAATCCCAGGTGAACTTTTGGACTATGTCTCGAAATTTATAGTGAACCTTGGTCTGCCAAAAAGTGCTCATGAAGCCAGCAAGATGAATAAAAACATCATGGGCAATACCAACCCCAACCATAAGAAACACCCATTTTGAGATGTCTTTATAGTTATCTTGTAGACTTGTCAGGAGTTCGGCAATTTTTCCTACAAAATATGGCAGGGTCGCTGAGAATAAGTTTGCAATGAATGTTAAGCCGAAGACTATTGTGAGTTTTGGCCAGTTGTAGCGATACATACTCACAAGAGCCTTCATGCTCTGGTCTTTTGGGCCAGCTTTTTGTTTAGATTTTTTCATGTTAATTTTAGATTTATTTTGATTATAACTTAAAGTGCTTAAGCTTAGTGAAAGAACACCTCACTCTTGTCATCTCGAGCTTGCCGAGAGATCTCTGAGTTTAGGGTTAAGCGTTTGGATTAGATCTAGCTTCTTTTGCTTGTTCCACTTTTTAAGTTGTTTTTCTCTAGCTATAGCTTGGTGTACTTCGTTGAATTCTTCATAGTAAATTAAATATTTACAGTTATATTTTGAGGTAAAGCTGTTTTCATAACTTCCGTCTTGATGCTCTTGAGTTCTGCGTTCTAGATCTGAAGTTATACCAATGTAGATAACTGTTCTTAATTTGCTAGAGACAATGTAGACGTAGTAGGTTTTGAGATGGGGCATAAAAGGGATGTAGGAGGTATTAAGTTCAGATTTACAGGAGGAGATTAGGAAACTTGGATCTTAAGTTTATGCTTTTTTATCTTTATCTTACAGAAGTCAGGGAGATCTCTCCACTCCGCTTACGCTTCGGTCGAGATGACAAAATTGAACCAGCAGCAAGACGAGCGCGGCGAGGACTTTTTGGGGGGCGAGTAGCTTTGGCTTCACCGAGCTACAAAGTGGAGGGGTGCGCGAGCCAGATTAAGCTTAGCGGGCGAAGTGGGCGAAGGCGCGGTTGGCTTCTGCCATTTTGTGAACTTCTTCACGTTTTTTAACGGCGTTTCCAGTTTCGTTGAAGGCATCAACAATTTCAGAACCTAGACGTTGCCAGTAGGGCATTCCTTTTTTAGAACGAGCAGCTGCAACAAACCACATTAAGCCTAGGTGAATTCTGCGGTGGCCAGCAACCGGAAATGGAATTTGGTAGTTGGCTCCACCCACGCGGCGGCCTTTAACCTCAAAAACCGGGAAGACGTTTTCTAGAGCTTTTTCTAAAACTTCGAGCTGGTTTTTAGATTTAAGCTTATCTGCGGCAAAATCCATAGCCATGTAAACAGATTTTTCGGCGGAAGACTTTTTGCCATCTTTCATGCTCTTGTTAATTAAGCGCTGAACAAGAACTGAGCCGTAAAGTCGATCTGGGTTTGGTTCTTTTTGTAGAGATTTAGTTTTTTTGCGTGGCATAATTGTTTAGTTAAGCTTAAGGTTTTTATTTTCCTTCTTTTTTGACTCCGTATTTTGAGCGGCCGTTTTTGCGGTTTTGAACTCCTTGCAAATCGAGAGCGCCACGAACAATTGTGTAGCGCACACCGATTAGATCTGGCACGCGACCTCCACGAACCAAAACTGCGGCGTGTTCTTGCAAATTGTGACCTTCGCCAGGGATATAAGCCCAAAACTCCTCACCGTTAGTTAGGCGAACGCGGGCAACTTTGCGCATGGCAGAGTTTGGCTTTTTTGGTGTTGCAGTAGTAACTTTAATACAGACTCCGCGGCGTAGAGGTGCAGCTTTTTGATACTTTTTGTTTCTAATAGTATTGGAAACTGTTTTTAGAGCCGGAGATTTTGGTTTCTTGCTTTTAGGCTTTCTAGGCTTTTTAAGAAGCTGGTTGACTGTTGGCATAGTTTTTAGAATTCTTTAACCCCAAACTTGGGAGATTGTTGTAAGCAATTTTGCTACTTTTTAAACTTAACTATTAAAATTTATTAAAATTTATTAAACTTAATTTAAATCTTACTTGCTATTATACTCTGTTGAAGACCTAAAAGGCAAGTTCTTTTTGATGTTTATTCTTCTAGACCTGGTTCTTTGGCCTCGGAATTGCGGGCACCGGTTCCTACTGGAATTTTTCTACCGATAATTACGTTTTCTTTTAGACCACGTAATTTATCTGTTTTGCCGGTGATGGCGGCTCCAACCAGAACGCGTGTGGTTTCTTGGAAGCTTGCCGCAGAAAGGAAGCTATCGGATGCAATTGAGGCGCGAGTTAAGCCTAGTAGAAGTTGGGTGTAGACGATTGGTTTTTGCCCATCTTTGATAAGCGTGTCGTTTTCTTCGATGGCGCTTGCGCGAGAAATGATCTCGCCTGCAGCATAAAGGCTATCACCTGGATCTTCGACTCGGACTCGGCTGAACATTTGGCGGACGACGAGTTCTAGATGTTTAGCGTTGATGTCGATTCCCTGTGAGGCATACAGAGCTAGAACCTCGTTAATGATGTAGCGCTGAGCGGCCTCGATTCCGCGGTAACTGAGAACTTCGCTTGGATCGAGCGAACCTTCGGTAAGGCGAGCTCCGGCCTGAACGGTATCTCCATCGGCAACTGCAAGCCCTGTGGCTTTAGAGAAAGTGTACTTAGTAGAAGCTTTTTGAGAGGCAGTAACAATGATGTTTTCTGGTGTTACCTCTACTTTTCCGGCAAAGTTTGCAATAAGTTGCTTGGTGTTTTCTGCGGTGGAAGCGAGAACATCTCCGACCATTACATCACTGCCAGAAGCTACGCGAGCTTGGCGCCCATCAAGCGGGAATTGCTCTTTTCTAGTTTGGATAGGTGTAACTTGAACGACGACTGTTTCTCCATCTTCCCAGACTGCTACTTTACCATCCAGTTCGGTGAGAGTTGCCTTACCTTTTGGAACGCGAGCCTCTAGAAGTTCATCTACACGAGGTAGACCTTTGGTAACGTCGCTTTCGGTTGCGGATCCGGCTTGGTGCTTAGTGTTAAGTGTAAGCTGGGTGGTGTTTTCTCCGAGACTTTGAGCGGCGATAACTCCAACGGCTTGATTTGGCTGAACGAGCTTTCCAGTGGCAAGATCTGTTCCGTAAGATTTAATATCTACTCCACGAAGGTTAGAACAAGTTAGAACGCTTCTGATGGTTGCTTCTTGTACTTTGTCATCTTGCTGAAGTTGCTCGGCGAGTTCTTTAGAAATAAAGGTTCCTGCTTTTAATGTGCCTTCGCTAAGCTTAAGATCTTGCGCTAAGAAACGGCCTTCGAGACGTGAGGAGAATGGGATGCCGATTTCTTCTGCCTCAGAACGGTAAATTACAAAACCAGGATCTTCGGAATCTTCATCAACAGTAAAGATATCTTGAGCAATATCAACCATACGACGGGTTAAGTAACCGGCATCTGCCGTTTTAAGTGCCGTATCAATTAGACCCTTGCGCGCAGCGGAACTATCGAGGAAGTATTCCACTGGATTAAACCCAGTTTTATAGTTGTTTTTGATTGGAAGAGCGATTTCGCGACCGAGTGCATCTACAACGATTCCTCTCATACCAGCTACGTTTTTGAACTGCCCGATGGAACCGCGAGCTCCAGAAACGGCGGCCATTTCCATGCTGGAATCGATGCGCTTGAATTGTTCTTGAATTGCGGCGGAGATTTTTCTATCAACTGCCTTCCAAGCCTCAACGGTAGCGCGGCGCTTTTCTTCTTCTGTTAATAAACCTTCTTTAAACTGTTCATCAATTTCAGTGGCTTTGTTTTCGCCTTCTTCAAGAAGAGTAGGTAGGTTTTTAATGTCGGAGTAGTCATCCATCCCGGTTGAAAGACCGGATTTGGTTGCCCACGCAAAACCTAGAGACTTAATATCGTTGGCAACTTTAGAAGCACCATTGGCTTCAAACTTTTCGAAAGCAGTTGCCATTACAGCTTTGAGGCTCTTGCTGTCCATGGCTTGATTTTGGAATGGGATTTCTTCTGGCAAAATGCTATTGAAGATTAAGCGACCGTAGGTTGTTTCGAGACGCTTGCCTCTTACATAAGTGATGATTGGTTGCTGCAAGCTAAGAGTTCCCTTTTGGTAGGCTGCTTCGGCTTCTTGCATGCTAGCAATAACTGGAGCTTTGTAGTTTTTATCTTCTGTGAATTCTGGGCGGATATAGGTTAAAAAGTAGCAGCCCAAAACTATATCTTGGCTAATATTTAAGATTGGTGAACCATCGGCGGGCTTTAATAAGTTTAGAGATGCGGCCATAATTTCGCGAGCCTCTTTTTGAGCGGCTTCGGAAAGTGGGAGGTGAACTGCCATCTGATCTCCATCAAAATCTGCGTTGAATCCTGCACAGACCAATGGGTGTAGCTGAATAGCGCGACCATCATTAAGCTTAGGTTTAAAGGCAAGAATTCCAAGACGGTGCAAAGTTGGTGCACGGTTTAGAAGAACATATTTGCCTTCCATAACTGCGTCAAGAGCATCCCAAATGATGGAATCGCGCAGCTCGATCAAGCGGTTAGCTCCTTTGATATTTTGAGCATATTCGTTTTCGATTAACCAACCAATCACGTGAGCTTTGAATAGTTCTAGAGCCATTGCACGAGGCAGGCCACATTCATCAAGTTCGAGTTCGGGGCCAGAAACGATAACGCTACGTCCGGAATAATCAACACGCTTTCCGAGTAGGTTTCCGCGGAGACGACCTTGTTTTCCTTTTAGAACATCGGTTAGAGATTTAAGCTTACGGCGACCTCCGGTTGCAGTAACTGCACGAGAGCCACGGCCAGCGTTATCTAATAGAGCGTCGACGGCTTCTTGAAGCATTCTTTTTTCGTTACGCTTAATTAGTTCTGGAGCTCCAAGAGCAGTTAACTTTTTAAGACGGTTGTTACGGTTGATAACGCGGCGATAAAGATCGTTTAGATCTGAGGTTGCGAATCTTCCGCCGGAAAGTGAGACCATCGGGCGAAGTTCTGGTGGAATAACCGGGAGAACGGTTAAACACATCCAGCTTGGGTCGATGCCTGCTTTGTGAATTCCTTCAAGAATTTTAAGGCGCTTAATAAGTTTTTTATAACGCTGACCTTGAGCTTCTTCGGCTTCACTTCTGATTGATTCGATCAGTTTTTCGAGATCGATTTCTTTGAGTGCGGCATGAATTGCCTCGGCTCCCATGCTAACCTTAATGGCATCTTTATATTCTTGGGGAAGTTGGGCGTAATCTGATTCTGTAATTAGGGCAGCCTCTTTAAGGCTATCAAGTTGAGATTTGCGATTTAAGAAGGCTTCGTTTGCTACGTCCATTTCTTTGGAACGAGCTTTGGCGAGTTCTTTAAGATCGGCTCCTTCTTGGTTAGATTGTTCTTCGAAGCGAGCATCGATTGACTTTTTTTCGGATTCGATGGCGGCATCGAGATCTGCATAAAGTGCATCTAGTTTATCTGCATCAACTTTGTTAATCATGTAGGCAGAAAAGTAGATGACGCGTTCTAGAGCTTTGGTGCTCATGCCAAGCAAATGGCTAATAGCGCTTGGGTTAGAGCGTAGGAACCAGGTGTGAACAGTTGGAACCTCTAGCTTAATGTGGCCCATGCGCTCGCGTCGGGCATTAGAGTTGGTAACAAGACGCCCTTTTTTATCAACGGCCATATCGCGGGCACGAACTCCTTTAAAGCGTGGGTCGTGCTGAGAGATGTTTTTGGTTGGACCAAAGATTTTTTCGCAGAAAAGACCATCTTTTTCGGCGCGCTGAGTTCTATAGTTAATAGTTTCAGATTTGGTAACCTCGCCGTGGGAAAGATCTAGAATTCTTTGCGGAGAAGCAATTGTAAGCTTAATCTCGTCAAAATCTGATAGTACTGCTGAATCTTCGTTATTGTAGTATGGTGTCATATTTTTTTACTCTTACCTTAAGTTTAGTGTTTCTAGACTTTAAGCTTGATCCTCCTCTGGTTCTGATTCAATTTTATCTTCTAGGGCTTCGCCTTGATTAGCTTCGTCATCTGCCTCGATGGTTGCTTCTGAAAAATCGGAACTGAGGCCGCTAACATCGATGTCGTTTGGGCTGAGGCTGCTTTCTTGCTGGATGGCCTCTTCAACCTCGCTACTAATTGGAGATTCGGCCTGTGCTTGTTCTTCGATTACATCTTCTGCTTCGGTTACAACATCATCATCGGAACTTTTAGCGGAAGTGTCACCTTGCTGGGATTGTTCGTATTTATCACCGATAAGTTGGACGTCAAGGCCGATCCCTTGCAACTCGCTAACCAGAACTTTAAAGCTTTCTGGAAGCCGTGGGCCGACAATCTTTCTAGATTTAACCAGTGATTCATAAGCTTTAGAGCGGCCAACCATATCATCAGATTTGATGGTCAGCATTTCTTGCAAGATGTTGGCTACGCCAAATGCCTCTAGAGCCCAAACTTCCATTTCTCCAAAACGCTGTCCTCCAAATTGTGCTTTACCACCAAGAGGCTGCTGAGTGACTTTGGTGTACGGGCCAATGCTGCGGGCGTGGATCTTGCCTTCGATCATGTGTTCTAGCTTGAGCATGTGCATATAACCAATTGAAGTTTGTTCTTCGAATGGTTCACCTGTGCGACCATCAAATAATTGGACCTTGCCATCTGTTTGGTAGCCGGCTTTTTTAAGTTCTTCTTTAATTTGTTCGGTTGTAACACGGTTGAAGGAAGGTGAGGCAACTTTGTAGCCGAGTGCTTTTGCTGCTAAGCTTAAGTGCATTTCAAAAACCTGGCCCAAGTTCATACGGCTTGGAACTCCGAGTGGCGTTAGAACCATGTCGACTGGTTGGCCATCTTCTGTAAAAGGCATATCTTCAACTGGAAGAATCTTGGCGATGGTTCCTTTGTTTCCGTAGCGCCCGGCAAATTTATCCCCTACTTCGACCTTAGCCATGTGAGCTACAAATACTTGCACCTGCATTAAAACATCAGAGCGAAGATCGTGGCCAGATTCTCGAGTAAATATTTTTACATCAACCACTTTTCCGCTTTTGCCGTTAGGCATGCGCATAGAAGTGTCTTTAACATCTTTAGCGGCATCTCCGAAAATTGCACGCAAGAGGCGTTCTTCGCCAGAAAGTTCTGTTTCGCCTTTTGGTGTAATTTTACCGACTAGAATATCTCCGGCTTTAACTTCGGAACCGATTCCGACAATTCCGAATTCATCTAAGTGGCGGAGGGCGAAATCTGAAGCATTTGGGATATCGCGTGAAACTTGCTCGCGGCCAAGCTTAGTTTCGCGGACATCAACGGTGAAATCTTCAATATGTATTGAGGTAAATTCATCATCTTGAACTAATCTTTTAGAAATAACGATTGAATCTTCAAAGTTGTAGCCTTCCCATGGCATAAAGGCAACTAAGATATCTTTTCCGAGTGCTAGTTCGCCTTCGGCAACGCTCATTCCTTCGATAATGGACTGACCTTTTTTAACCTTATCGCCAACATTTACGGTAACTTTTTGGTTGATGCTAGTTCCATCGTTGCTGCGTACAAAGTGCTGCGGTTCGTAAGTTTTTACGCCGCTCTTAAACTTAATTGAAAGACGATTAGCATCGGCATAGGTTACTTCTCCATCTTCTGGAGCAACAATAAGCTGACCTGTGCTTTTGGCAACTTCGTGCTCGAGGCCGGTTCCAACAATTGGTGGAGCAGTTTTGATAAGAGGAACAGCTTGACGTTGCATGTTGGCTCCCATGAGGGCACGCTTGGCATCGTTAGTTTCGATAAATGGAATTAGGGCAGCGGGAGTTCCAAGGCTTTCGGATTGAGAGGCATCAATATGGGTGAGTTCTTCAACGCTGACCTCTTCTGGCTTAAAACCAACGCGAGCAGCAACGCGTTCGCTAGTAATTTTACCAGAATCATTAACTTCGATGTTGGTGGAGGTAATAACGGCATTCTTTTCGGCCTCGACATCTAGATATTCAATTTCATCGCTAAGCTTAGCTTTAAGAACTTTACGGTAAGGAGCTTCTATAAAACCAAAATCGTTAATCTTAGCGTGCGAAGCAAGAGTTAGAACCAAGCCGATGTTTGGACCTTCTGGAGTTTCGATAGTACAGATTCTTCCGTAATGTGTTGGGTGAGTATCACGGACTTCGAATCCGGCGCGCTCTCTAGTTAGACCTCCGCTACCAAGGCTGGTAATGCGCCGCTTGTTAGAAAGTTCGCGTAGGGCATTGGTTTGTTCCATGTATTGAGAAAGTTGGCCGGTGCTAAAGAATTCGCGTACAGCAGCTACAACTGGGCGGGAATTAACAAGAGAAACTGGAGTGGCGGTTTCAACATCGGCTAAAGTCATGCGATCTTTAATGTTCTTTTCAAGGCGGAGTAAGCCTTTGCGGAACTGCTGTTCAAGAAGTTCTCCGACTAGACGTACGCGGCGGTTAGCAAGGCTATCCATATCGTCGGCTGGTTCTTGGGTAATGTTGAGGCGAATGAGCTCTTTGATAGTGGCAACTAAATCTTCTTTGCGGAGAACGCGCCCTTCTGGTGTAAATGGAGCTTCAAGCCCGAGGCGGCGGTTAATTTTGTAGCGCCCGACTTTTCCGATATCAAAGCGTTTGAAGTTGAATAGAATGCTATCGATAAGTGATTTGGCATTATCAACTGTAGCCATTTCACCTGGTCGGAGTTTGCTGAAAACTTCGATTAGAGCTTCTGAAGAGGAGTTGGTGGCGTCTTTTTTGATAGTTTCTTTGATGTAGTCAACGTCGCCGTTGTTGACATCTTTAAAAGTATCTTCAATTTCTTTGTTAGAACTAAAACCGACCGCTTTAAGGAAGGTAGTTAGAGGGATTTTGCGGCGCTTATCAATTTTAACGCTTAGAACTCCGTTGGCGGCGGTTTCGAATTCTAGCCAAGAACCTCGAACCGGGTTAATCTTAGCAGCATAAATGCGCTTGCCAAGTGGAGTTTCACTAGAACTAAAAATTACGCCAGGTGAACGCACAAGCTGACCGACCACAACACGCTCGGCTCCGTTAATTACAAAGCTTCCACGTTCGGTCATCCAAGGGTAAAGCCCCATATAAATTTCGGCTTCACGAACTTCTCCGCTTACTTTGTTGATAAGTTCGGCTTTTATTTTTAGGGCTGCCTCAAAGGTGGTGTTGTTTATTCTAGATTCGAGCTCTGAGGTTTCTGGCTCTGCAAAGTGGTAATCAATAAGCTTAAGTTCCATTTTTTCTGTTGTGTAATCAGAAATGCTGCCAAATTCTGCTAGAACCTCTCCGAGGCCGCGTTCTATAAAATCTTGAAAAGATTTGGTTTGATGTTCAATCTGGTTCGGAAGACCGATGGCATCAAGGCTCTTATTAAAATATTTGCGATTTGTGTTTTGTGTGATTGTTTTGGAAGCGGATACTTTTGTTGCCATAAAAAACTTAACTCTTTAACTTTGAACTTGAATTTAATCTTGAATTTAATCTTGAACTTAACCTGACTTAAGACTTATATCTGACTTGAACTTAATCTCTAAGATTTTAGATTAGCTCTTATAGATTAGCTCTTAGATTTAATAACTAGATTTTAGATCTGGTTATGTAACTAAGCCTTTTGCTTTAAGACTCTAAAATAAAACGAGAACTTTTTTTACTAAGCTGAGCTGAGCTGAGCTGAGAGAAAAAAAGACGTTTAGAGTTTTTGTGAGATATGTTTGTTTTGGTGGAAGTTTCCCTATTAAAGACGAGTGATCTGCTCGTTAAGTTCTTCAAAAACTACTTCGTTAAGCTTAATTGTAACATAGCTTGCTAGAATTAATCTAGAGTTTTTAGACTCAGTTTTTTAGAGTTGAGATTTCAGGGTTGAGATTTTTTAAAAAGTGGAGCAAGGCCAGCCAGAATTATTAAGCTTAATGTGGTTGCAATAATAATTTGGAGCGGGTTGATGGTTCCGGCGGTTTTAGGTGGAGCCGGTGTTGGGCTTGAAGATGGAGTTGTAGTAATGGAGCTTGACTCTGGGCAGTTTGCTCCGCTTGCTTCTACGTTCTGGACGGTGGCTTGAGCAGAAAAAGCACCACTACCATTATCTTCGTCAAGTGCTTGCAGTATAGCTATCCCAAATTGGTCAGTGGAATCTTCTGGTATGTTCCATTCAGCTTCTAGGGCGTAGTTTGAAGGGCTCTCTTTTGACCACACATAGATACCATCTGGGTGATCATTACCGAATGCGGCCAAGTTATCGGTTCCTTGAATTATGGAATTGAACTCTTGCAGAGCCGTACCGCCACTAGATATTTTGTAAAGCATTAAGATTAACCCATAACTTGAGTTACCTGTAAGAGAGGCGGGATCTGTAGCTCCAACTGCTTTTATCTTAAGTTTAGTGGTGCATGCTGGCAGAGAATTAATGCGCCAGGTATAAAAGGTTCCGGTTCCGTTTGCCTCGCTTTGTTCCTCTGCTGTTGCTAGCGGAGTGGCGCCGGTGCCGTGAACAAACATATCCTGCAATGCGTATGGGCTAGATTCATTAAACTTAGGGTTGTCAGATTCGTTAACAGTTAGATTGTTGGTTAAGTTCTGGCTACTTGCCGCTGTAGGGAGAGTGAAGGATAGAGTGGCGATAAAAACAGTTAGAAACAGAGCGCAAACACAAAGAACCGGTTTTTTAAGTTTAAACATTTTGAAAAAAGGTTAGGATTAGACTGTTGATGTAAGCAATTCTTTTTCGGGATTTTATAAGCAATGAATCTCTGGGAAGAAGAAATACGATGTTGGAAGTTGAAACTTCTCTAGTTAGTGCTTAAGTTTAGCAGCTAGGTTTAGCAATATGCAAGTGTAAATAAGTTTAAGACTTGATGCAAAACTTAAATATGTAGGATTTATGGCCGCATTTAATGGTAATGGAGTTAGATCTGAGATTAGAATTTCTTACTAAAATAGAGAGAACTTTTTGTTAAGATAAAAAGAGTTTTATGTTTATTCAACCTAGAAGCACGGAGTTCAGTTTTTTAAGCTTAGTAAAGGAATGCGCACGGAAGCTGATTCATGTTGGTTCTTGCTTAGCGGCTTTGTGGTTGGTGCAAAACAATTATCTAATTTTAGAATTAATGTTTTTGCCAGTGATTGCACTAGGATTTTACATTTCGGAAAAAGTGGAGTTTTTGGGCAAAACGCTTTCTTTTGGAAACAGGCGGAAGTGGGGAGGAATCTTGCTGGCGATTGGCTTAAGCTTAGTTATGTTAGCTCCGGTGGAATACGAGGTTAAAAAGTTTGCGATTCTTGTTTTGATGATTGCCGATGTTTTGGCCTCGATTATTGGCAAGATTGTTCCGGTTAGAAGAGTGGAGGTTTTGGGTGCTTATAAATCTTTAGGTGGAAGCGTGGCGTTTGGAATTGGAGTTCTAATTGCCTTAAGTTTAAGCGGAGGTTTAAGCTTAATCCCTGTTTGGAAGATCGCCTTAAGCTTAATCATTTTAGAGGTTGCCGAATTTTTGAACTGGCGCGGAATCGATAATATAACTTTGCCAATTGCTAGTCTAATTTTAGGAATGATGATCTTCTAAAAGTCTTTCTTAGATTTTATTGAAGATTGTGAGATTTGAGAATTTGATAATCAGAAATCGGCGTCGGAATCGGAATTAAGCTTAGCAAGCGCGGTTTTGATCTGAGAATATTGAAAGCCTTTAGAGGCAAGATAGGCGATAAACTTAGGCTCATCAGAGTATTTGCCTTGCTTTTTGAGAATTAGATTTTGGAGCGAGGCAAGTTCATCTTGAGGTGTGAATTCTTGCTTAAGACTTTGAGAGATGATTTGCGAATTGATGCCTTTTTGGGCGAGTTCTGCCTTAAGTTTAAGAGTAGAAATTGGCTTAGAGTTTTTGCGCGAATTAATCCACCAATTGGCAAAGTTTGCATCATTAAGGTAATTTTCTGATTTAAGCTTAGTAATTAACTGATCGATTTGTTCGGGTTCTAGTTTTTTAAACCGGAGTTTATCTTTTAACTCTTTTTCGGATCTCGGCCGAGCATAAATTAAGTTTAGTAGGCGAAGATATTGGTTAGTGAAGTTAGAAAGTTTTTTGAAGGTGGAGATTTGCTGGGGAGTTAGAGTGGAATTAAGGCGGAGTTCTTGGTGTTTGGAAAGTTGAGCTAGTGTTAGAGAAAAAGCGTATCTGTCATCTATAAAAATAGAGGCTTTGTTTGGGTTTTTGATTTGCGTTTTAATGTTGGTGATTGTGGGCATAGAAAAATAAGGAAGAATGCTTTTTTAAGCTTAGTCTTTTTTGAGTAGAACTGCGAAGGTATCGTTTGGAATTTCGACTTTTCCAAACTTCTTCATGCGTTCTTTTCCTTTGGCTTGTTTTTGTAGGAGTTTTTTCTTTCTAGAAACGTCACCTCCGTAAAGATGGCCTGTTACATTTTTACGCATGGCTGAAAGATCTTCTCGAGCAATAAATTTGCCGCCAATTCCGGCTTGTAAAGAAACTTTGAACATCTGACGTGGAATAATTTCTTTAAGCTTAGCAACAACCTCCCGGCCAACACGCTCGGCGCTACTTCTGTGCACAATTAAGGCTATAGCATCTACTTTTTCGGTGGCGACATAAAAATCTACACGAACTAAATCTTCTTGCTGGTAGCCATCAAGTTCGTAGTTTAAGCTTCCGTAACCGCTGGTAACGCTTTTTAGTTGATCGTAGAAATCTGTTAGAAGGGTGGCGAGCGGAGCTCTAAAATGGACGATGGTTAGATTCTCGTCAACATATTCCATACTTCCTTGAATTCCGCGAATTCTTAAAATTAAATCGATCAATCCGCCCAAATAGGTTTTTGGGCAAAGAACTTCTGCCTTAACCCAAGGTTCTTCAATAACTTCGATGCGCTGTGGTTCTGGCAGATCTGCCGCTGATTTAACCTCTAGCATTTCACCATTGGTTAACAGAACTTTATAATCTGTTCCGGGGTTTGTGATAATTACATTTAGATCGTATTCCCGCTCTAATCTTTCTTTAATAATTTCTAAATGGAGAAGGCCCAAAAAGCCAACGCGAAATCCAAAACCCAGAACTTGGCTATTTTCGGGTGTAAACTTTAGAGCTGCATCGCTTAAGCTTAATTTTTCGAGAGCTTCTTTAAGCTGCGGATAATATTCGTTGCTTGGTGGAAATATTCCGGCATATACAAAGGTGACGACCTCTTGGTAACCGCTTAAAAGATCTTTTGCTGGGCTCTTTTTTAGAGTTATTGTGTCGCCAACTCTTGCCTCGCTCGTGCTTTTAAGATTAGTTACGATGTAGCCGATTTCGCCAGTTTGTAAGCTCTTTTTTTTGTTAAAACTAGGATTTAAAAAACCGACTTCTAGGGCGATTCCTTCGCCACCGCTGGCCATCATTTTGATTTCGCTATTAAGCTTAATTTCTCCATCAAAAACTCTAACATACAAAATTACGCCGCGATAATCATCATAATAGCTATCAAAAATTAGAGCTCGCGTCTCGCTTATCTCGCTGCTTCTTGGAGCCGGAATTCGAGCGATCACCTGATTTAAAACTTCTTCTACGCCTTCTCCTGTTTTTGCGGAAGTTAACAGAATTTCTTCTTTTTTGCAGCCAATAAGCTTAATTATTTCTTCACTGACTCTTTCAACATCGGCTGCTGGTAAATCGATTTTGTTTAGAACTGGAATTATCGTAAGTTCGGCCTCCATTGCTAAATATAGATTAGCTAGAGTTTGCGCCTGAATGCCCTGAGTGGAATCAACAACCAGCAAGGCTCCTTCGCAGGCTGCTAAGCTGCGGCTTACTTCGTAACTAAAATCAACGTGCCCTGGAGTATCAATTAAGTTTAGTTCGTATTGCTTATCATCAAACTTCCACTGCATTTGAACTGGCGCCAACTTAATGGTGATTCCTTTTTCACGTTCTAGATCCATCTTATCTAAAAGCTGGGCCTTCATTTCACGCTTTTGCACCGTGCCGGTGATTTCTAGCATTCTATCTGCCAGAGTGCTCTTGCCATGATCGATATGGGCAATGATACAAAAGTTTCTAATTTCCATTAAGCTTAAATTTTCAATTTTAGACCCTTCGGGCTGAATCTGGGGCTGCGATTACTATGTAACATTTGATTATATCACCGCTGTATACTGAGAACTCCAACTCCCTGGTTGATTGGGCAGAGAAATCTGCATTTAGAACTTTAAATCTTAAGTTTAGAGTTAAGAGTGTGGGAACCGCTCTACTGAACGATAACTGGTTTTTTGGCGAGTTTGAGGGCTTTTTCTACAAATGGCCGGATTTCGTTAAGCTTAGCAATGTAGCTTAAAACTACATAAAAACTTCCGCTAACAATGCAGATGGTTAAGAACTTTGGAATTAGCGGAAAAAAGCCTTGATCTGAGGCGCTAACTGGCAGAAGATTGACCATAATGTAGGTTAAGAACCCTGTGGCTCCACCAATTGCTAGAATTTTTGTAAGCGGTTCAAATAGATCTTTGCCAAATAGACCTTTATCCATTTTTTTATGCAGGAATGCACCCAAGACTATAACTTCAAAGCTCCCGGTTATTGCAGCGGCCATCGCCAAGCCAGTTAAGCCATATCTATCTGGCCTAGAAAGCCAGAACATCAAAATTACATTCACAATCATTGTGGCAATAGAGATTTTTAATGGCGTTTTGGTATCTTGCTGGGCGTAAAAAGCTCTGGCTAAGATGTGGTAAAGAACTTTAAAGATGACCAGCGAAGCCAGAATTCCTAAAATTGAGGCGACAATTGGTTCTCCGCGGCTGGCCAGAATTCTTGCTAAATACCCACGGCAGAAAAAGGTTAGAATTGCTGCTGGAACTGCCAACCAAAACATAATTCGAATTGTTTGTTGCAGCTCTTTTTTAAAAAGATCTGGCCGACCCTGCCCTAAACGTTCACTCATTTTTGGGAAAGCAGCGGTTGAAATGGCCATCCCGACAAGAGCAACTGGAACATTAAATAATTGTGAGGCGGCTCCATAAGCGGCGATAGAACCAATGGCCAGATGCGAGGCGCGGTTAAGTTCTATTAAGTTGGTAAGATAATCAATTCCCTGATCGAGCCCACGGATTGGCGCAGTTTTAAGAATTGATCTAAAGCCAAGATTCTTCCAGAAGATTTTTGGTGAATAGATTAGACCTTGCCCGCGAATTCCTAAAGCCACAATAATTAGCTGAGCAATTGCCCCAATTACTACCCCATAAGCTACACCCATAATTCCAAGCCTTGGAGCCAGAACTAAGGTTCCAAAAATTATTCCGATGCTATAAACGCTTGGCGCAATGGCATAGAATAAGAATCTTCCTTTAGCCTGCTGAACAGATGTTAAAACACTGCTAATTCCAAACAGAATTGGGTTAATTGCAAAAATTCTCATCATGCTAACGGCTAAGAACTGTGTGTCAGGATCTAGCCCCGGAGCGATAACGTTTCTTAAAATTGGGCCGGCAAAAATCAGCACAAAAATTCCAACCACAATAGAAACAAGAGAAATTAAGTTTAGTAAACTGCTGGTAACCTCCCAAGCGCTCTTTTTGTTTCCGGCATGATATCGATGGCTAAAAACGGGGATAAAGCTAACGCTGAGTGTTCCGGCAATGAGCATGAAGTACATAAAATCTGGCAGAGCGAACGCTGCTTTATAGGCATCGGTTTGAATGCTGAATCCAAAGTTTGCTAGAATTAGCCTTTCTCTTAAAAGCCCGAGTAAGTTTCCAAATAGTGCAGAACCTGCCAACAGAGCTGCCGCCCAGCCGACGTTAATTCTGCCGCTTGCCTTTTTTACAATTCTTTTAACCGCCATTTATTCTCTAAGCTTAAGTTTCTAGCCAGAATCTTAAGTTTAAATTATAGCAGAGCCGAGCCTAATCAACTTTTTCGATAATCTTGTCGATCAATCCGTATTCTTTGGCATCTTCGGCATTCATCCAGTAATCTCTATCGGCATCTTTTTCAACTTGTTCTTTGCTTTTTCCGGTAGAATCGGAAAGCATTTTATAGAGCTTGTTCTGCATCTTGATAATGTGCTCGGCTGCAATAACCATGTTGCTAGCTTGGCCCTGAACTCCGCTAGAAGCTTGGTGAATCATAATTTCGCTACTCGGCAAACTGAACCTTTTGCCTTTAGCACCCTGAGAAAGGATTACGGCTCCCATGCTTGCGGCCATGCCAATGCAAATGGTGTGTACCTCTGGTTTAATAAAGTGCATTGTATCAATAATTGCTAGACCGTCAGAGATGCTTCCTCCGGGTGAATTGATGTACATGTAAATTGGCTTTTTGCTATCTTCTGCTTGCAAAAAAAGGAGCTGCGCAATAACTAGATTGGCGGTATCTTGATTAATTTCTGGAACGAAGATAATACGGTCGCGGAGCAAACGTGAATAGATATCAAAAGCTCGTTCGCCTTGATGGGTTGGTTCAATAACAGTAGGAATTAAATATGACATATAACTTTTGAAGATAAAACTCAACCTTCTTTACTGTTATTCTAGCACTCTCTAAGCTTAAATGCTAATTCTAGAAATTACTTCTTCATCTTCACCCGCCAAATCGTACCATTTTTTTACGGCTAGACCTAGCCCTGCAACCAGGGTAGCTCCAGCAACTCTTTTTGGGTGCTGTCTGTTGAGTAGAGCATATCCAGCTCCAGCTGCTAAGCCAGCGATAGCCAGTGTAGTAGCAAAAGTCCTTTTAACCTCCTCGGGGCTTCTATGTGGCATTTGGTTCAACGCCAAAGCTCCATTTGCTTCTCCTAATGTAGATCCTCCGCCTGGTTGTGCCATAGTCTTCCCTTTCTTTTTGAATCTTTTAAACTCTTAGGCTTTAAGCAGCTCTTTCTGCTATTTGAGTAGCTCTTTCGGCCAGATTTCCAGCTTCTTGCGCTTGAGAACCAATGGTATTTGAATCTCTAACCACCAGCGCTAAGTTTGTGGCGATAACTGCACCCAACACTCCAGAGGCTACCCTAAGTGTAGCCGGAACCCTTGGTGTCAGAGCGGTCGCCGCTAGCGGAACAAGCAACGCTGAGTGTCCGACAGCAGCCTCACCGGTCTCAGATTTAAGCGCATCACCAAGCTTCTTCCCTGCCCAGCTAACGGCATCAAATGCCAAAGCAGCAGCTCCTCCCGCTACGATTTCTACCATAGCGGCGGCGGTAGCAACATTTGTTAGCTCACCATCATTTCTTCTAGTTATGCTCATAATTTACTCCTTTAAATATTTTTACTTAAACTTAATGACCCGTGGCCATTAAGTTATTATTAAATTCTTCTGCTGCTTCCGCTGCAACCGTAGCGGCCGCCATCGTTCCTGCTGCGGTTGCTCCAGCTACGCAGGCTACTTTTGATACAGCCGAATCTGTTATCATAGCGGCTAAGCTTAGTACACTAGCCGCCATAGCGTAGTGTTCGGGACCCGCCGGCTCCCTTAAGCAACCTCTTGTGCCAATAGTTTCTTCAGCGATCTCCATTTTAGTGGTTTCTTTAAACAGCAAGCCTGCGCAAGCTGCGGTAGCATAAGAAGCCAGATTTCCTCTACGTCCGGCTCTTAAACTTAGGGCTACTGTGGCGACCATAGTGTTTAGTTTTGTCAGCTGAGAGGGAAGTCTCTTCAGAGCTAACACACCTACAAGCATTGATACTCTGTCTTGAACTCCGCAAAGCCCACTAGATCTATAGGTCTCCGCAAAAGTTGGTGATGTAGGGCCTCCAGGTGGTCTTGCTGTATAAATAGGCTTAAGTCTCATCTTAGGTTTATTTTTACTTAATTCTAGAGCACAAATCTAGATTGGTTAATTTTGGGCAATATTGCCATTTTCTTAAGCTTAAGGCTAAACTTCTTCTACTTCAATTAACGCTGAGCCTAGCGTACATATGGCAGATAACACTCCACTACCTACAGCGGCAGGAAGGGCTAGTGCTCTGACCACAACTGGTAGGTCGCGGTTAAGCGCAGTTTTTACTAATAGCGCAGATGTTATCCCGAACCCAGCTCCCCAAACATAGCCAAGTGTCTTCTCTTCTTGCGATAGTTGATCCCAAGGCTCCCTAATAACTGCTGCCATAGTTTTAATGCTCCTTCTTAAGTTGATTTGCTTAGCAAAAAGTCTAGTACTTTATCGGCAAGAAGTCTACCTTCAATGCGCGCTTGTTCGCTAGAACTCATAATCTGCCTTTTGGCATCGGGGTGATTATACTGTTGTAATAAAGCCGACGTATAAGCCTGGAGTTCACCTTGGCTAACTTTGAGATCTTCTTTTTCGGCGAGAGCTCTTAAGCTTAAGCTAATTTTAATTTGTTCTTCTGCTTGCGGCTTGGCCTCTTTTGCAATTAAATCGGCCTGATCTTTAAAGCCAGATTCCTTTAGCCAATCTTCCCATTTTTGGCCGCGTTGTTCTGCCTGAGTTTTGGCGTTGTTAATTCCGACTTCAATGTTTTCTTCAACTAGAATATATGGAATTTCCATTTTGCTTTCTTTGCCTAGTTTTTGGGCTAATTCATCTTTGGCTTTTTCTTTAGCTTCGCGTTCGCTGCGTTCTAAAATGCTGGCTTCAATATCTGCCTTTAAGCTTGCCAGATCTTTCAAACCGCTAACCTTTTTGGCAAATTCATCATCTAGTTTAGGCTTAACCATTTCTTCTATTTTATTAAGCTTAATTTTGAAAGTAACTTTTTTGTTTTGGAGATTTTTAGAATGATAATCTTTAGGAAAAGTAATTTTAAATTCTTTTTCGGTTCCGGCTTTTAGACCTTCGATTTCTTCTTCAAAGCCAGGGATAAAACTTCTAGAGCCTAAGATTAATGGATAATTATTGCTTTTGGCACCCGGAATTTTAGCGTTCTTATCATCTCTACCATCAAAATCTATCCAGACTTTGTCTCCGCTTTTAGCGGCACGTTGAACCTCTTTTGTTGCAGATGCGTTTTCGCGCAGTTGTTCTAGAGTTTGCTCAATATCCTCTTTTTTAACTTCAACCTTAAGCTTAAGTTTTGGCCACTTTGTGTAATCTGGCAAAATAACCTCTGGCTTAATGTTGCCGATAAACTCGATAAGCATTTTTTTGCCATCGACTAATTCTTTAATTTCTAATTTTGGAGTTCCAAGTAGATCTAGCCCAAATTCTTTTAGCATGGCAGCAAAAGCAAGATCTACAGAACTGCTTGCTAGCTGAGATTTAAGTTGATCTTCGCCGATTTTTTCTTCAATTAGCTTTTCTGGAGCGGTTCCGGCTCTAAAACCAGGAACTTTAAGATCTTTGCCAAGTTCTTTTAAAACTTTACTTTTTTGCTTGGCTAGATCTTTCTCGTCTAGTTCAACTTCTGCTTTAAACTTAATTTTGTTGGTTTTATCGTAATTCAATGTAATCTTCATATTCTGTAATTTTAGCACAGTTAGAATCTAAGTTTGAACTGTTAAATTGCTTAAGTTTAGCTCTATGGATATTAAAGATCTGAAAAAGTTAGTTTGACCACAAAAGGTAGATTTTAGTTGTTTTTAAGCTTAAGTTAGATAAGAATGGAAACTACAAAAACTTTATTCTAGAAGATTTCTTGTTTAAAGAATTTTTTTAGATTATGTTTAAGATTTACGGTGAGGGTTTCTCTTTTGCAAAAAAAGTTTAATATAAAACTTAAAAAAGAGGGTAGAAAAAACGACAATGCGTATTTTACGTAAAACTTTAATTTTAAGCTTAGCTTTTGGATTTTCACTACTAGCCTTAAGCTTAGCAACTGGTAGATCTGCGGCTGCAGAAGCGGAATCTACAGATAATTATGTCTATACGGCAAAATCTGGAGATAGTTATACAGAGCTGGCTCGTTCTAGCGTTATTAAATATGATGAATCTAATAACGAAATTGAGTTGAATGCTGCCCAAGTTACTGCTGCAGAAACTTGGATTACGCAAGAGGCTGGCTCTCCGGCAATTAATGCTGGAGCAGAAGTTAGCGTTTCTAAAACTTCTGTAGAAAAATTTGCTAAGCAAGCTGCTGGGTTAGATGATAGCGCTAAGGCTCGTTGGCAAAAATATGCTGATGCATCTTCTATTACAACCGGCGAACTAAAAGATAAAGTTTTGCCAACCGTGGATGAAGATCAGGCTGCGGCAAACTCTACAGAACAGAATAAGACTGAGGGTGAATCTTCTACTACAGAAGAAAGTACTGATCAGACTAAGAGTTCTGATGAAAACAAAACGGAAGAAAATAAAGAAGGCAGTAACAAGAAATCTTCTAAGCGCTGGATTGTTGTGGCAATCGTAGTTTTGTTGGTTCTTGCTGCGCTAAGCTTAATTCGTTCATCTAACGCTAAAGACGAATAGAATTTAGACGAGTAGAAGTTAGAGAAATTCTAAAACTAAAACTAAAAAACCTCTTCTTATGCTGGAAGAGGTTTTTTGCTAAACTTAAGCCAGAGTATTTCTGTTAGTTTCTGTGGTAGATCTTTGCTCGAAACAAAGAGGAGAGATTGAGATTTAAATTTAGATCTAGACTTTTAAGCTTAATAAACTATGAGCTAGCAGATTGGGTGGCAGAAGAATGCGGGTGTTGAGGAGTTTGACTTATGCGAGTTTGTTGTGCTACAATCAACGATTGTACTGATGTGCTAGGTTTATTCTAGCTATAGAAGTGAATCCTGATATTTTAAGTATTTTTGTAAAATCTGGTTTCGTTTCTAAAAAGAACAAAACTCAGTTTCAAAAAAATATTAAACTTAAAATAATAAGGATTCACTTTTTCATGTCATATGATTATTCGGCTTATGGCCGTTCAAATAAATCTGGAGGCTCAAATTATAACCGCTCTAGATCTAATACTAGAGCGTATTCTGGTTCTGGTTATGGAGGCGGCAACCGTTCGCGTTCTAGAGGAAGATCGGGCAGATCTCGCGATGGCCAATTTATTCATCCATCAAAATTTATTAAAGAGGCAACTCCGCAGGTAGCGGAAGATTACACGCCTGAACATGCTTTTGCAGATTTTGAAATTGCGGAGCTACTTAAGCTTAATCTGGCGGAAAATGGCTACGAGTTTCCATCGCCAATTCAAGATCAAACTATTCCTTTAGGCTTAGAAGGCAAAGATATTATCGGCCTTGCCAACACTGGAACTGGCAAAACTGTTGCTTTTGGAATTCCAGTTTTGAACAAATTGATGCAAGATCCAAATTCTAGAGCTTTAATTATTGCTCCAACTCGTGAACTTGCCGCACAAATTGATGATGAATTTCGCAAGGTGGCTAAAGGTTCGAGATTGCCGGTTGCAATTTTGATTGGTGGAACTCCGATGGGCCCGCAACTACGCGATCTTAGATCTAACCCTAAGCTGATTATTGGAACTCCTGGTAGAATTAAAGATCATCTTAAGCGTGGTTCATTTAGGGCTAGTGAATTTAATATTGTGGTTTTGGATGAAGTTGACAGAATGCTTGATATGGGTTTTGTGGATGACGTTACTGAAATTCTTGGCAACTTAAGCTTAGATGGCCGCCAATCGTTCTTTTTTTCTGCAACTCTAGATAGAAAGGTTCAAGATCTAATTGAGACTTTTTCGAACCAGCCAGAATTAATTTCTGTAAAAACGGGAGATACCAGTGATAATGTTCATCAGAATGTTGTGCGTTTTGTAAAACATACTGAAAAGATTGATAAGTTGCACGATATTTTGATTCAAAGTGAAGTTGAAAAAACGATTATTTTTCATGATACACAAAGGGCGGTTGAAGAACTTGCGCGCGAGCTCCATGTTCGTGGTTTTAAGGCAGATGCAATTCACGGAGCAAAAACTCAGGCCCAGCGCCAAAAGGCTTTAAATAAGTTTAAAGAATCACAAATCAATATTTTGGTGGCGACGGATGTTGCAGCTAGGGGAATTGATGTTAAGGATATTTCTCATGTTGTGAATTATTCTCAGCCAAAAACTTATGCCGATTATACGCACCGCATTGGTAGAGCTGGCCGAGCTGGCAAAACTGGTTACGCACTAACTTTTGTAGAGGCTTATTAAGCTTAGGGTTCAGAATCTTTTGGCAAGATTTTTTTAATGAGAAGATGATTTGTTGCGTTTTGAATCTCTGCGGTATTCAAAGACAACCGGGAAGATAACGCTCACAACCGCTGTAGTAAAGATTATGGTGTTTAGGACTAATCCGGTTTTAGGGGCAGTCGGGGTGATGCTGGCGATTGTTTTGGGAGTCTCGCTGTTGTTGCCATTTGTGTTTGAAGCTGGCGGAGTTATTCTGGCTATCTTGCCCCCAGAATCTGCCGTAAGAAGCGCGAACCAGAGGTTGCCATCTGGGCCTACAGCTAAGCTCAGTGGGGCTCCAGCAGAGATTTCGTATTCCGAGATGTTACCCTGCATATCAATAGCAGCTAATTTATTTATAGAAGATTCGCTGAACCAAATTCTGCCATCGGGTCCAGCAGCTAAACCGTAGTATATAAATGAGTTCGGGGTAACGGGATATTCAGTAACTTGGCCGCTTGGGGTTATTTTGCCAACAGCAGGAGCGCTAGAGGCTGGCGAACGCGTATACCAGAGGTTGCCATCTGGGCCAGAGGTGATGCCAAAGGTGCCATCTCCGGTTCCAGGCAAAGGATATTCGGTGACTTGGCCGCTTGGGGTTATTTTGCCAATCTTATTTATGCTATTAACGCTGCTGCCCATCGTATACCAGAGGTTGCCATCTGGGCCAGAGGTGATGCCAAAGCCACCATTAGAAATTGGATAAGTTGAAATGTTGCCGCTTGGGGTGATTCTGGCTATGTATCCACCTTCTGTACTATTTACACCTCCGATATTAACCCAGAGGTTGCCATCTGGGCCAGAGGTGATGCCAAAGGCAGTAAGGCCATCGTGATAGTTAGGGTAGCTCTGTAGGCTGCTGGTTAAATCATAATTGGCGATTAAATCACCCGAGGTAGAGATTTTTAAGATTCTTCTGGCTAATGCGGGATCAGAGGTGCCGGCCGTAAGCCAGAGGTTGCCATCTGGGCCAGAGGTGATGCCAAAGGCAGGAAAGAGGTTATCCGGCAAATTATATGCCGTAACAATTCCGGCTGGAGTAATTTTTGCAACCTGGTGTTCGGCTGTTTTTGTAAACCAGATATTGCCATCTGGACCTTTAGTTATGCCAAAAATGGGAGTTGTGCTAGAACTGGAAAGATATGTATCAACCTCTAATGTGGCAGCGTAACTTTGTAAAGAAAGCGAGAAGCTAATAATAAGCACTAAGCTTAAGCAGATTAAAACTCTTATCTTTTTCATAGCTTTTTGATAGCTTTGGTTTTTTGCTACTTAGTTATTAATAAACATTATACATAAAACTTAAGCTTTTTTGGTAGATAAGCTTAAGTGGGTTTTTGAGAATTGGAGCTGCTATAAATAGCGCCCATCCCAGCGAGACCAACGTCTTCTTAAATAGTAAGCAAGAAGTGTACGGAAGACGGCACCGCTTAAAAAAATTAAGCTTAGCAAAATAAAGGTTCCGGCAGCATCCCAGGCCCAGCGTGGGCTGGTAAAGCGGAAGGAATAAAGGGATTTATCTGGGAGGTTAACTTTAAGTTGGTTCTGGCTAGAACTTGGGCTGTTTTCTAAAACATAATCAGCCGCGCACTGGGCTCTGGCGGTAATTGGAATTCCGCGACTTTCACATTCTTTTTGTGCATTTAAGTAGATGTTTTGCTCTCCGCCAGCGGCATCAATTCTGCCCTGTGCCTCATTAAAGATTTTTTGTGCATCACGATTATAGGTGTTAACTAATTGAACAGGCTGGCCAAGATCACTATTTAAATGGTGGAAAGTGAAGCTCTGTAAATCTTCTAATTTTTCGTAAACACTGCCGCTGTTTTGATCTGCCTTAATAACTTCACGATATTTTTCTAGCGCCGCCTTATTGTTTGAACGCAGAAAGAAGACCGCGATGATCAAAAAAAATAGAGAGGTAAAAATTAGCCGCCAAGTTGGCCAGGTAGCATAACGCTCAAACTTTTTGTATAGGATAGATCCTATCCACTTTCCCACCCGTTGCACTTTATGTTTTTAAAAAGATTGTTCTTAGACCTTAAGTTTAGCAAAAATGGCAGAGAGATTTCACGTTATTTAGAATATACTGTTCCAAAAACTTGGTGCTGAACCTGGTATGTTTTGGATTTGTTGCATATTTTGATCTTCTCTTTGAACAACTTTGTTGGTGGTTGGATCTGGTGAAATTTGCTCAGCACGAACATAAAGTCGGTTTTCGTCGGTTCCGGGTGGATCGCAAGTTATTAGAGTTAAGCTTGGTTTTTTAGTAGATTTGATGTAGCCAAGCTCGGTTGGGGGAACTATCTTTTTTTCGGTAACTTTATAGGCGTAGCGGATATTTTGGTAATCTAAGTAGATAACATCGTCGGTATCTAATCTTCTTAAGTTTACAAAGGCGTATTTATAGTTTCCAGGGTTAAGAAGGTTGTTGCTGGAATGCCCAAGAATAGCAACGTTACCAGTTTCGCCAGGATTGGCAGTATCCCAATATCTTACTACGCCGCGTTCTAAGGCTTTTTGAACGGGAGCATTTTCTGGGCTCGGTTCGTCAAAAACTATCGGAACTCTAAGCCCGATTTTAGAAATTATTAAAGTTGGGTTTTGGCTGACGCTGCTGCTGCTAGAAGGTTCTATAATGCTTGGCAGTGTAGCGGAACTTGAAGGCCCGAGATATTGCTTAATGGCCCCAACCACAACTGGGTTGAATTGAATAAATAAGACGATGGCGGCAGCTGTAAAAGCGACGATTAGAGCTCTAACATGGCGGCGAATTCTGCCCCAAAAACTACTTTCTTTGCCACGTTCAACAATGCGGTTGAGCAAATCGCGGCGAATTGCCTCTGGATCTTCTAACCTCTGCTTTTGCTGAACAAGGAGCTTGTTATCTTGAGCCATTTCATTAAGTTTAGATTTAGATTTCTCACGAAAATCATCTACATCCTCTTTTACTTTGCCAAAATATTTATTGTAGTATTCAGAATAATATTGGTGGTAATATTTTTGCCAATAATCTTGCCAGCTTTGATGATATTGTTCTAGCTGTTCTTTGCTAAGCTTAATTCCGTTTTGCTGAGCCTCTCTTCTTTGCTTAATTTGTTGCTGATAGACTCTTTCAACTCCTTTGCGGGCATATTCTTGGGCTGCTTTTTTTTGGAGCTCTTCTGGGCTTGGTTCCTGATTTTGTTCTGGCTGATGTTTAGGGTGGCGATGATTGGCCGGGAGAGCCGATCGGCCAGATTCAGTATGAAAGTGAGGTTCTTTTCTAGACATAGCCCGTTTTGTTAAAAGAGAGGAGTTTATATTTTTACTTAAGCTTAAGAGCTTTTAGGTTAGTTAGATTCTAACATATTTTTAGCTATTCGTTCTGGTAGAACTAAGGAATTATTAAGCTTAGCTAAAAGTTCGTGTTCTAGTTCTTTTTGGCTCATGTATCGGGCAAAGATTTCGTTCCATAAGCTTTCTCTAAAATGATAAAAAAGATGTTCTTTGTATCTTAGTTTGTTGGCAAAACTTAAGCTTAAATCCATCAAATTGAGGCTGATTGGAACTCCATCGTAAAGTTTAGCTACAAAATCAGTATCTTCCCAAATTAGAAGTTCTGGAATGGCTCTGGCTAAAGTTTCTTCGGCTTTATCCCAATGCAAATCTTCTGGCTGAAGGTGGGGTTCAAATATTTCTTGATGCTTTTTGGCATCGTCTAACTTGCCAAAATAACGCTGCACAACCCTCCAGTGAATATGGTTACCGGCAATTTTGAAGTTAAGCTTAGGGTCGGCAAGAATTGTTTCGGCAAGCATCTTGCCAAATTTGGAAGCAGGCAGAGCTTTGGCTTGAAGCTTAAAAAAGCTTGAATAAAGATGAATTTCATAAAAGTAGTGAACAATTAGCGGCAGAGCTTTAAGAACGATGCCGTGGGCGAGTTCTTGCTGCTTGGTTTCTAGAACTAGGACGATGCCAAGTTCTTTAAGGTGTGTGATGTTGTGCTTTTTTTTGATGATAAATTTTTCAGTAAGATCTGCCCACTTGAGAGGCATTTTTACAATTTGAATTTGCCCTATTGTAAAATCTTTAGGCTTAAGATTTTGATATTGAGCATTAAAGTTAGCCAGCCATTCATCGCCCTCAGCAAAACGGAGCGCTCCGTAAACTTGCTCGAGTGGTTCATTTTTTAGAAGTTGCTCAACTGTTGAATAGTTGAGGTGTTTTAAAATGTTGCTGGGCGGAGTTCTTTTAAGTAGCTTAATTGCGACCTCTTGCTTAAGCTTAAAGACTGATTTTTTAAGATTTAGACCTTCGACAAAGGCGATGCAGGCATTAAGAATCTGATCTAGATTAGAACTTTTGGAAAGCCCAAGATATTTTGTAAGAATTAGATCATTCTGCTGCCAGATTAGTTCCATCAATGCTTTGTAAATTTCTTCGCCGGAAGAGGATGTGGTTTTGAGACCAAGTTCATCGCTGACAAAATTACTAAACTTAAGTTCGATTTCTTGGCTTAGGAGTTCAGGGAGGTTGTGTTTGCCGGTGATGTTCTCAAGATCTTCTAAGCTTAAGTTAAAAAGAGGCTGCCTCGCCGCAAGCATGACTGCTAGAGTTTGGCTTGCAGTACTTTCTTGCATATATAGAGATCTTATTTTTGCGAGCAGTGGCTAATTAGTTTTGGAGGTTTTTTAACTTTAAGCTTAGGTTTTGGGTTATCAGACTTGGCTCGACTTGGACGTATGTTTGGCCTCTATATTTGGACTTTAGCGCTTTTTTGACTTTGCTGCTTTGGGCTTTACAACAACGTATGCGCAGGAAATAAGCCCAACTATGGTTAACAAAATAGCGGCAGTTATAATTAGCTTAGTGTTTTGACCAGTGCTAGCAAGTTGAGCCGTGGAGGTTGTGTTGCTGGTTCCGGTGTTTTGTGAGCCTTCAGTGTTAGTGTTTGTAGTAGTGTTAGATTCGGAAGTTAAGCTTATGGCTGGGCTTACGCGGCTAGTAGATCCATAACCGAATGCCAGTGTGTTATCTACGGCTGTAGCAGTAGCAGAGAATATCTTGCCATTAAGACTAGTGTTGCTCGGAAGTGTAATAGATGAGGATTGGGCTGATCCCGGTGAAACTGTTACTGCGCCAAGGAAGGTTTGGGCCATACCTCCGCTAGTGCCTAATTCAGAAGAATCGCTAGCGAAGAATTCTACCCGGTATTGATTGCTTGGGGAATCGGCTGTGTCTAGATCGTAGTTAAATTCTAGCTGGTTACCATTTTGGACGGCGGTATTTAGAATAGGGTGATTCATGAGATTATTTGTACCCACATCGGCATCAGATACATCGTTATTGTATGGTTTGACATCGTAAAGGTTTGGCACAAAATCTGCATCACTATCTATGGCTTGGGAAAAGACAATGGCAAGCTTGAGGCCATCTAACGATGGGTAAGCTCCGCCGCTATCTCCTGGTGTTAGGCTGTATATGGAATTACCTAATATGGAGTTATGGATAGATATACCATCAAACATTCCGTTAATAGTTAATCTGGCAATGGTTACTCCACTACCATTAGTGCCAGCAATGATGTTTCCTTCGCCAGGATTGGTGCCTCCTATAAGGTTTTCATGCCCGCCAGCACTAACAGCAATACCTGCAGAAGATAGGGAACTGCGTGGTGAACCGGTATAGTCAGTGCCTATATAGTTACCCTGTACTACGGCATTACTAGAGGTCATAAGTACTGCAATTTGAGTACCATGAATGACGTTGATGGTACCACTGGCTGCTCCGCCGACAGTAGTTCCTGCACTTGTATTCAACCCAACCCCGCCGATAGTGTTTAAAGATGTTATACCATCTTTAGCTAAACCGATGTAATTACCCTGTATAACTGTTCCCCCAGTGCTTGAGTTAATATTAACTGCTTGCTGGCCGAATTCTTTGTTGGATAAGATATTACGAGCAGCTGGTGAGGTTCCACCAATAGTTAAGTTGCTACCTCCGTATTGGATAATTGCGCTGGAAATCTCATAACTCCCTGCTGTAGAGCCATCAGGCATCACGCCTAAAAAGTTGCCGGCAATTACAACCTGATCTGCTTCGGTACGAACACAGCCTTCTTGATCACTCACACCACAACCGTACATAGAAATTCCTCTAATGATGGTTCCTGGTGCAGTAGCGGCTATATCTAACCTAGTTTGAGTTCCGCCTGCATCGGGGCCACCGTTGATGGCGATTGTAATGACTGAATTTATTGGCTGCGGGCTTGGTGCTGTGTTTGCAGAAGATCCAGGTTGAGAATAGCCATTGATCTCTACAGGTTCGGTAATTTGAGGTAGGCTAGTTGCAGGGCTAATAGTTTGTACGCCGCCTCCGCTAATATTAAAAGTGATTACATCTACATCGCTAGAGTTACCGTTGGCGTTGGCATCGATTAAAGCCTGGCGGAGTGAACCGGCTCCGCTATCATTAGTATTTGTAACCGTAAAGGTGGCTGGGGCGGCAAAGGCTTTTGAACCTCCGGAAATAAGTACCCAGGCAGAAATACCTAAGGTTAAGGATAGTATTATTAACTTAATTTTACTTATTTTCATGTTTCACGTAACTACACTTTCTGCCACTGCTGAGCATTTTAGGTTTTATTCTATACTAATCATAAGCGATTTAAGCTTAGACTTCAAGTGAATCAATTGGTAGAGCGGAGTTGTGATAAATATTAAGCTTAATGCCAGTAGATAGGTTTGGGATTGCCCTGTGCTGGCAAGGTTAGATCTTACGGAACACTTGGCAATATTTTGATTGACCCAATCTTGGTTTGTGGTGTTGGCAGAGCCTGGAGTTCCGCCTGGCGATGAGCTTGGTGCCCAACAATATGGATTGGTGTAATCTCCGTTAAGCTTAGCTAGCGCTAGACTAAAGCCATTTGTGTTTGGTGAACTCGGCCAAGGATTATTAGTTCCGTATTTTAGAGAAGAAGAAACTTGGTTAGCGTGAGAGAGGGTTAAAGAATGGGCTGGCTGCTGAGATAAACTACCTTGGTACTGAGCTAGAACAATTTGGCTACCACTGTAAGATTGGCGGAATTGAGTATCATTCTTAACTAGAACTCCATAGCCTTTTGCAGGAAGAACTGAACCTTGTGGTAACGTTAAGCTTACATCTCCGCTTAATTGCCAGCCGCTGATATCAACGGCAATATCATTAGGGTTATAGAGTTCGATGTATTGGTCATCTTGATTAGTAGCGGGATTGTAATTGAGTTCACTAATGATTACTTCTGGGTTATTAGCTTGTGAGCTTGGGAGATTACCACTGCTGCGCTGGGCTTCTACTTGTTGGATAAATTTACCATAACCATATCTAAAAACTGCATCCTGCACTGCTGCTGTAGATTGGCCGCTCATGGCTTCTTCTGGTGTAATGCTGAATGGGAAGTCATCTCTAAATTCCCAAGGCAGCCCAGATGGAAAGGCTAAGTTTAAGAGAGCGGACTTTTCATCTTTCCATTCCACTAAATCTTCATCAATTGTTGTTTTAGATTTGTTGTATAAATCTGTATACCAATTTAGAAGTTGCCCGCTTTGATAGATTTGATCGTAAAGGGTGGCGACACGGCGATAATACATATCTCGAAATTCTGGGAACTGGTACATAGCATTCTGGGTTAAGCGATCTGAATTGTAGGTTGGATCGTTGTTGCTGTGGAGTGGGTCTAGATTAAAGTATATCGGCGATGATTCTGGTTTAAAGATAGGCATAGCAAGCGCATTGTCTAAATCCCAAGGGAGTAGGCTCCATCTGCCCGTGCCTTCTGTATCTCTGTATTGGTAAAGGTTTTTATAGAATTCCCAATCTTGACTTGCCAGAATAGTTGAGAGCGCATCGTAATTGATGAGTTCTGGAACATCTAGATTATCGAGAATGTAGTTTTTGAGATCGGTACCAGTTAAGTTTTGTAAATTAGAACGCAACGAGATGATGTCGCTATCATCTTCACTTTGCCTAGTTTTTTTATCGCTGAACTGCTTATATAAAGCTCCTTGTTGGTGATTGGTGCGTTCGCGCCATTCGCTATCGTAACCTTCAATCATAAGATAATGGCCGAAGAAGCTACTGGTGTCGGTGTTATTATTTTTTTGGACTCTAACATATTGAGCCTGTAGATCATCAAAACCGTAGTGCGAAAAAGCTAGCCAAGCTAATCTTTCTTGCAGATCGGTCATATTGAGAAAGTATGCGTTGATAGAAAACTTATCTACAGGATGCTCAAAGTACGGTGGCCCTAGAGAATGCCCGCTCGGTAAATCAAAAGTGAACTTCTTTTTTGGATAGTTAGTGCTAGATTGCCCTTTAACCTTAACCTTGGCTCCGTCAAAAATTTGATCGCCTACTGCAACGATTGTTGGTACATAAAAATCATCAGAGGCGTGATTTGTAACCAGATCATCATAAACGTTAGGGTCGATATACCATCTTATAATTGGCAGAGTTGAGCTCTGGCCGTCATCAACAATGTAAGATTTATAGTTGATGCTATCGGAATTGCTTGGGGAAGATGTTGTACCATCACTATTTGTGGCTTCTACTTTAAAGCGCACTAATGAACCAGCGGCCTGAGAAGGAATTTGGGCAGTATATAAATTATCGCCAGCGGTATCATCGGCTCCGGTTCCATCATCAATCATGCTAATAGTTTGATCTGGATTAAACATAACTTTATAAACTAGATTGACGGTGGTTGCGCCATCTACACTAGCTACTATCTTGACATTAGAGGCGGTTTGGATACTGGCCGGCTGAGTAAGATTATGTATGGTAGGGGGTGTAATGTTGGCAAGAGAATTCTCTTCGCCAGGAGTTGGAGTAATGCTTGCGCCCCAAGAAGCTGGCTGAGAGTTATCAGAAGAGACATCTTTTAGTTCGAGAGATGGGCCGTTACCATCGGGGCTCGTTGGCCAAGGAGAGTTATCATCATAGGTCACGCTGTTAACAATGTTGTTAGAACTATCGCTTAAGCTTAAGGTTTCGCCTCCGTTAGAAAGAGCTCCGGTGTATGTTCCAATAGTTGTTTTGCCGTAAGTGCCAAGTGTTTGCGCACTATTAGAGCTAACGAGACCATAGCTGTGAGCAGAGAGGCTTGTTCCGGAGCTGAAGCAGAGGTTAATTCCGCTAGTAAAGCACCAGCCAGAAAGGTCGATCGTGGAGCCTGTGGTGTTGTAGATCTCTAAGTATTCATCGCCATCTAGGCCTGAAGATGGGTTATACATGATTTCGCTAATAATGATGTCATTAGCAGCAGCGTAAACACGATTTCTTGATGTAACTAAGCTTAAGCAAACGCTAAACACAGCGAGCAGAAGAATTACCACGCCAAAAGAGTTGATTCTTTTCATAAAACCTATAGTTATAACTTTAACATAAGCTTAATCAAAATGTTTGAATGATATTTTTATGAAACAAGAACTGGAATTAGTTTCGGAGGTTTTTTAGCTCGGCGATAACTTGTTCTCCGTGACCGAGCGGAGTTACGCGGCCGTAGGTTTTAACGATTTGGCCAGCTGGGTTAATAATGAATGTTTTGCGCAAGATTCCTTCGCGGCCGAACATTTTTTTGCCCCAAGCTCCGTAGGCTTGAATTGTTGTTCCGGTTGGGTCGGAAAGTAGGGTGAAGTTAAGCTTATGTTTGGCTTTAAACTTAAGGTGAGAGTCGGGCTGATCTTTAGAAATTCCAACTACTTGAGCGCCGAGAGAGATAAGTTCGTCGTTAGCATCACGCAAGCTGCAGGCTTCGGTTGTGCATCCGGGGGTATCATCTTTTGGATAAAAGTAGAGCACGAGCCAACTTCCGGCAAAATCTTTAAGAGTTTTGGTTTTGCCGTCTTGATCTTTAAGAGAGAAATCTGCCGCATCCATATAGCCTTAAGTTTAGCACATCGAATTTTTATAGTAAGATTTAGGTTATACTTAAGCTTAGTATTTATGAAGAAGAATTTACCTTTTGAGCTAAGTAAGAACGAAAAACTGATTGATGAGTTTGAGCGGAGTAAGGTTCCGTATATTTTTATTGCTGTTTTAACGCTTTTGGTGGGTGGATTCTTTTTTATGGTCTTTTTTCAGCTTTACGGGGCGGGAGAAAGTTGGGCTGCCAGCTGGTTTGGCATTACAACAGAAACGGGAGCTGATATTGCCGGAATTTTTGGCTTGCTCGCAGCAATGAGTGTTTTGTTTGGCCTAATTGGAGCATATATTTATTCGCTGAACCGCATGTTTTTAACTAATGAACATGTGGTCAGAATTAAGCAGAACGGTTTAGTGGCAACGGATAAAAAGGTAATTAGCCACTTGAACATTGAAGATATTAAGGCACGGCAAAATGTGGCTGGTAGACTTTTTGGATACGGACTCTTAACAATGAGCACCGAAGGCCAGAACGCAACTTATGAAATCAACTTTATTAAACGCCCTTTTGAATATGTTAGAATTGCAACGGATATTCGTGATGATTACCAGCAGGATGTAATTGATAGTGGCGCAAAAGCTATTCCGCTAGTAGAAAAGAGATAGAAAAAAATGTTGATTTTAAGCGAAGCGATTTATGATAAAAAAGTGATGAGCATTCATGCTGGTGGAGCTATTGCGAGCTTGCAAGATCCAGTTATCGACCCAAAGGATTTAAAAATTATTGGCTTTAGTGTGGCGGCAAGAGGCTTAAAATATTATTCTGTTTTGCACAGCAATGATATTAGAGAATGGGGCAAGCTTGGAGTTATCGTTAACAGTGAAGATGCAATAATGGAAGTAGATGATAATATGCCTAAGCTTAAGCAGCTGGCGGAGGCGGGATTTAGCTTGCAGGGAATTGGAGTTAGAACGGAATCTGGCAAAAGGCTCGGAGAAGTTAGAAGTTTTGTTTTTGAAAGCGAAGGCTATTTTGTGGTTAAGCTTAATGTTGAAAAAAAAGGCATACTAAGCTTAATGAATAATACTAGAACAATTGAGCGTGATTCGATTGTAAACGTTACAAAAAAGTTCTTGATTGTATCTGATGATGTTTTAAAAGTGAAGAGCGGAGGCATAAAGAAGGCTGGCGAAAATATTGAATACGGTTTTAATAGTTAGCGTTTTAGAATCTGGAGTTTTAGGAACTGGATTTTTGGGAACTTAAACCTGGGACCCCAGGGGCTTGAGTGATCGAGAGCTTGTTGAAAGCGCCTACAGGGGAAGATATCATACAAGAGCTGGATATGAGAGAGCCTGAGAGTTTCTTTCTGTTGAGAACTTAGAGTTCGCCTGCAGCAACACTGATGGCTTCGGACCAGGTTGGAAAAACGGAGATGGTGCTAGTAAGCCCATCAATACTTAGGTTATTTTGGAGTATCAATGCTAAGCTTAAGATTTGTTCGGAGGCGGCGGGGCCGACTAGGCAGGCTCCAAGAAGCTTGCGAGTAGATGGGTGAATCCAGAGCTTGGCAAAACCGCCGTAATCTTGTTCTAAGTTAGATCTGGAAACATCTTTAAGCGGGACTACGGCCTGTTGAAAAGGAATATTGTTTTGTTGAAGAAAAGCAGTGGATTGGCCGACTTTGGCTACTTCGGGCATTGTGAAGATTGTGGTAGGAACGACGGAAAGATCTAAACTTAAGAACTTGCGCCTCTTGCTAGCGGCAAGAATATTGCTGGCGGCAATTTTAGCCTGAAGTAGGGCAGTGGAGGTGAGTCGGTATGGCCCCGCTGCATCGCCTATTGCGTAAATGTTTTCTGTTTCGGTTTGGCAGAACTGGTTGGTGGCGATAAAACCTTTTTCGTTGCAGCTGATTCCTGCATTGCTTAAGCCATCTCCATCGCGCATTTTTTTGCCAGCAGCAAGCATGATACTATCTGTTTTGAGAGTTACTTGTTGATTGCTAGAGGTTATGATTTCAACCTCTTTGAGGTTTCCGGTGGAGCTAGCGGTTGCGGAATTGATGCGGGCTCCAAGGTAAAGCTTAATTTTTAGTTTTTCAAAATGGAGCTGGAGCGCTTTAGAGGCTTCTGGTTCTTGATCGGAAATGAGACGCGTGGCTTTTTCTACAACGTTAACCTTAATTCCACAGCTAGCCAGAATTTGGGCATACTCGCAGCCAACGGCTCCCCCGCCGATAATTGTGATGGATTTAGGTGCACGTTCTTTAACTTTTTGTAAAAAGTTTTTATAGGTTAGATAATCGAGGCCATCAAGACCTGGAATGTTTGGAACGGCGACTTCTCCGCCTCCGGCTAGAATTATATGGCGAGCGCTGTAGCTTTTGCCCTTAACGTCAACTACTCCAGAGTTGATAAGGTATGCTCTGCCCTTTAAAGTTGTGATGCCAGAATTTGAGAGTTCCTCGGCAAGCTGGTGAGCTCCGGTTCGGGCAATGTTATTTTCTGCAAAAGCGGCTAATTTAGAGATTCTAAGCTTAACTATACCAGAATTGGTAATGGCTTTTTGGTTTTTAAGAGCTGTGTAAAGATGAGCTGCGGCAAGCATCGATTTTGTGGGTACGCAGCCGTAATTGAGGCATTCTCCACCGAACTCGGCTGCTTCAACAATGGCGACTTTTTGGCCAGCGGCGGCTAGAATTTCTGCCGCGGTAGAACCGGCTGGGCCAGATCCGATCACAATTGTGTCGAAGTTATAAGAACTTTGTTTATTTTTGCTTTTTGCCACCCTACTCTACCACCAAGAGAAGATTTAAATTAAGTTTAGTTTTAGTACCTTATTAGTGCCTTACGGGAGTAGATTATAGCATAAGCTTAATTATTGAGAACAATAATTAAGAACAATGAAAGACCCAGAGGCTAGCCTCTGGGTCTTAAGCTTAATTTAAAGAAACAGGACTAGGCCTTTTTTAGGTAGACGAAGCCGTTTCTAGCAGATTCTTCAACCTTGTATCCTGCTGGAACTTCAGGTACAACCTCTTCACCTTCTCCTAGATTGCGGTTAGCATCTTTAGAAAAAAAGTAAATGCTGCGTGGATCTTTTGCGCCGCGAAGTTGAACTCCTTTTTTTGTGTATAGGTAGTAAGTAACACCTTTTGAGTTTTTAAAGCTAAATGTTGCCATAATATCGTTTAGTTAGAAATGAATCCCTCCGTTAACTTGTTTTTGTACCTTAGAGCTTATACCAGGTGGTTTATACAGTCAAGCAAAGCCGAAATATAAACTTAACAACGCCCCTGTTAGAACAGCTTGGAGAACGCAGTGAGTTACATGTGGTAGACTTAAAGTTTAAGAAGATTAAGTTTAAGAAGAAGGAAGAACAATGTTTAAACTCCCTACTCTACCCTATCCGGAAGATGGTTTAGAGCCATATATCTCAGCCAAAACACTTTCTTACCATTACGGTAAACACCACAAGGCCTATATTGATAATTTAAACAAGTTTTTAGAGGAAGATGAAAACGCTAAGCTTAAGGGCTTCAAAGGTCTGGATATTGAAGATATTATTGCTGGGAGCTCGGGTAAGCTCTTTAATAATGCCGCCCAAGCTTATAATCATACGTTTTACTGGTTGTGCATGAAGCCAAATCCTGAAAAAAGTGAGAATAGACCAAAGGGAAGAGTTTTGGAGGTTCTAGAAAAAGAGTTTGGAAGTTTTGAAGATTTTAAAGCGGAATTTACAGATTTGGCCAAGGCGCATTTTGGCAGCGGTTGGGCTTGGCTTCTTAAGGATAAAGATGGGAAGGTTAAGCTTAAGGGTATGCACGATGCTGATACTCCAATTATGGATGGCGACGTTCCGCTTTTAGCTCTTGATGTTTGGGAACATGCTTATTACCTGGATTATCAAAATAATCGGCCAGATTATATCGAGGCCTTTTGGCAGGTAGTTAATTGGGATTTTGTTGCAGAACAGTTGGAACTAGACGAACAGCCAAAAGGTTTGATGAGGCAAGAATAGAAATGGAAGAAAAGATGAGGCCGGGCAATAAAGAGGCGCAAACTCTAAACTTAAATATTAGACCGTACGTTGTGGCCAGAACTGTTTTTGTGGCTGCTTTGACTATTTTGTTATTAAGCTTAGTGGCCAAAATGCGAACTCCGATAACTTTGATTTTAACTTCGTTCTTTTTAGCAATTGCGTTAAATCCGCCAGTTAGTAAGATTTCGAAAGTTATGCCTAAAGGTAGCAGAGCTTTAAGCGTAGCGGTTGCTTATCTTTTGGTGGTTGGGATTTTAGGAAGCTTGCTGTTTACGGTTGTTCCGCCAGTTGCACGGCAAGTTGGGAACTTTGCTAACCAGTTCCCCAGTTATATTGAGGATATGCGAGGCAAAAGGGAAACAAGAATAGGCCAAGTTATCAATAAATACGGGCTAGAAGATGATGCTGAAAAGTTTGCCAACAAGGTAAAAGATACTTTAGGAAACTCTGGAGAGGTTGCATTTAGAAGTGCCCAAACTGCGCTGAGTGCTTTAGTAAGTACGATTACGGTTCTAGTTTTAACCTTTTTTATGCTGGTTGATGGGCCAGTTATGTTGGCTGGAATGTTGGCGCGCTATAAAGATAAACAGATGAAAGAACGCCACGAAGATTTATTAAAGAAGATGTACCGAGTTGTAACTGGATATTTTAATGGGCAAGTTTTGGTGGCCTCGATTGCTTCGGCCTTAAGCTTAGTGGCTATGTTGGTGGTTGGTTGGATCTTTAAAACTTCACTGCCCTACCCTTTGGTTCTGACGGCAACGGTATTTATTTGCGGGCTAATTCCGCTAATTGGAGCTACGCTAGGTGCAGCAGTAGTAGTTGCGGTTTCGGTATTTGTAAGTTGGAAGGTGGCTTTAGTTTTGGGAATTTACTTCTTTATTTACCAGCAGATTGAAAACGCAACTATTCAACCAAGAATTCAGAGTAAGGCGGTAAGCATGAATCCGTTGATTGTTTTGATTGTGGTGATGCTGAGTGCATCATTTGGGGGAATTTTTGCGGCGTTTATTGCTTTGCCGGTTGCGGGGTGTTTGCAGCTCTTGTTTAATGATTTTATCAGCCAAGGGAGTTTAACTAAGAAGCCACAAGGAACTCCGAATAACTGGCTTTCGAGAAGCATTCGGATGGGATCTTCAAAAAATAAGAATTAAAAATAATAATTAAGCTTAGCGAGTTAGACTTTGATTTTTTGTGGGACCGTTTAAATATATTTCGAGTACAGATAATGCTTTAGTAAAGCAGATTTTAAAGCTCCAACTTAAAAAGCGAGAGCGGGATAAATCTAAGCTTTTTGTGATTGAGGGTTTTAGAGAAAATCAGAGAGCTTTACAAGCCGGAATTAAGCTTAAGAGTTTGGTTTTTTGCGCGGATTGGTTCTTGAAGAGTTCTAATTTAGAATTAATTGGGCTGGCGGAAGAAGGCGGTGCGGAGATTGTGGAAGTTTCTAAAAGTATCTTTGCAAAATTAAGTTATAGAGATCGGCCTGATGGTTTTATAGCGCTTGCTGAGCAGCCAGAGTTGAATTTGAGGCAACTTAAGCTTAAGGAAGATAGTGTGTTGGTGATTGTAGAAAAGATTGAAAAGCCGGGCAATTTAGGAACTTTGCTGCGGGGCTGCGATGCAACTGGAGTTGATGGTTTGATAATTTGTGAGCCCGTAACGGATGTTTTTAACCCGAATGTGGTTAGAGCTTCAACTGGGGCTTTGTTTTCGGTTCCGGTGGCGGTGGCGGAAAGTTCTAGAGAGGTGATTTTGTGGCTGAAGAAGAATGGTGTAAAGATTTTTAGTACAACTCCGCATACAGAAAATGTGTATTGGGAAAGTGATTTTAAGCTTAAGCAACCAATTGCAATTGTGGCTGGAGCCGAACAATATGGCCTGAGTGAAATTTGGCTGCAGGAAAGTGATGAGTTAATTAAGTTGCCAATGCTGGGCGCGGCGGATTCTTTAAATATCGCAATCAGCACAATTGCCTGCTTGTATGAAGTTTTAAGGCAGAGGGCAATATCTGGCTAGTTGCGGATTTTGCTGTGGCCACTAATCCTCTTTACTACCACCACACCACCTCCAATCAAGAAGACTATGGCTACTAAACTTAAGGCAGTGGTATTAGAACCGGTACTTGCTAGGTTAGTATTGGTGTTAGTGCTTTGGTTAGAGTTTGTGGGTGGGTTTGTGGGTGGGTTGGTAACAGAAGCTAGTACTATAGGGCTGAATTCAGATGTAGAACCGAAGCCTGAGTTAGTAGTGTTGTCTATGGCTGTGGTTGTTGCGGAGATGGATTTGTTTGAGAGGTTGAGTCCTGATGGGAGGGTTAGGTTGGCTAGTTGGTTAGTACCGTTAGATACTGTAGTGTAACCTAAGAAGGTTTGACCTTCTCCGTAGCCAGAAGGATCTGCTTGATCGTTAGCAAAGAATTCTATACGGTATTGGTTTGTAGGGCTATCTGCAGCATCAAGGTTAAAGTTAATGGTAGCGTTAGTGCCATCTTGGGTTACAGAGTTTAGTACTGGGAAGTTGATGTAGTTGTTAGGGCCTGTGTCGGAGTCTGTGGGGTCGTTAGGAGTGGGACCGGAGGAGGTGTAGGTGTTGGGAATGCCATCTGGTATTGAATCGGTCTCTATGCCAACCATAAGGTCTATACCGAGGCCAGCGCCAGTGCTAGGGTCTGAGGCTGGAGAAGTGTCGTAGATGGAGTTGCCGAGGATGGAGACTTTTTGAGGTGAACCTGAGAGAGACATAGCTGGAACATCGAAGCCCATTGTTGTAATTCCGGAGCCAGTTGAAGATGCTATATGGTTGGCGTCTGCTGGAGAAGTGCCTCCAATAATGACGTTAGTGGGGTCGCCAAATACATTTATGCCTACGGGGTTATTTGGAGTCGGTGTCCCGTTTATGTCTAGACCCACCTTGTTGCCAGTGATGGACACATCGTCTGTGACGATACCAAAAAGAGACATGCCAAATACGCTAATACTGACGTCTTGGTTGTTGTATATAGTATTACCTACAACCTGAATATTTTCAGAAGCGCTTATTTCTATGCCGTTAGCTTCGTTGTCATGAATTATGTTGTTCTCGATTGACAGATCACTGTTGTCGGAATTTATGTCCATTCCGCCTTGATCCCAGCCTGCTACACGATTGTTCTTAATAGTTACGTTATGTGAGGATGATAAGGTTATGCCGGTACCAATACCTGTGTTACCGCTCCCCAGGATAGTAGTACCGTCATAGCCAAGGCCGATGTAGTTATTTTCGATGAGAAGGTTGTCGGAGTTGTGAGGGGCTATTCCGTGGCCCAAACTGGATCCAATAACGTTAATGGCTGTAGGTTGGGGGCCGCCAACAATTACGTCTGGTACATTATCTATAGATAATGTACCACTACCGTCAATCACACTATTAGCTATACCGGTAAGACCATCAGCACCTACGCCAATGTAGTTGCCTTGGATTATCCAACCAGGGCCTGGATAAGAGGCGGTTGCAGTAGTCCGGGTAGTGGAAGTGTTACCGGAAATAAGGTTACGGTCTTCCGGGTTAAGGCCGCCAACGAGGACATCGGTTGCTCGGTCTGGATTACTGTTAAACGTATTTATGCCCACGGTATTAGATTCTGCAGCACTTCCCATAGGGTTTGTTCCTATGTAGTTGCCTTGGATCTTAATGCGATCCGCTAATAGCTGTATGCCGTCACCTTTGTCAGCATTGTCGTTCAGAGCCAAGCCCTTGATGATACTGTCATCACTATCATCTTGAAAGTGTAGTATGCCGTTATTAGCATTAGGCAACCCTCCCCCATCCAACTCAATAAGTAAGGTTCCGTTGAGTGGTTGCGGGGCTGGGGCAGTGTTTGCTTGGGCTCCGGGTTGAGAGTAGCCATTGATGGTGACTTGTTCTGTAATATTAGGTAAGGCGGATTGTGGAGCTATGGTATAGCCGTTTTGGGAGTGGTTGGTGAAGTCTGGAGTGCCTGAGATGTTGAAGAGGATGGTAGAAGCGTCTGGATCTGAGTTAGCTTCTTGAATAGCAGCACGAAGCGTACAGTTGCCTGCTCCATCATCACAGATACCGTCTCCAATGTTGTCGTCTGGAGTGTCGAGGGTAGAGTCTACGGTTATACCGTTAGAGAAGTTATTGTCTAGGGCATTGGTGGTAGAGAGAAAGGAGTTCTTTAGCCCTAAGCTTAAGATAGAGATAAGGACTAGGGCTAAAGCAAGAGATGAGGTGAGAGGGTGGGATTTAAGTTTGTTGATAATGGAGTGTTTAGGTGAGTTCATGGTGTGTGTTTATACGGTTAGTTTTGGTTTATTTTAGCATAAGCTTAATAGGCATAAAAGTCGAAGCACTGGTAGCCCTTGTTATGAGCTTGAAGAAGATAATTTTTTGAGTAGTAATCTGTTGGATAGGCTGGTTCAATCATGTTGGAGCTTGGTTCCTGCGCCCCGGCAGAAGCTTGGAAGGTTGCGCAGAGCTGGTAGCCGCCAGTTCCGGCGATACGGCCAATACTAGAGACATTCGATTGGGCTTCGCCAGATTGTGAGCTCTGGCTTTGGTTATCTTCTAGATAGGTTTGCGGCTCGGCAGGTTCATCATAACCATTGGAAAGAATTGGCTTGTAGACATAGGTTTGGTTGGTGAACTTATCTTTGATTGGCTGGCTTAAGTTTAAGATTTCGCTAGCGCTATTTGGCAAGAAGCCACTACTTGTGTATTGATTCTGAACTGCTTCGCTGGTTGAAAGGAGATCTTTAACCGTTTGCCTATCGCTAGAGACATCTTTATTGTTAACAAGGGCAATACCCATAATTGAGGCGCTTAATATTAAGCTTAATGTAAACATAAGAAAGAGGTTCAAACGGCGTAGTTCTGGTGTTGGTGGAACATGCCTTAAGATTAATCGTAAATAGTAAATGTGCAGTAAGACAATAAGTGCGCTGGGGGCAGAAGTGGTGAGAAGGTTGGTGGATGATTCTAGCCCAAAGATGACTCTAGTGGCGGAATAGCCAGCAACAATGGCGAAAATTACGGCAGAAGTAAGCCCGACACAAAGAGTTATAAAGTAGACGACGCGGCGCAAGGTTTGATGAACTCTTTGTGGATGGTTTAGTTCTTCGGAGCTGGTTCTAGCGTAAAGAATAATTGTGATCGGTGCTAAAACTATTAAGAAGCCAAAGACCCAAGCTAAGCTTTCGGCTAAGTTTTTAGAAAATGCGCTGCCGGAGATTATAGAAAAAACTGAATAAACTGCCACAAAAAGTACTATTGCCAATGCGGCGCTAAAAATCTGCAATGCGGTATATTCAAACAGGTAAGATTTTGTTTTGGAAAAGAAGCCTCGCTTTGCCGTGCTTTTTGTGGAAGATGTTTTTGCTTTAAGTTCGGATGGAAGTTTGGATGATTGTTGCTTTGCCATAAAAATTTTGCCCTTTTGCTGTCTGTGCTCTATCTCTGCGTAGACTGTGTTTTTGTGCGTAGAAATTGGAACTTAACACGATACGATAAATATATCTATAAGACCGTATCTTAGACCGTGCTTTTAGATCCTATTTTAGATTGTATCTTAAAATGGTAAAGCTTGAAAACACTTAAGCTTAGTTAAGCTCATTTAAAGACTTGGCGTGGAGTGCAACATTGTGAACTCGCAAGTACTCTACCCCGTTCTTGACTGCCTCTAAGGCAAGCTCGGCAGAACGTAGATCTAGCCAATTGTTTAGTTCTTTTTTTGTTAGATTTTGAAGATCTGGATATACTTCACCAGTTGACGGACTAAACTTAAGGCTGCTTTTGCGAGATGCGCCCAAAAAGACCGGGAAGCCAGGGACATAGCGAGGATAATCTACTAAGCTTAAGTTTAACCTTGGAGTTTTTCCGAAGCCAAAGCCAGGGTCTGCAATAATGTTTTCTTTGGGAATTCCGGCGGCAATCATTTGCTCAAAACGTTGGAGCTGTTCATCGGCAACTTGTTCGATGCTATCCATTTTGGATCCTGAATGGGCGGCTTGAATATCGCCCCCAGCAGAATCTGGAATATGGCTAACCACACAAGTTAGAGCTAGAGAGGCGGCGACTTCGACCATTTGCGGGTTAGAAAAATTGCTGGCATCGTTGGCAATTAGTCTTCCGGCTTGTGCTGCCGCTAAGCTTAAGGTTTGTGGGTTTTTGCTATCTAGAGAGATTGAATCTGGATGCGCGACAAGTAATGGCTCTATAATTGATTTTAATCTAGACCATTCTTGATGTGAGGTTAGAGGAGTCGCGCCAGGCCTGGTAGATTCTGCTCCTACATCTACCCAGCTTGCGCCCTGAGTGAAGAGCTCTGTGGCTCTGGCGATAGCTAACTCAGGAGTTTGGTAGAGCCCACCATCGCTAAAGCTATCTGGGGTTAAGTTTAGGATTCCGACTAGTTTTGCCATAGCTACTCCTTCTGCTGCTCCCCTTCTTCTTTCATGGAACTTTTGTTTGGGGCCAGTTGGCGTATGTAAAGGCATAGTTTGCGTCGAATGGTTTTTTGTTGGCGCGGACCATCATTGAGATTCTGCCGGGAGTTGCATCTTCAACGGCGTGTTCTGGCCTTGCATCTAAACCCATTCCATCATAGAGGTCGGTTCCGCGCATTAATAAAAGATCGCCCGGTTTTGTTGGGACTGCCAATTTAGACTTAATGTTCCATTCTGTAACAACATCCTGCTCTAGTTCATTATCCCAACCGTAGGCTAGAGGTTCTCGATCATAAACCGCAAAAGTTGAGGATCCGTAAATAGCAGCAATAGCAATAACACCTGGAAAGCGGGCATTATCCATATGTGGAGTTAGGCCATCTGGCTTGTGATACTTGTGGTAAGAAGTTTCATCAGCCTGCCAACTGGTGAGGTTCGGCAAACCTTGAGCTCCAAAAGTTTGCACAAACTGTTGAACTTCTCTAGTTAGGGTAATCATCAGCGGAACTTGCTCTAGCTGGGTGGGATCTACTTTAGGAACTTCGCTGCTAAGCTTAAGGGCAAAGACTTGATGGTTTTGATCTACGCGAACTTGGCGAACATTGGCAAAACTTCCACCTGGATCGCACCAGGTGACACGAGTCTCGATTTCTTGCCGGAGTTGAGTTAAAAAGTTGAGATTTATGGCTCCGCTAAAATTGTAGGCTCCAAAACCAGCAGGCCCAAGAGCTTCAACCGCCCCACGCACAGAGCTAGAACTAGGATTTAAGATTAGGTTATTTGGATCGAAAGATTGAGCTTGCTGTGAGCTTTGTTCAGCAGTTATTTTGTGAGGGCAGACTGAGCCTGAAGAAGTATAAGCACTGTTAAGCTTAAGTTTAACAAACTAGATTTAAAAAAGAAAATTCTTTTTGGGATTTTAAGCTTAAGATTGGCTTTGTTCTTCTTGCCTGCGACGTTTAAGTAGGTTGAGTAGATCCCAGCGGTATTCCCACAATCCGTAGCCAAACAAGAGGAGGCCGGCTCCCCAAATGATGTAAGGCTTAAGCTTAGTGTTGCCCTGCTCATCTGTGTAGGTAAAAGAGCTTGGTTCTGTCTCTTTTTTAACGGAGCTGACCTTGGTGGTAGCAGCTTTTTTGGTGCTAGCCTTTTTGGCGGTAGTTTTTTTGGCTGCCTTAGCAGCCGGCTTGGCGGTAACCTTGCTGGCAGTGGAAGTTGTAGTGGCGGTTAAGCTTAATTGAACATTCTGAGCAGATGGCGTTGGAGAAGAGCTCCATTGCCAGATTCCGTTGTAAAGTTGCCAGCTCATTGCTTGGTAAGATTTTTCGTAAGGTTCGGCTTCGGAAAGAACGGTTCCATCGGGATCTAGCAGAGTTGCTTTAGAAGAGCTGTTAGAAAGCGTAAGTTTAGAATCTTTACGAGAGATTGCGTAATATTCGCCTGGCTGCAAAGTTAGATCTCCTAGAACGTAAGAATAGGTGGAATTGAGGCCAGATTGCAGCTTATAGCCGCTTAAGTTTACGGGTTCGGAATTGGGATTAAAGAGTTCGATATATTCATCTTCTTCATCTTTTTGGGGTGTAACAGGATCTGGAAAAAGCTCGGTAATTAGAATTGGTAGATAGGTGGGTGGAGGCGGCGAACCGGGATCTTGGGTTGTTCCGGGTGCTTGAGGATCTTCTAAAATTTCTTCTGGCTTGCCGCAGTAATTTACAACTTCGTCGATAGAAAATGGATCTTGATCGTCGATTGAATCTGGGCTGGGTGAATTAGAAACATAAAAATCCTCGCCCGAGATTCCAGTGTTAACTAACGCCCCATCTCCGCTGGGAAATCTTTTGAGGCTCTGGCCATCAGAATGTTTGGGCGCGATAGAACAAGTTGGTGGATCTGGAGTTCCCCAAGTTAGAACACTGCCAAGCGATTCATCTAAGCTTAAGGGCAAAAAACGGACTGAACCTCCGGAATCTGCCAGGCCACTCGGAAAATGAGCAAGCACTTCGGAATTCGGTGGCGAATATCCGGAGGCGGAAAAAAGAGCGCGGTCGCCAGGATCGAGAAGCGTAATGAGCGGATCTGTAAAAGTTAGAGCCTTGTTAGACCAAGTTGTGGAGGTTGTGCCGTGGTATTGCAGGCGCCACTGAGCGAGATCTATGGTGGAATCGGAGGTGTTTTCGATCTCTATGAATTCGGAGCCACCCTGCCCTGTTTGGAGTTCTGTAATTAAGATTAGGGGAGTTGACGCAGCAAAAGTATTTAAGCTTAGCAGGCTCGGAGCTATCAGAATAAGAGCGGAGGCTAGCAACTTAAAGCGGAAGGAGGGCATATTTTTTGGGGAAAATTATTTACAGGGAACTGTTATTGAGGAAATGTTTTTAAGTGACTTAGGTACGGCAATCTGAAAAAAGAGTAGCTCTAACTGATTTAAGCTTAGAACTTTAAAATCCAAAAAACAAGTACTTTTTAGAAAATTAGATTATGCACCCTGTGGAATATGCTAAAATTAGCAATTGAATATGGGTAAAGTTGCCAAAATAAGTAAGAAGAATTCGGTTTTTGATGCCGAGCTTTTAGATCGGGCGATTAAGCCTAGTAACGACTTTGATAATTTTGCAAATGGGAGGTGGAAGAAGAGTAACCCGATTCCGAGCAACGAATCATCATGGGGAACTTTTAATATCCTGAATAAAGAAAATGAGGAAGTTAAGCTTAAGGGCCTAATTAATGAGCTACTTAAAAATAAAGATTGGGAAGATGGTTCTGACGAGCAGAAGTTGGTTGATACTTATAGAGCTTTTATGGATGAGGCAGAAATTGAGAGGTTAAGCTTAGCCCCGATTGAAGATCTTTTTGCGGAGATTGCTGGGCTTAAGAACCTGCAAGAATGGGTCAATATGCATGCCAAATGGATTGGCGAAGGGATTGATACTCCGCTTGAAGGTTACGTTAGTATGGATGGGAAGGATTCTAGTAGGCAGGCGGTGTGGTGGACGCAAGGCGGCTTAAGTTTAGGTGAACGAAGTTTATATGAAGATCAAGATTCTAAAACTAAAAAGATTAGAAAAGAGTTTGTAGGCCACGTTGATAAGATTCTTGAATTGGCTGGGTTTAGAGAAAAAGACGGTGGCAAAAAGATTTTGGAATTTGAAACTAAATTAGCTAAGTTGCACAAAACTAATGTCGAGATGCGAGATCCGGTTAAAATTTATAACCCGACAACTGTTTTAGAGGTGCAAAAGCAGACCGATGCAAAGAACATTAAGCTTAAGTGGGCCGGATTTGTTGAACAAAGTGGTTTGGATTCTGAAGATATTATTGTGCACGATTTAGATTACGCATCAAAAGTTGCGGAGTTGTTGGCGGAAACTGATTTAGAGATCTTAAGACTGTATTCAAAGTGGCAAGTTCTTAAAACATGGAGCTCAATGCTGCCAGAAAAGTTTAGAAAAGAGAACTTTAGGTTCTTCTTTAAAATAATGAACGGCGTTAAAGAAGAGTGACCGAGAGAAGTTCTTGCAATTAGATTGACAAAGGAACTGGGCGGAAGCACGGAGTGCAATATTTTGGGTCGAATTTATGTTAAAGAGTTCTTTTTGGAAGAAGATAAGCTTAAGGTTTCGGAAATGATTGAAAATGTTAGAGAGGTTTATAGAGAGCGAATTGAGAATCTAAAATGGATGAGTGACAAGACGAAGAAAAGTGCTCTAAAAAAGCTAGATAAGTTTAGTTATAAAATTGGTTATCCGGATAAATGGGGTGATGTTACTAAGCTTAAAGTTGAAAAAGGCAGGCTAATACTAAACTTAAGAGCTCAGAACCGCTGGCTGTGGCAACAACAACTAGCTAGAATTGGTAAAAAGACAGATCGATCGCGCTGGGAGATGGCTCCACAAACTATTAATGCTTATTTTCATCCTCTAAATAATGAGGTTGTTTTTCCGGCGGCAATTTTGCAAGCTCCTTTTTATAACCCCGAGGCGGACGATGCATTAAATTACGGTGGAATTATGACAGTAATTGGGCATGAATTTACGCATGGTTTTGATGATAAGGGTTCTAAGTATGATCAAAATGGGAACTTGAAAACTTGGTGGAGTAAAGAAGATAGAAAAGAATTTGATAAACTTGGCCGAGCTTACAGCAAATACTTTGCGGAGTTTGAGGCTCTAGCTAACATTAAGCTTAATGGTGATTTAACTTTGGGTGAAAATATTGCTGATCTTGGTGGAATTACTCTTGCTTACTATGCTCTTAAAAAAGATGTTGAAAAGAACGGTGAGCCAGATCTAATTGATGGTTTAACATGGCAGCAAAGGTTCTTTTTGGGTTGGGCTGGAGTTTGGCGCGAGAATATTAGAGACGAGAGGCTATTGCAGCAGATTAAGACTGACCCGCATTCGCCAGATAGATTCAGAATTAATGGCCCACTTCCCCATTTTGCTCCTTTTTATGAAGCTTTTGATGTTCAGCCAGAGGGTAAGATGTATCTAAAACCAGAAGCAAGAATTGAGATTTGGTAGATTAAGCTTAGCCAACCTCTGTAGAATGTGTTAGAATTAAGCTTAATATGTTTTTGAAAATTGTTAAAACTCGTTATTTGCTGGGGAGTTAGAACTCTCCCTATGTCTTCCTGAACTCGTTTCAGGATCTGAATCAATAACTAAACCTAAGAATAAATAACGATGAAACAATATAACCCAAAAGAGATAGAGCCAAAATGGCAAAACTGGTGGATAAATAACAATACTTACGTTGCGGATCTAGGCAGTAAAAAACCTAAGTATATGGCCAGTGGAATGTTTAACTACCCAAGTGGTGATGGAATCCATGTTGGCCACGCTTACACTTTTACGATTCCAGATGTTCTTGCAAGATTTAAGAGGCAGCAAGGTTTTGAGAGTTTAAACCCGGTAGGTTGGGATTCTTTTGGCTTGCCAGCGGAAAATTATGCGATTAAGCTTGGTATTTCTCCGCAGGAAAGCATCCCAAAATGTATTGAATACTACCAGAAACAGTACACAGCAATGGGTTGGGGAGTTGATTGGACTAAAGAAATTGACTCTTCTCAACCACTCTATTACAAATGGACCCAGTGGATTTTTAGTGAGATGTATAAGAATGGACTTGTTTACCAAGATTCCAGAATGCAGTGGTGGTGTAATCAATGCCAGACGGTTCTTGCTAACGAGCAAATTACTAGTGATGGAAAATGCTGGCGTCATGATAAAGCTGATGATCCGGTAATTGAAAAGAGGGAGGTTAAGCAGTGGTTCTTTAAAATTACAGAATATGCGGATGAGCTTTTAGAGGCAATTGACGATCTCGACTGGACTGAAGGTGTTAAGCTTGCCCAAAAGAACTGGATTGGCCGAAGTGTTGGAGCCGAAATTAAGTTTAAGGTTAGCACAAACCAGTCCTCCCCTAGGGGAGGTGCCGAAGGCGGAGGGGGCATTCCTGATATCACCGTTTTCACAACTCGTCCAGACACTATTTTTGGAGCAACATTTATGGTTCTTGCTCCTGAACACGAGCTAGCTAAAGAACTCGCCACCGAAGAATACAGGAAGGAAGTTGAAGAATATACCAAGCTTAGCGCCCGAAAAACGGAAGTTGAACGTCAAGCCAATAAAGATAAAACTGGTGTATTCACTGGCTCTTACGTTATCAATCCAGCAGATGGAGAAGAAATTCCTGTTTGGATCGCAGACTATGTTTTGGAGGGATACGGAACTGGTGCAATTATGTGTGTTCCGGCCCACGATGAGAGAGATATGGAGTTTGCCAAGAAGTTCGGCTTGCCAATCAGACAGGTGGTTGCTAACGTCTTTGTTGATGATACAAACCCGCATCTTGACGATAAAGATCTCGTAGAGAGAAATGTGGTAACTTCAATCGTTAAGCACCCGTCAGAAGACAAGTATCTAATAGCGAAGCCAAAGGGCGGAGCGAACTGGTCCCCGATTATGGGCGGTATTGATGAAGGAGAAGAGGCGATAGCTACAGCAGAACGAGAGCTAATAGAGGAGACTGGCTACAACGACATAGCTAGCATAGAAGAAGTTGGCGATGTTTTTGCTTCGGAATTCTTTGCTAAGCATAAGGACGTCAACAGAATTGCCTACTGTCAGCCAATTCTTATCAAGCTTAAGTCCTTGGATCAAGATTTAAGCTTAGCGGTGGACAAAGACGACCAAGAGGTGGAATGGGTTACTAGAGATGAGTATATTTCAAGAAGTTCCAGCGGTGGGATGATTGAGGTTCTTGAACTAAGCGAAGGCAAGCTGATGGGTATGGCATTAGAAGGAAGGATGGTCAACTCCGAAGAATTCAACGGCTTAACCTCTTTCGAGGCGCGTGAGAAGGTTGTTGCTAAGCTTAAGGCTGAGAGTTTGGCAGAAGAAAAAGTTAACTATAAAATGCGTGATTGGTCTGTTGGGCGGCAGAGATATTGGGGTGCGCCGATTCCGATTATTTACTGTGAGGAGTGCGGACCGGTTTTGGTTCCGGAAAGTGATTTACCAATTGTTTTACCAGAACTTGATGATTTTAAGCCTAGTGGAGATGGGCGCAGTGCTCTAGCGCGCGCCAAAGATTGGCTTAAAGTAGATTGCCCAGAATGCAGTGGGGTTGGGGAGCGCGAAACTGATACTTTAGACACTTATATTGATAGTAGTTGGTATCTTTACCGCTATTTAGACCCGCACAATCAGGAGAAGATTTTTGAAAGTGAGACGGCGGATAAATGGATACCAATAGATTTTTACGACGGAGCCGATCATGCCACCGCTCACCTACTTTATGCTAGATTCGTGGCAAGATTCTTTAACAAGATCGGGCTTGTAGATAATCCAGAACCGATTAAGCAGATGCTATATCACGGAAAAATTGTTGGTAGCGATGGAACAAACTTTTCTAAATCTGCCGGAAATGGTATTGACCCTTTGGAGGTTATTGAAAGTGGCTACGGTGCAGATGCGCTTAGAACTTACTTAATGTTTGCAGCTCCTGCTGGACTTGATATCCGTTGGAATCCGCAAGGTGTGCCGGGAACTTACCGTTTTTTGAATCGGGTTTGGAACATTGTGCAGGAGTTTGTGGAATCTAGCGAGACTAAGCTTAATTCGGAAGTTGAAGCTAAGCTTAAATCTGCTGAGAATAAAATGATTAAAAAAGTTACAGAAGATATTGAGGGTGATAGATTCAACACTGCGATTGCGGCATTGATGGAAGGCTTGAATGATTATTCTAAGCTTAAGTTGGAAGATGAAAGTTTTGGAAAATGCGAGGCTTGGCAAAGTGCGCTACAGAATCTAGTTGCGTGCATGGCTCCGTTTGCTCCGCACATTGCGGAAGAGATGTGGCAAGATCTTGGGCACAGTTCAACAGTTCATAAAGATACTTGGCCAAAGTGGAATGATAAATATCTAGCAACGGATACGATGATAATTGCCGTGCAAATTAATGGTAAGGTTCGTGCAGAAATTGAGGTGGATTCTGATGCGGGGAAAGATGAGATCTTAAGCTTAGCTAAGGCAGATTCTAGAATTAAGAACTGGATAGATGGTAAGGAAATTAAAAAAGAGGTTTACGTTGCTGGAAGGTTAGTAAGTTTAGTGGTTTAAGATTTTAGTTAAACGGATTGAATCTATCAACAAAGTTAGAAAGAGCCGTGGCACAACCTCCAAGGTTTGTAACTAGGACTGATACAGTCGCAGCTAGAGCCCCAACCAGCGCTAGAGCGTTAGGCTTAGCTTTAGTGGTCGAGTTTTTTAAGAGATAGCTTTTAGCGGCAGATTGGCCGATTCTGGCAGCTGTGTGGCCACCGTGGTCGCTCCTGAGCGTGCTTAGATAGTTAGAGTCTGTGCCTCTAAGGCCAGCAGAGGTTGATTCAACACTCATACTAAAACTTACCTGTCGTAGCTAGCATCTATCGGGTACGTTTAATACCTGGCCTGGCTGAAGCTTGCTAGGTGAAACTTCAGGATTAGCCTTTTCCATCTCGTCCTGGACTACTCTAAGCTCTGCCCCACCGGGAACGTCGCTTGCTATCCCAAAGAATGTGTCACCTGACTTAACAACTACCTCATGAGTTTCGGCCGAGCACTCTGGGCCATTCAGCGAATCCACAATCTTTGGCCCACCGAGCACAAGCGCAGTAGCGGCCGCTAGTGATGCTATTAAGCGCCTCACCCTTCGGTTCCTTTCTTGTAGATTTGGGTTATTATAAACTCCAAGGCCAGATTTGTGCTGTGTATATGTTGTCATGGTTGGTATTGTATCAAAACTTAAGCTTAATGTCAAGTATTGGACGATTTTATAGTGCAAATTGGCTGCATCTTGCTATACTGTAACTAATGCTTAGAATTACTATTTAAGTTAATACTTGAAAAGAAAAGGACTCCTGTTATGAAGAAGATAGATTTAAAATCAAGATTAAACCTTAAGCTTTTAGCAACCGTGCTGCCTTTGCTGTTTAGCTATATTACAATTTTTTACACTAGAAGTTCAATCGGGGCTTTTTATGTTCTGCTTGGCGTGCTGTTTGTGGCGGAATTAAGCTTAGTTAAAATGATTGCCGGCAAAGATTTTAGAGTAGCCTATCCGTATTTAATGCTTTTGTTTGGAGCTGTTGGCTTGGCGGCGGCAGGAATTCTGACGATAGAAAAAATTGAGCTTTTGAAAGATCCTAACCACATTACAAGTTGCAGCGTTAGCCCAATTGTGGCTTGTTCGCCGGTGATAAATTCTGATCAGGCAAGTATTTTTACGTTGCCAAATCCAACTTTTGGAATTTTTGGATACGGACTTGTTATTTCTGTAGGAATGGTTTTGTTGGCTGGAGCTAAAAACTTAGAAAAATGGTGGTGGAGGTTCTTTTTGCTAGGGACTTTGGCTGGCTCGATTTTTGTTGGTTGGCTGATTTACCAAACTCTTTATACAATTGGCTCGCTTTGTTTATACTGCGTGGCGGCTTGGATTGTGACAATTCCGACCTTTGTTTTAAGCTTAAAATACGTTTTGGAAGAAGGAGCGCTAAGCTTAAGGGGCAAATTTGGAGCCCGGATTGAAGGCTTCTTTAAAAAATACCCAGTAGAGGTTATCGTCAGTCTGTACGGAATTGTAATCTTGCTGATCTTAAAAAGATTTTGGAACTACTGGCTAAGCTTAATTTAAAGTTGTTTAAATATTTTTGAAGAGAATCTTGGCAAGAAGGAAGAGCCTTTTTGTCATTCCTATACATTTCTTCGTCATCCCTGCGCAGGTGGAGATCTTGGATTTAAAGTTAAGCTTAATTACTGGCAACCTTTATCCCTTGGAGCTATCTCTTGGAGCCTTCCAGGATCGTCCCAGGATCGTCCAAAAAGTTCGCCCGAGGATGGAGCGAGCTAGTACGATTTAGATTGTTCACCAAGCTTAAGCGTAGCTTCCGCAGGGCAGTCCCCCTCCCCCGAGAGGAGGAGCCTGCCCCGCATTTATTGCGGGGGTTAGGGGAAGGGTGAAAAAGAAGGAGAGGAGAAAGCCCCCTCCGGCCTTTCAGGCCACCTCCCCAAGAAAAAAGGGGGGGGGAATAAGAGGGCTAAGCTTAAATCTCCGCCGCTGTCATTCTGAGCGCATGCGAAGAATCCAATTAAAGATCAAAAATCCTTATTCCACTGAATCCATACTTTGTTCGTTACTCTTACGGCTCTAGATTAGGGCAGAGATCTCTTGGCACTTTGGTGTATAGAGTGCTAGAATTAAGCTTAGTGTGTTAGAATCTAAAGTCTAAGTTCTGAAAACGTGACGCTCCGCTGTGACACGTAAATTCGGGAGAATGTGTTCAAAATATGGCAGAAAAAAGAGATTATTATGATGTTTTAGGGGTCGGGAAAAGTGCCTCGGCAGATGAAATTAAGAAGGCCTTTAGAAAAGCCGCCGTAAAACACCACCCGGATAAAGAAGGCGGCGATGAGGTTAAGTTTAAAGAGGCGGCCGAGGCTTACGAAGTTTTAAGCAATGCAGAAAAAAAACAGCGCTACGATCAATTTGGCCATGCTGGAGTTAACGGTGGCGGAGGCCCAGGTGGAGCTGGCGGAGGCGGAGCTGGTTTTGGTGGGTTCGATTTTGGTGGAGCTGGCGGCGGGTTCAGCTTTGATATTTCGGATTTAGGCCTAGATGATATTTTAGGCAGCTTTTTTGGGGGTGCTTTTGGTGGGGGTGGAGCTGGCGGAGGCCGCGGAAAGCGGAAATCTCGTGGGGCCGATTTGCAAACTCTAATTACTTTAAGTTTTGAAGAGGCGGTATTTGGAGTTGAAAAAAAGATTGATGTTACTACAGAACTGGCCTGCGAGCACTGTGGAGGTTCAAAGGCGGAGCCTGGTTCTAAGCTTAAAAAATGCCCAACTTGTGATGGCAAAGGCCACATCAACAAAGTTTTTAGCACTCCGTTTGGGCAGATTAATCAAGATGAGGTTTGCCCAACTTGCCATGGAGATGGTCAGGTTCCGGAGGTTCCTTGCTCGGTGTGTCATGGTTCTGGTAGAACTAGGCAAACAGAAGAGGTTAAGCTTAGTATTCCGCAAGGTGTTGATGATGGTGCGGCAATTCGTGTTAGCGGCAAAGGTGCAATAGGCGAAGATGGTTCTAGAGGAGATTTGTATGTAGAAATTAGGGTTAAGCCTCATAAAAAGTTTACAAGAGAGGGTAATTTGATTCTTTCTTCAGAAGAGGTGGAGATGGTTGATGCGGCGATTGGGGTAGAAATTGAGGTAGAAACGGTTGATGGAAAGGTTAAGATGCGAGTTCCGGCTGGTACGCAAAGTGGAACTGATTTTAAGCTTAGTGGTCGAGGTGTTCCTTATGTTAGAGGTAGCGGCCGGGGCGATCATATTGTAACAATTAGGGTTAAGACTCCAACCAATTTGAGCAAAAAGCAAAAAGATTTGCTAGAGGAATTTAAATCTAGCAAAAAACGCGGATTATTTAGGTAAGCGCTACTTTGTCATCTCGACCGGAGCGTAAGCAGAGTGGAGAGATCCCATTGCTACCTCGAGCAGTTTTGTAACACAAAAACTTAAATTGTATTCGGGAGATCTCTCGACAAGCTCGAGATGACAAAAAGATGTTAGACTCATACTCCTCCACTGTCATTCTGAACGTATGTGAAGAATCCAGTCAGAAAGAAAGAGCCCTTATCTTACTTTTGGATCCCTACGTCGCTCGTCGCTCTCGCCCCTACACTATTACTTAAGCTTAACTTCTAACCCTGTCATCCTGAGTGGAGTGTAGCGGAATCGAAGGATCTCATTCACATTATTTGTCATCCCAGCACTGAAATTAATTCAGCATAAACTCTGGCCGGGATCTATGCTACGCAGAAAAAGAACTTTATTAAGCTTAAGTTTTTAATTAAGCTTAGCAAAGAGTATAATCTTTACAAAAGAAGGAGATTATTATGCCAAAAAGTTTTAATATAGTTCCAGAAATCGCCGGGGTTGATACTAGTGATCCATCCCGATTTTACAGTTGCGAAGAGCAAAGTGCGGTGATAAAAGAAGTGTTGGGGGGGGTAAAGCTTCCGAAGCTAGATGATTCAGCACTTTATATTGGCAGAAGGCGCCAGGGTAAAGGATATTCTAGCACGGCAGGTAGAATATATGTAGCAAATGACGGTGGGGGCAGAAGGCTGTTAACTCACCTGGACCCTGAAGATAAAAGTGGCGGTGCCTATGGTGGGTTCCTGGCCGTAGCAACTAAAGCAGCCTTAAATGCTGGAAGAAAAGCTCAAGAAGATGAGCTTTTTGGCGAGAAGGATAGAACCGCCAAGATCGGACCTAAGCTTAACGATCATCTTTACAACCTGACCGATTACTTATTGATTGGAGCAAGCAATCCTCAAGATTTTAGTGGTGTAGACAGAAATGCGTTTGAGAATGCTATTAAGCGCAGCATGAGTGGAAGTGGCCCAGAGGATGCAGTCGCCCACTACTTGGTACACTTGGAAAGATTATGTGCAGTGTCCCCAGGATTGTTGGAGGGGCTTTTCACCCACATAGAGAACAGAGACATCATCAAGGCAGCAATTAAGCGTCGTGTTAGGTTTGCAGAGCGAGTTGGCGATGCGCTTAGACTTAAGGCCTTTGGGCTTGAGCCAATTAAATTTGAAGTTTTTGATTAAGCCTGTGCTTGAGGCTTAAATCATATTGACTTTTTTACCTCTGATGTGCTAGAATTATAGGCATGTTAAGCGGTGGTTCAAAATCAAAAAATAAACAAGTTTTGGTGCTTTTTCCGTATAAAAAGGATAGGCGCCTAGATTTTGCTGGCTTTGTTAAAAAAGTTAACGAGCATTCTGAGGGTGAAGATGTTGCCGTTCAGGGGAGTTTGAAGAATCTAATTTTTGAGATTCAGAATTCTAAGCTTAAGATTACCGAAAGCATGAGCGGGCGAGATCTAAAAGAATTTAAAGCAATTTATATTCGGAGGTTAAAAACTAGAACGCAAGAAAAAGTTACGGCTGTGGCCGTGGCGGCAAACTCTTGGGGAATTAAGGTTGTCAATTCTGAAAATGCTAATTTGCAAAGTTTTTCTAAACTGACGGAACTTGTAGCGCTAAGCTTAAAGAACCTGCCGGTTCCGGATACGATTATTGCCGCCAAGCCAGAAGTAAAAAAGATGCTTAAAAGTGGAAAGTTCTGGTTAGAATTTCCGCTAATTATGAAGGATGCGAATGGAAGCATCGGCAGCAGAAATTATCTTATTAAAAATAAAAAGGAGCTTAAAGAAATCTTAAACTTAAGCGAAAACGCAGATCGGATTTTTGTTTATCAACAAATGGTTGAAAATGATGGAGATTATAGATTCTTAATTACCGGTAATAGGGTTGGAGTGGTGATTCACAGAAGTGCGGTAGAAGGAGATCATCGAAACAATACCTCTTTAGGCGCAAAGGCGGAGTTAATCTCAAAAAATAAGTTTAGTATTAAGCTTAGAAGAGATGCGGTGAGCGCGGCAAAAGCTTTAAACCGTGAGCTTTGTGGAGTTGATGTTTTGGTTGATAAAAAGAGCGGAAAGCATTACATTCTGGAAGTTAATAAAAAGACGATGCTGGATGAAGGAACCTTTGTTTTGGAAAAAATGAGAGCTGTTAGCAAGTTTTTTGAGGAATTATAAAAAGGAGTTAAGTAATATGAAAAAGATTTTAATTTTAATTGCGAGTGTTCCAAAATCTAAGAGGGCAGAAAATTGGCAGGGCTTTGCAGATGAGGTTTGCAAGAGTTTAGACGGCGAAAAATTCGAGCTAGAGCTTTGGGCAATTTCGGAATTGGGATTCTTGGCGGATGGAAGTAGTTCTAAAATCTGGAAGAGGGAGACTGGGCAAGATCTAAAAGAATTTGATTTGATTGTTATTCGCGATGCCGGAAGGTATAAGGAATTTGCCAGAAGTATTGCCTGGTACGCTAAGCTTAATGAGGTTGCGCTAATTGATAGAGTTTGGCAAAAGAGCTTCGGTGGAAGCAAGTTGAGTTATTCTTTTTTGCGGGCTGTAAATGAAATTCCATCCCCCACTACACTTTCGGCAACTAGCGGAATTAAGCTTTTAAATTCTTACGCTAAGCTTAAGCAGCTGCAGAGTGCGGAGTTTAAACTAGAGCTTCCGCTGGTTTGTAAGGCAATCGATGGGCGAAAAGGCAACCTTAATTTTTTGGTTAAATCTAAACAGGGACTGAGGGAGGTTTTAAGTGCAGAATACCAAAAAGAGACCTTTTTTGTTCTGCAAGAATATATAGAAAATGACGGCGATTGGCGAGTTCTGGTAATTGGCGGTAGAGCGGAAATGGCGATTTTTAGATCTGGCGATAAAAGCAAAACACATCTTAATAATAGTTCTAAAGGAGCTGATACTAAGCTTAAGTTGGCGGAAGAAGTTCCAAAAGATATTGCAGATTTGGCCGTAAAGACTGCTGTGAAAGAAAAGTTGAGTGTGGCCGGAGTTGATATTGTTGAAGATAAAAAAAGTGGCAAGATTTTTGTGCTGGAATCGAACCCTTCTCCACAAATTCAAAGTGGAGCTTTTGTAAGTGAAAAGATTGCGGCCTATGCCAGAGGTTTATCTAGAATTGCAGAAAGGGAGGCAAGCAAAATTAAGCTTAGCAAGAATGCAAAGTTAGAGCAATCTGGGCAAATTGGGAGGCGTGAGTGGGCCGGCGTTTTGGAATCTGGCCAGGCAACTAGAGCCAAAATGGATACCGGAGCTTATTGGTCTACACTGCACATTCAAGAAACTAAGCTTAAAAGTGGGCAGGGTTCTGAAGTTTTGGAGGTTGTTTTTGATAATGGCGAAAAAAAGGAATTTGATAAGTTTAGAAAGATTGATGTTGCGCCAACTAGCGGTTTGGTTGATTCTAGATTTGTGGTTAGGCTTAATATTCTGCTTGGTGAAAAGGTTTTTGAAACTGATATTACTCTAACCAAAAGAGAGGGTTTAAGATATAAGTTGCTACTTGGTAGAAGAACTTTGAGGCAAGGTGGTTTTATTGTGGATCCGGCAAGAAGTTTTTATTTTGGAAAAAGTAGAAAAGATATTAAGCTTAAGCTAGAAGGAGGAGGCAAAGGATTATGAAAATTTTGATTTTAGGCGGAGCAAGCTATACGAATAAGAGGTTGCGAGAGGCGGCAAAAGAACGTGGCCACATTTGCCATATCAAAAGCTATAAGAACTGTTATCTTTCGGTTGAATCTGGCGAGACTAAAATCTTTTATAAGGGTAAGGAGTTGGTTGGTTACGATGCGGTTATTCCGAGAATTGCCCAGAGTTACACAAAGTATGGAACGGCAGTTTTAAGGCAATTTGAGATGAAGGGAACTTATGTGGCGGCGAGTTCTTTGGCGATTAATAGAAGTAGAAATAAGCTTAGAAGCATGCAGCTTTTGGCTAAGGCTGGAGTTGGAGTTCCAAAAACAATTATTGCAAATTCCGATTCTGACACAGATGATATTTTGGATGCTTTTGGAAAAGGACCGTATATTGTTAAAACGTTGAGAGGTACGCACGGCAAAGGCGTTGTTCTGGCGGAAACTAAGAAGGCGGCAAAAGCAGTAATGCAGGCTTTTTATGTTGAGAACGTCAACTTTATGGTTCAAGAATTTATTGAAGAAAGTGCCGGAACTGACATTCGTGTTTTAGTAATTGGCGGGCGAATTTATGCCAGCATTAAACGCCAGAGTTTGGATGACGACTTTAGAAGCAACACGCATTTAGGTGGAGAAGGTAAAAAGATTAAGCTTAGTGAAGAGGAGAAGAAGGCGGCAAAAAAGGCGGCAAAAGTTATGGGTTTGCCAATTTGCGGAGTGGATATGATGAGGAGTTCTCGCGGACCTTTGATTTTGGAGGTTAATAGTAGCGCGAGTATTAGGACTCCAGAAAAAATTACTAAAAAAGATATTGCTAGCAAGATGATTAAGTATGTTGAAAATAACGCCAAGCGCGGGCAAAAAAAAGATAGAGTCGGAGCGTAAAAAGCTAATAGAACAATTCGCCGAAACACTAGGGTTTGGAAAACCACCTCGCAGAAGATCCACTGATGCGTATGTAATTTTGCATGCTAGAGCAGAAGATCACCCTCCAACAATAGAGGAGGAAGGTGGAAATATTATTGTACGTACGGCTACCTCCCTTACTCCGCATGGCACGGTTAGGCTGCCGAACGGATCGATAGTTGGAGCAACCTGCTTAGGCAATGACGGTAAAAACTTTGTGCGTTCGCACGCTTCTCTCGACCCGGACAAAGTTAAGTTCTCGCATTAGAAATGGCTAGAGATGTGGCTTGGCTAATTCTTGGGGATAGTAACTCCGTTTTTATTAAGCTTAATGGTTTTGAGAATTTGGCGGAGGTTGGTTCTAGAGTTAAGGATGCGCTTGCTAAACTTAAGGTTCTAGAAAATGGGGAGGTTCTAATTTTAGGAGTTGGCGTGAATGACTGCGCGGCGATTGTTAATCTTAAATCTGGCAATAAATTGGAACCGGAATTTGAAGAGTTTGAAAAAGATTATTTAGAATTATTAAGCTTAGCAAAATCTAAATTTAAGCGAGTTGTTGTGCTAGGCTTAATTTGTTCGACTGAAGAAAATGTAGAACTTGAAGACGCAGAGATTCAATATTCCAACAAAACAATAATTAAGTTTAACAAGTTAGTTGAAGATTTGTGCAATAACTTAGAGCTGGAATTTGTAAATCTACTCCCTTTTTTTGGGTAAAGAAGAAGATTTGCTTTTTGATCACATCCATCCAAACAAGAAGGGCCAGAGAATTATTTTATCTTGCCTGAATGATAAATTGTTCGCCAGTTGAGCCAAACCCAGAACATCGTTAAGTAGTGCCCAAAGAATCTGTTCTTTTTGATCTTGAGAATTTTGGTTTTGGTAGATTTAAGCTTAGCAATAACTTTTTCTGTTTGCTCGGGAACGATGACCGTATCTGATTTGCTGTAGGTTATTCGGAGCGGTGTTCTTTTTGCAAACCCTAGATTGTTTATCAGATCTAGCTCAGACCACATCTTCTGAATTTTGCTAAGCTTAAACCCTTGTTCTTCGTAGCTCTTTTTAAGATTTTTAGTTCTAGAACTTAGCCATAAAGATGTAGAGAGCTCGGCGCCTGGACAGACTAGATCTATAGAATTAAGCTTAGAGTAATCTAGACGATTGGCAACATAAGCTGCAATGCCGGTTCCAACGCTTAAGCCTACGATGTTGAAGTTAGAATAATTTTTGCTTAAGCTTAAAACTTTGTTTAGCGCTTGCTGGCAAACTCTTTTGCACTGTTTGGTAGTTTGCTTTGGATCTTTGAGTAGGAGTGATTTTGGGGAGATGGAATATACATCATGATTCTTTGGAACTTGCTTCATAATCCACTTTTGCATAACTTCTCCAGATTGCCACGGTGCGAAGATGAAGGTAGCTTTTTGATTGCCTGGGCGAGTTCTAGATATTAAGCTTAGTGCATTTTTAGAGTTTGCGGAATTTGTTGATTTGTCAAAATCTGTTTTTGCCAGAAATCTTTCTAGAAGAAGATCCGTTTTAAGCTTCATAAATTTAAGTTTAGATTAGAACGGCTTTGATGCGGCGAATTCCGGCAGAGGAGGATTCCTCTTTTAGAATTTTGAATTTTTTGCCGTCTTCGATAAGTTCGTGGGTGTGTTCGACGTGGGGGCCTCCACAGATTTCGAAACTGAACGGGCGTTCATCTTTTGGAGACTGCGGATCTTTCATTGAATAGACTTTAACGGTTTTGCCGTAGCGATCGCCAAATTGGCCAAGCGCGCCAAGCGGACCTGTGGCTTGTTCTGTAGGATATTCGGCCCAAGAAATTTGGAGATCTTTTTGGATTTGCTGGTTAACGATTTCTTCAACTTTAGTAATTTGCTCGGGAGTCATTTTTTCTGGATGCGAAAAATCAAAACGGAGGCGTTCTTCTGTAATGTTAGATCCACGCTGAACAACGTGAGCTCCGAGAACATCGCGCAAAGCTTGGTACATTAAGTGTGTTGCTGTGTGGTATTTGCGATGTTGTAGAGTTTGGCCTCCGAGCCCGCCTTTGAAGGTTCCTTTGGTGGCGGTTCTAGAGCGATTGCGCTGTTCTTCCATAGCGGAATTGAACTCATCCTTCCAGTTGTTGCTAAGCTTAATTCGGCGCAGAGCACATTCCTCAACGGTTAATTCTTGTGGAAAGCCATAGGTATCGTAAAGTTTGAAGATGTCGGAGCCGGAGAGCCCCTCGCTCTGCCCTACCTCTGAGGAGAGGGTTCCTGAAATCTTTTCTAGCTCTTTTAATCCTTTTTGAAGAGTTTGGCGGAAGATGCGTTCTTCTTTTTCTAGAATGGAAAGAGTTGAGTCGTAATTCTTTTGAACTTCGGGATAATCTTCTGCGTAGATTTCGCGAACAACTGGAGCTAGCTGAGCGACAACATTTTGAGTTAAACCTAAATCTAAACTAAACTTAATTGCTCGGCGAACTAGGCGGCGAAGGACGTAGCCCTGGCCAGTGTTGCTCGGAATAACTCCATCGGTTGCTAGCCAAACGGCAGATTTGATGTGATCGGTAATGACTCTAAACGCTTTGGTGTTTTGGGAATAAGTTTTGCCAGAAATGAGTTCGAGTTGATCGTTAATTGGTTTGGCAAGATCGATTGCGGAAATATCTGGTTTGCCTAAAGAAGCCATTGCGAGGCGTTCTAAACCTGCTCCTTGATCGATGTTTGGAGCCTTAAGCTTAACGAATTTGGAATCTGATTCTTTGCGGTAGCCCATAAAAACGTTGTTGCCAATTTCTGAAAATTGAGCAGAACTAGAGGCTGGATGCGCTTTTCCTAAATCTGGGTTGTGGTATTCTGGTCCGAAATCAAAGAACATTTCGGAACATGGCCCGCATGGATCGCCGATGGGAGTTCCGGCTTCATCGCCGCCGCGAGACCACCAGTTTTCTTTGCCATCGTAAAGGAAGATGCGCCCGCCCTGCATGCCAAGTTTATCTCCGTTTTGAGATGAGCCTAGTTCGACAACTTTGTTATCGACACCACGTTTTTGGAACTCGTGCTGCCAGAGCTGAATTGCCTCAGAATCTTGAGGAATATTGAACTTATCGTTGCCGATATAAACGGTGACGTAGACACGTTTGGGGTTAAGCTTAATAACATCGAATAGGAACTCGGCAATCCAGGGGATTTGTTCGCTCTTAAAGTAATCTCCAAGAGACCAGTTGCCGAGCATTTCGAAGGAGGTTAGATGTTCGCTATCCCCTACTTCGTCGATATCTACGGCACGGAAGACGACCTGAGAATCGGCGATTTTTTTAACTCCGCCAGGGTATTCTTCGCCGAGAAGATATGGAACCATTGGCTGCATGCCGGATCCGGTAAAGAGTGTGGTTGGGTCATCTTGCGGAACCAATGAGGCGCGCGGAACTACGAGATGCTCCTTTTCTTCAAAGAACTTTAAAAATGCGCGTCGAATCTCTTTTGCTGTCATATGTGTTAAGCTTAATTATAACAGATTTAACCTCTGTTGGTTATCGGACATAAACTATATGCACAAAACCTTTAAAACAAGATGTCCCAGTATTGGAGGAATCTCACACCCTATTGAGGTCAGTCGAGAAGATCTAGTCTTATTCATTGGAGGGACAGTTCCATATTATGTGTTCTATTGTAAACAATGCCACCTTTTGAACCCAGAAGAGGCTGATCCTATTGCTGCAGAGCTTTTAGAGGCTAGCAGAATCACAACCGTAACAATAGACCCTGATGCTTGGCTGGGAGAAGTTTGGCCAGAGGCGGCCCAGCCAGATAAGCTCAAGACTACAATTCAGGCTATGCAACTTGGGCCTGTAAAGAAAGGGTTCGCTCTTTCTGTAGACATCCCAGATCATATTCCAGAAGATTGGAAAACTTAAGCTTAATCTTCTTTTTTGGTGAAGACGAATTTGGGGTTAGTTTGATCGCCATTGACTCCGGAAGGCTTAAGTTTAGTGATGATGCCCGTGATTGTGGTTGTTGTGGCTGTGATTGTGCTCTTTTCTTTCAGACCAAATATGCTTGCCAATATCCCAGATGAAATATGCTCCGGCTAGAACGGTTCCGATGAGGTCAACTTTTGAGTTTCCAGTTATGGCTGCGGCGGAGATTCCAGATGATGCGATTAAACTTGCGGCGGCATCTGCACTGGCATGATTGTGGCCGTGCTCTCTGGCTTTTATTTGAGGGCAAAGATCATCCGGGCCATGAGCGTGCCCAGTGTGGTCGTCGTCTCGATCGGTTTCTTCTAACCCAGAAGCAATCACGAAGTTTCCAAAACTACTTGCCATGCTTAAGCCCGCTGCCTGAGGTTCGATAATATGAGGATTACTGTGAGCAAGATCTACTCCTGCTTTTGCAGTAACTAGTGCTGTTGCTGTTAAGGCCAGCCCATTTATAGCTGTGAGCGTTCTTTGGGTGGTCTTTTCTTTTAGGTTTAGAGTGGAAACTAGAGACCTTGCTCCGTAGGCAAAAACATCGCTAACGTTATGGATTCCGTTTACCAGAGCACCTGCGCCGCCCTCTTTGTAGCTGGTAAGATCCATTAAGCTTAAGGTTGCATTGCCGATGGCTCCATACCAAAAGAGTTTGGCTGAACTACTCCACTCTCTTGTTTTTTCTGGGATACAGGCTGAAGAGATTTTAGAGATGGAATTAGATACAGTATTTAAAGCTTCACTTATTATAGTTGTCATGAACTATTAATTATAGCATGATTTAGAGCAACAGAAAACTCTTTTTCTTGACTAAAAATGGGGCTAAGCTTAACCTTCTTTTTTGGTGAAGACGAATTTGCCGTAGGCCCAAAAGCTCCAGAGCATTGAACCTAAGCCAGCAATAGCTTTGCCTGTAAAGATGGTAATAAAGTTTTTAGAAAAGACGCCATCAAGGTTAACAAGTTTAATAATAGAATAAGTGAAATCATGCAACCACGGAGCATGAAGAACTGTTAAGTTTAGGATGGTGTTGTTGATTCCGTAGGCTCCAATTAAGCTTACGGCAATAAAAGTTGCGACCTTCTTTTTTTGAATTGGATTCTTGCCATCTCTAAAAACAACATAGCGATTAAGCAAAAAGCTAGAGGTTATAGAACAGGTTGCGGCAACGGAATTTGCCAGCACTAAGCTTAAGGTTTCTTTGGCCTGAATATCAAAGAGTCTGACAACGAGAGTTAGAACTGTAAGATCGACGATTGTGTTCCAAACTCCAACGGCAAAAAAGCGAGCAAAACGCCTTTTAAAAACTTTATGAAAAGATTTTTTAGCTACAGAAAACATCCTTATCTTGTTTATTGAACTTGTTTATTAGACTTGTAATTTAAGCTTAGAATTATAGCAGATGTGTTAAACTTAAGTTTGATGAACGGCCAGAAAAAGACCCCCAAAGAAATAGCAGAAAAATCTGAAGAAGAGGCCTTAGAGCTCGGGAAGAAGTTGCAGCAGTTTTATGAACTTGGTTATGTTGATAAAAAATCTGCGCTTGGTTTTACGTTTGTGAAATCTGTTGTGCAAGGCATTGGGGTTTTTGTTGGTGGAACCGTCATGATTGCTCTACTTTTATGGATACTCGGAGGGCTAGAAGACATTCCGCTTATTAGGCCAGTTAGAGAAGCTTTGCAAACTCCAACCGTTCAGCAAGATAGATAAGAAGAAAAGGAATTTTTAGATGATTGAAGATGCGGCTTTAGGCAAGAAGAGTTCTAAGCGGAAGAAGTTTAAAAGAATTGCGCTGGGCGTGGTTCCGCTTATTTTTTTAGGAGCTGGACTTTACATATTAAGCTTAGTGTTTGCGCCGAAGTTGGCTCCGGTTTTAAACCGTGGTAAGGTAGAAAAAGCCTTGAGCGGAACTCTTCCAGAAAAAGGAAACGACAGAGTTTATATTCAGAAATTGGGTGTTAATGTGGCTTTGAGAACGGGGGGGGCGGAGGCGATGCACGCTGGAAACGGCTGGCACAGGTTTCCGGAACGTGGGAATCCGGTAATTGGTGGAAACTTTATTATTAGCGCGCACCGCTGGATTCGTGGAAATACTCCGCAAGAAACGATTAAACAATCTCCTTTTTATAATACGGATCAATTGAAGGTTGGTGATTCAATTGTGGTGGATTTTGATGGGGCAAGATATAAGTATGAGATTTTTGATATTTTTGGGATTAAGCCAGATCAGGTGGAGATTGAAGATCCTTTACCAGAAGGAGAGGAGCCGTACATGACGCTTTATACTTGCACACTGAAGGGTTCTGCTGATGGTCGGGTTGTGATTAGAGCGCGACTTGCTAAAGTTTAAGCTTTTTACTTTTCTGTATAATACAAAAGTAGTTCCTTGAAATATTCTTTCGAGAGTAACGAGAAGAATATTATCGAGGATCTCCCACATCTTTTTACCAAACTAAACTTAATTTCCTATTGCCATATGTCCGAACAGTATTTTATCTATATAATCTCCAACATGCACAACACTGTGCTGTATATTGGAGTTACACATGATATCTTCAATAGAATCCAGAGCCACAAGAATAAGAATATCCCTGGTTTCACTAGTAGATATAACTGCACTAAACTAGTCTACTTTGAACAATATCCAACGAGAGATGAGGCTTACCAAAGGGAAAAGCAGCTTAAGGGCTGGAGAAGATCTTACAAAGATGAATTGATAGATAGGCTTAAATCAAAAAGAGAAGACTTCTTTGATAGATTGTCGGATTTAATTGTATAGAGATCCTCGATTCAATTCTCCCTTTAGGGGTCGAATTGCTCAAGGAACTATTTTTTTATTTTGGGATCCCCTACCGGATGTAGGATCTTTTTTGCGCTAAGCTTAAGTAGGTTACATTCCGAATTCAAAGTTCTTGTAATCTACAGCTCCGGAATCTCGAACTTGTTTTAAGGCTTTGGCGTATTGTTCTAAAATTTTGAGTGAATAATCAATTTTATTGACAAAGTATTTTTCTTGTTCTAGATTTGTGTAGACGTCAGATTTATCTAGCTTGCTTGGCCTATTATTTAGAACTTGTTGAACCTCTGTAATTACAACTGGATCTGGGATTATGACAAACCGAGTGTTTTTGGTGGAGTGTTTGAGTTCTTCGATCGGGCGAATTCCTCCGGTTGGTGTGGCGGAAACTCCAATGGTTAGAGCTGGTTTGTGTGACATTGATGTTCCAGACATTAAGATTAGTTGGCGCAGAGCCGGCGGAACTCCTCCGCCCCATTCTGGAGTTATGATTATGAAGGCGTCGGCTTCTTCGAATTGGGAATAGATGCTGGCCATAAGCTTAGCTTTATCGCTTTTGCCTGCCCAAAATTCATTAGGATCTAGCGTTAAGTTTAAGCCATCGAGATCGATTAAGTTTAGTTCTTTGTAGCTGGCGTCGGACTTAAGTTTAGCCTGAATCCACTTGGCTACTTTTAGACTTTGTGAGTTTGGTCGGCTACTGCCGCTGATTAAAACAATTTTCATAAGATCTTCTAAGTTTGCTTAACTTAAGTTTAGCGTGGAACCGGAGTTTTGTCATCCCCAGCCATGGCATGTCGCCATGACGCGCTTAGCTGGGGATTTTAGATTATTTGCTTGGAGTCTTTGCCTAAAACCGTATCTAAGATTCCCGCCTCCGCGGGAATGACAAGCCGCGGTTCTTTAACTACTTTTTTTCTTCGTCGACGACTTCGGCTTCTTGGGGTTCTTCTTTTTTATCGTCAGAGCTAGAATCTGAATCTGCTTTTTTGGATTCTTCTTCGGCTGCTTGTTGATACATCTTAGTTGCGATTGGTTGAATCTTTTCTAAGAGTTCTTTGGCTGCGGATTCAAGTTCATCTTTATCTTCGGAAGTTTGTTTTTCTTTAGCGGCTTCAACGGCTTTTTTGATTTCTTCGGCGTCTTCTTCAGAGATTTTATCTTTGAATTCAGTGGGCATTTTTTCGGCCTGATAGATTGCGTTTTCTAAGCTGTTTTTGGCTTCGACTGCTTCACGCTTCTTTTTATCTTCTTCGGCGTGAGATTCGGCCTCTTTTTGAGCTTTTTCGATATCATCTTTAGAAAGGTTACCGGAATTTTGGATGGTGATGCTTTGTTCTTTGCCGGTTCCTTTATCTTTTGCGGTGACATTAAGGATTCCGTTGGCATCGATGTTGAATGTTACTTCAATTTGTGGGATTCCGCGTGGTGCTGGTGGAATTCCATCGAGTACAAATTTTCCGAGAGATTTATTGTCGTTTGCCATTTCGCGCTCACCCTGTAAAACGTGAATTTCGACTTGCGGCTGGTTATCTGCAGCGGTTGAAAAGGTTTCAGATTTTGAAGTCGGAACGGTGGTGTTTCTTTCGATTAACTTGGTAGAAACTCCGCCCATAGTTTCGATTCCTAAGCTTAACGGAGTTACATCTAGAAGCAGAACATCTTTAACGTCTCCTTGCAAAACTCCACCCTGAATTGCAGCGCCCATAGCAACAACCTCATCTGGATTTACGCCTTGCTTGGGTTCTTTGCCAAAAATCTCTTTAACTTTGGCTTGAACTGCCGGCATTCTGGTCATTCCTCCTACAAGAATGACTTCGTGAATATCGGAGTTGTTAAGCTTAGCATCTTTGAGGGCTTTTTTGCATGGCTCAACTGTTTTTTCGATTAGGTCTGAGACCAAATCTTCTAGCTTGGCGCGTGTAAAGTTGTATTCAAAGTTGATTGGGCCATCGGCTCCTTGATCTAAGAACGGTAGGTTGACTTCGTAAGTTTGGGCCGTGGAAAGTTCTTTTTTGGCCTTCTCGGCTTCTTCTTTAAGCCTTTGCATGGCAGTTGGATTTTTGGTGAGATCGGTAGAGTGTTCTTTTTTGATTTCATCGACAAAGTGGTTAACAATGCGAAGGTCGAAATCTTCACCACCTAGGTGAGTGTCTCCGTTGGTAGATTTAACTTCAAAAACGCCGTCGCCGAGTTCTAGAATTGAGACATCGAATGTTCCTCCTCCAAGATCGAAGACTGCGACTTTTTCTTCTTTTTTGTTATCGAGCCCGTAAGCAAGAGCTGCTGCAGTTGGTTCGTTGATAATTCTTTTAACCTCGAGCCCGGCGATTTTTCCGGCATCTTTAGTTGCTTGACGTTGTGAATCATCAAAATAAGCTGGAACTGTAATCACAGCCTCTGTTACTGGTTCTCCCAAGAAGGCTTCAGCATCGGTTTTAAGTTTAGTTAAAATCATGGCAGAGATTTCTTCTGGAGAGTAATCTTTGCCAGACATCTGGACTTTTACGCCGTTTCCTGCCTTTACAATTTTATAGGGCATTAGGTCAATATCTTTTTGAACTTCTTTATCTGTGAACTTGCGCCCGATTAAACGTTTTACTCCGTAGATTGTGTTTTCGGCATTTGTTACACGCTGACGAACAGCAGAAGATCCTACGATGCGTTCTTCTTTGCCGCCTTTGGATTTAACTGCGACAACTGATGGTGTTGTGCGATTTCCTTCGTTATTTGTGATGATAACTGGTTTGCCGGATTGAACTACAGCCATTGCGCTGTTGGTTGTTCCGAGGTCGATTCCGATAATTTTTCCCATAATTTATACCCTTTCTTCTTGGATGCTCAGTTCCTTGACCGGTTCGACAAGGTCGAGCAGGATCGAGGATCTTTACTTTTAATCTTATACGTTAGCGCTCTAGATAGTCAAGTGCTAACTACACATTTAAGTTTAGCAAACTAGCACTCACAGTGCAAGAGTGCCAATATTCACTGCTTATAGCTGATAATTATGCTAAACTTACGTTTATGAGTAGAATTCCCAAAGTTAGAATCGAGTATTCTTGGTTGCTTGAAGAAGCGGCTTCTGGGCATATCAGAAAAGGTCTAAACATAGAGGTGCCGATTGCTCCACCAGAGGTTACCAAGAAAAGAGTTAAGGATTATAAAAAAGCATGGGATCCATATGAAAAAAAGATTCTGCGTGCAATACAAAAAGTAACTGGACTTAAGTTTAAGCAAAACTATATTGATGTCTATATTGCACCTTTCTTTGCTGCCTTTAGCGACCCTTTGGTTATTGGAACACGAAATGAACCAGATGCTTTTGTTGATGTGCTAACTCATGAGCTTATTCACAGAATCTGTGAAGATAACACCAAATATCCGTTCATGAAGGAGCCTGATTGGGCAAAAGTTTTTGGGAAAGATTACTCGGAGAATACTTTGGCGCATATTCAGGTTCATGCAATTCATAAAGCCATATACTTGGATTACTTAAAAGAGCCAGAGAGACTTGAACGAGATATCCATAGCTCCAGAACATACAGAAACGCAGAATCTTACAAGGAAGCTTGGGATTACGTCGAAAAAAATGGCTATAAGGAAGTTATCAAACAATTTAAAAGAGCTTATCGAGAGATGCGCTAAGCTTAAGTAGAGGTTGGGTAAACTACGTACATTGGTCTTGAGGGTAATCTTTTGCGGTAGCCAGATCTGGCTTTAGAAACGTCGCAGTTAGATTTGGAAATATTGATCCACGGATCCATCCAATGCCCTCTGTGGTGGACTAAGTAGTGCCCAGTTGGGTGGAGTTTGCTTCTGGCAATTAAGACAATTGCGCCTTCTTTTTGAAGGAGGCTTTTGAAGAACGGATCGTTCTTATCTTTAATATGTTTGTAATGATATTTTAAGCCAAACTGATTAAGCTTAGCGCAGAAATCTCCGATCATAAAAATTGTTTTAGCACTCTGCTCGGCTCCTATAAATTGAATTGTTTCGATATAGGTTAAGCCGGTTACAAAGGCAAAACAAGCGTAGCTGCAACCTGCTGGGTAGAGCTGAGTTATGCTGTTCCTAAGCTTAATCTGTGACATTAGCAAAGATTGTAGCTATTATAACTATCTATTCAAGCTTTTGGTGGCGTTATGTAGAAATGGGAGCTTTTAGATGGCTCTTCTTTATATATGTGCGCGCGATTTTTTGCTGAGAGGCAGAAGTTGAGGTTGTATGTGCGTGAAGAACAACTCTAGGGTTAGATTTAGATTTAGACCTAGATCTAGACTTGGACTTGGGTTTGGGTTTAGATTAAGCTTAATCTTCGAAGGTGCCTTCTTCTGGGATTGGATCGTTGTGATCGTCGGCAACATCTGGCAAACCGAAGAATGCGATGACAGCGGCTACGGCGATGACAGCGGCTCCAACCAAAAGAGAGTACTGGTAACCACTAATCCAGGCTTCTTTAGCAGAGCGAATTAAGGCTGCGCCCTGAGTTCCGCCAATTTTTTGACCGACGGCCATGGCTCCAGCTAGAGATTGCTCGGCGGCTTCTTTAGCGGCGGTTGGCAAACCAGAAAATACGCCAGAGATTTTGGTTCCGTATTGTGAGGCTAGCAAGCTACCGAGAACGGCGATTCCGAGAGCTCCACCAAGTTCACGAGTTGTGTCATTCATAGCAGAACCCATTCCGGCTCTATTTTTAGGAACTGAAGACATTAGCAAATCTGTGGTTGGAGACATGGCGATGCTCATTCCGAAGGCTAGAACAATCATTCCGAACACTAAGCTTAAGTAAGATGAATCTACTCCAATTGTAGAAAGCATTAATGTTCCCACGGCAACGATGAGCATTCCGGCAGAAACAACTCTTCTTTTACCTAACTTTTCTACTAGAACGGAAGAAAGTGGAGCTCCAACCATCATCGTAAATGCAATTGGTAGGGTTCTAACCGCTGAATTCAGTGGAGAATATCCGTAGATTAATTGGAAGAGGATGCTGATGCTGAAGAACATTCCCATCAAAGCGAAGAAGACGAGAGTTAAGCTTAGTGAGCTGATTCCAAAAGCTGGGCGCTTAAAGAGGCGCACGTCGAGCATTGGGCTTTTTGTGCGAAGTTCCCAAAAAACAAAGCAGATCATAGAGATTAAGCCTAGAGCTCCGATGCCCAGGGTTGTGCCGGCAAGCCAACCGTGAGTTGGGGCTTCGATAATTGCGTAAACAATTGAAACTAGACCAACAATTGAAAGTATGGCTCCGATTGGATCGATGCTGCTGTGTTCTGGATCTGAAGTTCTGGGAACTAGAACTTTAACGGCGATTATGGCAATTAGGATGATTGGAAGGTTAACTAAGAAGACGGAGTGCCAAGAAAAATGTTCGAGTACGAAACCTGTAAGAAGTGGGCCGAGGGCGACACCGGCTCCGGTAACTCCGGCCCAGATTCCAACGGCTCTAGCACGTTCTTTGGTTGGGAAGACGTTGGTAATTATAGAAAGTGTGGCTGGCATAATCATTGCTCCGGCAAGACCCATAGCCGCACGAGCAGCAATTAGAGCGGTAGAAGTTTCGGCGAGAGTTCCGGAGTAAAGTGAGGCTGTTCCAAATAAGGCCAAGCCTCCAAGTAGGATTCCTTTGCGCCCGAAGCGATCTCCGAAGGCTCCAGCGGTAAAGAGGAGTCCAGCAAAAACCAGTGAATAGGCATCAACCATCCATTGTAAATCTGAGTTGGTGGCATTGAGCGCTTTACTAAGCACTGGCAAGGCCACATTAAGCGCAGTGTTTCCAACCATAACTACTAGAAGCGAAAGGCACATAACAGCTAGAATCTTCCAACGGTTGTTGTAGTGCTCTTCTGGAATTCCTAAAATTAATTTGGTTTTTTTATGATTTTTAGAACTCGCCCCGCTCGCTTGTTGATCTTTTTTAAAGCGGCCGGATAGATTAGATAAAATGCTCATTATTTTTTGTTTACCCTAAACTTAATTTTATATTGATGATTTTTAATTTAAAATAGAACTAATAATGTATAATAATCTATGTTACTATACTTTGTAAAGCATGGTTTTGGTTTGGAGTTAAGCTTAAGATGGTTAAGAAGATTAAAGACAGATATGCAAGGGCAGGCGGCTCTAAAGAAAATGACGAGAGCAGCTTGATTTTTCAAGAGGTAAAACGGGCTTTAGAGATTTTTGGTGATCGTTGGTCGGTGCTGATTTTGATGACTCTTTTGGCAAGTTCTGGTGAGCCGCTACGCTTTGGTGATATGCAATCAAGAGTTGATGGGATTAACCCGAGAACTTTGACTAAGCGGCTTAAGATGCTGGAAGGTTTTGGGTTGATCAGCAAAAAAGAGTTTGATGAATTTCCGCCACGCACAGAATATGAAGTTACGGAAAAAACGCTAGCTCTAAAAAAAGTTATTGAAGAACTTAAAAAGTGGGCAAAGAAGAACTGCGAAGATTAAGAACTTAACCCGCACTGGAGTATAGATTTTGGAGCTGCGAACTTTTTTTAGGTGTAGATTTTACGGAGATTATTGGCTAGAGAGTTAACAAAGCTAGTGATTAAGCTTAGGTGGCGTTGGGGGTGTTTTTGGTTCTTTTTTATAGAAAATTCACTGCGCTGATAAGCATTAAGCTTATACTACGGCATAAAATAGGACACATAGAAAAAGAGATTGAAGGCGTAGGGTTCAAGCCATTACTGTTGTTAAGGTGGTAGAGCGTAGTGCTAGAAACTAGATCTGTTTCTAACTAGCAGTATTGTAGAGACTAAAAGTAATGATGCGGCCAATAATGCATAGGCAGTGGTATTAGAACCGGTACTTGCTAGGTTAGTATTGGTGTTAGTGCTTTGGTTAGAGTTTGTGGGTGGGTTTGTGGGTGGGTTGGTAACAGAAGCTAGTACTATAGGGCTGAATTCAGATGTAGAACCGAAGCCTGAGTTAGTAGTGTTGTCTATGGCTGTGGTTGTTGCGGAGATGGATTTGTTTGAGAGGTTGAGTCCTGATGGGAGGGTTAGGTTGGCTAGTTGGTTAGTACCGTTAGATACTGTAGTGTAACCTAAGAAGGTTTGACCTTCTCCGTAGCCAGAAGGATCTGCTTGATCGTTAGCAAAGAATTCTATACGGTATTGGTTTGTAGGGCTATCTGCAGCATCAAGGTTAAAGTTAATGGTAGCGTTAGTGCCATCTTGGGTTACAGAGTTTAGGATAGGGAAGTTGATGTAGTTGTTGGGGCCGGTGTCGGAGTCGGTGGGGTCGTTAGGGGTGGGGCCGGAGGAGGTAAGAGTTGCTGTCATCATGTCGGCGCTTACTAAGTCTATACCTAGCCCAGACTCAGAAAGTACGTAACTGCTATTGGTGTCGTTATTGAATATCTTGTTTCCGAGGATAGATATTGAGTTTGGATCGCCAACATGCGTCGGGCCAAAGTATATCGAGACTAATGATATACCCGTTCCTTTGTTATGAGCAATGAGGTTACCTTCTCCGGCGTTCGTCCCTCCAACAAGCGTGTTGATGAATGGTCCATTGATAGGAGGAAAACCTATCCCGCCCAACTGATGGCTAGATGGTATCGGGTCACCCTTCCAGTCGGGGCCAATGATATTTCCTTGTATTACTAAATCTTCTGTATTATCTGGGAAAAGACCAAAGGCTCCGTTGCCAGAGATGACGTTGACCGCACCAGGCTCTGAACCTCCTACAATAATACCGTCAGTATTGTCCAGCGAGAGACCACCGGGCCCATTAACATAGCTATTGGGGATAGGCGTTAATCCGTCGGCACCGAGGCCAACATAATTACCTTTCACAACCCAATCCGATGAACCGGTATTGCTGTTTATACCAGCTTCGCCGTTTCCAGAGACTATGTTGCGTTGACCAGGGTTCACACCACCTACTGTATCGTGCTGCATGGTGGTTCCCGCTCTTCCTATGCCATTGCCGGTATTACCCTTGTCTAAAAGCCCTGTCGGGTCTGTTCCGATGTAGCTACCCTCGATGGATGAATTGCTGGCAGAAAAGCTGACGCCTGTTCCTGAAAAACTGTTAACGACTAGACCGAGTAACCTAGAATTGTCACTGACTAGATTCAGCCCGCTCGCTCCACTCCCCGCTCCACTTCCGTCCAACTCAATAAGGAGCGTTCCGTTGAGTGGTTGCGGGGCTGGGGCAGTGTTTGCTTGGGCTCCGGGTTGAGAGTAGCCATTGATGGTGACTTGTTCTGTAATATTAGGTAAGGCGGATTGTGGAGCTATGGTGTAGCCGTTTTGAGAGTTATTGGTGAAGTCTGGAGTGCCGGTGATGTTGAAGAGGATGGTGGAGTTATCTGGGTTAGCGTTAGCTTCTTGGATGGCAGCACGAAGGGTGCAGTGTCCGGCTCCATCATCACAGATAGTATCACCAATGTTAGCGTCTGGAGTGTCTAGAGTAGAATCTACGGTTATACCGTTAGAGAAGTTATTGTCTAGAGCGGAGATGGAATCTTTGTGAAGGAGAGAAAAGCCAGTTGTGGTGGCTATAAGGAGGAGGGAAGAGACAGCGAGTATCTTGAGCTTAGGGTGCTTCATAGTATTATGCTTATGATTGTAGCAGATGATAACAGAGATAATAAATACCCCAGTCGACTAGGGTATTTATTTTGGTTGCAGAGGCAGGACAGCGCTTCCCTCGCTTACGCTCGTCGCTCCTTCGTTCGCTAAGCTCACATCCGCCGAACCTTTGGATTTGAATCTAGACTCCATAATAAAAATAGATCAGCCACCCAGAAGGGTGACTAATCTATTTTGGTTGCGGAGGCAGGACTCGAACCTGCGACCTCGTGGTTATGAGCCACGCGAGCTGCCACTGCTCTACTCCGCGCTAAAAGTATCTTTTAAGTTTAGCAGAAAAAAGGAGTTTTTTCTAGTGGCGCTTATATTCAGAGCTTGGCTCAACTTTTTTGGTGTCTAATTTAGAATGTAGCACGGTGGAAAAAGTGCCTACAGAAAGAGTTCCAATAATTAGAAGCAAGACGCTAATGTTAACATCTTTAGAAGAGCTTTTTTTGTGAATTTCAGGGATAATATCTGAAACAGCAATATAGATAAACATTCCGGCAACTAGGCCTAGAATTGGGCCCGTATTAAGCTTAAAGTTAGAACCAAGCTGAAAAATTAGAAGGGCAGAAATAATGGCCGCGCAGGCAGAAATTAAGTTTACAATTAGAACTTTGCGCCGCGGCAGACCTTTGCTAAGCAAGAGGCTGAAATCTCCTATTTCTTGCGGAATTTCGTGAGCGGCAACAGCTAGCGAGGCAACGATTCCGGCTTGGGGTGAAACAAGAAAAGCTGCACCAATTGCTAAGCCATCAATAAAATTATGTAGGGTGTCTCCGATAATGATCATTGAGATTTTTGGGTCATGTTTGTGAGCATTATTTAAGCTTAGCTTTTTGGAGTTTGTGTTGGGGCTTGTTTTGAGACTTGTATTGGAGTTTGCGTGAGGATGATGGTGGTGAAACCAGCTTAAGAATCTTTCTAGCAGAAAAAAAGTGATGATTCCGGCGAGTGCAAAGTTTAGACCTGCGGAGCCGGCCTCTTTGAGCAAATCTAGAAATGCTGCCGCAAGAAGAGTTCCGGCTGCAAAAGGTGCGCCATAATGCGCCAGGCTTTTGGCAAGCTTTTTATTTTGGAGTAGAATTAAACCTCCAACTAAAGAAAAAACACTGCCGACTGCAGAAAAAAATAGAACTTGTGAAAATGTTGACATCAAAATGCTAAACTTAAATTTGATCTTTAATTTAAACCTTAATCTAAACTATGGAGGTTAACGAGGAATGATTAAACTTAATTATATCTTATATTCTGCTTTGAATTGGCAGCTATTTGCAGGGAGCTTTACTGAAAAGTTTGTGGAATGGGCAACGCACGTTATGAGTAGAGTTGGTGAGCCGGGGGTAGCTTTAATTATTGCTTTAGAAAACTTGTTTCCACCAATTCCAAGCGAGGCGGTTTTGCCTTTGGCCGGATTTAGCGCCAACAAAGGAGATCTTAACTTAAGTTTAGTGATTTTGTGGGCGACGGTGGGCTCTGTTGTTGGGGCAGTTATTTTGTATTATGTTGGGGCTATTTTGGGCAGAGAACGAATTAGAGCTTGGGCCGAAAAGATTCCTTTGATGAAGGTAAGCGACATTGATAAAACTGAAAAGTGGTTTTTAGAAAACGAGGCAAAAACGGTTTTTTGGGGCAGGATGTTGCCGATTTTTAGAAGCTTAATTTCGATTCCGGCCGGAATTGAGAAGATGCCAATGAAAAAGTTTATTCCTTACACTGTTTTGGGGAGTTTGGTTTGGAACTCGGCTTTAGTTGGTGCGGGATTCTTTTTGGGTGAACGCTGGGATAAGGTAGAAAAGTACATGGGCTTTTTGCAGAATTTAGTTATTGTTGCTGTAGTTGGAGCAACTTTGTGGTTTATTTATTCAAGGCTCAAGAAGGATAGATAAAACTAAACTTAAGCTTAAGAGTTGTGTCATTCCCACGCAGGTGGGAATCTTAGATTTAAGCTTAATCGTTGATTAGTTGGCGGAGTTCTTGCAAGCGTGAAAAAACGTTATCCGAACCGGAGGCTGGTTCTGGTAAATCTTTAACAATTAAGACGTTTTCACCAGGTGAAACAAGGTTAAAGTTAGTTTTAAGAGCTTTTTTTTGATATTCCTCGGATGAATAATAGCTTTTTTGGAGCTCAAGATTCTTGTTGGCTTCTTCAAGCAGCGTGGCTTTATTGGCCAGAGTATCAAGCTTAACTTGTAATTTGCGATTGTGGCGGATGGCAACTCCGGTGTTCCAAACAAAATAGATGCTAACAAAAATAACTGCAAAGTTAATCCAATTGTTGCGAGCGGTAGCCTTTTTAAACTTAACCTTAAGTTCTTCGGGGGTTGGTTTTTTAAGCTCGTTAATGCGAGGTAGAGAATCGAGCGGGATCTTTTTAGTAAGTTTCATTTTAAACTTAAGCTTTGGAGTTATTTTTTGTTTTTGATTTGGAGCTCGTAATTTAGAGTTTGGAATCTATTCGAGATTTGATCCGAGATTTAATCCGAGACTTAATTTTAGAACTTGACTCGGAATTTAATCCGGAACCTGATTCTAGAACTTAAGCTTAATTGTAGCACTATCTTGACTAAAAATTAAAAGAATCTGCTAAACTTAAAGATTATGAAGAAGAATGTAATTGTAGAGGTTCGGAACTTAACCAAAATTTACGATAAGCGCAAGGCTGTAAACGGAATTAGCTTTGAAGTTAAGCGTGGAGAGATTTTTGGGATTTTAGGGCCAAACGGAGCTGGCAAAACAACAACTTTAGAAATGCTAGAGGCTTTGAGGCCGATTGATGACGGCGAGGCGATTCTAGATGGAATCAACATTGCTAAAGATCCTTTTAAAATTAAGGCTTTAATTGGCGTGCAGCCGCAAACTCCAGCTTTTGCCGAAAAACTTAAGCTTAGCGAAATTATTGAAATGTTTGGCGCGGCATACGGAGAAAAGGTTAATGCAATGGAATTTTTAAAAGATGTTGATTTAGAGTCTAAGGCAAGTTCTTATTCTGAAAATCTTTCTGGAGGCCAGAGGCAGCGGTTAAGCATTGCGGCAGCTTTGGTGCACGGGCCGAAAGTCTTTTTTTTGGATGAGCCAACAACCGGTTTAGATCCGCAAGCTAGAAGAAACTTATGGGAACTGATTGAAAAAGTTAGAGATAAGGGCGTAACGGTAATTATGACAACTCATTATATGGATGAAGCGGAGCTTTTGTGCGATAGAATTGCGGTAATGGATGGCGGAGAAATTGTGGCTCTGGATAGCCCAAAGAACTTAATTAAAGATCTTTTAAAAAGAGGTTTCAAGAAGCAGCAGGTTGTAGAACAAGCAAATCTAGAAGATGTTTTTATAGATTTAACAGGAAAGGATTTAAGAGATTAAGCTTAAAGTTGAGCTTAACTAAACTTAAGTTATAGAGGAGATGTTTATGATTAAAAAAAGCCTATACACAATTAGAACCTTTGCTAAGTTAGAGGCTAAAAGAACTTTTAGAGATAAAGTTGCGCTGTTTTTTACCTTTGTTTTTCCGTTAATCTTTTTGTTTGTTTTTGGTGGAATTTTTGGCGGCAATAATTCGGTTAATTTTAAAGTGGCGGTTTTGGATCAATCTAATGGAAAAGTTTCTGGTGAGATTATTTCTAAACTTAAGAGTGAAGATATTTTGAAGGTGGATGATAAAGTTACTAATTTGGATCAAGCGAAAGAAAAGATGAGTAGAAGTGAGCTAGATGCAACAATTCAGATTCCAGAAAACTTTGGGCAAGTTGCAGTGGGAGAAAGTGTGCCAAGCGGAAGGATGGAAATTCTTTATAACCAGAATAATGAACAGGCGGCGCAGACTTTGAGTTCTGTTTTAAATGGAGCGCTTAGCGGAATTAATAAAAGTTTAGTAAGCACAACTACTCCGTTTACGGTGGAGTTGCAATCTACGGCACAAAAGAGTCAGCGAAGGTTTGATTATACTTTTGCTGGTTTAGTTGGCTTTTCTATCTTAGGTTTAGGAATTTTTGGGCCGACCAGCGCTTTCCCGCAAATGAAGCAAAAAGGAGTTTTAAAAAGGCTACACACAACCACTTTGAAAGCTTGGGAATATTTTGTTGCTAATGCTCTTTCTTATTCTATGGTTGGGATAGTTTCGGTAGCCAGTTTGTTTGTGGCGGCAAGAATCTTTTTTCATTTGAATATGAATGGAGATTACTTAAGCTTAATAATTTTGATAATTATGGGCACGATAACTTTGTTTGGAATTGGTTTGGCAATTGGAGGTTGGGCTAAGAACGAGAACCAGGCCGCGCCGCTGGCTCAAATTGTGACTTTTCCGATGATGTTTTTAAGTGGAACTTTTTTTCCGCGCTTTGCGATGCCAGAATTTTTGCAGAAGATTTCGGGCTTTTTGCCGCTAACTCCAATTGTAGATGGAACTAGGCTGATTGTGACGGAAGGTAGAACTATATTAGAAATTGGCCCGCAGGTTGGTTTGCTAGCTGTTTGGATGGTTATAATTTACGCGATTGCCTTTAGAACTTTTAGGTGGGAATAGATTTAAGGTTTTTCAGACACCAAGTTGACTTAATATTTTAGGTAGTTTAGCTTTGGTTGCTTTGCGGTTCTTAATAATCTCCCAGCGTATGGTGTTTGACACACCTTCTAGGCCGACCTCTCTTGCTTTAGAAAGCTGCACTGATTCTAGCTCTCCAAAAATGCCTTTAAAACCTCCATCTTTATAATCTTGATGAATCCCCATCACTCTTGGGCCAATGTGAAGAGAGCCCCCAGGCTTAACAACTCTTAGGGCTTCTATAATCGAACTTCTTACGAATTGATAGACCTCTGGATCTTCGTCTGGGTTTATCTGGCCTATAAGCATTGAGCTTATTGCCATATCAAAAGAATCTGGAGCAAAAGGAAGATTTCTAGAATCTGCAGCTATAAAAGGAGCCTCTTTTTCTTCTATGGCTTTCATGGTCCCGGTAGCGGTTTTAATAAGACCTTCTGCACCAGTTAGCTCAGAGGCGATATCAGAGCCGATAGTAGTTATTGGTGTCTTCATCCGCCTCAACGTATCGGTGATATCATCTTGCATACCCCCAATGTTGGCATATCTTGGATCAATGCCTACAGCATCAATACCAAAGCTTGCCGCCAACGGAACTAAGCCTGAGAAGCCGGAACCAATATCAAGTATTCTCTTTCCCGCCAAGGTTTCGGGGCGGGATAACCCAATAGTTACAGCCACCAATGGCCCACTTGTGGCTGTAACGGGTAGCCCCAATACGTCCCAGTTAGCTTTGGGGGCGGGTGTTTTTGAAACTTCACTCATCTCCTACCATTATACCATCCTAACGGCTCTGTAGCAATATGCGGATTTAAGCTTAAGCGGCGTTGGGTTTTAGTTCGTACTCGTCTAGATAGTATTTTTCGTTGATGATTTTGGAGCTGGTTAGTTCGTAGCGTGGATCCTGCTTAAGCTTAAGGTTGTCAACATCTTTAAAATGGAGGTGATATATTCTTAGAGAATTAAGCTTAGCGGTGGAATCGATTCTGGCAGAACTAAAACGGAGCGGGACGTAACCTCCGTATGGGCCAAGTTCATCTTTATTATAGAACTTAAGATCACAGCCCGAATAGTAATATTCGGCGTCAATGTAAACAAATGGTTCATCTGCAACTATGGTAGAAGTTTGGCAATCTGAAATTTGCGCTCGGATTTGTTTGGCGCTTGGTTTGGTTAAGTTTTGATAATTGAAGTTTCCGGTTTGGTTAAGCTTAATTAAACCAATTGAGAAGGTGAGGATTGCCGCTGAGGTAAGGGCAATTGCGCCAAGATGCCGGCCTTTTCGCCAGACGATGTTGAGCGTGAGGCCGATTCCGGCGTAGCCAAAAATGAAGATATGGGCAAGATAACGTTCTAAATAATATGGCTTAAGGAGTGAGGCGACCGCTAAAAAGAAGATCGGGGCAATTAAGATGAGGCCAAAAAGTAAGTAGTAATCTTTTTCTTGCTTATTAAAAAGCCGGCTAGCATAGCCAGTTGAGCGGATGATTAAGATTAAGAAGATAAGTAGTGGGAAGGTTAAGAGTGTGCTAACCTGCCATTCTGGTTGGTAAATAGAAAAGAAGGTGAAGGAGGTAACCAATTGTGAAGGAGTGACTTGTGAAGCAACTCCAGAAAGTGCCGAATGTTGGAACTGGCCAAGAACCGTTGGAACGTAAGGAGCAAAAAGCACTAAGCTTAATAAATAACCCCAAATAAATTTTTGGCGGAGGAGGTTCTTTTTATTTTTAAGCGTAACAAAAAGGAGCCAGAGTGCGTGCGCGAACCAGATCAGAACACTCATATAAAGTGTGTAGAGGCCGAGCGCGAGAAGAGTTCCATAAAGCAGCCAGTATTTAAGTTTATCTTTTTGCCAAGCTAGAACTAGAACGTAAGTGGCAAGAACTCCGATTAACCCAGCTAAAGAATACATCCGGATTTCGTAAGCGTAACGGAGAACAAATGGAGCTAAAACCATAAACGGTAAGGCAGAGATTGCAGCCGATTTGGAAAAGAGTTTTTTGATGAGCAGCGCCATCGCTCCAATTGCAAGAGATGTACAAAGAGCGGAAAAAGCGCGCAGAGCGAATTCGCTCATCCCAAAGATTGCAGCCCAAGATTTTAACAGTAGATAGTAAAGCGGTGGATGTGCATCAACGGCAGTTAAGCTTAAGAGTTCGGAGATTGGGCGCTTGATAAGCAAAATTGTGTAGCCTTCATCAAACCAAATGCTTTGTTTTAGACTTAAGAAGATGGCTAGAGAAAATGAGGCGAGCATACTTAAGCTTAAGATAAGGCGGAAGTGGCGATTGGCGAATCTGGCGGAACCTTCGAGGCGGACAAGGAAGACATCAGCTAGAGTTCTAAGGCCAGATTTAAAGAGGCCGTCTCCGCGTAAACCTTCTTCGCGAACTTCGTTCCAATCTGGAATTGGCTGCTGGTAGATTTTGAGATGTTCTTCGCGACTAAGCTTAATTAGTTCGATATCAAAACCCCAGCCATTAAGACGTTGGCGCTTGAAGGCTTTTTGAGCGGCAGATTTGGTAAAACCTTTGTAGCCGCATTGAGTATCTTTAATTGTGGGGAAAAGTAGAAGCCGCGTAATTAGGTTGCTGCCGAGTGAAAAAAGGGTTCGTAAGAAGCCGGGGTGAATTTTGCGGAGGTTACGAACTCCGATAACTACATCGGCGGAGCCAGAATTAAGCTTAGTGATTGTTGTTTTAAGATGATGGATTGGCGTGGCAAGGTCGGCATCCATAAAAATTTGGTTTTGACCAGTGGCGGCTTTAAAACCGAGCCGGACATCGCGGCCTTTGCCGCCTTTTTTTGACGGCGTTATAACCTTAAGTTTAGTAAAGCTTTTAGAAAAAGTTTTGGCAATTTGGGGCGTGGAATCGGTTCCGGCTGCAACCACAATAAGTTCGGTTGAGCCGAGAAGATCTTGATTGTTTTTGTAGTATTGAGCTAGAGATTGCAGAGTTTGGCCGATGACGAGCTCTTCGTTAAAGGCGGGAATTATGAGGCTGGTTTGTATTTTTTGGGGCATCCAATTCTTTTTTTTGTGAGTGGGGTTAAAGATGACTTTAAGTTTAGCTTAATTGAATGGAAATGGGTAGCTTGGAACTAGCGCTTGGCCACCTTGTTTGTTGCTGATTGGCATCATGTTGGAATCGTACCAATCGAGGCCTAGGTGCATGTTGATACCGCTAAAAAACTTGGCGATGTCAGATTCTGGCTGTTCGGCTATTTTTTGTAAGAGGGTGGCATATTCTAAAAAGGCGGGGATAAGTGTTGTGGGGGCAGGTCGAGCCTCTTGGATTGAAACTGGTTCTGCTTGAACTAGAGGTAGGCCGAACTCTTTGAGTGTGGTTATGGCGGGCTGCTCGGTATGAAAGACCAAGAGTGGAATTTCGGCGCCGGCAATATAACCAAGAGCTGAACGCGCCAGAGCCAAAAAGCCTAGCCTTTGCACAATTCTGCTGGGATGAAAGGAAGTCAATCTCCCAGGCTCAATTGCGTTTGTATTTAGGATGTTGGCTGTGTTTGGTGGCCAGGTTGGATCCATTTTAGAGGTTGGTAATAGATCGTTAGCGTTGGCCAACAGCAAACAGGCCGTAGCAACTGGGATAATTAGCTCATCTGGATAAAGTGGGTGCTTTTGAACAACGATATGCCGCTCAAAGTTAGAAGGATAGGGGATATCTTCTTGGTCGCCTATAATTCTGGCTGCTTGATAGCGCGACTTAACAAGTAACTGTGCGGCCTCATCGAGTTCTGGAAAGATCACGCTTTCTAGATCTTGGCCTTCAAACTTGGTAACTAGAACTCGAAACGCGGCCTCTGGTGGAGCATCTTTAAATACGGTGCTTTCAACCGGACAGGGGTAAGATTCTAGATTTTTTTGGGGCATGAAAAAAGATCCTAAAGTTTTGGAACTTTTAGACCCATGCATAAAGAATGTTTTTAGCTTAAACTTAAAAGCGATGCTTAAGCTTAAGCCAAGAAATGCCTAATGCGCGGCTAAGTTCTTCTTCTTTTTTTTGGACCTCTTTTTAACTGAATTAGAGTCTCTAGATGATTGAAATAAAATTTTGTTCCAACATGGTGGGGCTGGTTGGATTTGAACCAACGACCAATCAGTTATGAGCCGACTGCTCTAACCCCTGAGCTACAGCCCCGCCATTAACTGTTGATTATATCACGAGAATTAAGATTCCCTGCTTCTCTCTTTTCTGCTTAGAGCAGATCTTAAGCTTAGAGCGGCTACTTTTTAGCTAAGCCTGTGATTGAATTTTCTGTAAGCGAAGGTAACGGAAGCGAAAATGAACAAAGCGGCGATAGCCATCAGGGAATGGCTCTGGGGTTCTCCAGTTTTTGCTAAGTTACCGGAAGATTCTTGATTTATTGTGCTCCCGCCCTGGGGCTGACTCCCGCCAGAGGCTGGCGTGTTGGCGGTAAAGGTTACACTAGCGCTACCGGGAAGATGCAGGCCGACTAGATCGCTTGAATTACTTGCGGAAGCAGTGTATGTGCCGGAACTGCTAGAAGTTACTGATACGGAAAAAGTGCAAGAAGTCATCTGGGCGGATAGGTCTCCAGATATATTTAAGGTTGTTCCGCCTGGAACTACGCTAATATTGCCGTTTGGACAGTTTGTTTGTATATTGGGGTTGTCGGCTAGAATAATTCCAGAAGGAAGGAGGTTCGAAAATGACCAACCTTCTTTAGCTAAAAGATCCGTAGTGTTAGTGATGGTAAAGGTAAGCGTTGTTGTGCTGCCAACGGGAACCGTTGCGGCTCCGAACTCTTGATCTATTTTTGGCGAGGCATCTAAGATTTGAACATTATCTATAGCGCTATCATTACCAAAACCACTTCCCTGCTGATTTACTAGCCTAAGCTTAGAAGAAGAGCTTTGCGAAAGATAGGTTGAGGTAGCTGGAACGCTAACTACTTGTATGGAACCTGTACTTGGGAATGCCGCTCCGTTCCCAGAAAGAGGCGGCGGAGTAACCGTGATTGCACTAGGATCTGTACATGGGTTTATGGGGTCTTGATTAATCTGCTCACTATTACCGCCCTCTATCAAATAGAAGACAAGTTTGGGTTGGTTGAAACCACAGCTAACTGCGGCTACATCTAGCTGAGTTAATACAAAGATGCGCCCAGGCAAAGCAATATCACTAAGACTTTCGAGCTGCACAAGGTTGGCCCCTGGGTTTACCGCTCCGGCTCCAGAATCTGTATATGCGGTTAGGGCGCGATTGGTGGTCGGATCAGCACCGGCTCGAATAGTGCCTAGTGCGTAGGCCATCCTACGAACTGTATTGAATGCACCTCCCGTGGCAGAAGAGTTAGAGTCGCAGTTACTATTGCCAAACTCTGAATTATTCATATTGAAGAACAGAACTTCTCCATTACAATTGTTTAGCCAGCTGGGATTAGCGGAATATGTCTCGCCATTGGTTCCGGTATAGTTTGTTAGGAGTATGGGGCTCGCACTAGGATTGCCCTCAAAACCTTCGCTGTATACGGAGACTGGATCTTCTGGAACTCCTGGGCTGCCAGAAGCGGCGTAAGATCTAGAATTGCTAAAGGTAAATGTGGCCGCAACCGCCAAGACTAAGCTTAATTTTATGGCTGATTTAATGACTGCTTTTATTTTAGGCATAAGGTATATCTGATTTTTATTATTAATACATTTAGCTTTAGTTGAATAAAGCTACAACAGAGTGGATTATAGCATAAGCTTAATATTATGTATAAAGTTATGGGTTTATTCAATCTGTTAATATAATAAAGATTATGCAAAAGACCGGTAGGAAGATTTTGGGTTTTGGGGCTCTGCTGGGCTTAGTGCTGGTAGTGATTTTTAGCTACCAGAATCGTTGGGAGCTGAGAGATAAGTTTGTTGCTAAGAATTATGCGGCGGGGGCAAGTTCTGAAAGGGTGCGGGCAAGGCTTAAGCTTAGCGGTAAGGGAGATCTGGTTTATAGAGCTAGTTTAACGGAGGTTGATAGTAAGAGTAAGTTTAAAGAAGAATGCCCGGTTAAGCGGTTTGAAGAAGCGAGCGTTTTGGGCTGTTATACTCGACAGAAGATTTATGTTTTGGAGGTTGATGAGCCTAAGCTTAATGGCGTGGAAGAGGTGACGGCAGCGCACGAACTCTTGCATGCGCAATTTGAGCGAATGAGTAAAAATGAAAAAGAGAGTTTGTTTAAGCTTTTGGCTAAGCTTAATGCGGAGCTTAAGGATGACGACGTTAAAGCTCTTGTGGCTAGTTATGAAAAGAACTTAGGCAGCGGCGAAGAGTTGTATGATGAAATGTTTGCGATTTTTGGGACGCAGTTAGAAGATGTTGGCGCGGAGCTGGAATCTATCTATCAAAATTATTTTGAAGATCGAGCCATAATTGTGAAGATGTATCGGGATTACAGCGGTGAATTTAAAAAACTGCAAACTGAAATCGAAGGTTATGATGCTAAGCTTAAGAGCTTGAAAAAAGAAAAAGAGGATTTAGAGGCTTCGGCTGGGGATTTGAGTTCTGGTTTGGATGTTAAAAAAGCGGAGTTAGATTCTTTAAAAAATGCTGGGGCTTTTGAGGAATTTAGAAATGCGGCGATTGCCTATAACAACCAGGTTGAGGCTTATAACGCTCAGGTTGAAGAGATTAAGGCGATTGTTGGTGAATATAATTCTATTGTAGAAAAAAGAAATTCGCTGGCTGTGAGTGTTCAGAACTTGCAAGATGAACTTAATGCAAATGTAAGTGAGAAAAGCGGAGATTAAGCTTAGTCTCCGGAACCATACGTATCTTCATCAGATCCCACACCAGGATCTTTAGGCCTTGAGTGGCCTGGGTGTGTTCCTACTTTAGGCGGATTACAGCCAGGACCTTTGCCTTGTGCTGGTAGACCTCTTAGAGCATCGTTAATATCAGTACCAACTGCGAAGCCTCCGGCTATAGCAACTCGACCTTCTGACTTGGTTGGTTTTGATGTAGGATCTTGCTGACCGGAACCTGGATCTGAGCCTAAGCCCGTATCCGGAGTTCTTGTTTCTATATTTGTCATAAAAAAATGATTTGCTAAATTTAAAATCTAAAATAATTTAGATGTGCTTAGTTTACATGCATTAAGCTTAAATTGCAATACCGCTATTCATACTTCTAAACACATCTTCGTGGTTGGCTTTAAAGTGTGACACTACACCGCGAGCTCTATCTCCTACGCCATTCAAACGAGAGACCTCAAAAGCTATGTGTCCAGCAAAATCTAGCCCAGACTCGGCTTTTCTCTGAGCTTCTGCGAATGGAGGTTGGCAGCCCCGCTCTTCGTAAACCTGCCTAACTGGACTTCTGCCAGCTGTTATTGCGGCTATGTCTTGCTGGGTTCTATTTTTACCTGGTTTCATATCTTTCCTTTCTTATTGTTTATTAATTTTTGGATGCAAAAAAGATCTCCCTTGGCTGGGAGATCTTTTAAAATTTTCTAAACTTAAATAATAACCTACATCCAGCCGAAAGATTCGTCTGTGACCAGTAGGTTAGAATTCTGTTTAAAAGTTTGCATGTTTTAGAGTTTACTAAGCTTAATATAGTTTGTCAAGCAGTTATTGGTTAACAGGGAGGTTGGAATATGTGCTCTTCCCTGTTATAATCAAGATTAGTTTTGAATAAAACTAATCGAAGTCCTGAACTTGATTCAGGATCCATTCAATAAACAAGAAGTTAAGGTCTACGGATCGGGAAGATAAGAAGAAATAATATGCCAATTATTAAATCTGCCAAAAAGCGCGCGAGGCAAACTCTGGTGCGCGAGGCTAGAAATAAGCTTACAAAAAAGAATATGCGCGAGGCTATTAAGGCTCTGCGTGCAGATGTGGCCAACGGTGGAAAGAATGCTGGTGAGCTTTTTAAAAAGGCCCAGAGTTTGATTGACACTGCGGTGAAAAAGAACGTGATTCATAAGAATAATGGTTCTAGAAAAAAAGCTAGGCTTAATGCGGAGTTGAAGAAGTTGGGCGTGAACCCGCAAGGAGTTAAATCTACAAGCAAGACTGCGGCGAAGGTTAAGGCTCCTGCTGCTAAAAAAGCAGGAGTAAAGAAGCCGGCTGCTAAAAAGACTGCTGCTAAGAAGTAATACAGGCGTACTGTTCTTAGGATAAGAATAACCCGAAAAAGATCTTTTTCGGGTTATTCTTTTGCTTAGAAAATCTTCTTAAGTAAGTTTTACTCTTCGAAGTCTAGATCGATTCCACCAGAAGCACGAGCGACTACATTAAAGATAAATCCGTGAACGTACCCGACAACCCATCCAATTGCGAAGTAAACCAGTGGCACAACGACGATAGAGACAATGCCAGCTGCCATGCCAAAGGCTAGGCCGGTTAGCACGCTAGAAGTTGATTGAGCTAGTTCGATTGTTCCTGCTAGGCTGTACATGATTGCCACAGCTAGACCGACGATTGCTGCAAAAGTTCCTTCGAACATTGCAACTGAACCAGCGCGAAGTCCGGTTAGTTTTTTTGTAGTTTGCTTTGCCATAGTGTTTTCTCCTTTTGTTAAATTAATGACTTACTTATCTATATTACTTTTTAGATTTAGACAGGCCAAGCTCTGCTGTGATTGATGCAATCTGCACGTGAGCCGCAACTAGAGACCCGCCGAACCAGGCTAAGAACCATAAGAATGATTGGCTCATAGATTCTAGAGAAGTTTTAACTACTCCGTTATCTGCAAGCTGAGCAACTGTTAGGTCTCCTGCTATTAGAAGAACGCTAGCTAGAACCATGGCCACCCCTACAAAAGATGTTAGGTAAATTAGGAATGCTTCTGCGGTTGGATTCCTTAGAGCATACTTAACACCAATTACTAGACCGGCGATGTAGAGCATTAATACGACAAAGCCGTTTTCTCTTAAGCCTAGTGCAATTCCTAGGAACGCTAGAGCGTTACCGACGACTAGCCCCATCAGTACGACGACGGCTAGATCGAAGAAGACGTAAGATAGAACTGCTAGAAGAATTCCGACTGCGAATGAGACGAACACTGCAACTGTAGTGCTAAGTACGCCTGTACCAAAAACAGCCTGAACTCCAGTGAAACCGACTACGATTCCTGCGAATAGACCGAAAAGTGGTAGCAATGTTTTTGCGACACGAGCTCCAAGGATTGCACAAAGCAAGCCTACCGCAAGTAGCGCGAAAGCGAATAGAACCATATTTCTCTCCTCTTGAATTAAACTTAACTGAGGTTAATTAAACTCCTGCCAGAGTTAAAAAGCAATAAACGTTGTATTTAATAAACTCTTGAGACATCAAGCTTAATCTTGCAAGATTCCGCCGCTTTGGTGCGACCACAGCTTTTTATAGAGCGGAGAGGTTTTAAGAAGTTGTTCGTGTGGGCCGGAATCGACTACTCTGCCCTTATCAACTACAATTATTCTGTCCATTTTGCGGATTGTGGAAAGACGATGTGCAACCACAACAGTTGTTCGGCCCTTCATCAACTTCTCTAAAGATTTTTGGATGTAGCTTTCGGATTCTGAATCTAGCGCAGAGGTTGCTTCATCAAGTAGCAAGATTGGGGCATCTTTTAGAATTGCTCTGGCGATTGCAACGCGCTGGCGCTGACCTCCGCTAAGCTTAACTCCACGTTCGCCAACTAGAGTTTCGTAACCTTCTGGAAGTGACTGAATAAACTCATCAACGTAAGCTTGTTTGGCGGCGAGTTCAACCTCTTTTTGTGTTGCCTTTGGTTTTGAGTAGCCAATGTTTTCGCCGATGGAACGGTGGAACAGGGTTGGATCTTGCGGCACGTAGGCAATTTGCTGGCGGAGTTTGGATTGGATGACATCTTTGACGTTAACTCCATCAATTAGAACTTGGCCGGAATCGACATCGTAGAATCTTAAGATTAGTTTAAGGAGTGTGGATTTGCCTCCTCCGCTTGGGCCAACTAAGCCGATTTTTTCGCCAGGGTGAATTGTTAAGCTTAGGTTTTTGAATAGATGCTGCTGCTCTTTCTTACTTCCAGACTCCTTCATCCCGGATTCTGATCTGGAATCTTCATCTTCGGTGACTTCTTCAGAGGAGTCGGTGTATTTAAAGCTGGTGTTTTGGAACTGGATTTCGCCTTTTGTGATTTTAAGCTTAGTGGGATTAGCAGGATCTTTAATTTCGGGCTCAGTCATCATAATTTCTGCCATCTCGTAAGTTTGAGAATAAATATCCTGCATGTTAAGTCTAAACCTGGAGATTCCGGCAACATTACTTATTATACTGCCCGCATAGCTGTTCATAATTATTACTACAGAAAGAGTTACCTTGCCTTCCACATAAAGATAGAGCGCAAATATGATTGAGAGAAGAACAAAGATGTTGCTTAGAAAGCTTACTAGCTCGCCTTGAGTGTTTTGAAAGTTTATCGACTTTGCTCTAGACGAAGTAGCTTTATGAATGAACTTTTTAAGTACAGACTGCTCCTGAACCTCGCTGCCTTCCGCTTTTACAGTATCCATACTAGAGATTGAATCGGCAATTCTACCATTAAGTATAGTGGCATCCTCTTGTGCTTGTCCGAGAATTGCTCTATTCTTTTTGCGATTCTTGTATATAACAAATGTGTAAACCAAGGAGCTTACTATTAACGGGAACACCAAGACTAAACTTTTTGTAGCCATATAGAAAAGCATAATGATAGTGGAGACAATCGATGGTAGTAGGTTGTAAATATAGCTAGAGATAAATCCTCGAATTGAGGTGAAATAGCTTGAAGCCTTACCCGTAAGTGAGCCCGTAAAAGAGTCTGCGAAGAAAGACTTGGACATACTAGAAAGCTTTTCAAAAGCATTAGAGGTGAGTACGTTTTGGCACTGGGCCAGAACTTTTGTGTAGATTCTGGTCTCTATGACGTTTGCTATAGACTTAAAGCAGTACAGAGATATAATTATCGCGAGAGGTAAGAATATCTCCGACAGAGATTTGATACGTCCTGTTGTTGCGTCTTGTATAAGTTGTGAGTAAAAAATTGGCACAACAATAGTTGTGGATAATACTCCAAACAGAGATATGGTCGGACTTAAAAAGAACCATCTGTGTTTTCTCACTTCGTGCCAATAAGCTTGTCGGATAAACTTTTCGGTTGCTTTTATGGATTGCTTTTCTTTTTTATCACTCATAAACCTTAAGTTTAGTGGGTTTGACTTTTTTTGTAAAGTCTTGTTTTGCATGGGTGGCTGTGGTATACTTTAAGTTGTAGTAAAAAGTTGATGGCTCAGGATTTGTTCTGGGCTTTTTTATTTTTTAGATTTAAGTTTAAAGGGTAGATATTTTGAGCAGCGTGGCATCAAGCATTGGCCAAGGTTCGGTTTTGTTGATAGTTTTGAGAGAGGAATCTAGCCAGCGAACTTCTTCAAAAAGGTTCTTGATTTGGCTTTTGCTAAGCTTAAGTTGGCTTAAAAGTCGGATGTTTTCGGAAACTGCAAAAGGATGCAAAGCAAGCTGAGAAGAAATTGTGCGGGAATCTTTGCCAGCTTTTTGGCCAAAATAAACGGAAGTTAGTGAGCCGACTTGCGAGCAGATTAAGCCGATAATTTGATGCGGCTCTTGCCTGGCAGAATTAAGCTTAGCCAAAGTTTTTGCGGCGGATTTATAATCTTTTTTAAGTGCTGAAGAAAGTAGGTTGAAGGCGTTTTCAGAATTGCTTTGAGGTTGAAAGATATCAAGATGCTGAATGGAAATCTCGGACTGCGGGAGAAGTGCAAGTTGGTTGAGGCAAATCCAAATTGTTTGTTGGTTTTGCCCAGAACGTGAGATTAGTTCTGTTTGGAGCTCGGCCGAAAGATTTAAGTTTAGTTTTTGGCAGACTTGGCGTAACCAAGATTTTAATTGAGGTTCGCTAAGCTGGTTGAATTCTTGAAAACCATTTTGTTTTTGGAGATCTTTATAAATGGAGGTGCGCTTATCTAGAGCTTCTAAACTTAAGATAACATCTTTGGCTGGATTGGAGTTTTGGTTTGAGTAGTTTTTTAGAATAGCGGAGATTAGTTCTAGGTTATCTTCAGAATTTTTTAGAATTAGAAGTTCGGAGTTTGTAAATAGACCTGTGGCTTGGAGTTCTTGCAAAAAGTTGGTGGAACTTAGATTCTCGGCATCCAGAATACGGATGGACATCGGCCCGTTTTTTTGTGAGAACTCGGATTTAAGCTTAGTGAGCTCAAGGTTTTTGGTAAAAGAGTTTGGGCCGTAAAGAATCTTTAACATCTTAATTATAAGTATACACTCCAGAGCTGTCATCCTCTGAGCGCAGTGAAACGGAGTCGAAAGGTTCCGATTATGCCGTAGTGGCGAGATCTTTCTACTGAGGCTCGAGATGACAAACCAAATTTAAGCTTAGAGCAAGGCTTAAGCTTAAGGGAGTTTTTGGCAATTTGGGCAGATGTGAGTTCCGCGGCCGGCAGCTACTATTCGAGAAATTGGAGCCCCACATCTAGAACAAGGCTTCCCTGCTTTTTTGTAGACATTAGCAAAGGTTAGATAAGATCCGCTTTTTCCATCAACCTTAATATAGTTGGCGGAAGATGAGCCGCCTTTTTGAATGCTTAAGTTTAGTATTTTTTGGAGTTCGGTAAACAGAGTTTTTAGTTTGGATTCTGGAATTTGAGAGATCTTGGTTTGAGGATGAATTTTTGCGGCCCAAAGTGATTCATCGGCATAGATGTTACCGACTCCAGCTAAGACATGTTGATCTAAAAGTTTGGCTTTGATTTGGGCATTTGGAAAACGTTGAAGTGCTTTTTTGAAATCGCTAAACTTAATTTCGAGCGGTTCGGGGCCAAGAGATGAAATGAATTTATGAAGATGTTGATCTGCGGTGGGAATTAAATCTACCCAACCAAACTTTCTAACATCGTTAAAAAAGAGTTCGGAATTATTATCTAAAATAAAATGGATTCGGGTGGTTTTATCTGGCAATTTAGAGATGAGCGAATCGTTGGGGTGACCGGCTCCGTATTGAGTTTTTGGAGATTTGTAAACTAATTGGCCAGTCATTTTTAGGTGAATCAGTATAGAATGGCGAGAACTAAGCTTAATGATAATTAGCTTGCCTCGGCGCTCAGCAGAAAGAACTTTGGTGCCCTCGACTTCTTTTTTAAAAATCTCAAGTGGAGTTTTAATGGTTTTTGGCCAATCAAAACTAAAAGATTTTATGGTGTGGCCAACTAGATGTTTGTTTAGCCCGCGAACAACGGTTTCGACTTCTGGTAGCTCTGGCATATACTACCTTAAGTTTAGCAGAAGTTTAGATGTGGACAGTGTTGTCTTCTTCAGGTTCTGTAGATATTGGGAATGCGCCCATAAACATTGCTACTGCCTTTTCACGTAGCTCGGGGCTTAAGCTCAAGAGAGCATTGTGCATCTGAGCGGCAAGCTCTCCGACTGCGTCCAACGGACTTCTTGATGGCTCAAACGGAGCCTCAACATTTAAATAAGTTTTCCTTTGTTCTCGTGTTGCAGTAGTATCGAATGACATAGTATTTTACTTTTGAGTTGGATTATAGCAATGTTAGTTAAGCTTAGTCAACTCTGATTTATAATTCTCCGAGGGATTGGGCGGTTTTGGTGTCTACTTTAAGCTTAACTCCTAAATCGGGAACGATGGATTCCATTTCTTTTTGCATTAAATCTGCGACTTTTGAGGCTAGGTTCTTGTCAACCTCCACAACGATGCTATCGTGAACTTGCAGAATTTGTTTAGCTTCTGGCGGAAGAACTGCGCTAAGCTTAATCATGGCAAGTTTGGTAATATCTGCGCTTGTGCCCTGAATTGGCATGTTTAATGCGGCGCGTTCGGCTCCGGCGCGAATGTTAAAGTTGACAGATTTTATATCTGGAGTCGGCCGCCTTCTGCCATAAAAAGTTTGCACAAAACCTTCTTCTTTGGCCTGGCGGATAAAGGAATCTGTTAGTTCAAACAGTTTAGCACGAATTGTTTTATAGCGCAGCAAGAAGATGCGGGCTTCGCCATCACTCATTCCTGTTGTTTCGGCAAGGCCGTGAGCTCCTTGGCCATAAAGAATGCCAAAATTGACGGCCTTGGCATTGTAACGCTGTTCTTTGGTAACTTCTTCTTCAGAGATATTGTTGAGCGCGGCGGCGGTTGCGGTGTGAACATCGTGATCTTGGTTAAAAAGTTCTATTAGTTCTTGATCGCCAGACATTGCAGCCGCAATGCGTAGTTCTACCTGAGAATAATCGGCGGAGATGAGAACTCGGCCTGCAGGAGCTTCAAAAACGGAGCGAACCTCGCGGCCCATTTTGGTGCGAATCGGGATGTTTTGTAAGTTGGGGTCGGCGGAGCTAAGCCGGCCAGTTGCGGCAATATTGAGGTTGAAGGTTCCGTGCACGCGCCCATCTTCTGGGTGGATAAGTTGAGGGAGCGGATCGAGGTAAGTTCCCTTAAGCTTAGTGATTTGCCGGTATTCTTGAATAAGCGGAATTATGGGGTGGAACTTGGCCATTTTTTCGAGTTGATCAGCAGCGGTGGAAAGGCCGGTCTTCTTTTTTTTAATTCCTGTGGGGGAGATGGCGAGATCGGTAAATAGAACTTCTGCAAGTTGTTTAGGGCTGGCTATGTTGAATTCTTTGCCGGCATACTTGTGGATTTTTGCGGTGAGCTCATCAATCTTTTTTTGGAATTTTTTAGAGATTTCGGCAACTTCTTTTTGGTTAACGTAGATTCCGGTGCGTTCCATTTGGACCAGAGTTGGCACAACGGCCTGATCGATATCTTTTTGAACATCTTTAAGTTGTGGAGTTTTTTGGAGTTGGTGCAGTTGACGCGCGTAGAGTTCTATTAGAGCTTGGTTAATTTCTGGATAGTGGAGATCGAGTTCTTCTGGCGGAAGATCTTCGTTAAGCTTAAGGTGAAGTTCTTGATCGGCTAGATCTGTTAGAGAGCTGGCTCTAGAAAGTGAATTTAACAAAAAGGCGACAATTTGGAGATCGTGCTGAACTGGCTTAGAAGCGAGGTTTAAAGCATTAAGTTCGGCAAAAAAGTGGAGGAGTTTTTTAGAATCATAAGTCACAAGTCTAGATTCGGCAAGAAGTTCTTGCAAGACCGTTAAGCTTAACCCCCCTTTGGGGGAGAGCCTGCCCCGCACTTGTTGCGGGGTGCCCTCGGGGCGGAGGGGGCCAGAATCTGAAAGATCTATAATCCAGACCTGATCAATATTTTGCGAAAGGTAGAGCCGTTTTGGGTTCTTGCCAAATCTTCCGGCAGAAACAGAATAGATAAAAACTGGTTCTTTTTTATTAAGCTTAATAAGGTTGAGATCTTTTGTGGAGCTGATGAACTTAAGCTTAGTAGTTAGTTTTTTGGTAGATTCGGAGCCGGAGATAACCTCTGCTTGCGAGGTTGCTCCTCGATCTTGCAAAAACTTAGGCAGGTTTTTAATTAGAGTTCTAAATTCTAGCTTTTCAAGAAGTTGGAGTAATTTGGAGGCGTCGGTTGGAATTCCGTGCATATTTTTGAGTTCAGATTTAAGCTTAAGTGGTGCATCGAGCATAATTGTGGCCAGAGTTTTAGAAATAAAGGCCGATTCTTTGCCGGCTTCTAGCTTGTTTTGGAACTTGGTTGGAACTTGCCAGAGATTATCGTAAATATTTTGTAGAGTTTTAAACTGAGCAAGAAGTTCTTGAGCGGCTTTAGGGCCGATTCCGGCAACTCCGGGGATATTATCCGAAGAATCGCCCATTAAAGCTTTGTAATCGATAAACTGTTCTACCTGGATTTTATATTTATCTTCAAAAGTTTTTTGGTCGAACTTTTGGATATCGGAAAAGCCTTTTTTGATGTTTAGGATTTCGGTGTTGCCATCGTGAATAAGTTGCAGCATGTCGAGATCTGAGGTAATAAGTTTAGTTTGCAGATTGAGAGATTTTGCCTGGTGAGCTAGAGTTCCTAAAATGTCATCGGCCTCGTAACCGTCAAGTTCGTAAAGTGGCCAGCCTAAAGCTTGGAGAAGGTCTTTTAGAATTGGAACTTGCTCGTAAAAATCTGGCGGAGCTGGTTTGCGGTTGGCTTTGTATTCTGGATAGATTTCTTTGCGTTTTGCGGTGTTGGTTTTGGATTTATCCCAAGCAACGGCAACGTAATCTGGCTTAAGCTTAGCAATTATTTCTAGGGCGAGAGTGGCGAAACCGTAAACTCCGCCAGTGGAGATTCTATCACGCGTGGAGAGATTTGGCATGGCGTAATAACCGCGGTAAAAAACTGACTTGCCATCGATAATAGCCAGAGTTTGGGGTTTGTTTTTAGATTCTTGCTTAAGTTCTTTTTCGGGCTTTTGATCACTCATCTTAAGTTTAAGTTTAACACCTCTCTGCTCTGTTTTGGCTGTTGGGGCTTTTTATGTAAGAGATTTTTAGATATAGTTGCATCTATATATGCAGAAGTTAGCAACTAGAATATTTGTTTGTGCCTCAATTGTGTTTGGTGCTTTGGGAATTTTGATTGTGTTGACGGCGGCTGGGCCAGATCAGAAGGATTCGCATTTTAGCGAGATTTTAATTAGACTTTTGTTTGGAACAGTTTTTGTTATTTTGCCTTCGTTTGCTTTGAGCATTGCGGGCAGATATTTAAACGACAAAGATAAAAAGTGATTACGCTATTGGTTTCTTCAAAAACGATGGCTAAGGTTGAGATGGATCTTAAGCTTAAGCCAACTACTCCGCTCTTTTTGGGCGAAGCAGAGATTTTAAATGGAGAGCTCAAAAAGTTAAGCTTAGCAGAGGTTCAGAAGTTGATGCATATTTCTGAAAATCTTGCCAAAGAGACTAAACTTAAGGTAGCGAATTGGAGCAAGGTGGAGGCGTGGCCGGCCTGGCTCTTGTTTGTTGGTGATGTTTATAAGGGCTTAAATGTGGTGGAGTTTGATGAGGAAGATTTTGAGTTTGCAAATGGAACGATGGCGACGCTTTCTGGACTTTACGGAATTGTGCGACCTCTAGATTTAATAAAACCGTATCGTTTGGAAGCGGGTTTTAAGCTTAAGGTTGGGACAAAAAAGAATCTTTATGAATTTTGGGGAGATAAAATTGCTGGAGTTTTTGGAGACGAGAATGAGGTTCTAAACTTAAGTTCTGAAGAATATATTAAGCTGGTTAGGCATTTTTTTGGCGGGAAGATTATTACTCCGAAGTTTATCCAAAAAAGAAGTGATGGAACTAAGTTTGAGGCCGTGCACGCTAAGTTTGCCAGAGGTAAAATGGCGAGTTGGATTGTAAAAAATAGAATTGTGGAAAGTGCTAAGCTTAAGGATTTTAGGGAGCTTGGCTATAGGTTTGATGCAAAGCTTTCAAGTGAGCTGGAGCCAGTTTTTACGCGGGAGGTTGAAGGAGTTGTTAAGCTTAAGTAACTCTTTTTTTGTCACCCTACAATCAAGTTGAAGACAGACTCTTTAACCAAACCATCTTCCAGAGCTTTCAACTCCGTCATCCTACACTCCCCCTCTGTCATCCTGAACTCGTTTCAGGATCTAAGTAAATTAGGGTTCTTTCTTTTTTGACTGGATCCCCAGTCGAGCTGGGGATGACAGAGAAAGGTGTGGGGATGACGGTGGCGGGGTTAAGCTTTAGAGGCGGGCTTCGGGCTTTTTGCCAAGAGCAGCGTAGGCGGCAACTTTGCCAGAAACGATGGCAAAGGGCGCGCTTGGGCCAGGGTTAACATCTTGCCCGGCAAAAAAGAGATTATTTAAACGCTTAGATTTAAGACGCGGGCGGCCATGAAAGATCTGGCCTTTTGTTAGAGCGATGCCGCTAGCAGAACCTCCTGGAGCGGTGAACATATCTTTAAAATAACTAGAACTAATGCTGTGTTTAGAGACGATGTGCGGGCTGAGCTCGAATCCTGTGGAAATCTCGATTTGCTTAATGGCCAAAGAAACAAGGTTTTCGACGGCCTCTTGTTCGGCGGGTAGGCCAGCCGGAATTGGAATCGTGATGGTTAGAACTGAGCCTCCGGCTGGGGCGAGGCTTGGATCGGTAAGAGATGGGCAGGCGACGTGGAAGGATTCTGGCCGAGTTGGCCAAGAGGTTAAGTTTAGTAAATCTTGCGTGGTACCGTTTTGGTTAAAGCTAAAAGTGTTGTGATGAAGAAGTTCGGGAACTTGTGTATTTAAGCCTAGTGAGGTGACGATGGATGATGGTGAATATTTTTTGAGCGACCAATACTTTAGAGAATACGATTGGTAAGCCTCGGTGAGCATGTTTTCGGTGCTTTGGTAATCGGAGGCAGAGATAATGACATCGGCCGGAATTCTTTCGCCGATTCCATGGATTATGACTGCGGATGCGACGCCGTATTCGACCTCTATTTTTTCAACTTGATAGCCTTCGTAGATTTCTACCCCAAGTTGCTGAGCTAGAGATTTAAAAGCAGAGATAACGGAACTGAACCCACCGGTCGGGTACCAGATTCCTTGTTCAAAAACGCTGTAGGGCAAAAATGAATAGGTAGCAGGGAGGCTGCTAGAAGGAACCCCAAAAAAGGAGTTGATCTGGCTAATCATGGCGCGAGATTCTGGGGAACGTAAAAGCTTGTTGCTGCGAGCTTCGGCCGTGCCCTGTGGAGCTGTAAGAACTGCAAAAAGGAGCTTTGGGTTAAGTAGGCTTTTGGGGCCGTTAAAGGCAGCGGAGATTAAGCTTAATTTATACTTAGAATAGACAATTTTAGAACGGTTAACGAGCCGCTTGAGACTAAGGCCTTCGCCTGGAGCAGATGTATCGAGCTGCTCGGCTAGACGTGGGAGTTCGATGGCATCTAGCTTGCCGGCTGGTGTAAAGGAACGAAATGCGGGGCTGAGCTTAGTTAAGGTGTAATGATCTTCTGGACTTTGGCCGAAATCTCTAAAAAAATCTTCATAAATATCTGGCATGGTGTACCAGTTGGGGCCGAGGCTAAACTTAAATCCGGAATCTTCTGCGAATTGAGCTTTTCCACCGATGGCAGGATTTTTTTCGAGGAGGATGGTGCGGTATCCAGCACGAGCCATGTAGCAGGCTGCACTTAAGCCCGAGAGGCCGCCTCCGATAATTACTGCTTGTTTTGATCTGGCCACTTGTTAGAACACCACCCCTTCTATTCTCTGCTCTAAAAAAACTTTAGTTGCTTA
>CAYWUW010000003.1:0-32630 GCA_964461505.1 uncultured Candidatus Saccharibacteria bacterium
GCCCCCTCCGGCCTTTCAGGCCACCCCGCAATGAATGCGGGGCAGGCTCTCCCCAAGGCGAGGGGTAAAGAGGCTAAACTTAATTTGTGATGATTGATTCGGCCTCTTTTTGGAGCCGGGCGGATTCCTCTTTGGCAGATCTGGTGTAAGAAGTTAATTGGTTGATGTAAAAGCTAGAAATGCTAGAGCCGTTAATAATGCTAGAAATATTATTGTTGGCCGCGGTAAGAACTCTTTTTATACTTTCTTGATCACCACTGCTAAGCAGCCCACTTTTACCTTCGATAATTGCTTGAATCGTGCTTGGCAACTGATTGCAGATATCTCTGATGGCATTGGCAAAGCTATCGGTAGGCGTGCTTAAATCGGCAGGCTTGGCAGATTCTTTAAGGTTAGTGATAAGTTGTTTGCAGTTGTTGGTGGCGGTGGTTAAGTTCTGGCTAAAAGTTTCTGCTGCAACGCTGTTAAAATCGGTTTGATTAAGTTTAGTTAGTTCGGCAAAAACTTGATCGGAATCTGAAAGTGCCGTTAAAAAGTTGGGGAATGCATACTGTTCTTGAAAGGCTTTAGTGTTGGTTCTGTATTCGCCAATAACCACACCGAGTTGTTTAGCTTGTTTGTAGTTTGGGTTGAGGGTTCCTAAAAAAACTCCGGCGAGAGCTTTTTGATTGTTTTCGGCAATCTTAAGTTTATTGATTCCTGCTTCGAGCGTGGCTTTATCTGCAGGAGATTTTTGCAGAGATTGGTTGATTTGCCCAAAAGCCTCTTGATAAGTTGTGATGCCAGAATTTTCTTTGTATTCAGAGGCGGCTTTATTTCCGAAAAAGAGGATGTAGGTTCCAAGCATTAAGCTTAAAAAAACTAATATCCCAAAAATTGAGAGTATAATTTTTTTAGATTTAGATTCTGGTTTTGGCTGCAGAGCTTGAAGGTTATTTGGGTTTTGAGCGGCAAAGAGTTCTTGCGGAAGTTGATTGGTTTGGGAATTTGAATCGAGAGCTGGATCTTGCTCCAGAAAATGAGTTTGGCCTGTTAAGTTTAGATCTTGGCTTGAGTCGGTGGGGTTTAAAACAGGAATGGAAAGTTCGGTAACCTCTTGGCCAACTTGCTGGGCTTGTTGTTCTGGCGGAACTTGTTCTGCCGGGCTGCTAGAAATCATTGGTTGGAGGTTCTGGTTTAAAGTTTGTGGCGGAGCTTGCGCAGGTTCTGGCTCGGTTTGAACATCTGCGGCTGGAGCCCAAGTTCCAACTGGGCGCTCTGCTGCGGTTGGTGTTGAGATCGGAGTGTTTAGAGCTGGGCGTTCAGGCTTTGGGTGATTTGGTGCTGTTGATTGCGGATTCTCGCCGGACTGTTGTTGGGTTGCAGGATCCATAACTTTAAGCTTAGTTCTTTATTAAACTTAAGTTTAGAACAGGGAGGCGGATATTTCAAGTTAAGGCTCACTATCCTCTTAGAACTCTCGGTATACTTTCCAGATCTACCTCACCGGGCTGTAAAAACATATCGGCACAACCAGATGTTGGAACCTCTCCTGCCGTTATCACTATCCAGTTAGGGTCTACAACTTGTACTAACATAGCTTTTGTTGTATCACATTTTAAATCAACCCACCCTATTGCTCCTGAGTCTCTTAATGCTATTGCTGTGCCATCTCTTTCGTATCTAACGCCGTTCTCGGTAATAGGGTGAAGACTACAGGCGGAGGCTCCTAGCGCTAAGCTTAAGGTGGCTACTGTGGCTGCTAGCAATTGTTTTGGGGTGTTAAATATGTTCATGCATGTAATTATCAAACTAGAGGATTGGTAATGCAAGTTTAAGCTTAATTCTGGTGCCTATTCCTCTCCCGAAGGATAGGCTGAGTGGGGTTGTTAAAGGAATCTTTAATTGACTGGATTCTTCGCTGCGCTCAGAATGACGGGAGGCAATATGGGCTTTAAGTTTAGGGTGTATAATGGGAATGATATGAGTGAGCAGATTGTTGTTAAGGGCGCGCGCGAAAATAACTTAAAAGATGTTGATTTAACGATTCCTAAAAATAAGCTAGTAGTGATTACTGGCTTAAGCGGTAGTGGGAAGAGTTCTTTAGCGTTTGATACGATTTTTGCAGAAGGCCAGCGGCGTTATGTTGAAAGTTTAAGTTCTTATGCTCGGCAGTTTTTAGGAATGGTTGAAAAGCCAGATGTAGATAGTATTTCTGGTTTGAGCCCCGCAATTAGTATCGATCAAAAAACGACGAGCCGAAATCCACGCTCTACCGTGGCAACTGTAACTGAAATTTATGATTACTTAAGGCTTTTATACGCCAGAATTGGGGTTCCGCACTGCCCGATTGATGGCAGAAGGATTACGCAACTGACTCAGCAAGATATTGTAGAGGAGATTTTAGGGATTAAGCCTAAGAAACCCTCCCTTAATCCCTCCCTGCAAGAGAGGGAGGTAGATGCTAGTTCTGCTGGCGGTGAGGGTGTGAAAGCGCTGGTTTTAGCTCCGATTGTGGCTCAGAAGAAGGGTGAGTTTCAGCATATTCCAGAAGAATATCTTAAAAAAGGTTTTGCCAGAGTTCGCGTTGACGGTGTAATTTATGCTTTAGATGAGTTCCCGCTTTTAGAAAAACAGAAGAAGCACACCATCGAAGTTGTGGTTGATAGATTAGTAATTAACTCAGAAAATCGTAATAGAATTAGCCAGAGCGTAGAGGCGGCGCTAAACTTAACTTCTTCTTTAGTAACTATTTTGGATGCTGATACGGGTGAAATCTATAGTTTTTCTAAGGCTTTTGCTTGCCCAGATCACCCAGAAGCTGGCTTAAAAGAACTTGAACCGCGAGTGTTTTCGTTCAATTCTCCTCAAGGCGCCTGCCCGGAATGTACTGGTTTGGGAATGCGCCTGGAGGTTGACCCAGAACTGTTAATGCCGAACCCACGCTTAAGCATTACCGAAGGCGCAATTAGACCCTTGCAAAGAATGGGAACCGATGCTTGGACGATGAAGCAGATTCTGGCAACTTGCGAGGCGCATGGAATCGACCCTAAAAAACCGGTTGGCGAATTAAGCTTAGCAGAAAAAAAGATTATTTTAGAAGGCAGTGATAAAAAAGTGAAAGTTGAATTTGGCCGAGGTAGTTACGAGGTTAAGTTTGAGGGAGTAGCAAAAAATATTAGGCGCAGATGGCAAGAGACAGATTCCGAAAATATGCGCAAAGAATTAGAAAAATACATGCGTGAACAGCCTTGTAACACTTGTCATGGCAAAAGGCTGAAGCCAGAAGTTCTAGCGGTTAGAATCGACAAATATTCAATTATGGATGTTTGTGAAATGGATATTGAACTGGCAGTTAATCTTTTTGATGAAATTAAGTTTAGTGAAAAAGAACTAGCAATTGGCAAGTTGATTCTAAAAGAGATTAAGGCAAGATTAAGCTTTTTGAATAATGTTGGTTTGGGTTATTTGAACCTTGCTAGAAGTGCAGCAACTTTAAGTGGTGGTGAGGCGCAAAGAATTAGGTTGGCGACGCAGATTGGTTCTGGCCTAGAAGGTGTTTTATATGTTTTGGATGAGCCAAGCATTGGTTTGCACCAAAGGGATAACACAAAGCTTTTAAAAACTTTGAAGCACTTAAAAGAGCTTGGCAACACAGTAATTATTGTTGAGCACGATGAAGAAACGATTCTAGAGGCAGATTATTTGGTTGATGTTGGCCCAGGAGCTGGCGTGCACGGCGGGCAAATTGTGGCGGCTGGAACTCCAAAAGAGGTTGCCCAAAATAAGGCTAGCATTACGGGGGATTATATTTCTGGTAGAAAACAGATTGAGGCCAACAAAAAAATTCGTAAAGGAAACGGCCTTAAGCTTAGTGTTATCGGAGCTAAAGAAAATAACTTAAAAGATGTTTCGGTGGATATTCCGCTGGGAAAGATGGTGGTGATTTCGGGCGTTTCGGGTTCTGGTAAATCTACTTTAATAAACGATATTTTGGCGAAAGAGTTGCATGCGCAGTTGCTTAGGGCGCACGAACCAAGTGGTAAGCATGAAAGAATTGATGGAATTGAGAATTTGGATAAGATTGTGATTATAGATCAATCGCCGATTGGACGGACTCCAAGATCTAACCCTGCAACTTATACGGGTTTGTTTGGGCCATTAAGAGATTTATTTACGGCTCTGCCAGAGGCTAAAACAAGAGGCTATAAAGCTGGGCGCTTTAGTTTTAACGTGGCTGGTGGAAGATGTGAAACTTGCCAGGGTGATGGGGTGATTAAGATTGAAATGCACTTTTTGCCAGATGTTTATGTGCCCTGCGAGGTTTGCCACGGCAAAAGGTATAAAGCGGAGGTTTTGGAAATTAAGTTTAATGGTAAATCGATTGCGGATGTGTTAGAGATGACCGTAGAAGATGCTACTGAGTTTTTTAAATCTCAGCCTGGAATTGCAAGAAGATTGCAAATGTTACTAGATGTTGGACTCGGTTATATTACGTTGGGTCAAAGTGCGACTACTTTAAGCGGCGGTGAGGCGCAAAGGGTTAAGTTGGCTACGGAACTCAGCAAGAGGGCCACAGGCAAAACTCTGCATGTTTTGGATGAGCCGACAACCGGGCTGCATATGGATGATGTTAAAAAGTTGCTAGAGGTTTTAAACACTTTGGTTGATGCCGGCAACAGTATGGTGATTATTGAACATAATTTGGATGTTATTAAATCTGCTGATTATATTATTGATATGGGGCCAGAAGGTGGCCAAAAAGGTGGTCGGGTTGTGGCGGCAGGAACTCCGGCCGAAGTTGCTAAAGTTAAGGGAAGCTACACTGGCGAGTATTTGAAGGAACTGATTTAAGCTTAACCTTTTTATTCCTCCTCTTTTTTTTTGGGGGGGGAGAGCCTGCCCCGCATTCATTGCGGGGTGGCCTGAAAGGCCAGAGGGGGCTTTTTAGAGTTTGTTAAGTTTAGCTCTTTTTTGTGTGTAGTATGGATCCCAGCCTGCGCCGGGATGACAGCGTCCCCCTTTGTTGTCATCCTGAGGAACGAGCGTAGCGAGTGACGTGAGGATCTAGTAATAAGGAATTCTTCTTTTTGACTGGATCCCCGCAACAAGTGTGGGACAGGCCTTCACATACGTTCAGAATGACGGTGTCGGGAAATTAAGCTTAATTCTTTTTGACTGGGGATGACAGTGGCGGGAGCTTATTAAGTTTAATTCAGATCTAAGATTCCCGCCTACGCGGGAATGACAGAGGTGGGTGCGTGGATAACATTGTTGGTAATTATAAGTCCAACCTAAGAATTGTCATCTCGAGCCTGCCGAGAGATCTCTATGTTTCAGTAAGCGCGTCTTTCTGTTATCCTTCAATAGAGCTAATGGCGGGCTCTGAACCGCAGACCTTGTCATCCAGAACCACCAACTCTGTCATTCTGACACCCCCCCCTTTTTTTTTCCGTCATCCTGAACTCGTTTCAGGATCTAATTAAATAAGAAGCTTTTTCTTCTTTGACTGGACCCCTGTAACAAGTGCAGGATAGGCCTTCACATATGTTCAGAATGACGGTGGCGGGGAGATTAAGCTTATTTCTTTTTTGACTGGATCCCCAGTCATGGCATGCCATGGCTGGGGATGACAGCGGCGAGTTTAAGCTTAGCTAAGTGGTTGACATTGTGGTAACTACTTGCTACAATAATAGAACATAAACAAAATTAAGTTTAAGAAAGAGATTATTTATGTCAAATTTTTTTAGAAAGACTGTTGCTCCTGTGGCTATGTTGTTGGCTAGCTCTGTTGGAGTTGCTGCTTGTGGGGGGGGGAATGGTAACGAAGTAAAGGACTGCCCAAAGAACTTTACCATAACTAGCATAGAAGTTCCAAATGCTGCGCCAGTTATTAAGGCTATGGCCTCTCTTGCTCAACAGTCTGTGGGTGGCTACTATGGCAGCGATCCTTATGATTTAAGTGATAAACCCTACGACCAACGTTCTGAGGGGGATATGCAGAAAGTCGATAACCCTGATGAAGTAGTTTGTGTAGAGAGCAAAAAAGTCTACTTGTCTTCAAAAGTTATGCAAATAGCCGGTAAAGCCGAAGCAGATGGTTATAAGCTAGATTTTGAAAAAGGTACAGCTACAAAAGCTGAGACCGAGTAAGCTAGTTTAGATATTCTAAATCTTGGTGTTTGGAGATGTTGGCCTTGAGCTCGGTGCTCAGGGTCAACTTTTGTTTTAGAATGCTTTCTGCCGCTATTTTGGCAGATTCTATTAAGCTTAAATCGTGCAGATCTATTAATCTTAAATCTAAAGAGCCGGATTGTAACTTACCGTAGATTTGGCCGGGCCCGCGTTGTTCAAGATCGTACTGAGCAAGTTTAAAGCCGTCGGAATTTTCGGCAAAGTATCTTAACCTTTTTGGAATGTTCTGATTGTTGGCCGGAACTAAATAACAGAAGCTCGGGAGGTTAGAGCGGCCGACTCTACCTCTAAGCTGATGAAGTTGGGCCAGGCCAAAGTATTCGGCGCCTTCAATAACAATTAGAGTTGCCCGTGGAACGTCAATTCCGACTTCAATTACGGTTGTAGAGACGAGTGTATTTATTTTGCCGCTTGCGAAATCGGCCATAACTTGTTCTTTTTGTTCGGCTTTAAGCTTACCGTGCAAGAGGCCGATTCCATGTTTTTTAACCCAGGCTTTTTTAGAGATTTCATCATACACTTTTTCGGCAGAAACTCTGGCGGAATTTTCGGTATCGGTAATGTTTGGGCATACGATTATTACAGCGTGATCTAAGCTTAATTCCTCCTTCATTTTATCCCAAACTTTTTGTTTGGAGGCGCCAGGAATTAGCTCTGTTTGGATTTCGATTCTGCCGGGCGGCTTAGATTTAATGAGAGATTGGTCAAGTTCTCCGTAAAGAATTAGGGCTAAAGAACGTGGAATTGGCGTGGCGGTCATGGTAAGCAGGTGTGGGAAGGTTCCGGTTTTAACACGCTTTTGAAGATCTTTTCGTTGCCCAACTCCAAAACGGTGCTGCTCATCTACAATTACTAAGCTTAAGTTTTGGAACTTTACTTTTTCTTGTAGAAGGGCGTGAGTGCCAATAATAAGCTTAGCGGAGCCATCCTCAATCTTGCTTAAAATCTCGCTTTTTTGCTTAAGCTTAATAGAGCTGACTAGCAGCTCAACCGAGCCATTGGGGTTTCTTTCGGGATCCACCTCCCCCAGGGGAGGAATAGTCTGCAGGGAGGTAATATCAGCGGGAAGAAGGAGTTTAGTTAGGCTTTTGTAGTGTTGGCGGGCGAGAACCTCTGTTGGAGCCAAAATGGCAACTTGTTTGCCGGCTCTAATGGCTTGTAGCGCAGCCAGCGCGGCAACAACTGTTTTGCCAGAACCGACATCGCCCATCAACATTCTGTTCATGGGCTCGGTTTTTTGGAGATCTTGTAGAATTTGCCAAGCTGCGCTTCTTTGCTGATCTGTTAATTTAAACTTAAGCCCAGAGATGAGTTTTTTGGTATCTTCAAGATTAAACTTAATAGCTGGAGATGTTAGATCTTTAATAAATTGTTTGTTTTTTTGAACCGCAAGCTGCAAGGTTAAAATCTCTTCAAAGGCGAGGCGTTTTTTGGCTAAGCTTAAGCTGGCCATGCTTTCAGGAACGTGCAATTGCCAAATGGCTTCGGCTTTAGAAATTAGTTTGTATTCTTGCAAGATTGGGCTTGGTAGTGTTTCGGGAATTTGTTTGGCAAGATCTTTAATTTGGAGGATCAGTGAGCGAATTAATCTGGAATTTAAGTTTAGCTTTTCTGGGTAGATTGGGATTATGCGGGCGGTGGAGGTTTGTTCGAGTTCTTTAACTTCTTCGGTGGTGGGGTTGGTTAGATTCAGGTGTGAGCCGGTTGGTTTGAATTGGCCAGAAATGTAATACCAAGTCTCTTTTTTTAGGGAGGTGGCTCGATAGGGCTGATTAAACCAGATTATTGGAATTTTGCCGCCTTTTTCATCTTCGGCGATGGCTTCGGTAAGATGCATGAACCGGCCTCGGGCGTGGCGAGCTCTGATGTTGCTAAACTTAACTTTGATGGTTATTAGGCCAGGGGTAAGATCTTTGATTAAGCTTAATTTGGAATAGTCGACGTAGCGGCGTGGCCAGTAATCTAGCAAATCGGAGATGGTTGCAAGGCCAACCTCTTGAAGTTGTTTGTATTTGGCCTCCCCTACTCCTTTTAAAGAGCTTAGCGGCGAACTTAAGCTTAGCTTTGGGGGTTTTTGCTGGGCAGAACTCTGAGCTTTATTTGTTGGGTTGGCTTGGAGCTGGGGTGTGCTGGGCTTTTTGTTGGTATCTATCTCCCTCCCTTCGAGGGAGGGACTAAGGGAGGGTTTATTGAGTTCTTTTGTTATGACTTCTAGAACAGATTGTAAGGCTTCGGTAATTTGGTTATTCCAGAATCTGAGCACTCTTATTCCTTGGGAGTTTAGGTAGGCTGTTCTTTGTTCATCTTTTACTTTTGTTTGTGGAGTGTTGTGTTGGCCTCCATCTAGTTCTATGGCTAGTTTTGCTTGCGGGGAATAAAAATCTAGAATGTAGCTTCCAATTGAGTGTTGACGCCTAAACTTAATTCCAAGTTGTTGGGCTCTAAGTTTAGACCAAAGGAGACGTTCTTGTTTGGTTAACTTTTTGCGCAGCTGCTTGGCTAGAGGTACAAGCTTGAGACTACCCTCCCCTAGCCCCTCCCTGTGAGGGAGGGGGATAGATCCCGTTGGTTCTCTCAAGTGAGAGGTGGAGCTGGTGTTGGCCGGTTCACCCGGCAGAGAGACGTTACCTTTTTTTGGGCTGGGGCTGAGTTGGTTCTTAGCTTTCGGCATACTTTTGAGTATAGCGTAGGCAAATTCTGTAGCTTAGGTAGAATGCAGTGTAAGCGCCGGTGGTGTTGGCGAGAAGGTCTATCCAGGTGTCAAAGCGATCTCTGGAATATTGACTAAAGTTGAGCAGATCTAAGCTTAATTCTATAATTTCGTTAGCCACGCCGAGCATACTGACAATGGCAAAAACTGCAATAAGTTTAACGCGCCAATCTTTTAAAATTGGAAGTTGCGTTACGAAGTTTGCGTAAAGGTAAAATGTGATTAAGCCGCAAGCGACGCCACCTCCAATTGCATGCTGAAGAAAGTTTAGAAAAACCTCTAAACTTAAATCTGGCTTGCCAAAAATATGGAGATAGACTGTATAGAAGATGGTGTATATTGCGGGTAGAAATCCGGCGATGAATGGTAGATGTTTAAACTTTTCTGCCTCTTGATTTTTGCCAAAAACCCAGAAGATCTTTTTTGGGATAAAGATTAGTAAAAAGGTCATCCCCGCGCCAAGCAGGTAGTTTATAATTGGAGTGTGCATTAAGCTTAAGTATAGCAAGAACTGTATATTTACTAAAATGAATTTTTATGTTAGAATAGATGAATATGTTTGAGATAGAGACGGAAGCTATTCCTGTGGCGGTAGATGAAGCTGATGTTCTTGCAAAAAGAGATCTAGTTAATGGTGGGGAAATACCCGGATTCTTAATGCCGCCGGATCTTTTGAGTGAGCTTATTGGTGTTTCTGTTCTTAGAGTTACAGACATAATGCGGAATGCTAAAAAGCCCCTTGTTTATATCCAGCTAAAAATGGTTCTTGGGCAGCTTCTTAGAGATACTTTTGAGATAGATGTAAATAGCGATGGATTTCCGATTCATTTGGTTGATGTTGGAGTAAGCTCTGCTGGAAAGTATCACTCTCACACAGATAGTGGATATGTCGGGGGAGTTTTTCATCTTCAAGGAAAGATACCTAAGGGACATTCCGAGAGAGGCGTAGAGCTGGCAACTGTTATCACGGATTATACCGGATTAACACTGCCCGTTGGAAGTTGCGTACCTATTGGCACTAAAGTTTATGGGGGCATAGTTTCTGAAGGATGGGGGTCATATTTTTTGGCAAAAGACCCTGACGGCAGCAATAGAACCTTGCATAGGTTTAGTGGCTATGGGCAGTTTCTACGTTTTAGAGACTATGACCCAAAGAATTTAGAAGGCTTGGACAGTGCTTAAGGTAAGAAGATGGAGTTGATTGTTTTTACATCTGGGGTTAAGCTTAGCGGGCCTGAGGAAGATCTTTTTGAAGAATATTCTAAAAGGATTAATCGGCGAGTTAAGTTTAGCGTTGATAGTTCGGAAAAGATCCTGAAACGAGTTCAGAATGATAAGTTTGGGGAATCTGATTTTGTGGTGGTTTTGGATGAGGCCGGAGAAAGTTTTGATAACTTAAGCTTTGCTAAAAAGTTGGATGGTGTGATGAGTTCTGGCGGGTATAAAAGAGTTGTTTTTGTGATTGGTGGAGCTTATGGTATCCCTAATGAAATTAAGCTTAGGGCGAAGCTGGTTTGGAGTTTTTCAGCGCAGGTTTTTCCGCATAAGTTATTTGCGGCGATGCTGGCGGAGCAGCTTTATCGGAGCTTAGAGATTATTGCGGGTTCGCCGTATCATCATGAGTAGTATGCTTTTGTCATCTAGAGGTTGTGCATTAAGCTTAGTTTTTCTGTTTCCCTGCGTAGCATGGATCCCGCTCTGCAGCGGGATGACAGTGGCGGGGAGCTTAAGCTTAATTCAGATTTGAGATCCCCGCCTGCGCGGGAATGACGAAGGTGGGGGTTAAGCTTAGCGCTAAAGAAAGGGATTCTTGATAAGTTCCCACGGAACCTTCGATGGAATTAGAACTTTTGGGGTGCGAAAAACCTCTAGAACACAAAATGAAGTTTCTAGTTAAAGAGTTCTCGCAAAGAGAATTTAAGCTTAGTCACTATGTGTAGAATTCGAGATTATGTGGAGCGCGAACTTCATTAATCTTTAAATTTCTGCACCTAAGATCTTAAATATTTACTCTCTAGCTAGTTTTGGCCTAGAGGTTTTATTGGCATACCCACTCCTTCTCTTGAAGTAAATCTAAAATTATCTAAACTTAATCAAAAAGTAAGTATCCAGTTAGTTATTTTAACAATTAATCTTCGAGTTCTGCAAGCTCTTGACGCGTGTTTTTTACAAAATTAGATTCTGTATCAGCAGAGTTTTGCACTTGTTCTGGGGTGGAGTTTTCCACTGGTTTTTTAGAGGCTCGATTTGGCCGGCTGTAATCATAGATTGATTTGGGTTCGGCATCAGTGTCGTTGTTATCGTTATTTGGGTTTTGAGGAGCCAATCCAGCATCTTGGCCGCCATCGGTATCGGCAATTTTTAAGTTGTAATGGGCGTTGTTTTTGATTCCGAGTGAGCGTAAAAGTGTGCGGATGCTTTCGGCGATGATTCCGCGTTTTCCGATGACGCGGCCTAAATCTGCTGGGTTTACAAAAAGAGTAAGTAGAACTCCTCTTTCATCTACAACTCGTTCTACTTTAACATCGTTTTCGTTATCTACAAGGCCTCGGGCGATGTATTCTACAAATTGTTGGTCTACTGTGGTTTCTTGCATGTGGTCTTGTTTATCCTCCTTGGTGGATTAGACTCTTTTGATTTTCGGGTATTAATATTTAAGCTTCTACAGAAGCTTGTTCTTCGGCTGGAGCTTTTTCTTCGGCTAGAGCTTGCACAGCGGCATCTTCTTGCTCTGTTTCTTCTGCTGGCTTTTCTTCGGCAACTTCTTCATCTTTTGCTAAGGCTTCGGCAGGTTCCTCTTTTGGTTGGTTTTTGCGGAGCTTTTCTGCGTTTCTGATTGTTCCGGCTTTTTGTGGTGATTTTTTAACCCAAGCTGGGAGCTTAAGGCCTTCACGCTCGAACAAGCTAATTATTCTATCGGATGGTTGAGCTCCGTTATCTACAAACTTTTGAGCTTGTTCTTTATCTAAGCTTAATTCTTTGGTGTGTGGGTTGTAGCTTCCGAGCCGTGCGATTAGTTTTTCTTTTGATGGATGGGTGCGTTTATCTTGTACAACTATTCGGTACATGGCTAGGCCTTTACGGCCTCTTCTTTGCAGTCTTATTACTAGCATTCTTGATTTATGTTAATGTTTAAATTTAATTTGGTTCTCTTTTTGTGGTTTTGTTATGATCAAAACAGAGAACGAGGATTAGTGTTGATTATACATTAAGCTTAACCAACCTGTAAATACTTGACAAGTAAACGTCCTATTTGTTATAATCTGCAATAAAGTCAAACCGTTAGTGGCTTACAAGAGAATTAAACTAAATAAAAGATTATGCTAGACAGAGACATAGCTCAACAAAGAAAAAGAGTAGAGAGTATAGCAAGTGGTATAGACTTTGATTTAAAGTTGCCAAGCGGGGGTGTTATTAATTTGGCAGAGTACGCTAGGGGAGCCTACGAACAGTATGCTGGCAGCCTGTTGCCCGCTAGATTTGATTGCGAACATTTTGAGCAAGAAGAATGTAGGCTGAGAGCGTAGTGGACAGATGGGGAGGTACCGACAATGCCCTCGGACCTACCGACTAGAGAGAACAGACCAAGACCACACATGACTAGATTGTCTCTGGGTCTTCCTGAGGTGCCAGGCTTTATAGGAGAAATATCTATGGGCTATTCTAGGGTTAGCACAATCTATGCGTACGGCCTTAACAGCAGTTTTGTGCCCATAAGTTTAGAGGTGGAGGGCGAGTCGAAGCGTATCAGGGATTACCATCTCGCATTGGCCATGGATGCATGTTGGAACCTCCTAATTCCTTTTGATGATGATGGGCTTTGGGTGCCGCCTACTCCGGCTTAGATTGAACTAAATTTTGGATCTGTTGGATAAATTCTTGTTTGCTAAACTTAAGGGCCTCGGCGCGGACTTGTTCTGGCTTAAGCTTGAATTCTCCTTTTTCGAAGCGTTCTAGAATTGCGGTTAGAGATTCGACAGATTGTTCGTTAAAGAAGATTCCGGATTCGGGAGTTATAAAATCTAGCGCCCCGCCTTTTTTGTAGGCTATAACCGGAGTTCCGGCGGCCATGCATTCGATGGCAGAAATTCCATAATCTTCCTCTTGCGGAAAAATTTGAGCTTTAAAGGTTCCGAGAAGTTCGGCTTTTTCGGAATCGGAAACATCGGTTCTAAACTTAATGTTAGGATGGTTTTTGGCAAGTTCTTTAAGCTTAGTGTGCTCGGGGCCGGATCCGATTAAAGTTAGTTCTAAATTAAGCTTAATACAGGCTAGAACTGCGAGATCTGGCCTTTTGTAGGCGACTTGAGCTCCAAGTAGAACATAGCCTGAGCGATTCTTAAGATCTTTGTTAAACTTAACCTTTTCAACATCTGCGGGTGGGAAGATAATCTTAGAATCTCTGCCGTAAAACTTTTTAATTCTGGCTTGAGTTTCGCTAGAAATTGCGACAAATTCGGTTACGTTTCTGGCGGCGGAATAATCTAACTTTTTCATCAGCCAAACAAAAGGAGGAATAATTGGGCGGATAATTAAGTTTAGGCGCCCGAAGCCAGGATCTTTTTTATATTCAGCATAATGAGACCAATAGTAGCGAGTTGGTGTAAAGCAATAACAGATGTGGCGAGCTCCGGATTTGAGCTTTTTAACTTGTTTGGCATCAGAACTTGTATCTGAAATTATGATGTCGTACTGGGTTAAGTTTAGTGAGCGGAAGGCAAAAACTCTTAAAACGGGAAAAAGTTGGTGAAAATTACGCAATTTTTTGGGGAGCTTTTGGAGCCAAGTGGTATGGATTTGATCTTTATATTTATCAAATTCGGGGAGTTTTTCTGGATTGTAAACAGAGGTGTAAATATCGGCGTTCGGGAAGGCCTCTTTTAGAGCTAAAAGTACGCGTTCGCCACCTCTAAAATTTGTTAGCCAATCGTGAACAAGGGCGATTTTAAGATCTTGTTTTGACATAGAATATAGAATTAAGTTTAGCAGAAAGTTAAGATGTATAACTCCAAGCCTGCAACGTGTCGTTCTACCCCCCCCTCCTTCCGTCATCCCTCAATCGAGTTGAGGGCAGGCTCTGAACCATGGCATGTCGCCATGATGTGCTTGTTTTAGGATCTAATCAATCAATGTGAATGTTTTTATCGCCCCCACTAAGATTTTTTACAGAAAGCAGGAGATCTCTCGGCATAGGCTCGGGATGACAAGAACGGTGCTTCACCGTAATCCTGAGAGCTCTGAGATTTAAGGCGAACAATGTAAGGATTCAGTAAATAAGGAACTTTTTTAGACTGGATCCCCTTTTTCAAGGGGACGACAAGAAGATGTTAAGTTTAAAAGGGTGCGGATAAGATCTATTAAACCTCTAACTTAAGTTTTATTCTCCGCTTCGGCTTAGAACAACGCCGATGGTTTTAAAGAGGATTTTGATGTCGAGCCACAAGCTCCAGTTTTGGATGTAGTAAACATCGAGCTTGACTCTATCTTCGTAGCTTAAATCTCCGCGGCCAGAAACTTGCCACAAACCAGTTAGGCCTGGCTTAACACTTAAGAACTTGTAGCGCGAGGTTTTATATTTGGAAAGTTCATCTTTGGTAATTGCGCGTGGGCCTATTAAGCTTAATTTGCCCTGTAAAACATTAATTAGCTGCGGTAGCTCATCTAAACTGGTTTTGCGCAAGAACCGGCCGAAGGGCGTGATTCTAGGATCTTTTTTAATTTTTTGGTTAGAGGCCCATTCTTGAATTAGATCTTGACGGCCCATTTCTTTAAAAATTTGAATGTCACTTTTTTTGCCAGAAGAATATTTTTGATACATGCTGCGAAACTTCCAAATATAAAATGGTTTGCCAAAGCGCGTAACGCGTTGGTGTTTGTAAAGAACCGGCCCGCGAAAATCGCTAAGCTTAACTAAAATGGCAATAATTAGCATGGGGATGGCGGCGATAATTAAGCAAATTAAGCTTAGGATGATATCGAAAAGGCGTTTTAGAACGGTGTTCCAGCCGACTAGCGGAGTGATGTGAACATCGAGGCTGGGGATTCCAAAAAAAAGATCGGTGGTGGTTTTGACTCCGTAGAGCGAAGAGTTGGAAGGAATTAGTTTGTAACGGGCGTGAACCGATTCTACGGCAGAGGTTAGTTGGTAATTTTTTTGATCATCTAAAACCTCTGTTTGGATAACGAGATCGACGTGGCGGTGAGAAATTCTGGCTAGAGCTTTGCTAAAGCTTTGCAGCTGATGTATTTTGAGCGGCCGGAAGGTTCTTTTTTGATTGGTTGGCGGCATCCAAATTCCTTCGAGCCTGTATTCGTGATTTTTGCGGCTAATTAAGCTGGCGTAAAGTTTAGGGGCAATTTCTCCGTTGCCGATAATTAGAACTCTGGTTAGGCCTTTGCCGAATCTGGCGGCGATGTATTTGCAGAATCTAAGAATGAGCCGGCCGAGCCATAAAAAGCCTAAGCTTAAGCCAAAGGCGTAAACTGGAACTAGCCGCGCTGGGAAGATTGGCTTTTGCAGGGCGAAATCTAGGGTAATTAAGCCCATGATTCCGATCAGAGAGGCGGCAAAAAGCGCGCTGAATTCTTTGATAAATTTGTGGTAAAAGCTGCGCTTATACAGCCCAAACACGGCCATTGTTGCTATCCAAAATGGGAGAATTGTTAGGTAAATTAAGGCGTAATCTTTTGCAGAGATAGCGTTGAGCAAGGGGCGTGAATCTAGCTGAACTCTTAAAATGTAGGCTACGCTAAAGGCGGCCATTATGGCTAGAGAATCGCTTAAGATTAGGCCGAGATTGTATAAAAGTTGGAACTTTTGACGCATATCAAGTTGATCTAAATAGAGATTATACCATTTTATGCTGCTTATGATATTGATATGTTAAGCTTAACATGGTATACTAAACTTAATTTAAAGATTTGGAGGTTGAGTATGAGTGAATTCCATTCTGCGGTAGTAAAAATAACTGGCGATGCATTTGTTCTTGGTGAGGATTCTGAGCCGGCTAGATTAGCTGAAGAACTGACCAATCTTAAAGAAGATCTCTCTGGCCTGCTAGTAGTTTGCGTGGGTGGTGGAGCTGGCAATAGAGGAAGAGATGTTACTCCTTACGGTATAGAGCGATTAGAAGCAGATGAGGCTGGTATGGTTGCCTCTGTTCTAAATGCCTCAATACTAGTTAGAGCTTTTGGAGATTCGGCAGTTGGGTTTACTGGAGTGCCACAATATACGTTGGAGCAACATGCTAAGCATGAAACTAACGTAAAAAGACGGGAAGCCATAGGTGCCGCTATTATTAACCTGCCCCATGAGACAGAAGTGAGGGCTTTAAAAAGGGCGGGGCAAACTAATGGAATACTTGTGGTTGGCGGCGGAATTGGCCGAGGGCACGTCTCTACAGATTTTGGAGCTGCTTTATTTGCCAGAGGTCTTGTTGCTCCGGATAGGCCCACGGCGCTATTAAAAGGATCTGGGATTGATGGAGTTTACGACAGTGATCCAAAAACAAACCCGAATGCAGTTCTATTGTCACATGTTAGCTATGCTCGTGCCCAGGCTGATGGTCTTAAGGTTGTCGATCCCTCTGCTTGGCCGATTTTAAATGACGGTGGAATTGTAACAATCGTCTACAAGGATGGTGAGGGTAATATGCAACGAGCACTTCGCGGAGAAATTGGAAGCCGCGTAGATAAAGAAGATTCAAGACTGTCTGCTTAAACTTTCTGCTAAACTTAAGCAGTAGATGTTTAAGAAAGTTGTTGAAGATGTTACGGAGCTGAGCTTTAGAGAGCGCCTGCTACTTTTATTAATTTTTGTTCTGCCATTTGAGCGAATTCCAACTTTTGAGCTTGGCGGAATGACAATTAAGCTTAGTTTGCTAGTTGGTGGTTTGCTAGTTATTTTGGAATCGAGGAGAATTCTGGATTTGCTAAAAGATTTGCTTAAAAAGAGATCTTTTTTATTAATTCCGCTGTTTTTTTTGGGCTATTCTTTACTAAGCTTAACTTGGATTCAGAATCAGAGTTCTTGGTTGAGGCACAACTTAACTTTAGGATTTTGCATAGCAATTTTTTATGCGGTGCTTTCGGTTTTGAATAGATCTCGGGCTAAATCGGGGATGGCAAATCTGGTTAAGCTTATTGTTGGGAGTTTGTTTGCTTCAACCTTGCTGATTTTGGGGTTTGGATTTTTTCAGTGGTTGGGGAATTTACTAAACTTAAGTTCTAGCTTAACGCAGATTCGGCCAGAATATGCGGCAGATAAACTCGGCTTGCCCAGAATGCATTCAACATTTTTAGAACCGCTTTATTTTGGCTTATTCTTGCTTTTGCCGCTTGGCTTAAGCTTAGCAGATCGTAAGAATCGGTTTTTTGGGAACTTGTACTGGAGATTTGGTTTTGTGGCTCTAATTTATGCTGGAATTTTGCTAAGTTTGGCGCGTGGAGCTATTGCAGCCAGCGCTGTAATGGGGCTGGTGGCCATCTTTTATAATTTTAAAGAATTGAAGAAGCAGCTTAAGTTTAGTTATGTTTTAAGAATCATTCTGGCGGGTGCATTAAGTTTAGTAATCTTGGTTGGAGTGGTAAGTATTTTGGGCAAAAAGGGTTCGGATGAAGACCATAATTATGCTAAGGGAATCGGAACTATTACAGGGCACCTGGAAACAATTAGACCTTGGGGAAACAAGAAGGATGCCGAAGAGGAAAATTCTTTAAATTCTAGAGATGTTGCCAGAAGTGAGGCCTTAAGCTTAATTAAAAGTGATAATTCTATTTTGTTTTTTGGAGTTGGCGCTGGGCAATATGGCGAGCATTTTGAGCCAAAACGTGGAGTTGGCGAAACTAGCAATATGGTGATTTTGGATGTTTGGTTAGAATTCGGAATTTTTGTGGCGATTGCTCTGCTCTGCTTTGTTCTTTTTTTGGTTTATTCGGGATTTAAGCTTAAGGATGTTCAAAATAGAGATTTCGGCTTTGGGCTGAGCTTGTTTGTGGTTGGTTTTTTGATTCAAGGAATTAGTTTTGGAGAAATTGCTGTTGCACATTTGTGGGTGGGGTTAGCTCTTGTTGCTAGCCTTAGTTTAGAGAATTAGCCTATTATTAAATCATCCCTGTACTGAAAAGAGTTCAGCATAGACTCCGGCAGGGATCTTCAAAAATCTCGAAATAGATTAGTTTGTTAAGGCTATAATCTCTCACTGAACCCTGGAACTAGCTTTTGTTTATGCTCTAATGTTCTTTTGTAGAGATTATGGGTTGAGCTTAGATGTGTATATCCTGAAGCTTAACAAAAGATCAATGCTTACTCTACTTGGCAGAAGATCCCTGACTGCGCAGGGATGATTTAATATTGGGGGGGGGTGAGTTTAATGAGGATGAGTTGATGGGTTTTATAGTTGGGGATGAAGTTAGAGGTGAAAGGGGTTAGGGAATTTGAGAACAAGTTGGGTTTAGTTTTGGTAGCCTTCGGCTTGTTTGTTGAACATTTCGGCGTAGAGTTTGGAATTCTTGATTAGTTCTTTGTGGGTTCCTTGCTCTACGATTTGGCCTTTTTCTAAAACTACTATCCTTTGTGCTCTTTTTACGGTTGAAAAGCGGTGAGAGATGATGAGAGCGGTTTTATCTTTGTAGTGGGCAAAAATGTTATTGAAGATTTCGTATTCGGCGTTGGCATCTACTGCAGCGGTGGGTTCATCTAAAATTAAGATGTTTGAATTGCGGTAAAATGCGCGGGCTAGAGCCACACGCTGCCACTGACCTCCGCTGGGCTCGACTCCTTCTTCGAAACTGTTATCTAGAATGGTGTTGATTCCTTTGGGCAACTTTTTTAGGATTGGGTCTAGATTGGCCAAGTTTGAAGCGCGGTCGAGTTCTTTTTTGGTTGGTTTTTTAGTGATGCGGCCAAGTTCTATATTGGTTTGGATATCGAATGGGTAGCGGTTGAAATCTTGAAATAGAACTCCAATTTGGCGCCAGTAACTGTTTAAGTCTAATTCTTTAATGTTGATTCCGCCTACTAGAATTTCGCCTTCGGTTACATCGTAAAGGCGCAAAAGGAGTTTGATGATTGTGGTTTTGCCTGCTCCGTTTTCGCCAACTAGAGCGAGGTGTTCGCCAGGGTTAATGGTTAAGCTTAGGTTTTGTAAGATTTCTTCTTTTGGGTTAGATCGATAAGCAAAAGAGACATTTTTAAACTCGATAGTCGGAATTTCGGTTTTGTTAAGCTTAATAGCGCCCTCCTTAACTCTTATGGCTGGCTTAGCATCACAAACTTGGTAAAAATCTTTAGCATAAAGTACAAGTTCCCCAGATCTTGAAATAACGGAAGACAGGTTCCTCATAGAGGAGCTGAACTGATTTAGGATTCCTGTATAAAATGTAAAGTTAGCAATGCTAATTACGCCAGAGATGGTTTTGCTGATGAGGTATACGGTTAAACCTAGAAAAGATGCTTCATATGTCAGATGCGAGAAGGATTCTATACCCAGCGTAGACTTGGATGCTTTAACTTGTGCTCTACTAAACTCATCTATATTTTTTGCGGCGACATCGTGCAAAAGTCTATTCTTTAAACCATAAAGCTTAATTTCAACTAAGTTCTTCTCATTATAGAAAAGTCCAACTGTTTTTTGGTGTCGATGGAAGGCATCCCCTTTAACCTCCCATATCCCCCATTCTAGCTTAGAGCGCTTAAGTTCTGTGAAGATTCGAGGAATGCTCGCAATAGTAATTACTAAAACCATCCATGGTCCGGCAGAAAAGAGAGCGCCTACTATTAAGGCCATCCTTAAGATGTTTGAATAGGCGTAAATGAACTGATCTCCCATATCGCCAAGAGCCCAGCCGCCCTTTCTATTAACTTTGTTGAGTAGTTTTTGATTGTCGCGATCTTCGAAGAAATCTGTATCTAAAGAAGCTTTAACCTCACTAAACTTAAGGGTGAACCATTTATCCCACTTGATGAATATAATCCTGTCAAGTAGGTTTTGCAGCCCAGCCGCTAAGTTAACTACAAGAAGTAGAAGAGCCGAGACTATGGCATAGATATAGAGATTTGAAGTAGCCACTCCTGTAGAGACTGATAAAACTATCTCACCAATTACTCTGGAGCCGAAATAAGTTGCTAAAACTGTGGCGCCGACGCCTATGGTTTCAAAAAAGAGCCTGCCCAAGAGATTCCACTTATCCATTTGCCAGTTTGTTTTAACAACTCGGCCAACAACATTAAAGTAATCTTTTATGGTCAGTTGGCGCTCTTTCTTAGTTATTTTGTTGATTATCTTTTTCATAATGTTTAAGTTTAATTGAATGTGCTTTAAAATTAAAAGTAGCCTAGTTTTTGTGTTAAACTTAGGTGTACTTCAAACTATTTTTTGGAGTTCTTATTTTCGATTTATAGAATTACTAAAATAATCATTTTAATTTAAGCTTAAATGCAATCTAAAGATATTATAGCAGATTCTGCGCTGGTGGGGCTAGTTCCAAATCATGTTGGCTTAATTTTAGATGGCAACAGAAGATGGGCAAAAGAAAATGGTTTTGATAATACTTTACAGGGCCACAAAAAAGGTTATGATAATTTAAAGAATCTGGCTGATTACGCTTTTAGGCGCGGAGTTCGGACGGTTTCTGCCTATGTTTTTAGCACTGAGAATTGGAGTAGAAGCAAGAAGGAGGTCGATTATTTAATGAAGCTTTTGTTAAGGATGATGAAGCGCGACATTAAAGAGTTGCACAAAAAAGGCATTAAAGTTCTGTGGCTTGGAACAAAGGTTGGTTTAAGCCCAGAAATAATTCAGGCGACTGAAGATGCAATTAGAAAAACCGAGAAGAATATTAAAGGAACCTTGGCTTTTTGCTTAAACTACGGCGGCCAACAAGAAATTGCCGATGCCACCGCTAAGATTATTTCTGAAGGTTACAAGGCGGAAGAAATTACACCTAAGCTTATTGAAGATCATTTGTATTCTCCGGAACTTGGCCCAGTCGATTTGATGATTAGAACTAGCGGCGAACAGCGCCTGAGTGGTTTTAATCTTTGGAGATGTAGTTATTCGGAGCTTTATTTTACGGATAGGAAATGGCCGGAATTCAGCCCAGAAGATTTAGATAAGGCTCTGGCGGATTTTGCTAAACGAAACCGTAGATTTGGTGGCGATCAGAAAGCGGCTAAACCGGCTTAAGCTTAAGTAAGGGATATTGAAAATCTTGAATCTATTAGGTGAATGATGGGATATCCCAGACAAGCCGAAACAATCTTAACATGTAGTTTAAGCGGCTTGAGCCTTAAGGCTGTGGAAGCGCTTTTCGTGTTTTTTGACTTCTTGTTTAGCTTTTTGTTCAACAACATTGTTGGTAACTTCTAGAGCTGCGGCAACATCGCTGGAAAGATCTGCAAGGTCATCTTTAACTTCTTTAATTTCGGCTCTGAGTTTGAATTCTGAAGCTTTTATTTCTTTTCTGAGCCTGGCTTCGGAGGCAGAAACGGTGCTTTCGAGCAAATCTTTAATGTTTCTTAAATCTTCTTGATCTAGCATATAACTTAAGTTTAGCATAGTTTTTGTGTTAGATTTAAGCTTAAGCATCCCCTCTTTTACGCTGATTTTATACTGAAAAAGAGATTGTAATCTAATTTTTGTGTTAAACTTAAGCTTAGAAAAAAGGAGAATTTACAAGTTATTATGTTAGATCAAGCTAAACTTGCTTTGCAAGCCAAAAAAATCCAAAAAGAACTTACCAAAACTGTGATTGAAGTCAGCAGTAAAGATGAGAGTGTAACAGTTAGAATTAGCGGAGAGCAAAAGCTCAAAAGCATTAAGATTAATGAAGGTTTGGTGAACGGTGATTTTAGAAATTTAGAAATTAATCTAGAAGAAACTATCCGCGAAGCGATTCAAAAGGCTCAAGAGGTTGCTCAAGAAAAGCTGAAACCAATTATGGGTCAACTTGGCGGGCTTGGGCTGTAAATTAAAGGATTAGATCCTGAAACAAGCACGTCATGGCGATATGCCATGGTTCAGGATGACAATTTTATATGTTGCCGAAGGCTCTAGACGATCTGATTGATGCTCTTGGCACCTTACCAGGAGTTGGCCCACGCACAGCAGAACGTTACGCATGGGCTCTGTTTAAGAGCCCTGACGCTAAGCTTAATGAGGTCGCAGATTCTATTTCTAGTTTGCATCAAAAAGTGAAGTTATGCCCTAAAACTTTTGCTTTGATTTCGGAAGATGAAGAATTCAGCAAGCTATATTCGGATGATAAGCGAGATAAAAAGTTGGTGATGGTTGTAGAGCAGCCTTTTGATATTATGCCGCTAGAAAAAACATCTAAATTTAATGGAACTTATCATGTTTTGGGCGGGGCGATTAGCCCGATTGATGGAATTAATGCTAGCGATTTAAGAATTGCGGAATTAATAGAAAGGGTTAAAGAAGATCAGGTTGAGGAGTTAATTCTAGCTACTAATGCAAATGTTGAAGGCGAAAGCACGGCTCTATACATTCAGAAGATGTTAGAAGATGCTAAGCTTAACCCTAAAATGACCCGTTTGGCTAGAGGTTTGCCAACTGGAGTTGATCTGGCTTATGCCGATCAGATTACTTTGGCTCACGCTTTTGATGGAAGAAAGGAGTTTTAAGCTTAATTTGAATTGTCATCCAGAGGAGTGAGAGTAACGAACGGTGTAGGGATCTAGAAATAAGGATCCTTTCTTTTTTGGCTGGATTCCCGCAACAAGTGCGGGACAGGCCTTCACATACGTTCAGAATGACGGTTCTTCTGGGTTATAATCAAGACATATGAAGATTTGTTATATATCGCTTTTTCCGGAGGTTTTGGAATCTTACAACAATGTTGGGATGATGCGAAAGAGCCAAGAAGTTGGCGCGGTGGAATTTATCTATCTAAACTTAAGGGATTTTGGGCTTGGGCCTCGTAGACAGGTTGATGACACTCCTTACGGTGGTGGAGATGGGATGGTTCTAAAGCCGGAACCGATTGCAGAGGCTATAAAAAAGGCCAAGGAGCTGGTGGGCGAGAATGCGGTAGTTTTGTTACCGACTCCAAGGGGTAAGGAGTTTACGCAGGAGGACTCTAAAAAATTTGCTAAGCTTAATAAAAATTTGATTATGTTTTGCCCGAGGTACGAAGGTTATGACGAGCGGATTATTAAGCTTATTGATGAGCAGTTCTTTATTGGAAGATATGTTTTAACCGGCGGGGAAATTCCGGCTCTGGTTATTTCGGATGCTGTAGTTAGGCTTATTGATGGAGTTCTTGGCGGTGAGGAATCTGCTGAAAAAGAGAGTTTTCAAAACGACTTAAGCTTAGTAGAACATCCTCAATATACAAGGCCAGAGATTTTTGACGGTGAATCTGTTCCAGAAGTTTTGCTAAGCGGGAACCATGCAGAAATTGAAAAGTGGCGCGAGGAGAATAGCAGAAAGTAAAGATGGGATACCCCGAACAAGTCGGGGTAAACTCTGAACTTAACATGTTATCCTATAATTAAGTTTTATCCGGCTTGTCCGGATAAAACTCCCGTCAACGAAGCTCCTTCTAAATAACTCCTTGCTTTTAGATTAAGCTTAAGGGGGCGTATTCTAGGTGGAGTTGTTTTGGGCCGGATTGGAAGACAATTGTGGCCATGGAATCGTTTATTTCAACAACAGTTCCGGTTCCGAACTTTGGATGGGAGACTTTTGTTCCTTCGGAAATGGAATTTAAGCTTAGCGGTTCTGGTTTAACTTGTTGTTTGAAGCCTCCTTCGGAAAGAGCTTGGTTAACGGAGGCGGCCTCTTGAAAGATGTTCCTAGACCCCTCACCCCAGCCCTCTCCCGAGGGAGAGGAAGTATTGGCTCCAAAAAGGATGCTGGTTGGGGTTAGGCTAAATCCTGGCGAAACTTTGATGATTTGTTCATCTAGAAGTTCGGTTACAAAGCGCGACGGTGGGTTGTATTGGGTGTTTCCAAAAATAATGCGCTTGGTTGCGTAAACTAAGTAAAGAGCCTCTCTGGCGCGCGTCATGGCTACATAAGCTAAGCGGCGTTCTTCTTCTAGTTCTTCTTGGCTGTAGGCGGAACGTGAATGTGGGAAGATGCCTTCTTCTAGCCCAGCGATAAAGACGACCGGGAATTCTAAGCCCTTAGAACCGTGAATAGTCATTAAGGTTACAGTGTCAGAGGAATCTGCCATGCTATCTAAATCGGAAACGAGGGCAACATCTTCTAGAAAAGCACCTAGATCAGTAGCACCTTGGGCAGTGGCAACCGAAGCAAGCTCACGAAGGTTTTCGAGCCGTTCAATTCCCTGCGGAGTGTTATCGTTATAGAATTCATCCAAACCAAAAGTTGAAATTACAATTTGAATTAAATCGGCTACGCTGTGCTTGTTTTGTTCTGTTCTGATTTTGCTAAGCTTAAGGGCAAAGTTAGTGGCAGAACTTAGAGCTTTACCGCTGAGCCCTGGGCAGTTTGTAATATCTTCAAGAACTAAGCTTAACAAACCTTTTTGCTCTCTGAATTGGAGGATGTTTTCTAAGCTTTTGGCGCCGATTCCTCTGGCTGGAGTGTTGATGATGCGCTCGAAAGAAACGTAATCGTTTGGGTTGTAGATTAATCTTAAGTAAGAAATTAGATCTTTGACCTCTTTGCGCTCGTAAAAGCGAATGCCGCCAATTATTTGGTATGGAACGGCCGTGCGCATGAAAGCCTCTTCAAAAGCTCGAGATTGGGAATTAGTGCGGTAAAGAATTACAAAATCCTTCCAAGTTCGAGATTCTTCAGAAATTAGATCTCGCATTTTGTTGATAATCATTTCGGCCTCGTGATTTTCGGAGCTGGCCTGCAGAAGTTCGAGTTCTTTACCGCCGGATTGATTGGTAAAAAGCTTTTTTTCGGAACGTGATGAGTTTTTGGTGATGATTTTATGGGCGGCATCTAAAATATTTTGGGTAGAACGGTAGTTTTGTTCTAATTTGATAACCTTGGTGCTGGGAAAATCTTGTTCAAAATTTAAGATGATGCGGTAATCGGCTCCACGCCAACTATAAATGCTTTGCCAATCATCCCCAACTACAAAAATATTAGAATCTGGGTTTGTTATTAAGCTTAGCAATTTGTATTGAACAGGGTTAGTATCTTGATATTCATCAACTAGAATATGTTTAAATTTAGATGTGTATTTTTGGCGGGTTTGTTCTGATTTGGTGAATAGTTCAACAACTTTTTGAATTAAATCGTCAAAATCTAGAGCGCCTAGTTCGCCCATTCTTTTTTGATAGATTGGCCAAACTTCTGCGGCTAGTTTTTCAGTTGGAGATTTAGCGTTGAATTCTAAATCGGCGGCATCAAGACCATCGTTTTTATATTTAGAGATTAAGCTTAAGGTGGGGCGCGCTTGTTTAAGATCTTGAATTTTAAGATCATTTTTTAGAATTTGCTTGATGAGTTGCATACGGTCGCCATCATCATAAATTACAAAATTAGAAGGAACGTTAATGTGATCTCCATCGTAGCGTAAAATGCGCACACAGATGCTGTGGAAGGTTCCTAAAAACGGCAAGGTGATATCATAACTTTGACCTTGAGGGTTTAAGCTTAGGTAAAGTTCTTCTATTCTAGAGCGCATTTCTTTGGCGGCCTTGTTGGTAAAAGTGACGGCCAGAATTTGAGTGGGAAGAATTCCAGAACGAAGCAAGTGGGCAATTCTATAAACTAAGGTTTTGGTTTTGCCGGAACCGGCTCCGGCTAGAACTAGAACCGGGCCATTTAAAGTGGTGGCGGCTTGGTATTGCGCGGGGTTGAGCTCGCTTAAAAAATCTTCTGGCATACAAAAATAACTTAAGCTTAATTATAGCATCTGCTTCTTCTGCTTTTAGATTGGAATTGGGGTGCAGCGCCGCCCCAAGAAGAATTAAGCTTAGCAAAAAGAGTGCAATTAGAATTATCAATTGAAGAGTGATAATTGGAGTTTGTGCTGAAATTTAGGAATATTCCGATTTAAGCTTAGGGCAGGATTTTTGGCAATTTCGAGACTGGGGAATATCTATGTTTTGGAGTTTAGGTTTAGGTTTAGGGTCTAGACTTTAAACTTAAACTTTAGATTTTAGATTTTAGATTTTAGACCTTGGGCCTTAGGCTTTAGCAAGAACGGCTTTGGTTCTATCAACAACCTGACTGGGGGTGCAATCTACTTTGATGATGAAGTCAACAATGTTATCCGGAGTTTTAATTCTGCCGTTGGCTTCTTCTTTACCAAGATTAGTAAGGATGATAACTGGAGTTTTAATTCCGGCCGCTTTGAATTGATCTAGAGTTTCGGGGCCATCTTGAACGGGCATCATTAAATCGAGCAAGATTATATCGGGTTTGAATTCTTGAACCATTTTGAATCCGGCTTCGCCGTTAACGGCAACCTCTACCTGATAGCCTTCTGATTCAAACTTGAACCGGTACATCTCTGCAATTTCTTCTTGATCTTCGATAATTGCAACTTTAATCTCTGCTGGATCTTTCATCTTTTTTGTAAACCTATTTTATTTGTTTGGTTGTTAAGCTTATGTTACTTTAAAGCATAATAGGAACGGTGCAATTTAGCAAGAGCTATAGCTAGAGTTTGCCGCCCTGAGTGTGGTTGATATTACCACCATCGACGTGATTGCCAAAAGTTGTAAGCAGCCGACCATGAGCCGTATCTAGATTTTGCATAGCTGTTACACCACTTAAGTTGTGTAACTGGGTTGGTTTGCCAATCTGATCCGGCGGAAGCCATTTTGGTTCCTGGCAGAGCTTGGCAGAGTCCGTAGGCTCCAGAACTACGATTGCGCGCGGTGTAGTTCCAGCGGCTTTCTTTGGTGATGATGTGGTCGACATAGCTCCAATCGCTTTCGGCAATTCCTGCGGCGCGGAGCCAATCTTGTGAAGATCCGCTAACTTTAGAACTGACGATTCTTCTTGCGCCGACAACTGTGATTTGTTTGGTGGCTTCTTTGGTAACAACTTCTTCAATAACGGTTCGAGATGTTTCTTGGCCGTTTTCTTTTTTAATTTCGTAAGTTACGCGTTTAGAGCCGGCAGATCCTGCGGTTTGAACTTGCCGATAGCCGGTATCTTTGTTTACATCTTGGATTTTTTCTTCTGGCATTGGAATCTCTTCTTCAACAGTTAGAACCTCTCTAGAATCGTTGCGAACTGTTACGCTAGAACCTTCCGTTAGCTTTTGGGCTGGATCTTCGAGCAAAACATCGCCCTCGTTAAGCTTAATTTGCTTTTCGTTTAAGAATTCTTGCACGGTTTTGGCTTGAGTTCTGGCTTGAGTAGCTTGGCCATAAAGGTTCAAATTAATTACTGTGGCACGATCAACAGTTAAGGTTAGGCCAGGTTTAAGTTCGTTGGTGGTTAAATCGGAGGTTGCTAGGCTTAATTTATCTTCTGGATGAACTTCGAGCCCGGCTTCGGCAGCGATTGCTTCGGGAGTTTTGTGAGCGGTTTCGAGTTCTAAATTAGCGTTTTTATCTTGAATAGTAACTGGCAGAGCTCTGTAAACATTAATTTTGTAGCCATCGGTGATTTCGGTATCTAGAGCTGGTTCGACGCGATCGTTTTTGTTAAGCGTGTAGCCGGCGTCGGTGATAACCTCTTGCACGGTTTTGGCCTCGGTAGCAACAGTAACTGTTCTGCCATCAATATAAAGTTGGGCAGAACTCATAGCAGCGCTAGAGGCAAAAACACGGCTTGATAAAAGCGGAATTGCAACTACACTGAGTAGCAAAAAGAGGTAAAATGTTCGTAAAATAGGGTGCTGTTTTGATTTTGAAGGGTGATTGTGGACGTAAAAAATACTGCTCATAAAATTGTTTGGTTTCGGAGCTTGAATAAAATGTTTCATTTTCCAAATAGAAGAGGTGTTCTTGGCCAGAAATATCAAAAATATAAATAGAATATAGATTGATGATTCTTTAGCCCATTTAGTGCTAGAGTTTAGCAGATTGATAGTGCTTAAGTCTAGAACTCTGAACTTCCCCTTTGCTCCTTTATTAGCAGTGGACTTATTTTATAGCCAGATCTTGATTAAAGAAACTCCTTAGATTCTTTTTTTAATTTAGATCGAACTTTAAAGTTGGAGATTTTTTAGCCAAAAAGAATGGCTGGATCCGCTTAATAAAAGTGGATTGCTGAAAACTTTTTGCTGAATAAATCTCTAACTGCTAATATGCCTCTAAAATAGATAAAAAGTTTAGTTTTTAGCTAAACTTTAGGGCAGGATTTAGTTATATATCACTTTGATGTTAAGATGCAAACTTGCTTCGGGATAGTGTTGCATAAATGACATGATTATAAGTGTTTTAAAGAGGTGAATTAAGCTTAGAGGTTTGTTGTTCTTTAAGATATTGGATAACTGCGGGAAGTTCTTTTTTATGCCATTTGATTCGTGCTTTGGCTAGTTCGGAGGCCTCTTGAATCGGCTTTGCTAAATCGTGTTCGGTTTCTTGCTTAAAGAACTTAATTAGTTTGTTGATTTCTTTGTTAGTGTAGGCAGATGAACAGAAGGTTCTAACGGCAATGTTAAGATCGAATGGGCTTAGATTTTGCTTGAGCCAGTTCCAGCCGGAATCTTTATTAAACAGCCATTCAAGCAGCTTAAGCTTAGCATTTTTAGAAGCATAAAGAATGTTAGAAAGCCAGGATAAAATATCTTGATTACGAACATATTGGCCATCTTGCATTAAGTTTAGAACCTGCTGTTGAAAGCTAGCACCTTCAAAACTGCACAGCGCGTAGGCAATATCTTCTCTTAAGCTTAAATCTTCGTAAAATTCTTTATAATCTTGCAGCAAGAGGTTGAAATCTTTTTTATCACCACGCTTAGCCACAGCAAAAAGAGTTAGAATTCGAGATTCCGGGTGAAGCTGAGTGTAACTTGGGCTGATAGAATCGTATTGATTTTGCAGATATTGCAGAACTTTGGGTTGACGCGCCATCAGGCCAATAGAAATTAGCTCAAAACGCATCGCGGTTTGTAGGTTAGAATCGCTAAGCTTAAATTCTAGACCAAGCTGGTTGAGAGATTGTTCTATAAGCTGAGCACTAAACGGGCAGAGTAAGTTTTGCTGATCTTCTTGTTTGAGATGCTGATTGATGGTTGCTAAAAAACCTCCGGCTAGGCTCCAGAAATGTGGATTTAGGCTAAGTTTAGCCATGTTTAAGATTTCTAGCACTGCGGGCGAGCCAACATTAAGCTTAGAAGAACGACTGAGAATTATAAAATCGCTTAGCAGGCTGATTATCTCGGTTTCCGGGAGTTCACCCTGGCGAATGGTGTTGATAATTTGAGCAAGCATTTCGAGCGGATAATTAACCAGGTAGAGGCCGGTTCCGTTTTGGTTAAGCTTAATGGGCAGATTTTGATTCGGCTTTAGTTGAATAATGTGCTTTTGTTTTTGCAGTAGAAAAGGTTTTAAATTTGGAGATTGAAGATCTGGCGTTTGGAGATTTGGCGGGCTAACAAAATCTATTGGAACTTGCCAAGTTAAGTTTTTGGCGGCGGATTGTTCTTTTTGATAAGAATTTAGAATTTGGTTAAGGCGGAATTCTTTTTGTAGTTTTTTGAGGTGTGGTTGAGTTTGAAGAAGTTTCTGAGCCTCTTTTTGGGGGTTAAGTTTAGTGATAGTTTCAGAAAGAAAGCGCTTTTGGGTAACCTCTATTTGGTAGAATTGATCTTGATAATTTTTGTTAAGCTTAAGGTTTAGAACTGGATATCCAGCTTGATAGAGCCAGTTTTTAGAAAATTTGCTTAAATTAAGTTTAGTGTATTTTTGCCAGCAGTTTAGTAAATCTTGAGAGGTGGCGTTAGAATATTGATATTTTTGGAAATAATCTTTTAGGCCGGCTTGAAAACTTTTTGAGCCAAGCAAGTTATGCAGCATGCGAATTAAGCTGCCAGATTTTTCGTAGGCAATTTCGTCAAAGGCTTGGTTGGTTTGGCTAGCGGTGCTGACTTTGCGGATGATTGGTTTGGAACTGGGCAGAGAATCTAAACGCATAGCAGCGCTTTTTTCGCTGACTAAATATTCTTCTAAAATCTTCCATTCTGGAAAAAAGTGATCGACGACGAAGAATTCCATAAAGTTAGCAAAGCCTTCGTTAAGCCAGAGTTCATCCCACCACCTCATAGTAACAAGATTGCCAAACCACTGGTGGGCGAGTTCGTGAGCGATTACGAGTGCGATGGCTTGTTTATCGGCAAGAGTTGAGGATTCTGCATCAAAAAGAAGTAGATCTTCGCGAAAGGTAATTAAGCCCCAGTTTTCCATTCCGCCAGCATCAAAATCTGGAACTGCGATTAGATCACACTTTTGCAGAGGATATGGAACGCAGAAATATTCTTCTAGAAAATCTAGAGCTTTACTGGCGAAATCTAGGGCAAAAGCGGTGTGTTCTTGCTTGTTGGGGGTGGAAATGACGCTAAGCTTAATTCCGGATTTTGTTTGCGTGCTGGTTTGGGCAAATTCGCCATAAGCAAGCGCAAAAAGGTAACTGCTCATTGGTGGGCTGGTTTGAAACTTGTAGATTATTTTAGAATCTGTGGTGCTGGTAGATTCTAAAGGCATGTTGGAATAAGCCTGGTAAGATTCTGTATTTTGGTGAGATTTTTTGCCCTGAGAAAGTTCTTTGCTTTGCGGAGTTTGCAGAATTAAGCTTAGCGTGGCTTTGGCTTCTGGTTCATCAATGCAAGGCAGGAGTTGGCGCGCATAATGTGGTTGGAACTGGGTTGCGGTGAGTTCATGCAGATTGTTAGAGTTATCGTGCCAAGTGCTGAGGTAAATTCCGTTAGTTTGATTGGGGTAGATTTTGCCGCTATAGGTTAGTTCAATTTGGTATTTGCCAGGCTGGAGTTGGTTTGCGCTGTGCAAGCGGAGCTGCTGTAGCTTTTTTTGGTGAACAATGCGCGTAATTGGAACTTCTGATTCTCCGAGCTTTTTATCTAGAAATTTAAGCTTAGCAGATTCTATTTTAAGCCCAGATTGATGCAGTGTAATGCGGCTTGATGGCCTTCCTTTTTTAAAGCCTTCAATTTGGAGCTCGCCACGAAAGGTTCTGGCTTTTTGGTTGAGAATTAAGCTTAATTGATAGCTGTTTGGCTTGAAAGATTCGTATAGACGCTTGGTTCGAGCCATGTTAGAACATCTGTTTGATAAGAACTTTGATTGTAGATTTAGTTATTTTTAGCGAGTTGATCATCAAGTGTTTGGCGGAGCTTTTGCTTATCTTCAGAAATGGTTCCAACTTCAAACTTTTGGCCGCTAACAATGAAGTATGGAGTTCCGGTGGCTCCAACTTTATTGGCACTGGCAAGATCGCTGTTGATTCTATCGGCAACTGCGCTAGATTGGTAATCTTCTTTAAACTTAACCATATCGAGATTTAATTCTTCGGCGTAAGTTTCGAATTTGCTTTGGGCAGATTTGTTATCGCCCTTCCATTCGTTCCATTTGGCATAAAGTAGATCGTGCATTTCCCAGAATTTGTTTTGGAGGGAGGCGGCTTCTGCGGCTCTGGCGGCGGCGTAGGCATTAATGTGTTTATCGGTTAGTGGGAAGTTGCGGAAGACGAATTCTACGCGGTCGGCATATTCGGCGCGAAGGCTTTGGAGTTCTGGCTCCCAAGCGTTACAGGCGGGGCATTCGTAATCTCCGTAAGTTATAAGGTAGACTTTGGAACCGGCCTTTCCGCGGATGTGATCATCTGCTTGTACTACGAGTGGATCGGCAATTGTGCGTGAGTTAGAGGAGTTTTTTTTGCTTTGGTAAACAGCGAAACCTAGAATTCCGATAACTAAAATAAGAAAAACGACCCAGAACTTTTTTGACATAGGCTAAGCTTAACCTCCCGTACCTTATTTTTATACAGTAATAGTACTGTTAGATTGAATATTTTAAGCTTAACATTTAGTTGGTAGTTTTGGAACAGGTTAATTTTTGGCTAAGCTTTAGAGCCCTGGTTTTTTAAAGCTGCGTGATACGGAAGATTGTGGTTATAATTGACTGTCGTAATATTTTTGGGTTATAATATAGTAGATATGGAGACGCTGACTATAGAGGCTAGCAATGTAACACCCCCTGCTCTACCGGGCACGGTAAACAGAGAGGCACTGCTGGCGCTAAGAGATATCTATAATTCACCAGTCTCGCCAAAGCTCGCTGGTAGAACGAGCACAGCTGCCGCTGAGGCTACCCAATCTTTACAAACTGAATTTGAGTGCCACCGCCTTCTAGGTGAGAAACTGTTAAATTTGCTTGGCGTTCAGTTAGACCTAAGCTCAAATACCTATCTTGATCAACTATCCTTAGCCTATGGCAAACTTTCAGGATACCTTACTAAAGTAGCCCTTAAGAGTTACCGAGCAGAACTAGTAGACTATTTGACTCCGTCGACACTTACCGAGGAGCTAATAGATTTGGCCAGTATGTGGCACAGTTGGGTAAGTAAGCCAGCCAAGCAAAACTTAGGCTTAGAGCATATTTTTTGGGCAAAACTAGGTATTGTTTTTTATGGTGGCGAAGATTTGTGTAACGAGTTAGATTATTGGTGGAATAATGAGTATGCGGGGCCATACGAGATTAAGTATGCAGTACGGCAATCTGCGAACCCAAGAGCTGAGCTTGAAGCTAAGGTGAAGTTGTATGGGGAGTTATTGAGCGAGTTTAAAGATAGTCCGTATGCGGGGCCATACGAGATTAAGT
>CAYWUW010000003.1:32730-102153 GCA_964461505.1 uncultured Candidatus Saccharibacteria bacterium
GAGTTATTGAGCGAGTTTAAAGATAGTCCGTATGCGGGGCCATACGAGATTAAGTGGGCAGTACGGCAATCTGCGAACCCAAGAGCTGAGCTTGAAGCTAAGGCGAAGTTGTATGGGGAGTTATTGGACCGCTGCCCCAACCTGAGCGCTGCGGCTATAAGATATTTCTGCAGAGCAAGTAGTGTGAATAGAGAAGAAGCTAGTAGACGATTTGATTATAGGTTAAACTCAGCTGAAAACTTTGCCAAAAATAATGGGATATCCTTAAACTTAGCCTTTTGGCTTACTTGTTTTTCTGATAGTGAGGCGAGGTTAATAGCTTACTTAGACTTTCAGAATATTAGTAAACCTGTTAGCCTTGATAGGGGTAGATCGGATAGTGACAAGAGGGATGGCTATAATTTTAACCCTGCCAAGTCTACAGACCAAGAGGCAACAGAGGCAAAACTAAGATTAGGAAAAATAATCAAAGCATCTGGCCTGAGCGAGGAAGACCTAGAAGCTTTAATGAGCGAAATTGTTGATGGGGGTATAGGCGTAGACAGTCTGTCTAAAAGATCTAGTGAGTTGCTGGAGGCTTTGCGGGAGGCAGCACGCTAGAGGAATATGCTTTGCCACAGGTCAAGTTCTGGAGTTACTTTGGGGCTTGGTATTATAAAGGCCAGGATAGAGGCTCTAAAGTTCTTCTGGTTCTGAGTTTGGATCTTTAGCTGAACCCTGGGCTGCCTCTTCGGGCTTGATTACATCGATTTCGTAGCCGGTTATTTCACCAGCAAGGCGGACGTTGGCTCCACCGCGGCCGATGGCAACTCTAACCTGTTCTTCATCTACCCAAACTTGGGCTGATTTTTGTTCTTCGTTAATTTCTACTTTTTCGATTTTGGCTGGAGACATTGCTCTGGTAATAAAATCGTATGGGTCTTCCTTCCATTCGACAATATCTAAGCGTTCGTTTTCGCCAATTTCGGCATTTACGGCTTTAACGCGAACTCCGTGGCCACCAATTAGGGTTCCGGCGGCGTCGACTCCTGGAATATCTGTGAAAACGGCAATTTTGGTACGTAGGCCCGGGGCGCGAGCAATTGCTTTAATTTGGACGGCACCATCGCTTATTTCTGGAACTTCTTGCTTAAAGAGTTCGACAACGAGTTCTGGTGCACATCGGGAAACAATCATGGTTGGAATACGGCCTTCATCATCGATTTCTTTAATGTAGAACTTAAGCCTTTCGCCCATGTTGTAACGTTCGCCAGGAACTTGTTCTTCGCGTGGCATAATGGCGCTTGCGCGGCCTAAATCTACGCGAATAAAGCGAGATTCTACACGCTGAATGCTGGCTGCGATAACGGTTCCAACGCGATCTTTGTATTCTTCAACCATGATTTTGCTTTCGGATTCTTTAAGGCTTTGGATGATGGCCTGTTTTGCGGTTTGGGCGGCGATACGGCCAAAATCTTCTGGAACCTTTTCTTCTTGCTGGATTGATTGGCCAACCTTGGCGTTTTTATCGATTTTTTGAGCGGCACTTAAGCTTAATTGGGTAAGTTCATCTTCGATGTCATCTTCTGATTCGACTACATCAAAGTTTGTGAAGATTTGGAGCTCACCCGAATTGATGTTGAATTTTGCGGTTACGTTCTGGCCACGCTCTCCGGCATCTCGACGCCAAGCGGCGGCAAAGGCATTCTCTACTGCTGTGAATACGGTTTCTTCGGGCACGTTCCTTTCCTGGGCAAGAGCTTTTATTGCCTCAGATAGTTGATCTAATTTTAAACTTTTCATTTTGAATTTTCTTCCTTTCTGTTCTATAATTTCTGAATTTGATTTCTAAATTTTGAATTTGTTGTTCCTTGAAAATTCTGCAAGAATTTATCGAGGATCTGTATTTTTAGGACTTTAAGCTTAAATGAAAAAACCGGGCTATGTTGTCAAGCTCGGCAAAAATTCACTGTACTTAAACTTAAGTTTAGCAAAAAGAGTGTAGAAATATCAAACTGCATCTTTGTTTGAACTCTTTGGCTAAGGCTTGAAGTTTTTCAAATACCACCCCCTCAACACAAAAAACTACTCTTAGTTGTTCCAGATTGCTCTGTTAGGTTTTTTATGCAGTGTTTCTTTTTTTATTGCTACTAGCGCCTATTCTGTCTTCACCAAACCAAACTCCTCCCCAAATTCCTTGATATTCTTTGTTCTCTTGAGCGTACCGAAGACACTCCTCTTTAACTGGGCATTCCGAGCATACAATAATTGCTCTTGCTACAGCGGCATTTTTTACTGCTCTAAGTGGTATTTTTTCTGGGAAGAAGATTTCCGGATCCATATCTTTGCAGGCGGCTTGTTCTCGCCAGGATGGTTCTTCGAATTGCATAAAGATATTCTACTAGATTTATATGATTAACTCAAGTTAAGCTTAATCTATATCTGTTTTAATTGCTTGGGCTGGTTGCGGGAGCTTTGCTAGAAGTTCAGTGTTTCTTAGAACCAGAGCTATCCTTCGTTCTGTTTTGCCATCAAAATTACCAATATATTCTTGTTGATCGCGGTAGAGGTAATCGTGGATTTGAGGATTACCAGTGCGTGGAATTACGCTAACTGCTTTTTCGTCACCAATGTAAAACCCACAGTGGCCGTGTGGGCCTCCAGCTTGGCGGCCATTGTAACCTCTAAGTTCTTCCCAGAAGATGATATCTCCAATTTGTATATCTGAAAACGAGCTAAACTTAAGTTCTTGCCAACCATTTTTTAACAAATCTTCATGAAGTTGATCTACCTTAAGAATTGGGCCAGAAACAAACTTTACGTTGGAACCTGAACGTGGGTTTAAGTTTAGTAAGATTCCAGAAACATGAACTCCGCAGCTTAAATCGCCATCACGCAGCAAATCAACTTCTTGATTGTGCTCGTCTTCAATCCAGAAATTGCGCCAGATGTTGGAATCAACAGAGCCTAAGATTCTAGATAGATAAGTTTTGTGCCAGAGATACTTCTGAATCTGCATTGTGGTTTAAGCTTAATTTGTTGGTTACTTTTCTTCGGGTTGAGGGAGTTCTTGGAACCGGCTCTTGCCTCGATAGACGTGGGTTATTTTGCGTTCTTCTAAATTAAGTTTAACAGATTGTGGAGTTCTGGCTTTATAGCTATTGCTGATGAGCTGATTTGGAGCGATGAAGAATCCTAAATGCTCGTGCAGAATTCCGGGTTCATCGGTAAATTCTTGTTCTTCAAAACGGAGGACGTCTCCGGGCTCTAAATCTGATTGATTGCTAAACTTAAGTTCTTGCCAGCCGTGTTCTAATAGATCTTTAATGGTGGAAGAAACTGTGGCGTGTGGCTTTTTTTGTTGATCAAATAGATTTAAGATTGCCGAAACATAATAAGAGCAACTTAACTGGCCATCTTGAAAAACATCTTGCTCTGCCCCGCCCTGTTCAACATAAAAATTGCGAAAAAGGTTTGAGCCAACAGAATTTTGAATTGTTTTTAAATAAGATTTGAACCAGAGACGTTTTAGCATAATTTAAGTTTAGCAGATTCGGAATCCTGAGCTATGGTATGCTTGCCAAAGGCTGAACTTAAGGATAAAACCGATATTCTTAGTTTGTCATCCCGCCGTAGGGCGGGATCCATGCTACGCAATAAAATCTTGTAACCTAAACTTCTAAGCTTAAGTCTTTCCACTCTGGGTTATTTTCGTTTATTAATCTTAACTTCCAATTTCTATTCCATTCCTTTAGCCTTCTTTCTCTGTTGATCATAGATTCTGCATCGGGGCATTCTTCAAGATAAACTAAGAGCTTGGCATTATATTTGGAGGTGAAACTTTTAGGGTCTGCTAGGCTTTTATGTTCATAGATTCTTTTTGCTAGATTAGAAGTAGAGCCAATATACAAAGTGCCATTTCTTTTGGAGGCTAGGATGTAGACAAAATATTGTTTTGACATCTGTCAGGGGTTTTTAGGTAGTGAATGAGATTCGCTAAACTTAATTTTAACTTATAGTTTTTTGATGCGTAGCATGGATTCCGGCCTGCGCCGGAATGACGGAGGCAACTGGACCGCAAACAGGAATAATGGGGTTTTACCAGCTGGAACCGCCTCCACCGCCGCCAAAGCCGCCGCCTCCGCCGAATCCACCAAAACCTCCGCTAGAGCCGGAACCGAACCCGCCGCCGCCTCCACCAAAATACCAGGGGAAGATGTAGTTTTTATCGTGATCTTTTCTGCTTTTGTGTTTTTGGTAATTTTTAGAAACTTGGCGATCTAGAAGCAGCCCTAGCGGAACGAAGATTAAGCTTAAGCCGATTCCAAAAAGTAAAGAATGTGTGGCTAGGCCGATTCCGGTTCCGCCAATTCCGCCAAAAACTCCGCCCAACCACCAGCTTTTGGTTTTTGCTAGAAGAGCGAATACACCCTGCAAAAGTATAAAACCGAAGAACAGTGCGCCAAAAATAGAATCAGAAGTTTTAAAGTTTTTAGAGCCGGAATCAGCCGCTTGGTATTCGCCTTTTGTGGCGGCATCGATGGCAGAAATTGCTAAGCTTAAGCCTTGATAATATTGATCTTGGCGGAAGCTCGGTGCAACTTCGTTTCTGGCAATTTGTGAGCTTTGGGCATCGGTTAGGGCTCCTTCTAGGTTTCTGGTTGGTGAAATTTGAATATTTTTTGGATTTTGTAAAGTTATTAAGATTAATACTCCGTTATCGTTTTGTTTGGAGCCGATCTGCCAGGCTCGGCCCACCTCCACCGCAAACTGAGCGGGATCAATTCCTTGGCCATCCTTAAGAGTTAGAATGCCGATTTCGTTAGTGGTGGAGTTCTTAATATCTAGAATCTGCTGGTTAAGCTTAGTTTTATCTTCTGGAGAGAGAATTTCGGCGGAATCTAGAATGTAACCATCGTTTGGAGCTGGCGGAATATCTAAAGCAAAAGTGGAATGGGAAATTAAGCTTAAGCCCAGCAGAGACACTGCAAAAATTAATAATAGTTTAAGTTTTTTCATTGGTGGGATTGCCCCCTCCGCCCTGCGGGCACCTCCCCAAGGGGAGGATTAAGTGGTGTTTAGAAGTTTACGGTTGGAACGCTTTGGGCTCCTTCAGAAGCCTCGAAGTATGGTTTGGAATCGTAATTGAACAACTTGGCTAAAACTAGAGTTGGGAAGCGCTTAACTTTTGTGTTGTATTCGCGAAGAACTGTGTTGTAATCTGCGCGAGAAACTTGAATGCGGTTTTCGGTTCCTTCTAGTTGAACTTGCAGATCTTTAAAGTTTTGGGTAGCGGTAAGTTGTGGGTAGCTTTCGGCTACGGCAAGCAAGCGGCCTAGAGCTTGGCTAAGTTCGCCTTGGGCATTTTGGTAATCTTGCAGTTGCTGCGGCGTGGCTTTTGAAGGATCGATTGTAATTTGTGTGGCTTTGGCACGAGCTTCAACAACTTGATTTAGGGTTTCTTGTTCAAAATCTGCGGCTCCTTTAACTGTGTTGACTAAATTTGGAATTAGATCTGCCCGGCGCTGATATTGAGTTTGAACATTGGCGAATGAGCTATCCACCTTTTGGTTGAGACCAACTAGGTTGTTGTAGCCGGCCACAAGCCAGATAATTAAAATTAGAACTATTCCGGCCAGAACTGCCCTGGTAGTTTGTTTTTTGCTGTATTCTTTGCCTTTAACTTTGACCATTTTAAACTCCTTTTTTCATACAAGAACAGTTGCTTAAGCTTAAGTATAACAAAAGTTAATTTGAGAGGAGTTTTTAGAATGAGATCCTCGATAAATTCTTGCGTAATTTTCAAGGATCGGCAGCAGATGATCCTTTCTGATTTTTTCTTCTCCCTCTTTTTGAATAAATAGAGGATAGGATTCCTGCGCCAGGTGATCCCCCGAGTGGTTCGGCGCAGCTAAGCGGGATCGAGGATCTTTTTAGAACTTATTATAAGATTAAGATTTGGTATTAAGTTTAGATTTGGGATTCGACTTTTTCGGCCCATTCTTGCAGAGATTCAATCAGCTTTTGTTGCTTTGGTTTAAGGCTCGGCAGAAGTTGGGCGAGTTCTTGTTGGTAGGTTGCAAGAGGTGGAATATCGCCAGAACCATCTTTAAGCTTAAGCTGAAGATATTCTACCCAATCTAATTTTTCGGGCTGAGAGAGAGCTTTTGGGTAATTTCTGGCTTTATAGAGCGTTAGGAGTTTGGGTAAACGCGAATCTTCAAATTCAAATTTATTAAGCTTAAGATCTTTTAAAGAGGCTACGCGAACAGCGGCCGAGGCGTTGCGGTCGGCATCGTTTAAGAATCCATCATAAAGTTGCAAATCAGGATCTGTTTTAGCTGGCCACTTTTTATCATCTGGCTTGTAGGCCTCGTAAACTTTTTGCGAAAACGAGGTTAGGTTGGCCTTAAGTTTAGCAAGATTTTGTTGGATTTGTTTTAGATCTAAATTGATGTTTTTAGCGGTTTGCGGTGTGATTACCTCTAACGGAGCAAGAGATGGGGCTTTATTGAATTGAACCATTTTAACTGGCAGGCGCTTTTCTTGGTATTCTCCTAAATGATTTTTGTTGGTGTAGGTAAGGCGCTTAAGTTGTGCGGGGCTAAGCTTAAAGAATTCAGTTGGATCGTAGCGGAGATCGTAAACAAGAATTCCGCCTGCACGCCCTGGAGTTGGGCAAAGTGGAAAAACGATGCTTGTGTGTAAATCACCACTTGGGAATCGTGGAGTTATATGCACGACTGGTTTGGGGGATTCGAGATCTAAATAACTTGCGGCCATGTTTTTATCTTTAAGCTTAAGGTGAAAATCAAAGAGCTTGGGCTGCTTGAGTTTGATGAGGCGGGCGATATCTAGCGTAACTTCAACATCGCTTAGCGCATCGTGAGCGCTGGTGTGTTCTAGCTTGTTGGCTTTGGCAAGTTCTTCGAGCGTGTTGGTTGGAGTTCCGTCGGGCTTGAATGGCCAGTTGATGCCTTCTGGCCGCAAGGCTCTGGTGGTGCGCACTAAGCTTAAGATATCCCAGCGTGATCTGCCATCCTTCCACTGCCATTCGTAAGCATCATAAAAGTTTCGCCAGAGTGTGAAGCGCATAAACTCATCGTCAAAATCTATTGTGTTGAATCCTGTGATAATTGTGTTTGGAAGAAGGAGTTCTTGATGTAATTTTTTGAGGAATTCGGGTTCGCTGATGCCTTTTTGGGTGCTTTGTGGAGTTATTGCGGTGGTTAAAATTGCCCAGGGATTTGGCAAAACCTCTGGGTTAAGTTTAATTAGCCAATTGACGCGTTTGAGTTCTTGAAGATTTTCATCTGTTAGAATGGCGGCGAATTGCATTATGCGGTGGAGGCTGGGTTTGAGGCCGGTGGTTTCGAGATCGTAAAACAGAAAGTTCATCTTAAGTTTAGTATAGCACTCGCCTTCTCTGTCGTCCTGAGCAAAGTCGAAGGCTTTCTGCACAATTAAGCTTAGGCTAAAGCTTTGCCTTCGGAGCCGAAAGCGCGGATTTTTTCTTCGATAACCTCTTGAGTTGCGTCGTTGACTTGTTCCATTAATTTCATTACAGAAAATTCGGCCGGATTATCTGCGAGGGCTTTTTCTAAGGCTTGACGGTGCGCAATGCGCACATCGGTATTAATATTGATTTTGGAAACTCCGATTTTGGCGGCTTCTTCAAAATAGAAGAGTGGCGTTCCGGAACCTCCGTGCAGGCTAACGGAACATGGCAAAGCGTTGCAAACTTCTTGCAGTAAACTTAAGTTTAGTTGTTTTGGGGCTGGATATGAGCCGTGAAGGTTTCCAACAGAGGCGGCAAAGATGTCGATATCGGTGTCATGAACGAATTCTAGAGCCGTTTTGGGGTCTGAAAAGTTCTTTTTAACTTCTTCGTAATCAATTTGTTCATCGTGGAGGTTAGAGCTTCCGGCAAAATAATGCATCTCGCTTTCTACTATAGCGCCGGTAAACCGGGCGTATTCGGTAACTTGTTTGGTTTTTTGAATGATTTCTTCTAGCGGAGCGGAATGATCTTTTTGAGAAATATCAATATGAACAAACTCAAAGCCGATATCGATAGCCTCTTTGGCAAGCTTGACAGAAGGGCCGTGATCTAAATTGAGATAAACTTCGACGCCATATTCATCTTTATAATTATCAACAAGATCGCGGGCGTTTTCTAGGCCAATGGAATCTGCCTCTGATTCGCTAAGATTAATTATAACTGGAGCCTTAAGCTTAGCGGCGGCTTTGATAATAGAAATGAGGATGTCTTGGGAATCGATGTTAAACGCCCCCACGGCAAATTTTTGTTGATGAGCGCGCAGCATTAGCTGTCTAGCTTTAGAGGTTGAAGCGCGAATTTGTTTTAGACTAGCCATTCTTTTTTGTGTAAAGCTTTGCCCGCCGATGTAGCTTTAAACTTTTATTAAGCTTAAGTTTAGCATATTCTTGCCTAGGCATTGAAGCTTAATTTTTTGCTTCTGTTTTTTTTGCGTAGCATGGATTCTGCTCTGCAGCGGGATGACGGAGGCGGGAACTTAAATCCAATCTAAGATTTGTCATCTCGAGCCTGCCGAGAGATCTCTTGGATACAGTTAAATCTTAGAATTCATCTTAAGTCTTCTTATTCCTCCCCCAGGGGAGAGCCTGCCCCGCATTCATCGCGGGGTGGCCTGAAAGGCCTGAGGGGGCTTTTTAGAGTTTGTTAAGTTTAGCTTTTTAAAACTCTTAAGCTTGCATAGTTATAATTTTTAGAGTTAAAATGTTTGTTAAGTTTAGTGAAAAAGTAAGATTTTAGAGGATTATCATCAATGCAGTTAGAAGAACTCCAAGCAGCTAGAAGTGCGGTTACAGAAATATCTGCAACAGAATTTGCAGAGGAATTTAGTGGTGGTAAAAATCAAGCAGAAAGGCTAAGCCAATCTTGGCGAGTTCGTGGCGAAGGAGCCGGCCAGCAGGCTGTAAACTTATATGCTCTAGATCCGAAAGATGTGGTTATTGGGGGTGGTAGATGTAAAGGCTGGTGCCGGGTCTGTGCCATGCAATTAGTAGGAATGAGAAACGCAGCCAACACAGAACTAAGAAGGGATGTTACTTTGAGTGATGAACCTCAGCCTGTTGCCAAGTGGGTAACGGAATTTGTAATCGGGATTAATGACAGCATGGGTGTAGGTAAGACGGCAGATGAAAGGCGTAAAGAACTCTTCTTACCGTTTGTAGATAGCCTGACCGTAGCTAGCAACAAATCGATGAAGGTGGCCAAAAAAGGAGCTCACCAAATAGCAGATTGGGTAGTGCGAGGTTTATTGCCAGAAGTTTTTGACGATGATAAGTTCAAGCAAGTTCCTGAAATGGCCGAACAAGCTGCTGCCTTGAGAGCCTTGGGTGAGATAACGAGCGAAAGCAAAGCTAGGCGTGCTAAGTATGCGGCTAGGCATGCTGAGTATGCGGCTGGGTATACTGGGTGTGCTGGGCATGTGGCTGGGTGTGCTGGGTATGCGGCTAGGTATGCTAGGCATGCTGGGTATGCGGCTAGGTATGCTGGGTATGCGGCTAGGTATAGCACCTTAGTGCTTGGCTGGGAGAAAGTTGGGGAATTGTTAGTGCCGGCTCTGGCTAAACTAATAGCAAGTTCAGTGCCGAAAGAACAAGCTCACTTGGCTGTGGCCAGAAGTAACGCTGATGTTGCTAGAGCTTTAGAAGAAATGGGAAAAGCGGCTTAGCAAAAAAACGCTCAAAAAGAAGTTAAGCTTAAGAAACAATGATTACCGGCGTGCCGATATCAACAAAGTTATAAACCCACTGCGCATCGTTGTTGCTCATTCCCATGCAGCCGTGCGAGGTGTTTTCAACGCCGAATTTGTTATGCCAGTAAACTCCGTGCATGGCGTAACCTCCGGCTTTAAAGTAGGCCACCCATTCAATGTTCGGAACCGAGTAATAATCTGCCGTTCCTGGCCGGCCACCGGTCATGGTTTTAACTCTTACTTTGCGTAAAACAGAATAATTGCCAGTTGGCGTTGGTGTAGAGCTTTTGCCAGAAGACATTGGGAATGAGTTTACCAAATTGGCTCCTTCGTAGGCGTAAACTCTAAATTTAGAAATATCGGCAAAAATCCAGCGTCCGCCACTGGCGGCAATGTTTTCGGTTGGGGCGGCTTGCTCGCTAAATTCAAGGTTGATGGTTCCAGATTTGGCACTTAGCAACAAGCTATAAAGTTGAGATTTGGCAGAACTTAAATTGCTGACCTGTTGGCCAGAAATTCCTTCTTGCAGCAAGATTTCGCCTCCCTCAATATTGGCAACCAGGCGCTTTTCCATCTTACGATTTAGTTTTTTTGCTAGATTATCTAAATAGGCATCGCTTTTGGCTTGGCTAAACTTAACTTGATAGCTAGAATTGGCAGGTTCTGGAGTTAGAACAATCCAATCTTTAAGTTCGCTAGAACTTGGCGAATAGCTTTTTTGTGGAGTTTGAAAACTGATTTTGTTTTGCAAATAAGAATTGGCTAAACTTAGCGGCTGAGTTAAATTATCAGCCAAGATATCTGGATTGACGTTGCTAATTGTTAAGTTTAGCTGCGAGGAATCTAGCTTGCTAAGCTTAAGTTGGAGCTCAGAAGCAAGTTTTTTGGAATCGATTCCAAGCCCTGATACTTCTGGAACAACTATAAACTTATTTTGATCTGTATTAAATTCAACTTTAGCGTCTTCTGGCAAACGCCCATCAGAATAATTGATTTTGAGAAATTCCTTAAGCTTAGGTTCGCTGTAAGAGAACTTGGCTTCGATATTGCGAGATTTAAATAGTTCAAACGGCTTTTGCCAGAATCTGTAAGAATTAAGCTTAGCGCTTAGAGCTTGCTGACTTTGTTCAATTTGGGGGCTGAAGCCGAGTTCTTGCGGGGTAAAACTCTTGCTTTGATTTTGGTAACTTAAGTTTAGTTTATAGCCATCAAGTTGGTTATTGATTTGCTGGAAGGCCTCTTGTTTGTTGCTACTTAAAGCTTGGCCAGCAAAAGTGGTTTTAGGCAAAATCTTATTTTTAAAGATTAAATTTGGTAGCAGGAAAAAGAGAAGTAGAAGGGTGGCTGGAATTAATCCAAAAAGAATTTTTTTAGATTTAAACTTAGTAAACTGAGTGAATTTAGATAATTTAGATTTCGCAACCGGAGCTAGAATTGAATTCGGAATTGGAGTTGGGATTTGGGCTTCGGGCTTTTTTGGTGATTTTTTAGAGTTGGACTTAAGTTTAGCAGAAGCTTTAGATTTGGTCTTTTTTTTAGAGTTAGCTTGCAGAGTTGGTTTGGAGCTGGTTTTTTTGCCAGGGTTTGGATTTTGAGTAGAACTCAAATTTTGAGCCGAGCTGCTTGTTGAGCTATCTGCCCCGCTACTTTCGGCTAAGCTTAACTTACCGAGAGATTCTGAAATATGGATATGTCTCACCCTGACAAAACTTAATTTTGTTTTCTATCCTAATTATACAACAAAAATTCAGAAAATTCTACTTCTTTTTTGATGACTTCTTAGCTTTAGATTTTACACTAGTCTTCTTTTTAACAGAAGCTTTTTTGGAATTGTTTTTTTTAGAATTAGTTTTAGGTTTGCTTTTAGCGCTTGCGGTTGGAGTGGATTTTTTGGAATTAGTGGTGGCTTGTGCTGCTTTTGGAGTTGGTTTTGAATTTTGCTTGGCCTCTTTGCCGGTTAGAACTTTAACTGTTGGCTTGGATTGTTCTTCAGTAACTTCGGCATGTTTTTCTTGTTGCAGAATAAAATATTGTTGGAAGATGGCTACAAGAGCTCCGGCTGCAAGATAAAAGCTGATTGCACCTTCTACGCTTAATGAAATCCAGCCGAAAAGCAGAACCATGATGTAGGGCATTGAGTTTTGCAACTTTTCGTTTGGATCGTCGGTTTGGGCTTTTTTTGGAGGTAGAGTTTGGCGAACTTGCAAAAATTGAATTAAGATTGAGGCAATTGCAACAACTAGAACTGGGATGTAGACTTCGTTATTGGCAAATGGACGCCGGGCGAGATCTGCCCAATCGGCAAAAGTTGTAATTTGATGACCTCCGCTAGAAAGTACATCTTTAACGTAACTTAAATCTTTAACAGGGCCATAAAGTAGATTAGCGAGGTTTTGGGTTCCGTTGAAGGCTGTTCTAACTGCTGAGTAAATGGCGATAAAAAGTGGGAGCTGCACAATAAGAGTTCCGATAGAAGAAAATGGGCTAATGCCATATTTTTTGTAAACTGCCACCGTTTCGCGATTGACTTTTTCGAGTATGGCGCGATCTTTTGAGCCTTTAGATTGAGCGCGAATCTTTTTTACCTCTGGGGCAACTTTTTGCATAACACGAGTTTGGTGAATCTGCTTTTTGATGAGCGGCCACATTAATAAGCGAACGATAATTGTGAAAACTAGAATGGCGAGGCCAAGATCTTGCCCTGGAATAAAGTTTTGAATTGTAATAAGAAGGTTAAGAACTGGTTTTACAAAAATTGTTTGCCACATAAAATTTAGAAAAAGGTTTTTTAGATTTGGTTGTTTGTTGTTTAAAGAAGATTATAGCTTAAAACTATTCTTTGAGAAAAGTGATTAAGCTTAATTCCTTTTTTTATATCCCCAGTCAAAAGAAAGACATCAATAAGAGTAGAGCTTATTCCAGCTTGTCTGGAATATCCCTTACTTTTTATAGAAGATAGCCCGAATAAATCGAACTAAGCTTAACTCCCGCCGCTGTCATCCCCAGCCTGACTGGGGATCCAATCAAAAAAGAATCCTTTATTTAATTAGATCCTGAAACAAGCACGTCATGGCGACATGCCATGGTTCGGGATGACAGAGTTGGTGGTTCGGGATGACAAAGAAAGATACGCTTACTGAAACCCAAGAGATCTCTCGTCAGGCTCGAGATGACAACTCTTAGGCTAGACTTAAGCTCCACTACTGTCATCCCCACTCCTTCCTCCGTCATCCCGGCGCAGGCCGGGATCCATGCTACGCAGGAATAAGAAGGCTAAGCTTAATCAAAAATGCTAGAGTAAAGAATGTATGCGAATTTTAGGAATTGACCCAGGAACGGGAATCGTTGGTTTTGGTGTAATTGATGTTCTCAATGGAAATAGTTACAAGCTGGTAGATGCGGGGGTGATTAGAACTCCGGTAAATCAGGAACTCAGCGAAAGGTTAGAAACAATTTTTGCGGAAATTTCTGAGGTTATTAAGCAGAACAAGCCAGATTGGGTAAGTATCGAAAAGTTATTTTTTGCGCAAAATGTAACTACGGCAATTAGTGTGAGTCATGCTAGAGGAGTTTTGATGCTGGCGGCAAAGCTGGCTAGGCTTAAGGTGGCAGAATATACGCCTCTGCAAATTAAGCAGGCTCTAACTGGTTACGGCAGAGCTGATAAAAAGCAAGTTCAGGCTATGGTGCAGGTTATTTTGGAACTTGATGAGCCAATTAAGCAAGATGATTGTGCAGATGCGGTGGCAGCGGCAATTTGCCACGCGATGAGTTCTGGCTTTGAGGCTTAAGTTTAAGCGACTTTTTTGAATATTCCTGCCTGATATGAGAAGCTGCTACCTTGATGCTCAACATGACAATACCGTGTTTCTGCAAGGTTTAAACCTGCCTCTTCAAACGTTGATACAACTAGTTTTTCTATCGTAGACGAGCCTAGCTGAGGATTTATTTCTGTAGATAAATGAGAATCGTAAACTATTGGTATACCTAGAGGTGAGAGCCAGGCTTCACCGCCAGGAACCAACACTCGAGAAACCTCTGATGCAGCCTGCTGGAGATCTTTTAGAATTAAGTTATCCGGAAGTGGTTTGCCTTTTACAACATGTTGCCCATGAAGAGCCTCCACCCAAAGAAGGGGGAGACTCCAAGTTGAGATTACGGTATGGAAAGCTTCTTTTGTGAAGGGCAGTTTTTGCGCAATGCCTTTAACTTGAGCCCCATATCTTCCAAACGAAGTAGTGGGATCTAAGCTTACATAGTGGGCATCTGGAGCCAGAGCGCGGAGGTTCTGCTCGACATAACCGTTATGAGCACTACCTAAGTTGAGTATCCTTCCGCCAGATAATCTATTTCTGTACTCATCTATATCATGAACATTCCATATAAACCTACCGAAATCGGTAAAAAGAGACGCCCCTTTCGCTACTCCCGCGCCAGTATTCTGAAAAACCAAATTCCTGCCATCCCCATATTGAGATACTGGTCTTACATTATTCATCTTGTTTATTATAGCATAAGATAGATTGTTTTTCAATGGTTGAGGGCATGCCTCAACATAGATTTGCTAAACTTAAGGTTAGTATGCAGGCAAATGGACAATCTGGGCAGAAAAAGAAGGCGGCGCAAGTTGCGGCGCAGAGAAAAACTCCAACAAAAGCTGAGCACCAAGTTTTAAGCTTTATTGCAGAATTTATTAACCAGCATGGTTATGGCCCCAGTTATCGAGAGATTATGCGTGGCTGTGGCTATTCTACTTTAAGCGCAGTGAGTTTGCACGTTGATGCTTTGGTTCATTTAGGATATTTAGAAAAGAAGGAGCGCGGCGCTAGAAGCCTAAGCTTAACGGTAAAGGCGAAAGTTCCAAAAGCAAATATAGAGGTTGAAAAGCAGAAGGCGGCCAGCCCGAAAACTTATGAAAAGTGGTTGGTTGAAAAAGTGGGAAATAAGTTTAAAGAGGTTGAATTAAACTTAGATGCGGTGGCAATGGATAATTTGTATGTTCTAACTGGGGCGTTGAAGATTCTGGGTTATGATGCGGCGGCTTTGGTTTTTAAGGCAAGGCTAACAGAGCTAACCGAGAAGTTTAAGAAGCTTTAAATCTTGCAAGTAAGATCTTGGTTTTGACAGTTCTGTGGGTGTGTTGCTCATAGCTAATCATTCTACTCTCTGTCATTCCCGCGAAGGCGGGAATCTTAGATTATATTCAACCTTAGTTTCTGCCACTGCTAATCGACTAGAGTTGGGTACAAATCTATCCATTTGGGGTTATCCTTGACGATAAGATTAATCTTCCATTGGCGATTCCATTTTTTGAGTCTCTTTTCTCGGAGTATTGCAGACTCTATGTCTGGATGCTCCTCAAAATAGACCAGCCTTTTTATGTGATAGAGTCTAGTGTGGCTTTTTATATTTTCGTGTTTATGTTGCCAAGTGCGCTTTATCAAATCTGAAGTGACACCGATATATATGGCGCCGTCAGTTTTTGTGGCAAAAATGTAGATATATGCGGCCATAACGGGTATTCTGGATTAGACTTAAATTATATTTTAACAGAACCCAAATCTAAGATTCCCGCCTTCGCGGGAATGACGGAACTAAAGTTAAACTTAACATCCGCCAAACAGAGCCACACTTGGCGACGAGTCGCTATACCCCCCAAAAAAATGGAGAGGCGGCGGAGACCCTTATGGATTTAAAAAAGAGCTTTAGTTTTTTTCGAGCTTGATTCCTGGGCCCATGGTTGGGGCAAGAGTTAAGCTTAAGATGTATTCGCCTTTGATGCTAGCCGGCTTGGCCTCGCGAACGGCTTTAAGAACTGTTTCGATATTTTCAAGCAGTTCAGTAGGCTTAAAATCTAATTTACCGACTCCAAGGTGGATGATGCCTTGCTTATCTACACGATATTCAACTTTTCCGGATTTGGCTTCGGAAACTGCTTTGGCAATATCGGCAGAAACGGTTCCAACTTTAGGGTTTGGCATTAAGCCTTTTGGGCCAAGCAAGCGGGCATATTTGCTAAGCTTAACCATGTTTTGTGGAGTTGAGATGAGAACGTCAAAATCTATAACCTCTTTTTCAAGTTGTTCTAAGAATGTTTCATCGCCGAAGATGTCGGCTCCGGCTTTTTTGGCAACTTCGTGTTGATCTGCTGGAGCAAAAACTGCTACTACCAATGTTTTGCCAGTTCCATACGGTAAAGAAACGGTTCCACGAAGGTTTTGATCGGCATGTTTTGGGTCTACTCCAAGCTTAATATGGAGTTCGGCACTCCCGGTAAACTTGGCGGTATTAAGCTTAGGCAAAAGTTCTACGGCTTCTTGCAAAGTGTAGAGTTTATCTTTTTGAATAAGTTCGTTGGCTTTTTTATAAGATTTTGAACGGCGCTCTAGTTTGGATCTAGTAATTGGTTTGGGGCCTTTTTTGATAACTTCTTCAACCTCGCCAGAAGCAATTTTTTCTTTGCGTTCTTCTTTTGCGGCTTTGTCATCGGCTTCTTTTAGAGCTTTTGCAGATCTTTTGCCTGCTTTGGCGAGAGGTTTTTCTTCCCTAATTTCATCCTGATAATCCTCATCGGCAGCCTCGGAAGCTGTTTTTTGAGCATCTTCGATTGCATCTTCAAGTTCTGCAATTGTGTTTGCTTCGGTTAATGCAAGGCCGAGCTGAACGGCCTGTTCTAATAATTCGGCTTTTTTTGCCATAAAGATTTTTGATCCTTTCAGTGGTGCAAACGATTAAGTTTAGTGTTTAAGATCTGGATTAGATCTTAAACTTAATCTCCCACATATTTAAGTTTAGTAGTGTTTGATATTATAACAGATTAAGATCTAAAGAAACAGACCAGAGTTGGCAACTAAAGCTCCGGGCTCTGTCATCCTGAGGAACGAGCGTAGCGAGTGACGTGAGGATCTAGTAATAAGGAATTCTTTTTTTTGATTGGATCCCCGCAACAAGTGTGGGACAGGCCTTCACATACGTTCAGAATGACAGTGTCGTGAACTTAAGCTTAGTCCAAAAATCGCGGGTTCCCTGAAATATTCGATTAGAATATTATCAGGGATCTACATCTTTATTAAATTTAAGCTTAGGTTTTCTTTTTGCTTTTAGCTTTTTTATTGCGAGTGTAGGCGATGGCGCCGGCTCCTGCGGCTGCGCCGATAACTGCAAGTGGAGGCAGAGTTGTGGCAACAGCCAGAGCAAATGCGGCGGCACCAAGTTTTTCGGGCGTGGTTTTTAAGAATTTATTTTTTGCTGGAGGTTGATTCTTGTTGGCCATAAGATTTAATCTTAAGCTTTAAGCTTAATCTGAGTTACGGTGTTTATAAAGCCTATAGGCACATCCACCTAGGGCTGGTAGAGCTGAAACTGCTGTTACCCATCCGGTTGTTGATTCAAAAACCAAAGAGCCCAAACAAATTACTGTTATTACTGGCGTGGCAACTCTTTCTAGCGTTGCTGCAGCCTGCTTCAAACTATCTAGATTATCTGCCATGTGATCTCTTAAGCTTAGCCTAGGAGAATCTTTGAATGGCACTGTCATGTTCTTTTTTATGCTTCTACTTCGACGCCCATGCTGCGGGCAGTTCCGGCAACTTGTTTTTTGGCGGCTTCGATGTCGTTTCCGTTTGTAAACTTAAGCTTGGCTTCGGCAATTTCTGTTAGTTGTTTTTGGGTTAGTTTACCGACTTTTTCCATGTGTGGTTTGCCAGATCCTTTTTTGATTCCAAGAGCTTTGAGAATTAGATCATCAGTTGGAATTCCTGAAACGCGGAACTCGAAAGTTCTATCATCGTAAACTTTAAGCTTAACAATTACATCGGATCCGCGAAGATCTGATGTTTCTGCGTTAAATGCGTTGACAAAATCCATTGAATTAAGGCCATATTGGCCCATTACTGCTCCAACTGGAGGCCCTGCGGTTGCTCCACCTGCGGGAACTCTCATTTTTAGATTTGCGACGATCTTTTTTTCTGCTGCCATAAAATTTCCTTTTTCTTAAGCTTAATTCCTTTCGTTATCCTGAGCGTAGTGCAGCGGAGTTGAAGGATCTATTTGTTATTTTTGAAGCTTTATCTTCTTAAGTTTAAGAAGATTTGTAACAAAAGATATTATAGCACAAGGAGGAACTAACCCTCGAGAGTATAGTGCAATAAAGCCGCTGCACCGCTTAGGGCTAAGGCCGTTACGAAACCGGTAGCGGTTGTTGTGGTAAGATCTGTTTCGTAAACAACTCTAGCTGCGGTAGCGCCAAGAGCTCCAGCTCCAGCACCCAGACCTAACAATCCCCTTACAGCATCTGAATTGAATGTACTCCCTAATGATCTTCTGGACATATGGAGTATATTCTATCAGAAAAATTATTAAGAGTCAATATCTAGACAAAGTCTATATTAAGCTTAGTGCTAAGCTTAATCTTTTTTCTACTCTTTCGGAACCTAGAACATTGAGCATTTCGGCTAAGGGTGGCGTAACGCGAGATCCTGAAACGGCGTTTCTGATTAAGGCAAAGAGAATTGCCGGTTTGGTATCTTCTTCTGTAAGGAGCTCGCCCAGCTTAGTTTGCAGATCTTCAACCGAGAAATCTGAGTTCTTAAGCTTAGCAAGAGTTGCTTCAAGCAGTTTTTTGGCGAGATCTGGCTCTAGATTTTTGACATCTAGAAGTTGGGTTTTGGAAAGGTTTGGTTCTTTAAAGAAGAAGTTGGTGAGTTCTGGAATTTCGGAAAGGAGTTTTAGCCTTTCTTGTATTAAACTTAGAACTTGTTTTTTGTATTCATCAGAAGCGGAACTGGCGGAATCTGGCCAGAAATTCTTAGAAAAACCCTCACCCTGCCCTCTCCCTCGGGAGAGGAGATATAGTTTATCTAAACTTAAGTTTCGGATGTGGTGACCGTTGATCCATTTGAGACGATCTTCGTCGTAGTTGGCGCCGGATTTGCCGATTCCTGCAATTGAGAAAGTTTTGATAAGTTCATCGAGCGTGAAGATTTCTTGATTATTGCCTTTGCCGGGGTTCCAACCTAAAAGTGCTAAAAAGTTTAAGAATGCTTCAACAAGAATTCCATCTTCGAGATATTCAAGCGCGTCTTTAGCTCCATCGCGTTTGCCCAGCTTCTTTTTACCTCCGGGAGCCATAATTGGGGCTAAGGTTACAAATTTGGGATGTTTAATTTCTAAAGCTTCGTAGATATTTAAGAATCTTGGTGTTGAGGCAATAAATTCATCAGATCTAAAAATATGAGTAATTTGCATATCGTGATCATCGACAATGTGAGCGAACGGATAAGTTGCGAATCCGTCGGCTTTGATTAAAACGAGATCGTCAATTGCTTCTGGCCCGGCAGAAAGATCTCCGCGAACTTCATCATGCCACTTATGAGCTTTGGGATTTGATTTAAGCCTAAGAGAGTTTTTGCCGTATTCCCACGGAACGATGCGATCTTCGGTGATGTAATCTCTGTACAAAAATGGTTTCTTTTGGTTTTGGGCATCTTGACGCCAAGTTTCAACTTCTTCTGGAGTGACGTTATCTGCGTAGGCTAAACCTTTTTCATAAAGTTTTTGAGCGTACTGGCGGTGGAGTTCTTTTCTTTCGGATTGAAGGGCATATTCATCCCAATTAAGCTTAACTGCCTGGAGAGTACGCTTGATGATTTCTACTCCGTTTTCGACTTCTCGTTTTTTATCTGTATCCTCAACTCTAAGAATAAATAGACCATCGTTCTGTTTAGCAAGAAGCCAAGCATAGAGCGCTGTGCGAACAGTTCCGATATGGATGTAGCCTGTTGGGCTCGGAGCTATTCTAGTGATTACTTTTTGTGACATTAAGCTTAATTATACCAAACATATTAAGCTTAGTTGACTATAAAGATTCAATGTGTTACAGTTAGTGAGGATGATTTTAAGTTTAGTAGAAAAAGCCAATCTGATTCTGCCAGAAGGCTACAATGAGGACTTTAGCAATCCTTTCATATCGATTAACATCGGAGAGGGTAATTGCATTGCTGCATCTTTGATACTCTACACACTAAGAGAAGGCCCTATGGATATAATTCGGTACACTACTGCGCTTGACGGTGAAGTTTCCTTCAACCATTTTCTGTGCACAGACACTCAACTTCCGATGGGTAGTATAGCGCACATGGTCTCTTGGGTGTACGCAAACCCTATGGAGGAGTACCTCCGGCACTATTGTTTCAGCGAAAATACAGCAAGAGCGGTATTAGCTGCTTGCGGGGTAAGTTTTCCGTATCTAGGACGCAATAACACTGTTACCGAAGTTGGTCAGCAAGAGGGTGGCTATACGGTTACCGAAAGGTTTGCGTGGATTGATCCTGAGGCCCTATTAGATCACGTTGCTCCAGGCCAAACTATGGATGCCTTGGCAAAAGCGGCAAATGCTGCGCTTGCGGATAAGCTTAGCGCAGCTGTGGTATAATTAAGTTTAATTCGCCAGTGGTGATTTTTGCCCGCTGGCTTTTTTAAACCACAGAAATAATTAATTGGAGCTTGCGGATAAGATCCTCGATAAATTCCTTTGGAATTTTCAAGGATCCAAAAGTTAATGTATGCAAACGGAAAAAATTAGGAATCTAGCAATTATTGCGCACGTTGACCACGGTAAAACAACTTTGGTAGACGGACTTTTGAAGCAATCTAATACATTTAGAGATAATCAGGCCGAGATGGATCAAAGCTTAATTATGGATAAGCTGGCTCAAGAACGTGAACGCGGCATTACTATCACTGCTAAAATCACGGCTGTTAGGCATAATGATTTTAAGTTTAATATTATTGATACTCCGGGCCACGCAGATTTTGGCGGTGAAGTTGAAAGAACTTTGGGCATGGCCGATGGTTGCTTGCTAGTGGTTGATGCGCAGGAAGGCCCGATGCCGCAGACTAAGTTTGTGTTAGGAAAAGCTCTTGATTTGGGGCTTAAGCCAATTGTGGTGATTAATAAAATTGATAAAGATAGGGCAAGAATTTCGGAGGTAGAAGATGAGTTGGCAGATTTGTTCTTAGAGCTTGCAACGGAAGAAGATCAGCTCCACTACCCTGTTTATTATGCTATTGGAAGAGATGCCAAAGCCTGGGAAGCGGTTCCAGAGAATCCTGACGCTGCGGGAGATCTTGCTTGCATTTTTAAAGCGATTGGAGAAAAGATTCCGGCTCCAAAGGTGGAAGATGGCAAAACTCAACTCTTAATTACCAGTTTGGAATGGGATAGTTTTAAGGGTAAATCTGCGATTGGCAAAATTAATCGTGGTGGGATGAAAAAAGGCCAGAATCTAATCTTAATTAAAAAAGATGGAACGGAAGTTAAGCTTAAGGTTGGTGAGTTATTTGAATTTAAAGGGCTTGGTAAAGAGGAGGTGGCGGAAGCTCCGGCGGGCGACATTGTGGCTTTAACTGGGGCGGAAAAAGCGGAAATTGGCGAGACTCTGTGCGATGAAGATCAGATCGAAGCATTGCCAGTTTTGGAGGTTGAAGCTCCGACTTTAAAAATGTATTTGGGGCCGAACACTTCTCCGTTTAAAGGGACAGAAGGCGAATTTACGACTTCTAGGCAAATTGGAGATAGGTTGAAAAGAGAGTTAGAAACGAACGTAAGCTTAAGGTTAGAAGAAAGTGGAATTGGTTTTATTGTTTCGGGCCGCGGTGAGCTACATCTTTCTGTTTTGATAGAAGATTTAAGGCGCGAAGGTTTTGAATTGGAGGTTGGCCGACCGCAAGTTGTTACAAAAGAGCAAGATGGTAAGGTTGTTGAACCTGTGGAAGAGCTGACAATTGAGGTTCCGCAAGAATTTGTTGGTGCTGTGCAAACGGAACTTGGCGCTAGGCGGGCTCAGTTGCAATCTCAAGATGTAAACTTAAGGGGCGTAAGGTTGATTTATCGAATTCCGACCAGAGCTTTAATTGGGCTTAGGGGTTTGATGATGACGGCCACAAAAGGCACGGCGATTATGAGCAGCTTAACGGTTGGATACGAACCTTTAAGTGCGGCAATTCCGCAAACTCGAAACGGAGCTTTAATCAGCTTTGAAACCGGCACGGCAACTCCGTATTCTTTAGAAAATGCTCAAGATAGAGGAACAGTTTTTATACCTGCTGGCGAAAAAGTTTATGCCGGCCAAGTGATTGGCTTAAACTTAAGAAGAGAAGATTTAGAAGTTAATATTTGTAAAGAAAAGCACTTGACGAATACTCGGGCTTCGGGTTCTGATGGAGCTATTCAGTTGACTCCGCCAACTATACTAAGCTTAGAAGAAAGTTTAGATTTTTTAGAAGATGATGAGCTGCTAGAAGTTACCCCCAAGAGTTTGCGCCTCCGAAAAAGATTTTTGAGTGCGAACGAAAGAAAAAAGAATAAGAAGTAGAATCTTAAGCAGCTAAACTTAAGCTGGCCTGCTCTTCAAGGGGCTTGACAAGGGGCTTGATTCCGGCAAGTTGGCCTAGCCTAGTTGAGGCGAGATGAGTTCTAATTGCAACTTGAGTTTCTGGGTTCATGCTTGCGATGGGGTTGCCTCCTGGTGTTGCAGCACGGCTTAGGGCCTGATTCATCGCCTGTAGAACTGGTGTCGTATACACTTCCCTCGCCCCCTGTATGCCTGGCCTAGCTCTCTCTGTGTCCCCGGCTAAAACTTCAGTTATATCCGTACGTGTTTTTTCAAGATCATTAACATCAGCATAGCTAAATGCACATTTTCCGACACAATACATCACACAAAAACTACTCCATTTAGCGGATGTTCCTTGGCACTCTTCAACTTGCCGAGTTAAGCTTGATTTACTAACCATACCGAGAGGTTCCCGGCCAAGAGTTAGATCACGAGCAATAGCATCCGAAATTTCCCACCAACCAGTTTGACAGAGGCGAACTGCCATTAGACCCTCATGCTCATCCGGCTCTTTTGGAGCAATAAAAGGTTCTACGTCGAATAAAGTTTCCACTAAGCTTAACCCTCTTTTTTTAGTTTGTTAGAACTTTTCTACGCTTAACTATAGCACTAGATGTGGCGTGGCATGAAGACTGTTGGGCTCTCGTTGTGGAACTTAAACTGCGGAATCTGCTTTTTGTTGGAGTTCGCCCAGCTTTTGGGCAGGATCTGGGCTTTTGTGAATTTCGCCCCCAACGTAGAAGATATCGACATTGGCTAAGCTTAAGTTGGAGATGTTTTTAGAGTTGATGCCACCATCCCAGGCGATTTCTAATTCTGGTTTAATTTCTTTAAGAATCTTTATTTTGGAGATTAAACTTAAGTCGGCAGAACCTCCGTGCTGGCCTAAGTTCCCAGAAAAAATTAGAACTTGATCTGCCAATTTGATAAGTTCGGAATAATCGTTTGGGGTGGAATCTTGCAGAAGAGAGATTCCAAGCAGAATGTTGGCATCTTTAATAAGCTTAATAGATTCGAGAAGGTTGTGGGAATCTGATTCGGCCTGCAGAATAATAAGTTTGGGCCGATTATTTTGAGCAAGAATAAAGTTGAGAGCTTGCAGAGGCTGGGCAAACATCAGATGCGCGCTGTAAGTTAGAACTGGATCAAAATAAATGTTGTGGTAATCGAGAGATGGCGTGGCTCCGAAGAAATCTGATGAAGAAAGATCGAGGTGGGCGAATTCAGAAATGCTAGCAACGAGTTCGGTTTGTTGGCGGAGCTGATGCGCATCTGTAGCAGTAATTGTAGGAACAACCAGTTTCATAAACTTAAGTTTAGCAGAACGCTCTAGAGATCTCTCAACAGGCTCGAGGTGACAAGATGGAAGTTTAGTTTTGTTTAGTTTAGTTTTGTAAGGTGCCGACTTGTTCTAGCTCTGATAAAACGGACTTGCCGTGTGGAGATTCTTTGATGACTTCGGTAAGATCTTGCCCGCATTTGGCCTGACCGCGCGAAGGAGTGTGATAGCCGTTCTTCCATTCTGAATTATGCGTGGCATCATAAACTGTTCCATCTACAGCAACCCAGCAATCTTGACCGTTTAAACCGTTGGCTGCGGCAAGTTCTGCCTTAGTGATAGTGCGGGAACTTTGAGCGCTTGGAGGATTAACAGAATTATTTGAACTTGAATTTAGTGAGTTGTAATTTTTAGTAATTCCTAAGCTTAAGAAGATGAGCATCCAAACAACTAGACCGATGATAAAAAGTTCGACGTATTTTTTAACAAGACCTTTTTTGACATATTTATCATAGTAAAAATAGAGTAAGCTTAAGCCGTAAGATAGCCAGAGGTAGCGGAACACGGTGCTGCCTCTTGTAACAAAGCCCAGCTTAAAGCCGTGAGTGATGATGAACAGCATTGCGAGATCGTTTAGACCGAGTACGGTTGACCAAATTTTGGGCCGAGATTTAAGTTCTTTTTTAAATTCAAAGGCTAGAAAAGCTAACAGAGAAAGTGTGCCGAGAGAAATAAAGAAGACGGCGCTGGTTCCAAAAAAAGTTTTAAAGCTTGCTGGAGGCCACCCGAATCCATTGTTGTTTAAGTTGAGAATAATAAAGAGCGGGTGGGCTAAAATGGCGAGCAGAACAAAAATTTGGCTAAGCTTAAAGCTAGTTTTAAGTTGCAGCTCGGGTTCGTAATTGCTTTTAAGGAATGCTGCAAAATAGTGCACCCACATGTATCCAAAGGCTAGAACTGCAAGAAGGCTTGGAATTGAAAAGCCGCCTAAATTTCCTGCAAAAAAGTGATTCCAAGAAAAAAAGCTTAGCGAAGTTACGGCAAAGTAGGCAGCATAAACAAGATTTTTAGATTGATTAAATTCTACTTTTTTGGCGGAGTTTTTTTTGCGCACAGTTAATTTTGGAGTGGCCATAGTTTTATTCTAATTTAAAATTAAGTTTAGTTAAGTTTTGAGTTTTGGAACCATCATTTGAATCGCTAATAATGATACTATAATTTTTAGAATTTACAAAAGCGCTTAAGCCGAGGCTTGCTCCGCTTGAGATTAAGTTTAAGTAGTTGCCATCGTAATCTAAATAATAGATGGCGCCAGTTTTATCTTGAACTTGTAGACGGTGATGATCGAGCCAGGCAAAATCTGTAATATCAAGCTGCTCTGTAGGGTTTTGGTTGGTAATTTGCTGTGATTTGGAGGTAGTTTTTAGATTGTAAGATGTAGCCTCTTCACTATCAAAATCATAAATAAAGAAACTACTGCCCGAGGTTTGCAGAGCTAGATAACGGCCGGGTTGAGAGGTTCCGGCTGGGCTAATTTTAAACTGAGCAGATTTAAGTTGGTTGAAGGTTTCTAGATAGAAGGCAGATTTGGCAACAAGCTGGCCTGACTCGGTTTTATAATTTTGGAGCGGATTCTTGAAAATCTGAATTTCTTTGTTAATGCCATTAGAAATTGCCAAGTAGCCGCTGCGGCGATTGATGGTGTAGGAATAATCGAGTTGGGTTAAATCTTGAGTGTTAAGCTTAGTGATTAAAATTGGAGTTGCGTTGTTTTGCTGCAGATAAAGTTCGGAAGATTCTGGTGAGCTGGGCGAGGTTTTAGTGTAAAGATAGGTTTGTTCTTCGAAGCTAGAAAAACTGGTGAGGTTGCTGGCAATGGTTTGTTCTAGTGCAAGATTGGTTGGGTTGTATTGGCGAAGCTCGCCTTGAATAAGTAGATTAAGCTTAGAGGCGGGGTTAAAATGGGCCTCGCTAATTGGGGCAGCAAGAGCTTTGGTGAGATTGCTAGATTGTTCGGGGTTGTTAATGCGCAAGTTGATGAGTTCTGAGGTTTGATCAAATTGATGTTCTATCAACAACGAATCTGCATCGGGGCTCCATTCTATAAACTTGAACTGGCCGTAAGTTCCAGAAGAATTCTTGCTGAATAAATCGGCTGGAATGGAAATGGCGGCAAGGGCTTGTTCTGGATCGGAACTTAAGTTTAAGCATTCTAGAATGATTCCGCTTGCAAGAGGTTGAATGGCGATAAGTTGGTTTTTAGAGGCCGCTTTTGGCGAGTAGATTTTGGCTGGTTGAGCCGAAAGAAAAGGTTCTTGCGGAATTTGTTCTGGAATTAAATAAGGGTAATGATACCACTTGACTGTTTCGGCGCGCATATTAAAGGCATGTTGCCAAGTTCTGTAGCCACTGGCCTGCAAACTGATTTTATGATCGCCTTCTTTAGCCTCTATTTTGGTTTCGGTTTGTTCGATTTTTTTATCATCAAAAAAAACTGTGGAATTAACTGGCGAAGAATCTATCAGAATGATTCCTCTGTGTTCGACCTCGCCGCTGGTGTTAAAGGTGTAGCCTTTTGTTCTGAAGTAAACTAAGAAGGTTAAGCTTAGGGTAAGTATTCCAAAAAGAGCGTAGAAGGCGGTTCTTTTTAAGAACTTGCCCTGCAGTTCGCTAGAGATATTAACTTTGGGTGGCTTTTTAGATTTGGCCTTTTTTTGAGCTTTTTTAGAGCTAATTGCTGTTTTGAGTGTTTTTTTTACTACGCGCTTTGCCATCTTTTAAACTTATCTTAACAAAAGTTGGCAGAAAATGATTCAACTAGCTTTAGTGTTTATGCTAAACTTAATTTTAGATAGCGCTTTAGCTTTTTTAGATTAAGCTTAACTTTAGAGTAGATTTAGAATGAAACCAGTTGTTTTAACAGATGAGCGTAAAAGAAGAAGAGCAAAAAACAACTTAGATAATTTTGATGCGGAGTTAATTCGGGCGGAACTTTCGGCTCTGGAAGGCGGAGTTCAGAAAGTAGATAGAGTTCAGAAAGTAGAGAAAAAAGAAGGTTTAGATGAAGGTTTAGATGGGGGCGGCGAGGAGCATGAAGTTTTGGATTCTGCTGAGCAGAGTTCTAATGGTGCCGCTCAAAGGGAATCTCGGGCGCAAATTAACACTATAGATTTTAATTTGGGTAATTCTAAGCTTTTGCATAAGGCGGTGAGAATGGTTGCTCAAAATCCTAAGCTTAAGGTTGAAGATAAGCCACGCTACAAGAGTGCGCCAGAAGTTAATTTAGGGGCTAATAAACTTAATAGACTTAATCCAGATGCTAAAAACAATGCTGGAATTAAGCTTAGTGCTAAAAAATATGGTGATAGGTATGGTGATCGGCAGGATGATGCTCGGAATGAGGGATCTAATCTTAAAAGTGGGAATGGGCCAAGAGGGGCGAGTTCTGGTTTAAAGAGCCCGCTAGAAAAGAAGGCTGTAAAACAGGTTTTAGCGCAGAATGATGGCTCTGGAGTTAGTTTGGGAGCTGTGGAGTCGCAAGCTAAGCTTAATGCCGCTGGGGCCCGATCTTTTAGCGCCCAAGCTATACGACCCAGGAGTATGGATGCTTTTGCCAGAACTAGCCAGGTTAAGCCAGAGCTGGCAAGAGAGGAAGTTCGGCCAGAGCGAAGTTCTGTAGAGCTAGCCACAAGCGGGATGTATCGGGCGAATCAGTTTAATGAATTTTTGCAAAATACGCAGCGTACAAACTTGCAAAATCAGATTGAAAAACAGCAGTTGTTTCCTAGTGAAATTAAGCCTGGAAGTGTGGTTTATGATCATGGGGTTAAATCTAGCGCGCTTAACAGGTATAATCCTATAAAGAATAGTCATAAAATGTTAGGCGGAGTAGATCAGCACAATTTGGGTTCTGGAACTGTACGCAGGTTCTTTAGTATGCGTTCGGTTAAGTTTTTGATGCCAGTTGCGGTGGTGATGATTGCAGGAGCGTACATTTTTTATCTAAATATGCCTAAATTAAGCTTAAAGTTGGCAGAAGGTAAATCTGGAATTTCGATTAGCGCGCCAAGTTATGTTCCGGATCATTTTAGTTTGAATAATAAGGTAGAGACCGAAACTGGAAGAGTGACGATGAACTTTGTGAACGGTGATGATAGTTATTCTGTTAGCCAGAGTGTGAGTGATTGGGATTCGGCGGCTCTTTTGGAAGATAAGGTTTTGAAAGAAACTAAGGAATACAGCGCTTACACCGATAGAGGTTTGACTATTTATGTTTATGGCAATAAGGCCGTTTGGATGAACCAAGGCAAGGTTAACGAGATTAGTTTGAATGGAACTAGCTTGGATGTTGAAGAGATGATCCGTATTGCGGGAAGTATGTAAGCTTAAGCTTAGTAAGGTAGATCTTGGGATTCTAGAGGCAGAGAGTTTGAGAGTTTGGTTCTAGCCCTAGATTTTATTCTTTTTTTTGAGGAGTTTGAGCTTTTTTTTGAGGGCTCTTTTTCTGGCGGCGCCATGCCATCTTTTATGTTTTGCCATAAGCTTAGTGTATTTTTGTTTAAACTTAACTTTTTACTAGATTTTAATTATAGCATCTTTTTTGCTGGAGGTGAAGCTTGGTGGGTGTTTTTGTGGTTTTTAGATGGCCTTAAAACTTTGAATGACATCTTTAGTTTGATCGATTAAATCTTGCCCATAACAACTTAGATTTGGTTTTCTTACGCCAGTATCAGGATTTGCAGGTTCTGCGCATTCTTCGCTAACATCTTGCCATACGAATTCTACATAATTAGCATTAAGCTTAGCTAAGCTGATTTTTTTTGCTCCTTTTAAGTAGACTGTGCCGCTGAGTCCGCTGTAGCCCATCCTTAAGTATGCGTTATTTAAGCTTAGTAGATCTAATTCTGTTGTATTATCGAGCGGCTGGTTAAAGACTTCATCTGTAACTGGTAAATCGAATTCGCCCTCGCCGCTGTTGAAGCTCCAGTTGATTGGTGAAATCTTTATTAGGAACTTTTCGTTTTGGCTAAAGCTTATAAATGTTGTTTGTAGCGGCTCGGATTTATCTAGGTTTCTTTCGTGCTTTGCTACGCTAACACTTCCCCATTCTTGTGGGTAATCAAACGAGTAGCCAGAGTTAGTGTTTCTATAACGAGAGAAGCCTGCTTTTGGGGAATCTTCTTGCATTTGAGCAGAGTTTTGATCTACGTTTGTTTTTGATGGCGTTGATTGGCTGTTGCTATCTTTAAGTAATATGACGACGGTTATAGAAAGGGCTATAATCAGCAAGCTAGCTAATCCGGCTAGAATTTTGAGTAGTAAGGGTTTTTTGAACATGCGTTTTAATAGTTATTACTTTTAAGCTTAGTTTAGCATAAGCCTTGTGCAATTAGGAGTGGCAGCTGACTATAAGAATAAGATCTAGAGGATGGTAGATTAACTAAGTTGAATATCCTTGTACAGGACGAAACCGATTCTGGTAGCTGAGGTGGCGTCGAGATGAAGCTTGTTAAGGCTGAACTGATTGGGATGGCTGGGATAGTTGCTGAGGTGAGGGTTAAGTTGCCTGTTGGTACTTAAGTTATGGGGATTGAACCATTAGGTTAGCCCAGTGTGTTTAAGGAGCTACTGTCACCTTCTTCCTGTGTAGGTTTTAGAGACACAGCGTTTCCGTTACCTACTGTGCCAGGTTCATCTTCTAGCGCCGCCGGATGGTCTATTGATCGATTGTCTAAATGTAGCCAGTTAGTATAAGCTTCCTCAAATCTCTTACCATGCTCCAAGCGATTATCTAAGAACTGTACAATTCGTACTCTATTATACCTCTGAACTACCATGGCTCCCAAGTTCACTGCGAACCACACCTTTGTAAGAGTCGGATTATCAAAGCTACCCGCTTGAACCTCAGAGGCTAGCTTGGGAAGCTCTGCCGCTACACCTATAGCATGTAACCCCTCGTTGAATACGCTCTGTTTGGTTGCGTACTCCGCCGCTCGCTCCATACGCCCTTTGCGAGCATCCATCTTATAATTGTTTAGCCCATAAAACGGTTTTTTGTTGATGGACCACCAGTGAATAGGCGGCCAATAGTACCCATTATTGCTCTACGCACTATGGGGGTACCTAACCGTCTGTGCCTACGTTCGCTCCTTGCTGGATTACTAGGGAAGAGATACATCCCCATAGCCTTCTTAGCTAAGTTTACATCGGAGTTGGCTAGAATCGCATGAGTACTTACCTCTGGTGAACTAGTTCTGTCCTTCATATTAAGTATATATTATACACATATCGATATTTGATTGTCAATACATAGTAGCACTAAATATGTCACACAATGAAGATTGTACGTCCTACTCTACCCCTTTTAGGGTGGTTCTTGAGAGTGAATAGAATTGTCAAGGGCAAACTGCTACCACTGAAGAAAAGATATTATGTCACCTTTTTGGCAGACTTCTTTCTTGGCTTCTTTGCAGGCTCGACAATGCTAGGTAAAACCTCTATCGAGCTTACTCTAGGCATTAGTTGATAACGGCCATTTCTACCAATTGGCCATTCCGCGTGTGGATCCAAAATCATTGCATAGCCGCCTAGTGACATACCGCCATGGAAGATAGACATAGCGGTGGCTTGTTTCTGAACAGGATTTTGCTCTCTAGTAGTCCAATTACCGGTTCCCTCAAGGATAACGTCAGCAACTGGGGAGAGCTCTCCGTCTGGTGCTGTCTGCATAAAAAGGCACTTAGGCTTCTCTCCCGGTTCGCATACTAAGAAATCATATCTGTAAGTGTCTGAAGGGTCTGTACCAGCTAAAACTACGACTCTACTTCCTACTTGAAGCTCTTTTAAGTCCAGTGATTCTCCTCTTTCTAGTAAACCTTCCATATACGGACATTATATCAGCTTTGTACCCAAGCGCCCCTTAGAAGGGCTATAAAATAGCCTTAAAAGTGTATCTAAGTTGTGATCACGCTTCCTATAAGGAGTACTGGTTGCCCATAGAGCTAATGTGAGCTTAACAGGCTCCGCACCACAAGTAGAGTGGGCTTAGACCCCCTACCCACCCAAATTTATGCAGGCTAGTCACGAATATTCTATTCGAATTAGGTAGGGCGTATATCTAGAATATAAAAATTAAAAATCGTGATATTTTTTAAGAAATAACCTTTTGCCAAACCTTGAATCATCCACACAACTGGGTAATATATTAAGAGCGAAATAAAGCCATAGGATACGACTAGAAGGATAGCCCCTATGAAGCACAAGATGGTCCCAAAAATTTTAGGCTGCTCCTTCTTAGAGCCGTTGCCACCAGTTCCTAGGCCATACAATATAGAGCCAAGTAGTCCAAGCAAAATAACCAGTGCCCACATAAGATCAACTTTCATAAATATTTGAATATGGTGGTAGACACGTAAAAAGCTCGCCACAAGCTGAGATCGAAACCTCCCATTTAGAGAGGCCGAGGTGCTTAAATACTTGGTAGCTGTCATCGGTAAAAGTTGGAACTTACTTAGAGATGAACTGATAGCTATATCTAATATAGTTACATGGGCTAGGGTAGCTAACAGTATTAATTATTAAGCGGGTGGGATTGAGCCCGTACAATTAATCTACTATATAAGATTTTTCTCAAAATTTTACAAACATATATATTGACTATAAAGTACTAAAATGCTATAGTTTATGGAAAGACATTAATTTATGCCTAGAAGATCATTATTTGAGGACAGAATGCTCGTCAGTACCCTCCATCTACATACTAATCTTGGAGTATGGGGGTTTGGTGACTTAGTTGAGACTTCTCAAGCTATTAGAGATGATGCCGAAGAATTGCCAGGACACGTAGCAAGCAGAGCATTAAGAAAGTTTAAAAAAGAAAATTGGATTGAAGCAAAGGCTGATCCCGATGCAAGTATGGGGCCACGAATGCTTTACACTCTTACAGAAGAAGAAGGTATTAGTGCGACACTGAGAGCGGCAGGTAGAGAACTGGCATTAGGAGAACGCTATCCAATTCCTATAATTGCTGAGTATTTTGGATCTTTAGCTAATCAAGATAGAAGAGACTAAGCCTTCTAGATTTAAGAGATTAAGTCTTCTATTTCAACTGATTCAATAGTTTTCCAGCCTAAAAACTTTGGGATTCTTTGCTTCTGAACTAAAACGCGCCTACCTTTGATAACACTGGCGAATTGACTTAACGGGTAATTGCGCCTCATTTGCTCATCAGGACTCTCTGTACCTGGTAATACTTGCCTATATCCTACTTCAGGTAATCCTGCGATATCTGTAGCGATATTTCCTAAAACTCCCTGTCCAGGTCTTTGATCACCAACCCAATGAACAGTTGTTTCTTTCTTACCGAAGTCGGCTGCAGGGCCGCCATCATTTAGGTATGTAGTATCTTGCGTTATAGCTCTAAAATTTGTCATACCCACATCTTATCAGATTATTACCGTAATGTCAATATCGTTTGATCCAATACTCAATACTAGATATATTCCAAAATGCTTATGCTTGGTAGCGGTGACTGGAATTGAACCAGTGACCTCAGGCTTATGAGTCCTGCGCTCTAACCAACTGAGCTACACCGCCAAAAAGTAAGAATCTATCTTTAAGATGATTCAGAACTTTGAATGTTCCTTTAGAAAAAAGAGGATTCTTGTTTAATTATAACAGAGCTAAACTTAAAACTTAAGCAGCCAATCTAGAATTTGGTAGATAATTGCAGCGAGACAAAGCATCGAGCCCAAAATCGGAACCAGCAGCGGAACGGTAATATATCCATCATGCTTTTTATGGCTCTTTTTTATAAAAATTAGAGAAATGTTGACAGCGCTAAAAATTGTTAAAACTAACAAGCTGGTAATTTGTGCAAGAGAAACTATAGGCAAAATTATAGTAAAAAATATCATTAAGCTTAAGATTAACAATGTGGATTTGGTTGGAGTTTGGCGCTTGGCGTGAAGTTCTGAAAGTTTTGCGGATATCCAACCTTGCTTAGAAAGGCCGTAAAGAATTCTTGAACCCATAATAATTTGGACGATGACTCCGTTAATTGCCGCAACCAGCCCGATTAAGCTTAGTATTTGTTGGCTGCTTACTCCAGATTTGGAAAAAACTAGAGTTAATGGCGCGGAGCTTTGGGCGAGTTCTGCTGGTGCGACTATTGTTGTAGAAACTATAACAACCAGCACATAGAGCAAAGTTGAAATAATTAAAGAAAAAAGGATAGCAAGGGGCATAGATTTTTTTGGATTTTTAGCCTCTTCGGCAACGTTGACCATATCTTCAAAACCAATAAAGGCATAAAAGGCTAGAAAAGCTCCGGCTAAGAGCCCGCTGATGCCAACAGTGGAATCAATATTTACTAAGCTTAAGGGTTGAACTTGTGCAAAGGCGCTGCGTCCGAACCAAACAACCAGCACCAGCCCTAGAATTTCTACAAAAGTGAAGGCGGCGGCAGTTTTGGCGGATTCATTGATTCCCTTTAGTGCTATGAGCCCTAAGCTTAATAAAAGCAAGATGCTGGCGAGGAGTTCTGGAAAATTAAAGAAGGTATTGAGGTATCCGGCAAAGCCGTGAGCAAGTGCGGCGGCAGAGGTGATTCCTCCAGCGACCATAGCTAAACCGATTGCCACGGAGAGGTTCTTGTTGCCAAATGCTTTATGCAAATAGACTGAAACTGATGCGCTAACTGGGTAGCGGCCGGCAAGTTCCATGTAAGAAAAAGCGGTGAGGGCGGCAATAATCATTGCTAGTATGAAGGCCAGAGTTGTGCTTTGGCCTGCGAATCCGGCGACTTTTCCGATTAGCACGTAGATTCCGGCTCCTAAAATGTTGCCTAGCCCATAAAGTGTTAGAACTGGGAGATTGAGTGAGCGCTTAAGATGAGTGGCCATAGAGTTTATATTTAAGCTTAGCAAAAAAAGCTCTTGCACAAAAATAACTTAGAGCTTATGTTTAGCGGCTAAAAGGGTTATACTTTTAAGTTAAAGAGGTTTTTAGCTTTGTTATGAAAAAGAGGTTTCCGGGTTCCAGATTTATTCCGTTTATTTCAGCTATTTTTTTTATTGCTCTTGCTGTAGGCACTGTGACGAGTTCTGTTATTGATTTAGATTTTAAGTTTAGACCTCTTGTGCTGATTCCTATATTTTCTATGGCGACCAACTTATTCTTGCTTTGGACGATTGCCAGGCACAGAAGGCATATTAAATCTATTTTGTGGTTTGGGATATTTGTTGTAACAACAATTTTTTGGGGTTTTGCAGATCTTATAACCTTTTTGGCAGCGAACAGAGAAACGGGGATGTTTGCAAGATCTTTTGTGCTGATTCCAGCATTAGTTGGGGTGGCCTCGGTTATTATCTTTTTTAGCGATACGACCACAGATGCGGAAGAACCTCCGATTGCGCCTAGAGCGTTCATGCTGTTTAATGCTCTCTTTTATTTAGTTATTGGGCTTGGCACAAACTTAATTTTTGAAAGAAGGCCAGAGGCAATGATTCAGCGTTCATGGGGCTGGGAAATGCAGCTTGGGCCATTTGGAACTCTTTATTTAATTTGGACGCAAATTACTCTTTTATTTGCCTTATGGATAGTAGTGCGTTATTACCGAACCAGGACTAGAGTTGATCAGAAAAAACAGGCAAAGATATTTTTGATTAGCGTTTTGGTTCCGATTCTTGGTAGTACAACGGTCAACATTATTCCTGCAATTTTGGGTATACCGATAATTCCGCTAGATAGCCTTTTTACAACCGGAATGGCCGTGCTTATGACCTATGGAATTAATAAATACCAGCTTTTAACAATTAGCCCTGTTCGGATATCTAACAATATTTTGCAGGCAATGTCGGAATCGGTGGTGGTTACGGATGTAGATTTTGTTATTCAATATACTAATGGGAATGCGGTAAAGATATTGGGCGCGAATGAATCTCTTGATGCTTCGGAGCAGAATATTAAAGATTTTTTTGAAGAAGATGATTTTAAACGCATCAAAGCGGTGGTTAAAGAAGGCTTAAAAAAGAATAGAGAGCTTAGCGGATTAGAGATTGTTGCTAAAGATTCCGAAAAAGTTACGCCAGTTGATATCTCGGTGAGTGAGGTTGCTTCAGATAATAGGAACTCGGCCCCAGCTGGATATATTTTTGTTATTTCGGATGTTTCGGCTCTGCAGCAAGCTTATGCAAAATTAGCCGAACAAGAAAAAAAGGTGGAAAGTAAGGTTATTGAAAGAACAGAGCAATTATATGCTGAGCATGCAAAGCTAGAGGCCTCGGTAGCAGGCTTGCCAATCGGTTTTGTTATGCTGGATGAAAACATGGCAATTATTGAAAGTAACAGCGTGGCAAAAGAGCTCTTTGCGGTTAGAGGTGAAAGCAGATGGTATGTTGAAGAAACTCTCAAAGAACTAAGCTTAAGTGATAAGTTTGCAGAAATGCTTAAAAACAAGCACACTGTTGATATTGATGAAGTTATGGTTGGAGGTAAAACACTACACTTAATTTTTTCTCCGATTATTACCTCTAAAGATGTGATGATTGGTAGTGTAATTATTATCGAAGATATTTCTAGCAGAAAAGCTGCGGAGGTTGAACGCAATGAATTTATTGTTACGGCATCGCACGAAATTAGAACTCCTTTAACGGTGATTCAAGGGAACTTAGCGAATGTGATTGATGAAGAAAAGAAGATTGATAAAAAGTTGGTTCCGCTGGTTAAAAATGCCTACGGCGCATCTGGCCAGATTTCTAGCCTTTTTAATGATGTTTTAATTATTGCGGATATTGAAAGTGAGGCCAGGCCCAAAAAGCTTTATACAACACGTTTTGATGTGCAAGATCTTGCTTTTGAAGTTCTGGAAAAATACCGGCCTCGAGCCAACGAGAAGAAGATTAAGCTTAGTATAAAAGGTGCGGCTAAAAATCTTAAAATTAAGGCAGATAGAGATGAGATTAAAGAATCTTTGAGTAAATTGGTGGATAATGGAATTAAGTTTACAGAAAAAGGTTTTGTAAAATTAAGCTTAGCTAAAAGTGGTAAAGATGTGGTGATTAGAGTTGAAGATTCTGGCAGAGGAATTGCTAAAAAAGAGGTTGATAGATTATTTAAGAAGTTTGTGCGTTTGGATAATAGCTTAAAGCGAGATCTTGGCGGAACCGGCCTAGGGCTTTATATTGCTAGAGCTCTAGCCGAAAGGAATGGTGGAGATTTAAGCTTAGAAGAATCTAGCAAAACGGGAAGTACATTTAAGCTTAAGCTGCCTTTATCAAATTAGGTAGGTTTGAAAAGAAAGTAAGTTAAGCGGAACCGGCTCGCTGGAGGGACTGTTTAATTCTGCTTTAAAAAACTTGAAGATACTAGTTTGGTGGCTGAGCGTCGCGGTCTGGAACCTGTGGGCTGGCCTTTAAGAATGAACTATAGCAAAACAAGACGAATGAGACAGTGTCTGGTTGATTGTTGAGTTGTGTGGCGAATGATAAGTTCTAGCTAGCCCTTATTCTATCAATCATGTATTTCATGTACGGAATGTCTTTAGCTCCTTCACCCCAATAGTTATCTATTTCTTTGAAAGGTACAAATCTTATTTCGGAGACTTCACGATTTTCGGTAAAATTATCCGCTCCGTTTATGTCTGCTACTCCAGTGAGGTGAGCTACGTGACTTTTGTCTGGATATCTGGAGTTATGGTCGCAGTGACAAAGTTTTTCCATAACCATGGCACCTTGAAGCTTAACATTATCGATGACGATACCACTTTCTTCTAGAGTTTCCCTTGCCGCACACTCTTCGGGGGTTTCGCCTTCATCTTTGTGTCCTCCTGGAAGCTCCCAATTTCTTCCTTTGCCATTTTGCTTGATTAGAAGGAGTTCGGTTTTAGTCTGATCTGTTACAAATACTTCGCAGCCGGTCATCTCATCTTCGTTGAATATAGGCTGTTCGCTTATAGTTACGAACGTACCTTTTGAACATCCGGGATTGCCATTTGAGCAGCTTTTATACCAGTATTTTGGTTTGAAGTTGTAGTTTGTCATAGTTTAAGTACTAAATCTTAATAAAAAGTCACCCTCAAGAAAAAAATCGCAGAGGCAAGGATTTGAATTTGTATTGTAGCATAGATGATCGGCATCGTACTTCTCGATATCGTAAACTTACAGGATTAGCTTAATTGACATACAGTACTGATCATACTATAATCTACTCGATATTACATATTGAGATTAGACTAATAAGAAAGATTATCGCAATAGGAGGAGGAGAAATAGGTAGGACCAAGAAAGGCATATCTAAGCTTCATCTGGAATAGAGACAGTATTAATGCGTCCAAACATAAAGATAATTGATGGAATGAAAAGTTTATTTACTAATCTAAAACTACTTCTGCAAGGTCATCGACTATGAATAAGTCTCTATTTTTATCCTCCTGTAAGTGAGGTATACTCTTGTTTCTTTTTACTAGCAGGGCTTTTGCTCCTACGTTTTTGGCCAACTGAGCGTCAACAAATTGATCACCAACAACTAAAAGATTATCGGGCTTAATATCGTTCCGCTTCATCCATTCTGTAAGTGAGCGACCATCTGGTTTTCTAAATTCTGATTCATCGCCACATATAATATCATCCAGATAATCTTTCAGCACACTTGCTGAGACAATTGCTCTGGGACTCGCAGATCCTCTACCTTTATGGTCTCTATTAGTAATAAGAAGCTGGATAATACCTTTATTGTGAGCTTGCCTACATAGCATTAGGGCGTCTTTGTAAAGGTGTCCCTCAATATCAACTTTATATAACTCGTCTTGTTTCTTTAGGAAGCTATCAAGAATCGGTATAAGTTCCTTTTCATCTAATCTTAGAGTGTTTTTTAGGGTGTCCTGTAATGAACCATGGTAGTGCCTTAAGCGTGTTTCTAGGCTTGGCATTTCCCGTCCAGTTTCATCAGTGATCTCTTCCATAATCTTTTCACTAATATGGAAGCTATCTAGCAGAGTACCGTCAAGATCCCAGACTATTGCCTTTACGTTTTTTATATTCATATATTAATCATAACAAAGGCACCCGTATAAGGTGCCAGGTGGAAAATATTACTTTAATGGTTTTACGGTCACCTTTGGTGTACAACTTGGCTGGGGCGGTAGGATTCGAACCTACGATCTGCGGCACCAAAAACCGTTGCCCTACCACTAGGCCACGCCCCAATAAAACTACACCTTAAGTTTAGCAAAAATAGAGCTCTTATTCAATTTAACATCAGCTATTTTAGGGCCGCTAAGCTTAAAATAAGATAAAGTATGGATAAAAGCGGCTCAAAAAGAATTGTTTCACTTGATTTAATTCGTGGTTATTTTTTGTTTGTGATTTTGATAGATCATTTGGGTAGGTTCTTTGGTTTTTGGGAGCTTTTTACAGGGAGAGGTGCACAATGGGTTTCAGCGGCGGAAGGGTTCTTTTTTGTTTCTGGAATCATGATTGGCCTGGTGCGCGGCAGAAAGATGGAAGGCAGGCCGATGAGCGAGGTTTTAGAAAAGTGCTGGTCGCGAGCTCTGGTTTTGTATTTTTGGGCACTTGGGCTTTCTCTATTCTTTAGTTTTATTGCTATTAATTTTTCGGGGCTAGCTGGGTTGAAGGCTGGTATTTATTCTGATGGTTCAAACTGGAATTTGGTCAGAGATACTTTCAGTTTGTATTTTAGTTATGGCTGGGCAGATTTTTTAAGATACTACGCAGTTTATTTATTTTTTGCTCCTTTGGCAATTTGGTTATTTAGAATTCGTGCTTGGTGGGTGGTTTTGCTGCTAAGCTTAAGCGTTTGGCTGGGGACTGAATCTATGATGAATTCCTGGCAGATTCTATTTTTTAGTGGAGCTCTTGTTGGTTATTATCATCAAGAAATTTGGGCTAAGTTTTCTAATTTAAAGATGAAGTGGCAGCGGCTAATTAGAAGATCTATTTTTGCGGTATCTTTAATAACCTTAAGCTTAAGTATTTGGTTTACAACCATTGTAGAGGAATACGGCAAGAATGTGGGGAGCAGTTTTTTAGGTTTGGATTTAGGCGGCGCGCGGAATTATTCTATTGAAACATTGAGAGTTGTTTTTGATAAAACTTCTCTTGCTCCTGCCAGATTGGCTCTGTTTTATTTGTGGTTTATGGCGCTATATTTGTTGGTTCGTAAATATGAGAATTTTTTAGAAGAGAAGCTTGGTTGGCTGCTGATTACTTTGGGGCAAAATTCTTTGTACGTTTATATTATGCACGCCATCATTCTGTTCTGCTTAAACTTAATTGTTCCGGAAGGTTTAGCTTGGCCGCTTAATGTTTTAATTGCAACTAGTTTTGTGGGTGGAATTTGGTGGTTAACAAAAAAGAGATTTCTTTTTAGAATTGTTCCGAGGTAAACTTTTTAACTTAAGCTTAAGAGCTTATCCCAACAAGTTCTATTTCAAAAACTAGATCGGCATTTGGCGGAATATCAGAACCTGCACCTTCGGCTCCGTAGCCTTTTTCGGATGGAATGATAAGTTTACGTTTTCCGCCAACCTTCATGCCTGGAACTCCTTCTATCCAGCCAGAAATTAGACCTCCTTCTGTTAGCGGGAATTCAACGCCTTGATCATTGCTGTCAAAAACGGCTCCGGTGGAAGCCAATGCTCCTTTATATTTAACTTTGACCTTATCGCCAAGTTTGGCCTCTTGGCCGGTTCCGGTGGTTATATCGATAATTTGCAAGTTGGTCACATCGCCATCTACTTTTAGATTTGAGTCGATTTCGGCAGCAGGCTGATCTGCAGAATCTTGCTGCTTTTGGAGTTCTTCGAGCTGTTTAGCAATGTCATCTTGCTGGCTCTGAGTTTGATCCTTCTTCATAAACGGAACTATAAAACTTGCCGCAAGCGATCCAACAAAAATTATTAAAATAGCAATTGAAAGAATTTGTGTGCTGTTCATCTTTTTTTTAGCCAAAGCGTTTTACCCTCTTTTTAAATCTTGAAATTACAGAGCTTAATTATAGCAGAAAGATAAAGAAGATTAAGCTTAGCAAAATTGGTATAATTAGAATTGTCTAAAAGAATAAGGTGGATGCTGAATTCGGTGTGAGATTGATTAGGATATATGAACTTTGTTGACCAAACCACAATAATTGTAAAAGCTGGAGATGGTGGAGATGGCGTAGTTGCTTTTCGAAAAGAAAAGTATATTGATAAAGGCGGCCCTAATGGTGGAGACGGCGGTGAGGGCGGTTCCGTTTTTTTGGTTGGTGATAGTAATTTAAATACCTTGCAGAATCTTAAGTTTAAGCAGAAATTTGAGGCGGAACGTGGCGAAAATGGTGCTAAACAAAACATGCATGGAGCGAATGGCAAAGATAGGTTGGTGCAGGTTCCAATTGGAACTCAGGCTATTTTGGATGGAAAGATTCTTGCAGATGTGTTGCTAGATGGCGAACAAGTGGAGGTTGCCAAAGGTGGAGCTGGCGGCTTTGGCAATGCGCATTTTAAAAGCGCAAAGAGGCAGGTTCCGCGGGTTGCAGAAAAAGGAGAGCCGGGTGAAGAAAAGGAATTAAGCTTAGAGCTAAAACTTTTGGCAGATGTTGGTTTGGTCGGTTTGCCAAATGCTGGAAAATCGACCTTCTTAAGTGTGGTAACCAGAGCTAGACCTAAAATTGCCGATTATCCTTTTACAACTCTTATTCCAAACTTGGGTATTGCTACTACCAAAGAAGGTCGGGGAATTGTAATTGCGGATATTCCGGGTTTGATTGAAGGTGCAAGTTCTGGTAAAGGTTTGGGAATTCAGTTTTTAAAACATATTGAACGAAGCCGAATTATTTTGCATCTGGTTGATATTTGGGAAGAAGATTTTGCTGAAAATTATCTTAAAATTAGAGCCGAGCTAAAAACGTATTCTAAAACTTTGGCAAAAAAGCAGGAGGTTGTTGCCCTTACAAAAACTGAAGGAATTGATAAACAAGAACTTGCACTTAAGCTTAAGGAATTCAAAGAACGGACTAAAACTAAATCTAAGATTGTGGCTATTTCGGCGGTGGCCGGTTCTGGAACAGGAGATTTGATTGAACTGATTGGCAAAGATTTAGAAAAAGTTAAGCTTAAGAAGAAATCTTTAAAAAAAGAGGCTGCGGAAGAGGCGGTGTTAAGGGTTCCGCTAAAAGAAAAGATGGGGCTTAAAAAAGCTTGGGATATTAAAAAAGATAGTAATTATTACATCATTAGCGGAGAGGAAATTGAGCGTTTTGCGATACGTACAGATTTTGGAAATCCTTATTCGGTTGAAAGGCTTTATGATATTTTGCGTAAGATGAGGATTTATGGGAGGTTGGAACGCATGGGTTATGAGCCAACGGGAGATTTTAGGTTGAAGATTGGCGATAAACTCATTCCAAGAGAAGATCAAATTTGGGATTAAAACCGATTGCTCCCTCGCCCTTGCAGGGAGAGGGCTGGGGTGAGGGTGATTAGTGTTAAGCTTAAGATTATGCTAGATAAAATTTTGAATCACTTTGAGGATTTTGAACCGAAATGGAGGTTTAAGCTTAATGTTGTTGGCTTGGTGTTCTGCTTTGTGGTGTTCTGGCTAATTCATCAGGCTAAGCTTAAAATAGATATGAAGTTGCCAGAGTTTATTAACCTGCCAAACTTTATTGGTAATGTAGATTCGGTGATTTTGGCTCTGGCTGGCGGATTTTTGGTTGGTTGGATTCTGGCTCGATTTACTAAGCTTAATGGTTCTAGAATTTTTAGAATTGGAGTTTTTGCCGGAACCTTAATTGGCCTGATGCAAAATGTTCTAATTGAAACTAGCTTTGGCATGAAGCTTTTGAATCAACCAAATGTTTCGGATCCGCTGGATGTTTTTTGGGGAACGGTTTTTTGCCTTATTGCCTGTTTTGTAAGCTTTAAAACTGAGCAGATTTAAGCTTAATCTAAATTAATTGAACTGAAACAAGATTATGTCATCCTGAGCGAAGCTGAAGGATCTTGATCTTCTGTTCAGACTAGACCTGTACTAAAATGGAGATCTCTCGACATAAGCTCGAGATGACAAATTATTAGTCTCTTAGCCCAACGGCTTTTTGAACTTTTTGTAGTGTTTGATCTGCAACTTCTCGCATTTTTTGTTCGGAAGATTTAAGCTTAGCTTCCAGAACATTCTGATCTACCTTTTGAAAATTATCTTGGAGTTCTGTAAGAGTTTTTTCTACGGCAGCAGCAACTCTTTTTTTAAGTTCGCCATACTGAGTTTGGCCGACGAATTCTTGATTAACTTGAGCTTGAGTTTTTTGTTCGAGAAGAGCTAAGAGCACGAGCAGATTGGTGATTCCGGGTTGGTTAAGCTTATCAAAATTGATTTTGCCAACACTGTCGGTTGTGGCGGAGATGACTTTTTTGGCAGCGAGTTTTGGATCGTCAAATAAAAGAATGGTTCCGTTTGGATCTTTTACGGATTTGCTCATCTTTTTTTGAGGATTGGTTAAGCTCATGATTCTAATTGAATCTTGCTGCCCGGCGAATTCAACTTGTTCTTTAATTTCTGCCGGAGCTTGAAAGACATCTCCGAATTTATTGTTAAACCTTTCGGCAAGATCTCGTGTGAATTCTAGATGTTGGCGCTGATCTTCGCCCACGGGAACGTATTTTGCGCCGTAAAGCAGCATATCTGCCGCCATTAAAACTGGGTAATCAAAGAGCCCGGCTGAGACGAACTCTACGTCTTTTCGCTCGGCTTTATCTTTAAATTCAGTCATTCTAGAAAGAACTCCAAAACTGGCAAAGTTATTTAAGATTATGGCCAGCTCGGAATGTGTGGAGATTCTGCTTTGGCGGTAAAGTTCAACGTTTTTTAAATCAATTGGTAATCCGGCCGCCACAAAAAGCCGCAGATTCTTGATGCTGTTTGCGTAAAGATTGTTGTGATCAACGGGAGTTGTGAATGAATGGAGATCGGGCACAAAAAGTGCGACCTGGTAATCTTTTGATTTTTGATGAGCCATCTTAATTAGAGGTTGAATCGCGCCAAGGTAATTTCCGAGAGTTAGCTCATCATTACAGCGGATTCCAGTTAAAATAGTTTGCATAGTATTTTTTCTTTCTAATCCATCCATGGCCCTGGCAAAGATGGATCTTAATTATTTAAGTTTGATTATAGACTAAAAAACCTCCGTGGTAAGTAGCGGAGGTTAAAATTAAGATTTTATTTAATACAAAAACTAAGAGCTACTTACCAAAAGCCAAGTAGTGTTCCAGTATAGAGCTGTATTAAAAATTAACATGATTTAAAGTATATCAGCTTATTAAGCTTAAGTCAAACCATCTAGTTTATCTCGGAGTTTATCTACGTGGTTGGCGAATTCATCACGAACTTTTTGGGCGTATGGGTTATCTTTATGAACAGAATCTATGAGTTCCCTGCTTTCGATTTCGGCAACCTTGCTTAAGCTTAGTAATTTTGTAAAAGATGGAGTCGTAATGCCATGTTCTTCGAGTTTAAACGGAGCGAGAGTTTCGGAAACAAAGAAGGTTAGAGCATGCGTGTAGGCCATAGCTTGATCATGCTCTGCGGCCGTCATCTGAATGATGTTCAACTTAAGTTTAGCGCCACAGTATTCAAGAAGACTTTCGGCGAGAGCTCCATTGAATTCGCAAACGATTAATTTAAGATTTTTTGTGGATTTTTTGGCGGATTGTGGGCCAAATAGCGGATGCGTAATAAGCAAGTTATGGTGAGCCGGAAGTGCATTTTTGATGAGTTCTAGCGGTTTAAGCTTAATAGAACAAACATCTACCAAAAGAGATTCTTTTTTAAGATATGGTTTAAGTTCTTTAAGAACTTTTGGGTAAGCATTAAAAGTGACGGAAAGAATTACAATATCTGATTTAAAAACTTTAAGACGCTCTTCTTCGCTAGAATCTCGCCCAATCATCTTAATTTCAGAAGCGTAACTTTTAAAAAGCTTTGCTAAGAGCTTGGCAAAGCTCCCTCTTACGATTATTCCAATGGTTGGTTTTTTATCTTTTTTTAACACTTTTGATTATTATTTATTGCTTATTGTTGATTTTTGCTTGTCTTGCTTGATTGGTGTAAGGTCTAACTCGTTCTGAATCTTTTCTAATATTATATAAGAAAGGCCCGGAGATTGCGCGCCTCTTGCTTAAGCTTAGAGGATGAGCGTAAAGAAGTTTGTTAAGCTTAAGTTAAACTTGGGGCGAGACTTGGGGCAAGTTCTTCTGCGCCGACAATTCTACATGTTACTGGGCCGAGCAGCACTGCCGGGGCTTGGCTAGGATTAACATTAGGTAGAGTCGTGCCTGAGAATTTAAGGAACGGTGCCTCTTCAGCGGGTACGAAAGAGCAGCCTAGAGGATCAGCTTCTCTTCTAGTTAAGCCCAGACCATTAAGCTGCCCAGAATCTTGTCTCCCGAGTACTAATGTACCAAAGCCACGGCTTAGCTTAAGTTTAGTTGCCGGAAATAGAACTTCGCCACGAGCACGAACAAGTTCGAAAGCAGATACGATGGCTCCTAACATGTCTTCTAGGTCGACATGGGCACCACGAGATGACATTATCTTCAAAAAGCGTTCGCGATCTTGCTCTCCTCTAACCACTCCCATTAGAAACTCAACGGGAGGTTTTTTGAAAACCTGACCTAGAGATCTTGCGCGTCCTTTTTGACCATGCGGATATTGATAGTGTTCTGGTAACTCTAGAACTGGCCTAGAAATTACTAGATCTTTTGGTTCGAGTGTTTTTGGTGCTGAGTTTCTTGCCATAAAGATATAATTATAGCAGATATATACTCTCTAGTCTAGCTTAAGCTTAGGTGATGCTAGAGGATGAGCGTGGCGAGACCGAGGAATGCCATAAAGCCTAGAACGTCGGTTCCAGTTGTAATAAAGATTGTGGCGGAGCTGGCCGGATCTTTGCCGAGGCGCTTCATAACAAGCGGAACGATTGTTCCGAACAAGGCGGCAACAATTAAGTTTATGACCATAGCCAGAGCCAAAACGATGGCTAATCTAACATCGTGATCTTTAGCCAAGACGATAGCGGCGACCAAAAAGCCGTTGATAAAACCGTTGATTAAGCTGGCTCCAACCTCATTTTTGAGGGTTTTGAAAAATGATTTTAAGCTAACTTGGCCAAGAGCGATTCCACGAACCATAACAGCCATAGTTTGAGTGGCGGCGTTTCCACCCATTCCGGCAACTATTGGCATGTAGACTGCGAGCAAAACAAATTTAGAGATTGTTCCTTCAAAAAGCCCGACTGTGAAGGCTGCTAAAAATGCTGTTGCAAGATTAATAATTAACCATTTGTAACGGAACGAAACTTTGGCTTTGATAGGATCTTTAACGCCTTCTTCTTGGCGAACTCCGGCAAAATCGTAAAGGGAGGCGGATTCACTTTTTTCCATAGCTTGCAGAACATCATCAGAATAGATTATTCCCGCAACTCCATTATCATCCATCACAACAACTTTGTTATGCGGGTGAGTTTGAAAAAGTTCTTCAACCTCTTTTTGGGTTGCTGTTTTATGGATGGTGGCGATTTTTTTAACAAGCTTGCCAACTTTTTCGGATGATCGATTTAAGCCTAGTGCAGCGCCAGGAAGGTGCCCAACAAGTTGGCCTTCTTTTAGAACTAGCGTTACAGGAATTTTTCCGGTTCGCCTTTCGTGAAGCTTAATTTTTTTAGCGGTATGTTCGATGTTGTCGCCATCATCAACCTGAACATAGTTCACACTCATCAAAGCAGCGGCAGAATCTGATTCTAAGTAAAGCAGATCTTTAACTGCGTTTTGTAAATCTTTACTAAGTTTTTTGATGATTGTTTTGCGGCGGCGCGGGCCAAAAAGATGGAGGATGTCGGTGGCATCATCAGGATCTAGCTTTTCGAGAATAGCCATCAAAGAATCTTCTGAAAGATTGGTAACGATATCTTTTTTTGTGGGCTTAGTTTGGCTGGCTAGAATTGCAATCTGCGTTTCAAGATCTTGTTCTTTAAAAATTTTGAGGCGATGTTTGGAATTTATTGCAACCTCTTTACTAATTGCAAAAAGCTCGGCCGATTCTTTAAAGTTCATGTTTGTTTTTTAGATTAAACTTAAGTTCTTTAAGCTTAATAATAGCATATATGCTTACACGGTGCCTTGTTCTTCGATTACTATTCTGACAGTCAGACCTAATTGCTCTGCAACCATTATAGTCCATGAAAGATCTGGGAGTTTGTTTGCGCGATAGGCAGCAGGTAGGGGGATATTTGGAGATGCTTCTGTAGCACTGACCAAAGCAGCTTTAGCCTGTTCTTTAATTTGATCGATTGGCATAGCTTGATGAAGTATAACTTTATGACGTATATCCTGAATGATTAGGTCTAAGAGGTGGATCTCGTAAGTTGAATGGCTGGGGCGGTAGGGGTCGAACCTACGATCTTCGGTACCAGAAACCGCTGCCGTACCACTTGGCCACGCCCCATTTCCTGCTATAATTTTAACATATGAAGATAAGAAAAATCTTGCGGATAGTTGCTTTAAGTTTAATAGTTCTGCTGGCTGCGGTTTTGGTTGGCGGAATTAGTGTTTTTAGAGCTAATGAGGTGCAGGCTCCAAAAGTTAGGGATGAAGCAGCGCATAAAGAATCTGGTGAAAAAGAGACGGAAGCGACTAAGCTTAATATTACAGATCCGCAAAGTGTGTATGTTTTAGTTAATAAGAACAATCCTTTGAATCCTTTAGAATATCGGCCGGCAGATTTGGTGGCAGATGTTGTGCCAACCACGGCGAGTGATTCTAAAGATGAAAGATCGGTGCGCGAACTAGTGAAGGCAGATTTGGTGCAAATGTTTGCGGATGCTAAAAGTTCTAAGCTTAATTTGGTTATGAACAGCGGATTCCGTTCTAGCACCGAGCAGGCTTTTTATTACAATAATTATGTTCGGCAAAGTGGTGAGCTGGCGGCAAATAAGTTTTCTGCTAGGCCAGGTTATAGTGAACATCAAACTGGGTTAAGCTTAGATATTAGCTACGCCGATCGAAGTTGTTATCTAGAAGAATGCTTTGGCGAAACGGAAGCTGGCAAATGGTTGGCAGCAAATGCTCATAAATATGGCTTTATTTTGCGTTATCCAAAAGAAAAGGAAGACATTACTGGCTATCAATATGAGCCTTGGCACTTTAGGTATGTTGGCAAAGATGTTGCTAGTAAGATTTTTGGGCAGAATCTAACTTATGAAGAATATTTGGCTAAGCTTAATTTAATCAAGATATAAAAGAGCTGGAATTGAATTCCACAAAGCGGGAAGAAAAAGGCTATTGACTGAGCTTAAGCTTAAGCGTAATATCTTAAGGTAAAGTACTAAGTTTTTAAGAAGGAGAGAAATATGGTACCAAGCTTAAGAAAATACATTAAACAACAAGAGATTCTAGTTATTGCGATTGGAATTGTTCTGGGTTTTGCGCTAAAAGATTTTGTGGAAAGCTTTATTAGATCTTTTATAACTCCACTTTTAGATAAGCTTTATGGCGGAGCTGGAAGTTTAACTGCCAAAACAGTTGATGTTGGTGGAGTAAGGTTTAAACCAGGCGATTTTGCAGATGCAACAATAACTTTTGCGGCAATTATTTTGGTAGCCTATGTTGCTGTTTACACTTATAACACCGCAACTCATCAACTTCGCCCTAAAGAAGAAAAATCTAAAACTAAAAAATAGATTTAAGCTTAGTTTTTTATAATCTCTCTTAAATTATTCAATTTTGGAGAGATTTTTTAGAATAGATTTAAAATGTATTGATTGATGCTCTTTAAGATTTGATTGATATTCGGGTAAATTATTACCATAAAAAAGATGATCGAGGCAAAACCAAAAGATTCAATTTTATCCATAATGCTGCGTAAAGAATCTGGCGCAATTGCGTATAGAACACGAGAACCATCAAGAGGTGGAAATGGGATTAAGTTAAAAACAGCTAGGCCGACATTAACACTGGTAAGGTAGGCTAAGAAAATAGAGAGGTAACCTGCTTGATAACCGACTACCGAAAGTATTAGGCCGGCTAAAATTGCAAGAAGCAAATTAGAAAGTGGGCCTACAACAGCAACTAGAGCCATGCCGTATTCTTGCCCTTTTAGAGCCCATGGCGTAACTTGAACTGGCTTGGCGGCTCCAAAAGGCTGAGCTCCAACGAGATTTAAGATTAGCGCTAAGGCAATGGTTGTGAGTGGATCTATATGGTGCAAAGGATTTAAGCTTACGCGTCTGTTGACTCTTGAGCTGCCATCTCCTAAAAAGTAGGCCACTAGACTGTGCATGCTTTCGTGCACACTAATTGAAAGTGCTAGAGCGGTTATGACGATTGCGATTTCGGCTAGATCTAAATTCATGCTTTTGGGTTTAATTTTAGCAGATAAGTTTAATGCTGATCTAGCTATTAAGCTTAAGATTTTTGGGTTGGGATTTTAAGCTTAAGATTATTGTACTTAAGCTTAGCGTGGTTTTTGTGGGAAGCTTTATCTGAAGTTATCCAGAGATTGGCTGGGTAAGAACTGCACTAGGTTTTTATTTATAATCCGCAATGATTATCTTTTTTTGATTCATCATTATTTTGTAGGCATCTGGCTTATTCATTAGTTCGTTCATGTTTTTGGGAACAATTTGCCAGCTTAGATCAAACTTATCTTTACACCAACCACACTGTTCGGATTCTTTTACGCTTGAGAGCTTCTTCCAGAAATAGTCGATCTCTGCTTGATCTGCACAGCTAACGGCAAAAGAGATTGCTTCGCTAAACTTAAATTCTGGCCCTGCGTTAATTGCTGTAAAGTGGGTGCCTTCAAGTTCAAACTCTACTACCAAGGGTTTGCCCGCTAAGCTTAATTGAAAATCTGCCAAGCCCTCTTCTACGCTGTTGGGGTAGTATTGAATGGAGAGTATCTTGCTGTTTGTAAAAACTGATGTATAGAACTCGGCTGCCTCTAGAGCATTGCCATCAAACCATAAGTTTGGGACTATTTTTTGTAACATATGAACTCCTCTTATCTTTTAGGTAACTATCTTTAATATTACTACAAAAAAAGAGTTGTTGAATTATTATTTTTTAGCGCATTCTGCGCACAAGGTTTGAGCCGAATGCCGCTATAATTAAAGCGGTTGCTAAAGATGCTCGGATTGAACCGCTTATATGGGCTACGACCAACATAGAACTTAAAACAGCTAGACAGCCGACTTGCCAGGTTAATTCTGCGGAAAATAAGTAGGATAATCTTTTTTCTTCGTTGGCATTTTTGTAAAAAGCGGTTGTGTAAGCAGTACCGCTTAGAGAGTTCACTGCTCCAGCGAGCTTGGTATAACTTCCAAACGGTCTGAAATGCAATTGTGGTCTTTCCGGTTCCTGTGGCTAGAGTCAGTAGAACTCTTTGCTCACCAGCAGAGATAGCCTCAACAGCATGGTTAACTGCGTTTTCTTGGTAGTAGCGAGGACTATACTTACTTCTTTGAAAAGGCTCGGTTAGAACTTCTTTTTGAATATCGGTTCGATCACCAAGTGTCATAGAGAATAACTCTTCGGGCGTATGGTAGCTGGAGACCTCTTCACCTCTTCCGTTCTTCATATCGAAGAAGTAAATGCCGTGCCCGTTAGTGCTATACACAAAACGAATATTCAAAGTTTCGGCATATGCCTTTACTTGCTCAAGTCCATCGGTGATTTCTTTATCTTCTGACTTTGCTTCTACTATAGCTAGCTTCTGGTTTTGGTATGCTAAGACATAATCTGCTTTTTTCTTCTTTCCTCTTTGGCCAGCACCGATTAGACGACCGTCCGTGAATGCGTACTCAGCTATAACTTGAGAACCTAGAGTTTCGTTAATGCCCCACTTTGCAGACTGTATCTGAGGATCTATTAGTTCAAGGCGCGTGGTAGCTTCGTTCATATGTCTATTATTCTACATCACTTCCATGAATGCCTGGTGAAGCATGGATTGCTTAAGTTCGCCTATCTTCAGAAGTTTACGTTCCATAAATTCTAGAATAGCGGCTTCTTTACCCTTAAGTGAATTTACTTTTTCAACAACGGCCTCCTGGATTGTTAGCGGAGGGAGTGAAATAGGTAATCCTTTCAGAACCTTGACCGACGCGACATTCTGAATTGCAGCACCACCAGTGTTTACAGCAAGCATTTCTTGGAAAACACTGCTCTCGATCCAGTGCTTCAAGTATAGGCCGTTCAACTTATGCCCTATGGGAGAAAACTTCAGAAGAGCTTGATTAATAATTCCATCTTTAACGCCAGGTGGAATGACAGCAATTCTCCCGATCGTTCCTGAGCAGCTCATTATTAGATCGAAGGGCCGAACCTGAAATCTCTGCATTTCATCAAACTTTTCTTTATCTACAAAATATCTGATGTTTGTAAAGTCACCATAAATCGCATGTCTTTGTTCATAAACTGCGTATCCACTTTTTTTGAAGGTATCCTTCTTAAGACTCCCCCCAAAAGGACCCCTAACAAAGTCGCATACGCTACCCAGCGGAAGGGCAGCGTAATTCTGACTACTGATGATCTGCTCGTTAGTGACTTTCTTGAACATATTGCGGAAGTTACTGTATTCCATTTGAGTGAGATCAGTTATTCGGTCGATTTGCTTAAAAGCAGCATCTAGTTTTGCCACAACTCTTCGTTGCTCACTAATTGAAGGTGGGGTTGGCAGGTCTATATTTCGAATGATAATCATATTTAACCCTCGTCGGTCATTCCCCGAGTCACCGGTTATCTTGCGGAGCTCATGGTATCTTCCTTTTAGGTTCCAATAAATCCATTCGGGCAGAACTTTCGATTGGTCTTTGGGGATTATACTTACCAAGGATTGATTGCAAGTGGCTTCGGTACGTAAGATTGCAACCGTTGCTCGTGTCTTACCCTGACCATTTAATGCAATCATGACTGAGTTGACGGGAAGAATTCGTGCGTTCGAGTTTTTGAGAGCTTCTTCTGTTATCCTGCCATCACAATCGTGTATCTCGCCTTTGTGTATATCTCCAGAAACAAGCCATTTAATGTTACCCCCTTGGAAATATTCCTTATGTGACCGACTCGGTGTACCCCCTGTCATCAGATTACATATGTCACCAAGTTTGACTGCCATACCTATAACTCAATCTCGTCTAGTAATTTTGATATTTCTAAATCAATTTCCTTGATGTCTTGCAAAATTTCTTTCGGTGACTTCAGCTGTTCAACTTCAGGTTCATTGGGATTCTTGACGCCTAGCTCAAATGTTGTTTTATCAATATCATCAATCTGTACAGTCCAGCTATTTTGACTATTCTCCCGGCTGCGTAACTTCTTTAGGAAATCAGCCATGTCACTAATGTTGAGAGGTGTGGTTTTACCTAAGTTACGCCCCACATCTAGCTGATAATAAAATATCTCTTTTGTAGGCTCTCCCTTCCTAAAGAAAAGTACGACCGTTTTTACCCCTGTTGAACCAGTCGCGCTAAAGATTCCCCCATGTAGATCAAGGATAGTGTGGAGATTGAAGTTTTCCAGCAACTGTTTGCGGATTGCACCAGTAGCACCATTTGGTTCGTTTGTTAAGAATGTATTCTTGATTACAATTGCTGCTTCCCCGCCAACACGAAGCTTCTTCATAAAGTGTTGAAGGAATAAGTTAGCAGTCTCACGGGTTTTAACATCAAAGTTGCGTTGAATCTCAGAATGCTCGCTTCCTCCAAAGGGTGGATTAGCAAGGATGTAATCATACCTGTCCTTTTCCTGGATATCATGAGTGTCTTCAGCTAGAGTATTCGTGTGAATCATGTTTGGAGATTCAATTCCGTGAAGAATCATGTTCATCGTGCCTAGTAAATACGGCTCCGGTTTCTTATTCTTTCCAAAGAAAGTACTTTCTTTTAAGAACTTAAGTTCAGACGGTGTTTTGGTTTTCTCTCTGAGGTAGGAGTAGGCTTCTGTTAAGAATCCTGCAGAACCAGCAGCTCCGTCATAGATAGTTTTACCAAGCTCAGGATCAACAGCTTGTACTATGGCCTGGATCAAAGGACGAGGGGTATAGTATTCACCGCTTCTACCTGCACCACCCATGAGCTTTAATCTATCTTCGTAAAGTGCAGAAAGGTCGTCGAGTTCATCCTGAGTCTTAAACTCAAGCTTATCAATGATGTCTATTACCTCTCGCAGATTACGTCCACTCTGAATTTTATTTGTGACTTCACCGAATATCTCTCCTATCTTATAGAGAAGAGATTTTGGATCTACAGTTATATTCTTAAACTCTTTTAGGTAGGGAAAAAGTTTATTATTAACGAACTCAATTAGATCATCGCCTACTAGCTGTGCTGATATGTCGGCAGAGCCATCTGCTTTTTTAGGCGCTGCCCAATTGTCCCACTGGAACTCCTCTTTAAATAATGGCTCATATGGCTTATCTGTGAATACCGCCTCTTGCTTACGAATATCTTCTAGGTCGTCAAGATACTTAAGAAAGAGGATCCAGGACATTTGCGCCATGTAGTCGTTGGCACCATTGGTACCAGCATCCTCGTGGAGGATATTATCGATCTTTTTAAACTCTGTTTGTATGTTTGTCATTACTAGATATTAGTATGCCTTACAAAATACTATTCAAAATAGCTGACACTGTGTTATCCTTATGTTTATATACAGATTAATTATATCTGCTGAACATGCCAGCTGTTAGGCAGTAACAGAAAATACAATGAAATTATAGAGTGCGACGGCACAAGCAGATAAATACGTCCAAATACAAAAACAATACAAATTAATTACTTATAAACCTGGATACCCTAAATAGGTATTTCTTAGGTGTTTTAGATGCGACCAAAATCGTATTGTTTTAACGTTCTTAATGAAAGGAACAAGTATGGACGAGAAAATAAAGGTGGAGCACGTCGCTATAGACGTGCTAAAACCAGCAACATATAACCCACGCAAGTGGAGTGAAGAAAAGATTCAGCAACTGAGTGAAAGTATTAGTAGCTTTGGCTTGGTGGATCCAATTTTGGTGAATGGAGCTGAGACAAGAAAGAATATAGTTATTGGAGGTCATTTTAGGCTGAAAGTAGCTAAAGACTTGGGATATGAAAAGGTTCCAGTCGTCTACATCAATATAGATGATGAAGCTAAAGAGAAGGAGCTAAACTTAAGACTTAATAAGAACTTAGGTGATTGGGACTTTGAACTTCTTAAAGACTTCGACCAAGAGCTACTTCTAGATATTGGTTTTGATAGTGTAGAGCTTGATGAGATCTATACAGAGGATCTTTTGAGAGAAGATACTTTTGATCTAGCTAAAGAGCTAGAGAAATTGGATATTAAGAAGATCACCGTGAAGAAGGGAGATGTGTACGCACTTGGTGACTCAAGACTAATGTGCGGAGACTCAACTGTTGAGCAAGACTTCTCTACTCTAATGGGAGAGGATAAAGCGGATATGTGTATGACCGATCCTCCGTATATTCTTGATTATCTAAATGCTAAGCGGCATGGAAAGCCGACGGAAGGATTTGGGAATAAGAGGAATAGAAAGTACTTAGAAACAGATGAGATCCCAGAAGACTTCACTGAACTATGGATGGCAAATGTTGCTAAGGCTGCAAAGCCAGACTTTTCAATTATCTGCTATGAGAATTGGAAGAATGTTCGAACCATCTGGAATGAGATGGAGAAGTATTGGAAAGTTAAGAATATGATTGTTTGGCACCTGGCGAATCGTCACCAGAACTTTGCTGCAAAGTATAAGTTCTTTTCGAAGCATGATATTGCTATGGTAGGTGGAAGTGGGACTGTGGAGTACAACCACGAAGAAGAACCAGATGGCTTGCAGGAGGAATTTGAAACAGCACTTTATGCAATCTCTGGAAGACCTCAGTGGGAAGGTTATGCTAAAGGAAAAGATAAGATGTTCCAGCCCACAGACTTTATTGATTTCAATGCAGATGATGAGAAGCACTCAGGGCAAGGAATTATCTTTGGGACTAAACCGCTGCAGATATTAATACCTTATATAAAGGTATTAACTAAACGAGGAGATTTAGTGGTGGAGCCGTTTTGTGGATCTGGCTCTACTTTGATTGCCTCAACAAAATTGAAGCGGAGATGCTTCATTATGGAAAAGTCGCCTGTTTATGCAGAAGTGGCACTTAGACGCTGGGAAAAGGAAACTGGACTGAAGCGTAGATTAATATCAAGGTTAAGTGAAAATGAGGAGAACTAAAAAGTTAGAAAAAGGGCTAATAGAAGAACTGGAAAAGACTGGCAATGTATTTATAGCTTGCAATAAGGTTGCACTATCGCGCGCCACATACTATAGATGGAAAAATGATGACTTAGACTTCCGAAATAGAACTGACGAGGCCATAGAGATTGGTCGTGCGAATATGGCAGAGTTTGGAGAATCTAAGCTTCTTAGAAACGTTGAGAATGGAGACCAGAGGGCAATTGAATTTCTGTTAAGGCATAATGATCCCCGCTATCGAAATATGAATGGCCGTGAACTTCAGGAGCAAATAGATATAATTGAAGATAAGTATAGAAAAGATTTTGGCTTCTTATCTCAAATAACTACTGCTATATTTGATGCACTACCGGAAGAACTAATAGTTAAGATATTTAAGCTTGGTGATGGTATGAAAACACTCGATGAAGGACTGAGCGCTGCTGAACAGAAAAAAGTCAATGAAGTTTTGGCAAGCGCGTACCTATCTTCGGTTCTTAAAAGCCATAAAAAGAAGGACTAGTGTTGTAACCTTTGATATTGAAACCTCAAGCTTATGGATGTTATTAATTATAGTAATGAGCGTCTCTAGTTATAGACGTAATGTCGCCAATGGACACACTGGGCCAACAACCTCGACTTGCTTTCCTGCGGCACTTGAACAGCTCTCACCAAGACATGCATTTAGTGGAGACGTGTATCAAAGATACAGGGAGACTGTAGATGTAGTCTGCTCTCTTGAAGGTCAAGGACTTAGAAGAGTTAACCCCTTGTTGAAAGATTTGTATGGGTATTTAGCTACAGAACTAGGATATTCATATGGTGACATATCTTTTGAGAGGCTTAGATCAATTGAAGAGTTTAGGGATAGAGTATGTGATTTGCTCGCATCTTCTAGCAGGGTGGTAGTAGACATAATGACAGAGGGGTGCCATGGAGGTGCTCAAGGATATGTCCATTCGGTAGGTATATCTGCAGTAGGTGGCCTGTGCAATCAGATGGTTAGGCTCAGGAGCACATGGCTACCATCTGAGCTTACTGGTGTAATACCACTTGATTCAGTATTCCCCCACCTCGCTCAGCTCAAAGATCCGCCAAGGCAAAGATATGAATTTAATGATGCTAACTTAGCCGCCCTACCATCTTAGGTTTTGCTTCTAGCGCTAGCTTAGCTCAAAACCTTTGCGGTATACTCTAAAATGTCTAGGACATCCAAACAAACAGAGTGACTCGATCATTTATGTAGTTGTGCCATTAAAAGGGCAGCTACGTAAAAAAGAATAGGCATAACTGCTTGTTTGGGTCCTAGACAGTCCAGCGTGGCTGTCCTTTTTTATATATAGAAAATAGATATAGCCTCCTGGAAGTTAATTAATAAAAGTTAATAACCAAAGGGAGGTTATATGGATCAAAGGTTAGCATCAGAGAAGGTGGTTGTTGCAGCACCAATGTCACTGGCTGGTTCTGCTGCTAGAATATGGAAGATTACAGACTTAGTGCCAAATGTATTTGTTAAATGGATGCTTTTAGTACCTATTGCACTCATGCTGATTATGATGGCATGGATGGTAGTGGCAGTGTGGTACATAATATTTGGCATACTATTAGTACCTTACAGACTTATTAGGAGGTCCGGGAGAAAGGGCAAAAGACAGGCTTTGCAGCACAGGGAGCTTTTAGAAAAGATAGGGGCAAAATAATAGAAAGTGGTTATGTTTGGAGTAGCTGCTTCCAGCAGCTAGAATACTCTAATAATGAGTGATACGTTCAGAAGCCCACTTTCTAGATACCCTAACATAGACGAGAGTAATTCCTTGCGAGTTAACGTAGCCGGCTTCTCTAAGCTAGACACGTCTAACGAACAGCTACAACAAGCCATCAGAGAACTTGTTGAGTTACGACAAGTTCTTTTAGTGGCCGAATCTACAGACCTAATCAACAGCTTCATTGAAGTAAGGAGGCTATACACTGAAGCCATTAGGTGGCTAGGTCTTGACCACCAAATCAATGACCTTGTAGTTGTACCCCCATCAACTGACTACCAGTCGATTGATCCAAACTCCGTTTCTTTATTTCAACAGTTTGTTAACTCAATTAAGTCTACCTATTTAAACACTCCCCAGTACTACGCCATACAGGCACAAATTGGGTTAGAAAAGAGTAGCAGGATACTACAGCTAGACCTTGAGGCAGACAAACTATCGGACGAATTTAAGACTTCTTTACGAGAAGCCCAGAAGAGGTTGGCAGAGTCTACTGATAGCGATAAGAACGAGTTGCTTAGACAGCTGAACGATCTTGTCTCTACACAGAAGGCCTCTACCCAAGAGGCCACCACGGAAGCACTTAACTCCATCAAGCAAGCAAAGGCTCTAGAGATATGGCATGAAGAGTACAAAAAGAATATAGAGCTTTACGAGTTGAAGCTAGACGGTCCACGGTGGAAGGCTCTTTCATTACGTGCTCGGCTGACTAACCTTAGGATAAGAACACAGGAACTAAAGTATGAACTAATTAAATTTAAGGAATCTGAACTTAGCCCCATAGATAACAAGTCTAGTAGGCCTGGCTTGAGGCAGGTTATGAAGCTACTGATAATCAATATAAAGTACCTTTGCTACCTAGGCTTTGTATCTATTAGATTTGCCATTCTAGCGGTTGTGGGGTCTGTCTCCTATCTATACGGCAAGACCATTAGATCTGCAAGGGGCCAAAGGATAGTCTGGTTTGTTATATTGGGTTCTGTTCTTATAGGTCAGTCCTTGATATTTACCAGTGTGTTGCTGAACGGCAAGCTACATGATTTCCCCATACAGGACTTCATAAGAAGCCATAACCTGAACCTTCTTGTGAGCAATGAGTATGTATTGGCAAAGATAAGTATCTTCCTGGGCTTTATCCTAGTTCCCTCTCTTGGTTACACTTTTTCTAATAGAAACTTTAGGATTTACTCAAACTTGCTGGAACAATACAGACATAGATACACGGTAGCCACCACCCTGCAGGGAGTACTCAGTAATATTACAGAGTCTGAAGACAATAAAGATGTAAGGACTCAGTTAGCCGGAGTAGCTGCCTTGGCAATGTTTGAAATGAAAAATGTAGGCCACCTATCCAAGAAGGATGGTGACTCTGTGCCACTTATGGGCGCCATACAGGGTATTTTCAAATAGCTAGCTTTCCTAAAACCTTCGCGGTATGATTGTTCGTTGCAGCCATGCTGGACAATAATACTCAACAATTAAAATATTGCCTGTACGCAAGAAAATCATCTGAATCGGATGAACGTCAGGCAATGAGTATTGATTCACAACTTGCCGAGATGAGATCTATGGCTGAGAGTGAAGGACTTAGCGTTGTATCAGAGCTGCAAGAAAGTCATTCTGCTAAAGATTCTGGCCAAAGACCGTTATATAACAAGCTACTACAGGGCTTGAGAGACGATGAGTACAACGCAATCTTAACTTGGGCACCAGATAGACTCTCAAGAAACGCAGGGGATCTAGGGGCAGTTGTAGACCTAATGGATCAAGGTAAACTTCTGCATATCAGAACCTACTCCCAGACATTCACTAACAACCCGAACGAAAAATTCCTCCTGATGATTCTCTGCTCTCAGGCCAAGCTAGAGAACGATAATAAAAGTGTAAATGTTAAGAGAGGAATTAGATCTAAATGCGAGATGGGCTGGCGACCAGGAGTTGCGCCTCTTGGGTATATTAATAGAGCCTTTGGAGGAGTTAAAGATATTATTCCAGACCCAGAGCGTGCAGAGATTATAACCGAGATGTTTAGGAGGGCTGGGCAAGAGAATTGGAGTAGCAGGAGATTGAAAGTCTGGATGGATGAACAGAATCTTACGAGCAGAGCAGGTAAAACAGTTGCCGTAAGCCAAATCCTTAAGATGTTAAAGAACCCATTTTACTACGGTGAGTTTCAATACCCAGAAGAACCTGATGGTAAATGGTATAAGGGTGCGCACGAACCTCTCATATCTAAGGAGTTATTCGACCTAGTACAAGAGACAAGAGGATTAGTTAAAGGCAAGTGGGGGCTAAAACAGTTTGCATTCCGAGGACTACTTGAATGTGGAACTTGTGGGGCTGGAGTAACGGGAGAGGATAAATACAAGAAAATTAAAAGTGATGGATCTATCCGAAGGTATGTCTACTACAGGTGCACTAAGAAGAAGGATGCCAAGTGTCCAGAAAAGTACATTGGAGAACCCGAATTAACTAGAGCGATCCTAGAACACATTGAAACTTCCGGTAAGGATATTAAAATATCCAGCGCATTAAGAGCTTCTTCAGAACGCTACACTGCGATGATGAAGACTATGTATGAATACCACAAAGTCAAGACAGAATTTGATGCCCCACTTATCGAGTATGCTCGCTATGTTCTAGGAAAGGGTACCGAAGATGAGAAGAGAGCCCTGGCCAAAGGAATTGTGAGCAAGCTTGTTTTTAAGAATGGAAGAGTTAATAAGGTTCGGGAACCACTCGAAGACTTAATCTAAATAATTAGTATATTCTTTTATCAGAGCTGTTTCGTTAAGCCTCTTTTCCGATACGACTCTATCGTATTTATGCCAGCCATTAAGGTCTTTAAGCTTAAACCTTACAGCACCTTCAGATAAATATTTGATAGCCCCGTCTCGAAGACGACCACTCATTTCTATAAAATCAGGTCGGACCGATACGCTGAGTTCCTCGACTTTATTCTCGTCTAATTTTGACATTATTATACTCAAATTAACTGTATAGTCCTGGATGAAGTTGAGCTCCTTGAGACATTTCGTTGATAGCCAAACATGCTTTTTATAACAACTATGGAAAGTTTCGCCCCACCATTTTTCAAAGATGATTTTATTATTTACTACGGCTACACCCCTAACCGGTCTTTCCACCTTGCTTGAATAGTGTTCTGTATTTTCAGGCATTACTACCGTCATCATAGTATCAGCAAGGTCTAGAGCACTCTCATGAGCATCTATTCGCCTATCAATAATCTTTGCCTTCTGCTGCTTCTTGAAACCGAGATTCTGCCGGAAAATCTCAAGGATTTGAGAAACTACTACCCCGAACAGAGTGCCTACCGCGGCAATGATACCAATATTATATTCACTACTCATGTAAGAATATTGTAACTCAACAATGCACTGCTAGAAACAGGTCTAGGAACTCGGTCAGCTTAGCTCCTACTTGATTGCGGTATGGCTTGTGTAAACTTCTGGGACTAAACAACAGGGATGTTCTAGATATTACTATACTTTTGTTGGTTCGAGTGTAATTTGAAGCCTTGTCGCAATAGAGGGATAGGTCACGAACTTTTATAACAGTGTTCGGGGTGATCTAGGGAAAAAGAAAAACCGATCATAGGGATCGGTCTGTATCTGTTAGCTGCTGTGTTTGGCTCCGCATACGGGTCACGAACCATTTAACTGATAAAAACGAGACAAATGAGACACATTGAAGCAATATTTGATTTTAATTTTGTTTGTAGTTTACGAACCGTATAACCGCATTGCTTTTCTTACTTCTGCCATAGTTTCATTGACTACTTGTCTTGCCTTAGTGGTTCCGTCTTCTAGAATATTTTTTACTAGATCTGGCTGTAGCTCATATTCTTCTCGCCTTACACGGATTGGTTCTAAAAACGTATTAAGTACGTCCACCAGGTACTGTTTGACCTCAATGTCACCAACTTGACCATTGCGATAACGTTGCTTAAGAGCCTCGGTGGTTTTTTTATCAGTACCAAAAGCGTCGAGATATATAAATACTGGGTTACCTTCTACCTTACCAGGATCAGTTGTGCGTTGACGTGTTGGATCGGTATACATTTTCATGACCTTTGTCTCAACTTCATCATGACTATCTGATAAGTAGATAACGTTGCCTAGACTTTTACTCATTTTTGCACTACCATCTGTACCCACCAACCGTGCAATACGTCCAGTCAGGATTTCTGGCATATTGAAAGTATGGCCATATATTGTATTAAACCTATTAACGACTTCACGAGTTAATTCAACCATTGGCGCCTGGTCATCACCAGCCGGAACTAAGTCAGCGTTAAAGCCTAATATGTCTGCTGCTTCAGATAATGGGTAATTTACAAAGCCTACGGGAACATTTGCACCAAATCCCTTTTGCTTCATCTCCGATTTAACAGTAGGATTACGTTGCAAACGCGCAAGACTGACTAAATTCATAAAATATACAGTAAGCTCAGCGAGCTCTGGAATTTGTGATTGCACAAATAGAACTGCTTTACTTGGATCTAATCCAACCGCTAGGTTGTCCAGGGCAACTTGATAGACACTTTCACGAACTTTATCAGGATTGTCAAAATTGTCCGTAAGGGCTTGAACATCAGCCTGCATGATAAATGTTTCGTATTCATCTTGTAGCTTCACTCGGTTCTCCAGCGTCCCTATATAGTGGCCGAGGTGCAATTTACCCGATGGTCGGTCACCAGTTAAAATTCTCTTTCTCGTATTCATTTCTTTTCTCCTAATTTAGTTTGTAATTGCGTAATTGTTTGTAAAAGTAGTTCTTTACTTTTAATGCTAGTTATTTGAGAGCATCCAAAACTTAGGACAGCCACTTCCTGTGAATCCGGTTTCAACTTACCTAAATAAGAACTTCTGATTCCCAGAATACCTAATATGCCCTTCTCGGTCACAGCAATAATTGAATGTGGCTTTATTGGCGTAGAGCCATTTTTAGTTTTCAGGTATTCGCCTTTGACTGAAAAACGAATTTCAACTGAATTAAACTCATCAACCGAGAATACAGTGATTGGTATATCTGTATAGTAACTTGCTTTAATTATGAGACCAGTCAGCGGATCAGGGACAGGTAAATCTTTGATTGTAGGGTAGCTTTTGAGTCTTTCGACTGCAAGCAAGCTGCTCTCTGCAAACTTCTCTCGAAATTTGCTATATGAAGCTTTTTCTTGCCTACTCAACCTTAAGCCGTCTAAGGCTTTAAGGTTTAAAGAACCTATGTCGTCTGAAATCTCACGAACTTGAATCACTTTATAAAAAACTTCAAGCTCAGGAATCACTTTACGGACGGAAGCGTCAAGCACTACTTTCATGGTTCACTCCTAACATACATTGGTCGAAATGCTGCAAGACGTTTGCCCTTGTCATCTCCAAATACAGCTGCGTCCCTATTAAAAGGCACTGCTCGTAAGTATATGCTCGACACATCTATTCCAGCTTTTCGGCTCCTTTCCACAGCATTTGATAACTGGGCAAAGCTGTGTAGTGAATAGCGAAAAAGTGGCACTGGTGTTTTTTGGCCAGGTACAAATGCATACAAAATATCGGTATCCGACGGAACCTTGCCTAGTTCCAACATCCTGAACAATTCTTCGTGAATCCTTGGTGCATTATCTTTATCGATTTTCTTAGGACGAATCAAGTTCAGTAATTTATCCAAATGTCGCCCTGCTACTTGGAACGTTGGAAGTGTTGTTGCCTCGTGTTCAAATACTTTTAACAGCGGGTCTGGGAATGTGGAAATATCGGCTCTCACTACTTTTTCTGTAAACGCAGCATACCCTCCTGATTCAATGTCAGGGTTTAGTACGATTACACTTGTATCGTCTGTAATTGCATCGTATTGAGAAATACCAAGAACAGTAACTTTGAAGCCAATTTTTTCTAACATTGAGGTTAGTGATTTTGTCTCATTTACCTCAAGCATATCGGTAGAACTTTCCAGTGACTCGTCTTTAACAATAATGGTTATATGGTCTGTTGCTATATGCTTTTCGATGGCTACCCCCACCTGTGCCTTTAGCTTTTCTACTATCTGAGCAACTTGTTCAAGTGGCCGATTTTTAGCTCTCTCTATCTCAGTCAAAAAGAATCCAACATCAGGCATGTTTATCCTTTCGATAGCAACATTTTCGTCAGTATCAACGAAGCAGTCTGGCTGAAAATATAGTAAATCATCAGCTATGCCTTGAGGGGACTGAGGGTCTCGAGCAGCAAGAGCAATAGCCTGCCGAAATGGTACTCCTGCTTTGATATGCTGGCGTGCCACAAAAGCATAGGATCTCACACGCATCAAAGCCTCTTGCACGGCTGGTTGAGTATCGGCAGAAAGCACTGCTCCAGTTTCAACTGGATTAATCAGGAAAAAACCACTTCTGCTACCAACAGCTGTATCCGGTAGTTTGACACCTTTTTCTTCAGCTTGTTCCACAAACTCATTCATAAGGCCAAATGTTTTTCCTAAATTATTTTCTGCATAAGCTGCTGTTACAGACATTGCTAACACACCAAGTTCTGGGTGTTCAGCTATACCCTCTTTGACGCTCTCTTCTAACAAAGCATGTGGAACTGGCGCTGATACCTCAAACGAGCCTTGTTGAGCAACAGATCTATCAACAGTAAAAGCTGTAAAATTACCACCAGGACCTTGGTCCATTCTCAGGAACCGATATAATCCTGCGCCTCGTAACCTTTGCTTAAGTTCAGGTCCAACGCTCGGAAAGAATGCTGCCCTTAGCTCAGCAGGTGAGTTTTCACGAAGTGACATAAAATTTTCGTATGCCTTAAATTCATCATTACCATTTATCATCGGATCTGCCGCTTCATAATATGTATCCATACTGCCTGCAGCCATTTTTACTCTTCCACCTTCTGCTATTTCAAATTCACTCATAATATTTCTCCTTTAAAAATTAAAAGACTCCCTTCCCGGGAGCCCTAAGTTACATTTATTCAAAATTTTACAACCTAAATAGACTCCCGTGTGTAATGAGAGCTACGCCAAGCACCTAGTTCACCACAACTAACTAATAATTCAATATGACTCATAATTGCTTCCTCAAAACTTTGAAACGATCCTGACTTAGTTCTTTCGAGCCACGGGTAACCGTAGCAACTCCTACCCCAAGATCACTAGCAATTCTAGCCTGTGGTTCACCGGCAATTAATCGCTTGATAATCTCTACTCGTTGAGCTATTTCAGCACGTTCTTTATCGGTTGTCACACCAATTAGAAAGTCCTCAAGCAGCGCTCTATCTCGAGTAGCGTATATAATATTGATTACGTCACCAAAATTTGACATAGCTATATACTAGCATACTAGTACGTTAGTGTCAATACATTTCTAGATTTTTGTGATTATTTATTTGCTGTTCTTGAGTCAGATACGTCGTATCTCGCGACCTTGACTATCTTTTTGGACTTTTGGAACTTTATTTTTGTCTCCAAATTTAAAGTCAAAATCTCTGATGAACTTTGGAACCGAAGTATCGCCTTCACGCATTGGTACGAATACCCGAAGCAGTGGATTCATTTCCCCGCTTAGTACCGGTATGCTAGTTTTCTTAACTTTGCCACTCTTAAGTGTTACTTCTGCTGGCACACTGCCGAGCATGAGCTTATCGAAGTAGACCTGTACAGATTCACGCATGTTACGGGCATTCTGCTGAGTACTTGGCTTTTCGGTTTGCTGGGTGGGTTCTTTAGGCTCTACTTTTGGAACATAGCCTTTTTTTATACGCTGTTCAACTAATTTCTTTAGGTCTTCTTCACTTTCGTAAGCCCTGAGGCTGCCTGACAGAAATCCGAGCCGGTAGCTCACGCCTGCACTCATGACTCGCCAGTTAGTGTCTTCGAGTACTTTTTCAATTGCCTTATGTAAAGTTTTCTTGCTTTGATATTCCTCGCGATCATCTTTGGTATCCAGACAGTTGAAGCTCAGTGTGACCTCACGGCCAAGCTGTGGGTCACCGAGCTTAAAGTCACTGTAACCGTTTTTGGTAAAGACTGGTTCAAGTAATTCTTTGAGCTGAGCAATTTTGAGTTTCTTAACTTGCTTAATGCCGTCATAGACATCGGCATGTTGAACCTTATCTTCAACTGATGCATTGAGGTTAGCCAGACGTTCGAAGTGTTTGAGCTTCTGGTCATATCTAAACATCATGTCGCTTCCGAATATGAAGCGTTTGCGATCTAACTCTAAGTACGGGTCAACTGGTTCAGGTTCACTTTCAGTGTCGCTTAAATCTAGGGTTTCGGTTTTAATGTGCCCGCATTTCTCGCAGGTTTCAGTCCAGGTGATGATGTCCTGCTTTTTGGTGTGTTTTGAAATAGTTTTGCTACCACACTTTTCACACTCGCGTTTGGCGCCCTCCCATTCAGTGTCATCTTCCCAAAGCGCCCTGCGTTTATTACAAGCTTCGCATTCGAACATTATGAGAATGTTATCTTCTTTATGATTATCACGGTGCAGGTAGTCTTTACTCACCACTTTCATATCTTTACCGCAGGCTCGGCAGAATGTTCCACCTGCGATATGAGCTGAAGCAAGACGTTCATCTTTTTTCTGGTCTTCTGCCATCCACTTGGCAATAGTAGCTCCCCGATTTGCGGCTCGTTCGGCAGCGGCAGACTCAACAAACAAGAAGTAGTACTGGCTGTAGTGCAGATACCAACCTGTTAGCCTATCTGTTAACTCCTTCTTGCCGAGCTTCTTCTCCATTGTAGTGAAAGTTTCGTTGACGAGGCTTTCACCTGATCGGCACTTGGAAACAGTGGCATCGTCATAACGTTCTTCGTAATATTCACGACTTTTGAGATACGTGTACATACATTAATGATAAGCCTGTTCACTATTTTTCAACACCATGTACTAAAAAGGCCCTCCGTAGAGAGCCCTTCTAACGCTACTGTTTGCGATTACCCACGCGGTGGGAACGGATCATTACCGTAAGTTTCGCGTTCAGCAATAGTGCCGTCAGCGTTGTGAATTATTAGTTCACTCGGCTGGTTTGCCTGTGCTATGCGTCGTCCTTCTGCAATAGCGGTGGCCTTGAGGCTATAATTACCAAGAATTCTACCCTCAAACTTTAGCTGCCAGTTAGTACCGATCGGGACTACATGAAACATTTTACGTGCCATATCTGTTTTAACAGTTCCTTTCCGCGGCGGAATTACCACTCAATGATATTGTGGTATCATAGGAACTATACAATTCGTTCAGGAACTTTTTGTATAAGGAAGCGCTGTACAGGCGCTTTTCCTATTTCTACCCTCAGGGTTCCTGCCCCGATTACCTCTAGAATACACCCATTTGTTGGTAATTGCAACATTGTACTGTGTCCCAGATTATTGTTTTTGCGTCCCAGCTATGTTACTATAGAACCATGAAGGAACAAATGCGCAAAAAAAACATACTCAACCTCATTAAGTACTACGCCGAACACAATGACGCGGGCTTTCGTGATGAAGCGTATAATATTGCTCGCCTATTTGACCAGAGCGGAGATCCGCAATTGGCCGAATACATCATGGCCCTGCTCTCAGGCGCTAATACGTTCGTACCGCAAAACCATGAATATGAATCTCCCTATTTTCATAAGGTAAACCTGGCTGGTGATTCACTACCACTCCCCACCTCCATAAAGAACGACGTGTTCGGTGCGATCAGTGCGGTTAACCATCATGCTGGAATAAATAAATTTCTATTTGAAGGTGATCCCGGGACCGGAAAGACTGAAACCGCAAAGCAAATGGCACGCATATTAGAGCGTGACTTGTATTTGGTAGATTTTGATAGCGTTATTGATAGCAAGCTTGGCCAGACCTCCAAGAATATAGCATCAGTATTTCAAGAGATACGTGCTCTGCCTAATCCAGATAAGGCGATAATTCTGTTTGACGAGATTGATGCTATCGCCCTAGACAGAGTTAACTCAAACGATCTGCGAGAAATGGGTCGCGTTACTTCTTCGGTTCTTAAAGGGCTCGATGGGCTAGGAGATACTGTCGTATTTATAGCAACTACCAACCTATTCGGTCAATTTGATAAGGCCTTGACGAGAAGATTTGATTCAATTATTAACTTTAACCGATATAGCAAAGATGAATTAATTGATGTAGCCGAAATAATCTTGAATGAGCTTCTGGGTAGGTTTAAGTTTGCCGGAAGGAGTATGCGCCTCTTTAGAAAAATCGTAGCAACTATGAAGCACATTCCCTACCCTGGTGAGATGAAGAACATAATCAAGACAGCTATTGCTTTTAGTGACCCCTCAAACGAGTATGACTACCTTAAAAAGCTCTATGAAACCGTTCACGGTGGTGTCAGTGACCTGAAACAACTACAAGAAGAAGGCTTCACCATTCGGGAGATCGAAATTCTTACGGGAGTATCAAAGAGTAGAGTTGCCAGGGAGCTGCAGGAATAGATAATGAACAATATACTGCAGCTTAAAGGCAACCTTAATAAGCGAAAAAGTGGTGGTAGACCTGGACCGCCAAACATGCCCAAAAGTAAAAGTGCGTCTGTCGATGCTAAGCACTTGGATAAACTTATTTCTGAGTTGAATACCTTGGGCGAATTCTGGCGAAAAGAGACTGTGATTGGTGGTGCGCTGGTGGACGTGCACTATATTACGGTCGTTGCGAAAAGCAATAGAATTAGCAGGATTTTTTATAATGGCGAGAATCAAAAATCTAATGACTCAATTGTGGGGGCTCATTTTGTTGATGCTGACACGTCAAAACCAAAACACGTGATTACTCACTATGTTACTGAGGCTATCATTCAAGATTCTGTTGATAAGTTAGCCATTAGTAAGAAAGTTCTTAATGATGAGTTCGGCGGTACTATCAACCATGATGATATAAGCAAAATCAAAGATAAAAATATAAACTTCAAAAAGTATGGCATTAGCGAAAATGTCTTTTTGAATATAGTTGTTGATTCCCATTATGTCAGTAGTTTTGATATTCCTAGAAACAGCGCCAACGCCACAGGAGAGCAGTTAGTTACCATATATCGAACCGACGAGGACGCATCTGATATTCTCAGTAAGATCGGCATTGATACTCTGGGCAAGAACTTAAACAAAACTACTCTACTCTTGTATCCAGATGATGTAAAAACTTTGCAAGAAAAGGCCCCCTACTTGATAGCGATGGCGGTAGAAAATATCTCAGAGCTAGATCTAGAAGATATTGTTGGTAGCAGTAATAAAAGTCGGGAAACTCCATACATACCCACGCCGCAAAATGAACCAACAATTGGGGTTATTGATACATTGTTTGACGACAATGTGTACTTCTCTGAATGGGTTGAATATGTACCTATGGTAAGTTCTGAAATTATTGACCCGAAAGATCATAAAGATCCGGCAGATTACAGCCACGGAACTGCCGTAACTTCAATTATTGTTGATGGTCATAACATAAACCCAGATCTAAATGACGGCTGTGGCAGGTTCAAGGTCAAACATTTTGGCGTAGTTGGTAGTAAGCCTTTCAGTTCGTTCACCGTCATCAAGGACATACAGGAGATAGTGAAAAAGAACCCTAACATCAAAGTGTGGAACCTATCACTGGGATCAACAAAGGAAGTTCATGGAAACTTTATCTCTCCTGAAGCGGCAGCATTAGATCAAATACAATGTGACAGCAATGTTATTTTTGTAGTTGCGGGCACCAACAAGCCTGATGACCGCAAGGAGCCAATGCGTATAGGTGCACCAGCAGATTCAATAAACTCAATTGTAGTAAACTCTGTGAACAAATCTCGCGATCAAGCTTCCTATTCTAGAACAGGAAGAGTTCTTTCCTTTTTTAACAAACCAGACGTCAGCGCAATAGGTGGTGATGTCGGTGGTAACGACGAAAAGATACGCGTTTGTGAGCCAAATGGAGAGGCTTTCGTTTCAGGAACATCATTTGCAGCTCCATGGATAGCAAGAAAACTGGCCTATTTGATTGAAGTTTTGGGCCTGAGTCGCGAAGTCGCAAAAGCCTTAATTGTTGATGCTGCAGCAGACTGGGATGATACCGTAAACAATCAAGCTCTTGCTCCCTTAATTGGCCATGGTGTTGTACCAATAAAAATTGATGATATCGTGAAATCAAAAAACGACGAGATTAAGTTTATCATGAGCGGTACTTCAGAGTTGTACGATACCTACGCATATAACTTACCAGTACCCATAAACAAAGGTATGCACCCCTTCGTAGCAAAAGCTACTCTATGCTACATCCCCGAATGTTCTGCCAATCAAGGCGTTGACTACACAGACACAGAGCTAGATGTTTCTATAGGTAGAATCGCGAAGCTTAGAACTAAAGATGGTGTGCCACAATACGGCATAAATACTATTAATAAAAATGTGCAGACCGTAAGTGGCTCTTGGACCTTAGAAGGAGATGCCAGAAAGCTCTTCCGTAAATGGGATAACACGAAGCACATCCGTGAAAAGTTTGGAGATGACCTAAGACCCAGAAAGTCGTATGAAAGTGGAATGTGGGGAGTAAGCGTTAAGCGGAAAGAGCGTCTGGAGAAGAAAAAGCCTGTAAGATTTGGGCTAGTTGTTACTCTGAAAGAGGTAAATGGCGTTAATAGGATCAACGATTTTATACAGAAAGCCCGTCTAGCCAACTGGGTTGTTAGTGAAGTAAACGTAGACGCTCAAGTTGACATATACCAGAAGCTCCAAGAAGAAGTTAAGTTCGAGTAACGAGGTTATGCCGACGCCAAAAGTTCAGAAAATATTAAAAAGACTCTTGCTTGACCCTGAGTTTCAAAAGCTGTGTGCCGAAGCACAGGCAGATCAGAAAAACCTGAAATTGTATGTTGCCCAGGCTCGTAAACAGTTTAATCTTTCACTGTACTGGGAGATTTTACTGCAGCATATCCTAATGCTTGGAAAGTTTGACGAGAAAGTCCTGCATAGCGGACTTACAATTGACATCGAGCAAGACCCAGTTACTAAGCAGAATTATTATAAGATTGCCGTCTATCCTGAGACTACTCAACGAGAGGTGATCGAAACATATGGCAGAATTACTAGATTCTATAAGCAGGCAGATCAAACAAGGAATGTCCGATCTGCGAAACGTGATGAGATTGATTACAGAGCTTTCAGCCTTCACCAAAATGGCAAGAGCTATAAAGAGATCGCCGATATTCTATCTAGCGAATCTGGAGAGAACGGTGATGTCTTCGAAGCCAGCGAAATACCAAATTTAATCAAAAGAGCGAAACAAAAGTCACTGCGTTAAGCGATATCAGTTAGCGCAGTGTAAGCTACTACGCTTTTTGTCACAATCCTTCTTATTAAACAAGGAGGATGGTATGACGGAGATGGATATTAAACAAGTTAGTGTGGGCTCACTTAAGGCCAGCACCTATAACCCGAGAAAATGGGATCAATCGGCAACTGAGGGTTTGACCGAGAGTATCAAACGCTTCGGCTTAGTCGATCCCCTACTAGTCAACGGCTCAAAAGATCGCAAGAACATCGTAATTGGTGGTCACTTTCGATTGAAGGTAGCAAAAGATCTCGGCTTTAAAGAGGTGCCGGTAATTTATCTGGACATTCCAGATGAAGCTAAAGAACGTGAGCTGAATCTGCGACTCAACAAAAATCAGGGTGATTGGGACTATGAGCTGCTAGCAGAGTTTGATGAATCACTGCTGTCCGATGTCGGTTTTGACAGCGAAGAACTTGATTCGATCTTTGACATTGATGTGGACGAACCAGATTCATTTGATCTAGAAAAAGAACTTAAGAAGCTCGATATCACCGAGATTACTGTCAAAAAAGGTGACATTTACCAACTAGGTGAGTCACGCCTGATGTGCGGAGACAGCACGATCGCCGAAGATTTCGACAAGCTCATGAACTGCGAGCAAGCCGACATGTGCATGACGGATCCGCCATACATTCTGGACTACCTTCACGCCAAGCGTGGCGG
>CAYWUW010000004.1:0-5199 GCA_964461505.1 uncultured Candidatus Saccharibacteria bacterium
TCCAAGCGTGCGCCTTCAACCACTCGGCCACCTTTCCATTCTTTACTTATTATAACAGCTTAATAATTACCAAAGTTTTGGTTTAAGCTTAATTATTATGTTAGAATTAACAATTAGCTCTACTAAAATTAACACACCAAAAAGGAGGAAAGATGAGCGTAGTTAATAAACTTAAAGATCTTTTTAAAAAAGGAGAAAAGGCAGCTGTAAAAGTAGCCGATGTTAACAAAGATGGCAAAGTTAACACCAAAGATGCTAAAGCCGCTGGCCAAAAAGCAGTTAAAACTGTTGAAAAGACCGCCACTAAGGCCAAGAAGGCTGTAAAAAAATAGCATCCTTCTTTTTCTTAAGTTTAATTAGAGACTCTAACTAGAGTCTCTAATTATTTTTATGGGATACAAATAATTAGCCTAAAGGCCAGACGTTCTTCGCCAAGCCTCCGTATAGAGCGCACCTCTGTGCAAACATATTTAAGTTATCAGCAAGAAGAAACTAGAGGCACCATCTCTGGCGCCTCTAGTTTTTAGGTATCTAGCTAAGGGGCAGGAAGATTCTATTGATTGGATTCGTTGTTCAAGCTCGTTGCCTTCCCAAACACGAACTTAACAATTGTTTGTGCAACCAACACAATAATTAAACCAACTAGCGCATACAGAATTGTATTTTTCGCACTCTTAGTACTTTCTTCGCTACCACCGCTTGTAATGAACTTAAAGCCACCATAAATAATCATAATCACAGAAGCCGCCCCAACAATTAGCGAGAACAAATCTATCCCTTGATTAATAGTGCTCGTCAAAGTCGTTGTTGCTTCTGCTCCGTCAGCACAATTTGCACTACTAGCATCTCCTTCAACAACTGCGTTAATACCGCTACAGACTCCATCATCCAAAGCAGCTGAGCTCGATTTAGTTAAGACCAAAGTGCTCAGTCCTAGCACAAAAACCAGCACACTTACTAAACTTAATATTTTTTTAATTACTTTCATATTTATTTAAAAACCTTCGGTTAACTCTGAGCTCTTCTAAAACTTTTTTATAAGAGAGCTTATGCTACTAGCATATCTAAACCATCCGACTACTGTCAAGCACTTTAGATTCAATATCTTTAGCTTGCTTAAACGTAAATGAAATAATCACATTGGCTAGCAAAGCAAGAACCAACCCAACTAGCGCATAAATAATTATACTTCTAGCGCTCTTAGCAGAATCACTGTTTCCGCCGCTCGTAATAAAGCGCAGAGCCCCGTAAATAATCATAATCACAGAAGCCGCACCAACAATAAAGGTCAGCAACTTAACTATTGTTTCTATTGGTTTTGCAGCCACCGCTTGAGCATCACTAGCCCCGCTATCGCAATCCACACCCAAAGCACTCAATCCTTGACAAGCCTGATCCGCACCATCATTTGCCGCCACAGCCGTGCGAGAACTCAAACCAAACACACTAAGCACGCCTAAGGCAAAAAATACCGTTAAAACTAACTTAAGTTTAGAACTACTCCTCTTCATTTCAACCTCCTTAACCGTTTGCCTCATTTGAAAGCGCGATCACAAAATTAATTATTAAGTTAGCTAGAATTATAACAGCAAGCCCAACCACAGCATAAATAACTGTATTTCTAGCAGATTTTATCGTGTCTTTATTCCCACCACTAGTTATCAACCTAATCGCCCCAACAATAATAAAGATTCCCGCAAGCAGACCAGTTAACCAACTCATCAAATCAAACACCCTTTTAACTATTCCATCTGGCCTTAACAAGCCCTGGTCACCTTCAGCCTGATCCTGCCCATCAAGCTTACAAACATCATTCTGGTTTCCAACTTCATTACAAAATTCCTCCAGAGGTCGCACCGTGGCGGCAGAAGCTCTAGCCCCACCCAGAGCAATTAAGCTTAAGCTAAGTACAAATACAAACATGCTCATAATTCTAAACGGATTCTTCAACATATTTAAAAAACTTAAGCCCCTCCAACCTTAAAGACCCATGTCATAATTGTGTAACTTATTAGCAAAATAAACATTCCTAGCACCGCAAAAATAATCGTTTGCCCTGCCTTTTTAGTATTTTCAGCGTTACCGCCAGAAGTTACATACTTAAAGCCTGCCGAAATCAGAATATATAACATCACCACTCCAGCCGCTATAAAAACTAGATTTTTAATATTCTCGCCAACACCGCTCGGATCACCCTTCGGCAAACCAACACTTTCATAAATAGTACCTGCAACAATAGCTAAGCTTAATAAAAAAGACATATCCTATTTCTAGATTCTATACCACTTTATAAACATACTCCAAAAAGATCTTAAAGATTCCGCCTAAAAAATATTTTACTCAGAACTTAAGTCGCTAGACTATTGGCTTAAGCGGTTCGCAAAAAAGTTCACTAAAGTTGTTGCCGAAATCGCTATTGCTAAACCGATCGCTGCATTCAAAAGCGTGGATCCCGCCTTTTTAACCTGTTCAGAATTCCCCGAACTCGTCAAATACATAAAGCCGCCATAAATAAGATAGAAGAAGGCCGCAAGCCCGGCAAGCCTAATTAAGATATCCAAAATTGCCGCCCCAATCAACAAAATAGATTTTTTAGGAAACTCCCCATCCTGAGATTCAATCCTCGGCTGGCAGACCATACGTCCATCCCTTTGTTCAACCTCCTCACCATCAAGATATTTATACCAAGTTGGCAAACCTAAAAGAGTTTTATCAAAGTTCGTAGTACAGGCATAAGTTCTACCTCCTAAGCTTAAGGCCGAAAACATGAATACCGAAATACCCACAAAAGCTGCCGCAAGCACTTTTCTTATTTTTAAAGATTTCATATACTAAGTTTTAGAAAATTTAAGAATTAATATTTTTAGATTAAGCTTAACCTGGCAATAGCCAGTTTAATATCGCCGCCGAAAAAATATACAAAGCCAACACCAACACATTGCTCGCTAAGCGCCCCTTAGCTTTTTGAACTTTTCCAGAATCTCCCCCTGCGGTTGTATATTGAATACCAGCAAAGATAGTACTCCCCACCAAAACCACCCCAATTAAAATACTCAAAATCCCCACAGCACTAGTCAAGTAACCATAAAGCAGGGTTAAACCTTCGCTATCACCAGTGGCTACAATTAAGTTTAGAGCATACATAACTTTAAGCTAGATTATACTATAAAAAGAGCCCTCTGTTCATCTAGCAATATCTTCCCCTTGTTGTTAGAATTATCCATATAACTTAATTAAGATTCTTCTAATGCTATTCAACAAGAATAAAACAGGTCAGCAACTTAATGGCTATAGCCCAAGCTCAAACCGACCAAAAATCATCGCTCTTGCAGCCCTCATAGCTTTTATAATCCTAGTCGCTATCGTCTCTGCGCTAACTTCTACCAAAACCTCTACTTCAGAAAACCCTGCGCCCACCAACATCCAGTTACAGTTAAAAGAATTTAGAACAGGCGGCTACAAGGCCTCTATTTATGCCCCTAAAGATTTCACCATTTCTACATCACAGCCGGTTAAGCTTAGCGATCCAGGGTCTTCTCAATCTATCTTAATTAAAAAACTGGATTATTCCAAAGAAGAAAAGTTTGAAGACCTCCAAAATAAATTAACTCTCAATATAGAAGGCAAAGCCATGCCAGGCATATCAGCACAGAAAAAAACATTCTACAAAAGATCTGTACTCGTACTGTTGAATAAGGCCGCTCCACTTCAACAAGATTACTACATTTACGAAAACTCCAACCTGTGGCTTATAAGTATAACTTTAGACAAGCAAGCCAAAAACAATGAAAACAACCTAGAAAAGCTAGCCCCACAAATAGTCGCCTCCATCAAAAGAGAAAAAGCCCCTTCCGAAGAATACCTAACTCAATAAACAAACTTTAATTTTATGTTTAAGCTTAGTAAAAATAAACCAAAAAAAGCCCAGCCAAAGGTTTACCTAAAAAGAATCCTGGCTATCGTAGCCTTAAGTTTTGGCCAGCTAGTCATGCCGTTCTTAAGCTTAACTACCAACGCCGACCCCACCCGCACCAAAGTAGCCCGATACGAAGCGCTAAGAGTCTTAACTGAAAAATGCAGTAAGCTTTCCCACCAGGAAGGTAAAGGAATAGATCTAAAAACCGAAATAAGTGCAGACGAGTACAGGGACGCTAGCTTTAGCCCCCTCACAAACGATGCGGATGGGGAGCTGTCCAATTTACAATCTGGAAGCGCAAGCGTATCCAACGTACTCTTTAGTGAGATAAATGGAGGAAAAACCGACCTTAGTTGTGCTAAAGCCTTATCGCTATATTATGAGACAAAATACGAGGGGGCAAGCCTTGCTGAAAAAAGACAGGCCTTTATAAAAGACTTCTACGACACAAGCTCACAATGTAACTATGCCGGTACTCTCTACTTTAGACTAAACGGGTTTCCTTGCAATGATGGCGATAGCAGTATGGACGGGGACACATATGATGGAGTATCTTCAAGCCTATTAAGAAATGTGCATTCTTACATGTTAAGCTTAATTCAAGGAGATAGGTCATCATTCGACCTCTGGACAAACAGAATAATAAGCTACGCCTTCAATGAATGCTACAAGTTCCAGCCAAAAAACCCAGCAGAGGATAATCCGGATAGAAAAGCCGCCGAAAACTGGGTTATACAAAATAATAACGCCAGCTCAAACGCAGTAGGCTGGATGGCCGAGGTACAAATTACCGGCAGCTACACCGACGGGCGAATCGGTTGTGACGAGATCAAAAACTACATCTTCCCAAACCACACAGACCTGATAGGTTTTAGCGATGACGACCTTAAAGACGAGCTACAAACAGAAGCCGCAGAAAAAGCCACACTTGAGATATACAATAAACTCTCCGAAGACCCAAACATTATGATCGCCTGTGCGGCCGCAAACGGAATATCAACCTCCTCTTTAAACTCATCCCAGGTAGCTAGCTGGCTAGCCTTCGATGATAGCGACCACCCCTTCCCGATTCAACCGCCGCCTGAATCTTCAACCCTATCCACTTTCAAAAACTGCTTGCTAGAAAACATCCCAGAAATCCAACAAACCCTCTCCGATTTAGATGAAGAACTCGGAACGATATCAGATAACGTTGATTCTGCCACAGAAGCTCAGGCTGAATCCCAATCAGACGAATGCCTTTCTAACGCAGACGCCCTTATCGCCTGGTTTGCCTGTGCCGT
>CAYWUW010000004.1:5209-38434 GCA_964461505.1 uncultured Candidatus Saccharibacteria bacterium
AAGTTCTAGAAATGATTGAAAGCGTCATCGAAGATTTACTGACATTCAATCTCAAAGACAATGGTGGCGATGGGCTCCATAACGCTTGGAACATCTTCCGACAACTAGCCACACTCCTTATCATTTCCGGATTCCTACTGGCTCTACTTGTTAAAGGAGTTAGAGGAGAATAAAAAATTATGTTTAGCGCCTACGATCTTAAAAAAATAATCCCCAGGGCCATCTTCGCTTTAATTGCCGTCAACCTTTCTTGGTCGCTTATAGAAAGCTTCATTAAAGCAGTAGAGCTCTTAGGGCTTGGAGCTAAAGAAATGATCACCGCCCCTTTTGGAGAACTGGGCCAAATGCACCTAGGCTCAGGTGAAGCCTCTTTTGCGCTCATCGGCGCTGGAGCCGGCTTAGCCGCAGCCGCTGCTGGAATCATCCCTATTTTAGGAGTCGCCATAACCGGCCTATTCGGACTTTTGTTCGCTTTCGGAATCCTACTTTTAAGAAAAGTTTTTTTAATCGGCCTAGTCGTTATCTCCCCCGTCGCCATCGCCCTCAGTATCTTCCCTCAAACTGAGAACTGGGCCAAAAAATGGTGGGATTGGTTCTCGAAGCTACTCCTGATGTACCCCTTTATTACGGCTATGTTCGGGTTATCCCAGGTCGCCTCTGGAATACTTTCCCAAATAAGCAGCAATCCTGTCGAAAAGATGATCTACACACTTGCCTCCATTATCATAATGATTATCCCTTACTTTTTAGTAGGTAAAGCCTTAAGCTTAGCAGGTGGAGCCATCGGCCGAGTCGCAGGAATGGTCAACAACAAAGATAGGGGTATAATAGATAATGTTAAAAAGAAGGAACAAAAAAGAGTTGCCGAAAACCGTTACGATGCCGCCCGTGGCCAACGCTATGGCGGTCGCAACTTCGTAACCAGAGGCGCCAACACCGCCCTAAGATCAATCCGTCACCCAATTAAAACAGTTGCTCGGGGCGAAGATACTAGAGACGCAGAAGTTCTACGCCTAGTCACCGAAAGTGCAAACAGCCAAGAAGAGCGCCAGCCGGGAACTAAAGGGCTCACAAAAGATCAGCACACTGCCCTAGCCATAGGTGGCGAGGAAGGCGGAGCTAAGGCAAGGATTCTCATAGAAGCTCAAAAGCGCGCAGCTAGCGACCCAACAACCACTGTTTCAGCAGAGCAAGCAAGGCTAGAGGCAGATTACTATAATGCCAAGCAGGCTGTTGGAGGGTCTGTAGATACTGGAACCCAGCTCCACTCACTACAAAAAGCCGTGGAAGAAGGCTCAATTGATGGAGAAACCGCCGCCGCTGCAGTGGCCGACCTAACAACAAGGCTTGCAACAAGCGGAGCACAGAAAGGCCGACTCGCAGAAAAGCTCGCTGCCGATCTAGACAAACGAGCAGGAGACAAACAAAGCGTGCTTGAACATCGTCGAGTATCTTCAAATCTTTCAGCTTTACCGCCAAGTGATATAAAAATTAACACCGAGGTTAACAGTGTTTTTGAAGGATCTAAGGCAGCCTCTAGAGAGCGTCTCGCCACCTTAAGCAAAGAAGACGCGGCCACCATAGGCGCATCTAAGGTCGCTCAGGCCAGTAGCGCCCTGTCCAACATATCCACCGCAGCCACCCCCCAGTTGGCTCAGCAGGCTATAGACCAAGTCACCACCCACAGAACACATCTTGTCCGTGCCAGAGAGGCTGCCGCTACGGCAGGCAATACTACATTAGCCGCCAATTTAGACAGTACTATTGCAGATATAGAACAGCAGATTCAAAACCATATCAACCAAATGGCTACAGGGGCTGCAGCTAACCCCCAAGGAGCAGTTCTCGACCTAGACGTCATAAGAGCCGAATCAGACAGAAGAGCCAGCCAGAGCAACCCCGGTATGCGCACAACTCCATAAGTCTAACTTGTTACTAACAATATAATATGTTAAAATATAGTTATGCCAAGTAGATTAACTACTAAGAGTACCGTCTACTCCCTTCCCGAAGGGGCAGACTCGCCCACCGGTATCCTCAACCACCCAACAGAAAATGGAATTGCAACCCACCACCAAGACACTTTTAAAAAAGGTGATGGCTCCGAATACCTAGATAGGGACGGCAACCCCATTCCAGAAGTAGATTCAAACCAAAACAAAGTTTATACAGAAAGACCCCAATGGCAAGTTGAGCAAGATGCCAGAGCTCTAGCCACGGCATGCTTAAGCTTAATAGAATCTTCTTCTGTAGAGCCTTCCCTTGGTCCACATCCATACAGCCAAGCAGAAGAAGAAAGAGCATTGGCACACCTAGAAGGTGCCCAAATCGCAGCTGAACGCAATGCAGAGAACGTAGCCCTAACAGAGTTAGCAGGCTCCCTAGAAACCGGAAAATCTCAGGCAGCAGTTAAGGCGGTACTCCAAACAGAAGATCCTGGCAACCGGCCAATGGACTACGCCGCTATACGCGAAGTAGAAACCCTAAAAAGTATGCCTACTTTAAACCCCGGTCAAAAGGCCAGACTTGCTATGCTACGGCAACGCATTAAAAGACTAGAGGAGCCAAAAGGTGCAACAAGAGGACTGAAAAAAGCGAAGAGGAAAGTTGAAAAAAGAATAGATCGCCGTAAGCAAAGTAAGCTGTACAAAAAAGCTCAAAAGATGGCCGGTCTTCAAGGAATCGACGAAGAATGGATTTCCAGAACTTTTGCCGGCAATATACCAAAAGCCCAAAGAAAGCACTTGCAGAAGCTCGAGGAAAAGGAGGCTAAAGAATTGCGGAATCAGTTTGGTCGAAAAGGCACTGTACTGCAAGACAGTATGACCGGTAGAAGATATTACGTTCAAGACGTCATATCAACTCCAGCGCAAGCTCATCAAGAATTCTACAACGAAGAAACCGGCCAAGTTGAACTAAGAGTAGACGAAGGCGGCCACCCTCTATTGTATCCAGTGTACCTACCAAAACGAGATGACAAAGGCAACCTGGTCGTTAGAGAAAATGGTACGGTAGAAGTAGAAGAAGAACCTCTCCCCAGGCAAGACAGATACCACAGCGGTAACCATAAAGATGGCAGGAGCCACCCAGATCTTGATCTACTGTATTACGAAGATGGTACAACCGTACCCGGCAGCTGCAAGGGTCCAGACTCTTTTGATCCAGCCGATGACGTTGTTGTTATTAAGCCCCTCTTAAGCGGAGATGAAGTCATCCAGTGGCTCGTACACGGGTCTGGCGAATCAATAGAAGATATTCACTCAAGAGTAGGGAACATAGAAGCCGCAATCCTTGCCTCCTCTCTTACTATCTTAAGCACAGATAAAGAAAGGAGAGACACTCTTGCTAGAAACTACATCTTTAAAGCCCCCGACCACACAACAACCCCTGGAATAAGACCACCCCATGACGAACACATAAACACTGGCCACTTTTCCAGACCCAACTATCCAGCAAGCAGATCGAGCCGGCAATTGGCAGTTATCAGTGCTCTACAAAAATATGCAGCGGCAAGAAGAGGCGAGGCCACCAAGACATACAGATCAAAGAAAGCCGAGCTGCTCCAAAAATAACCCCACACGCAGGCCAACGCCTCCCTTATGCTAAACTTAAACCATAACATATGGCCACACACAAAGTTCCACAAGATGTCGAAACCGCCGATAAGCTCGTTGGTTTCTTAAGCTTAAAGCAGTTTATTTTTGTTTTAGTTGGATTCGGCCTCGGTTTTATGGCCTATAACCTTGCCAAAACCAGCTTCATTCTTGCCATTCCCTTTCTACCCTTTATTTTTGTCTGTCTCGTTCTTGGCCTCTACCAGCGCAAAGATCAGCCCGTCGAAGTCTTTTTAGCGGCCTGGCTAAAATACAAGCTCTCACCAAAAGCCAGAGTTTGGAATCAAGAAGGCTACGAGCAACATCTTATTGTAACCGCCCCAAAAAAAGAACAGATCGACTACACCAAAGGAATGACCGCTCAAGATGTCTACAATCGCTCGCTAAGCTTAAGTTCAAACCTAGATACCGGAGGCTGGGCCACCAGAGGAGTTACCAACGCCACCGCCACCGAGCTTCTTACAAAGCCTGTCAGCGAAAGCCTTATTGATGAATCCACCTTAAAAGAAATTAAGAAAAAGTACGAATACCAGCCACCAGAAATTATTGAATCCCCCACAAAAAGCCCCGAGGACGTTTTCGATGCTAATAACGCGCCCACCGCCACAAGAGTAGAGGTCGGCATCGACCACCTTGCCCAAAGCCAATCTGCCGAAGCCAAAAACATCATCACCACGCCACCTCAGCAAGGTTTTGCCTCACAACCTCCAGTTCAACTACCACCAGATGTCACCGCCAAAGTAGAACAACTCGCCACCGCACCAGTTCCCATCACCACCGTCTCACAACAAGCCGCCCAAACCATCGATCTAAACGCAGGCGCAGAATTCCAAATTAACTAACATTTCCCTTCGCCCCTACAAAGAGAGCCTGAGCAATTCTAAGTGAGGCTAAGCAAGAGTTAACCCTACCTTAATCCAAAGCTGCGCCGTTTTTTTACAAGCCAAGCAGCCGATTGGCGCACCAATAACTTCTGATCTTCCTCGTCTCTTAACAAAGGTTTAATTGCTTCCTCGCTGTAAATTCCATTCTGCGAACCCTTCACTAAAACCACCATCCCCGCAACCAATTTATTCTGCAAATAATTTCCCGCCTTATACGGATTAGCAAACCACTTAAACTTAATCTCCGATGTTTTTAAAATTGGAACGTAGTACTTTTTTGCCAAAGCACCCACCAACACAACCTCTTCTAACTTCTTTTTATTAAGATTTAGCGCCACTTCTGTGTGAGCCTCTCTTTCCAAATCTTCACTCATCTCATTAATTCCACCCAGCACCACAACTCTTCTTCTTGTATTAAATTCATACAAAAGATCTAGCGCCGCAATGCTCACATTTGCCCCAACATTATTGTAACTATCATCAATAATAATCGAACCCTTCTTACCGGCCAGCAATCTCCCTCTGCCCGCCGCTGGAACCACCCCCTCTAAGCTTAATGCCACCTCTTTATCCATCAAACCAAACTCCACACACACACCAATAGCCGCCGCCATCACAAAGCCAGAATGCAAATGCAATAAAGCACTTTTGATGTTAAAGATCTCCCCAACTTCAAACTTAGAATTCTCACCGCCCTCAATATTTGGCTTAAGCTTAACTAGAACTTGCCTCCGCGTTTTTAAACCAACCTCAATTAATTCTCCGGCCTTAACCACCACCTCATTATTTTCCGCACTTCCAAACCACGCCACATCCTCACACCTTTCTTCAATCTCTGGCCAATACTTCTTCGGCACTAAATCTCTACAAACCAACATTTTTTTAGAATAACCCAAAAGCCCTAGCTCTTCTTTTGCCACTTGCTCAAAATTACTAAAGTTAATTGTATGTTCTGGAGTTATTGCCGTTAAAACTCCTAACTCTAAGCTTAAGTATTTACCAAATTGCCGCATCTCTCCAGGTGTGTCAGTTCCCATTTCTAAAACTACATATTCATAAGAGCAGCGCAGTTTTGCCTTTTTTCTTAAACTTAAGTAGGCCTTAAAAATCGCCCAAGGATTATTAATGTTAGGATAATCTACCCCCAGCAACACAAACATCGTACTAAACGGATCGTTGTAAGCCCCTTTGTGCACTAAAACCGTTTTTTTAGCTCCTTTGTTCAAAGCTTCCGCCACCGCAAACTTAGTAGAAGTTTTTGCCACGCTTCCGCCAATTCCAACTAGCTTAAGCTTATGATTAAGCTTAAAAAACCTCTTAACCTGCGGAGCAAACAGGCTTATTAAAGCTCTTTTTACATACTTTTTAGTATTTACCTTAAGCTTAGCTAACATTTTAATTAATACTTTTCTTTCTAAAAGATTCCTAAAAGCTCTTTTTTTATCTTTCTTCTACCACTAATCTTTTCACAAGAACCTCTATTCAAATCTTTTATTTAGATCTTCAAGCTAGATCTTTAAATTAGATCTTTAAGGTCAGATCTTTAAGTTTAATGGATGAACAAGTATTTACCAAGCTCACTGGCCGGAACATTTCGATAAGTATTCTTACCCCATCTTGGATAATTCATATCACTCACTTTCAAGCTGCCGTCGTCATTTACAGCCTCCACAAAAGCCACGTGCCCAGCTCCACCAATATTCTTGTGCCACAATACATCTCCTGCTCTCGGGTTTCCATCCACCGAGAATCCCGCCGCAGAAGCAGCTCTTGCCCAGCTTATTGCATTGCCCATTCTATTTGGAACCGGCCGCCCAATATCTATCCTTCTTTTTTGAGCCCACCACGTACAATATCCATAACTATAAGTGTTACCCGAAGAAAATAAGAACCTCACCGAACCGCCTTCACTACTATTCGTATTTCCGCTTCCTCCACCAACTCTGGTAATAGAGGTTGTCGCACGCCGAACTCCACCTGGAACAACAATATTCACTCCAGCAGCAATCGCCTGATCTGGCTCCAAATCATTAAACAGCGCCACCTCCTCGACAGAAGCTCCATTAGCCTCGGCTATTTTTCTAGCCGTATCACCTTCACTAGCCACCACCAAAGTTCCACTAATTGGCAAAATCTTAAGCTTAATACCAACTCCAACCGCATCGCCACTTAAGTTGTTGGCCCAGCGCACCGTATCCGCACTAATCGCAAACTTTTCAGCAACAGAGGCAATTGTATCTCCTTCTATCGTCACATATTCAACCACCTCACGTAAAGATCCGGCCGAAGCGGTTGTTTGCGGCTTATCAACAACCTCCGCCTGAATCGGGGCAACAGTTTTTTGGATAACTAAAGTATCCCGATACTCATTAACATTACTTGTTACTAAAAAATCTGATTCCTGGCTTACTGCCGCTGCCAAATCCGCTGATTCAATATCTAAACTCGAAACATTTTCCTGCTCCTCGTCATCTGCGCTACGAATTAAGCTTAGGTTAGAATTACCCTGGTTGGCCTCAATTCTAGCGCTAATAAAACTCTTCGAAGCCGGAGCATCTCTTAAAGAATCCGGCCTCGCGCTCACCACAAACAAGCCAATCACCACCAAAGCCAGAGCCGCATAAATCCCATAAAAATATTTTTTGTAGGATTTAAACCCCAGCTTAAGCTTAAGCGGCTTTAATAGGTTGAGCCTTCTTAATCTATCTGTACTGTCGTTCTTGATCAGAACTTTTCTTTTGATACGAATACTAAAATCTCCTCCTTTAGTGCACCCTTTTCATATTTCAGCAAGAATAACTCTTCTTTTTTAAAAATTATAGTTAAGCTTCTAATTAAGCTTAGCAGGGGCAAGAAAGATTCATAAAGCCCCAGTTCTACCCTTAATGTCTACTTTACAAAAGGCCGGAGTTTATGAGTACATATTATACCAATCTATAACCCATTTCTTCAAGATCCAACAAAAGAACCAGGGTCCACAAAAAATAATAAGATCTAAGCAAAATAGCCAAAGAAAACCTCCGCATTTTATAGACTTGTGTAAAAACCACCAAAATAAGCCTCTCCTAAAAAAGTCTACCCCACAACAATTGTGGAAAAACTGATCTTTCTTAGCATATACTTAAGTTTAATAAGTCTTTTTATAATCAATCTTTTTTATAATATAGCTTTTTTAGGTGTTTTTATTTTTTAAAGTGAGGGTAGAAAAGGGTAAATGGATCAAGAAGATCTTTCCGCTGTTTGGCAATCTATTTTAGAAGAGGTTAAAAAAGATCTCAACGAAGCCAATTTTAAAACCTGGTTTCTTTCTACTCGGCTCGATTCCTTAAACCAAGAACAAAAATCAGTCACCATCAGCACCCCTAACAATTTTGTTAGCAAGAACCTACAAGAACGCTACAGCACCCACATCACCTCTGCTTTTCAAAAACTAACTCCGCCGCTTGATATTAAAATCTTAGAATTTAAAGTCGCCGGAACCAGGCCTAATTCCGCCAGAAGAAACATCGCCCACCAAAATCATAATCAAACCCCTCGATCCGCAAACTTTAGCCCTGTCCGCAAAAAAGATCCCCGCGGTGCAGTTTTGCCAATTAGCCCAAAATACACTTTTTCTAATTTTGTGGTCGGTTCAAGTAACGAGCTTGCCTACACCGTTGCCGAAACTATCGCTAAAGATCCGGGCCAGCGCTACAATCCTCTCTTTATTTACGGTGGAGCCGGCCTCGGCAAAACTCACCTTATTCAGGCTGTTGCTAATACCATCTTAAGCGCCGATCCCAACAAAAACATCGTTTACACCTCTACCCAAACCTATATTAACGATTTTTTAGAAAGCATCCGCAACAAAGCTACCAGCAGTTTTAACGAAGTCTACAACAACGCCGACGTTTTAATTATCGACGACATTCAATTTATCGCAGGTAAAGATAAAACAATGGAAGAATTCTTCAATACATTCAACTTGCTTCATCAAAACAATAAGCAAATCATTATTTCGGCCGATCAACCACCACGCTCCATTCCAACTCTGCCAGATCGCCTCCGTTCTCGCTTTGAATGGGGCATGACGGTCGATATTCAATTACCAGATTTTGAAACCCGCTGCGCAATCATCCAATCTAAAGCCAAGCTCCAAAACATCGAGCTCGATTACGAAACAGTTGAATTTATTGCGACTAATATTAAAGAAAATATCCGAGAACTCGAAGGCGCTCTAAATCAAATTCTTGTTTTATGCCAAGTCCAAAACATTAAGCCAGATCTCGAACTAGTCAAAAATGTTCTTAAATCTGCCACTAAATCGCCTAAACGCTTTAACCACCAACACATCACCAAGGTTTGTTGTGAGCATTTTGGGGTTGAGGAATCAGATGTTCTCAGCGCCAGAAGAGATAAAGATATTGCCCTCACTCGGCAAATTGCTATGTATTTAATGCGCACCGAACTTAAGCTTAGTCTGCCTAAAATTGCCGCTGCCGTTGGGCGCAAAGATCACACCACCGCGCTCCATTCTATTAACAAAATTACTAAAAATATTGATGAAGATTTTAGCCTTCGTCGCCACATTAATGCAATTCGTCAAAAGCTTTATGAATAGATTTTTAGATAAAAACCCTTTCTTTCAATTTATCTTTTTTCTAGAACATGTAAAAAAGATGTTCAAATCTATGTTTAAAACCTGTTCAAATCTTGTGTACAGTTCTTTGGATTCTCACAGTTTTTGCAAAGAGCTTGTAGTTTTTTTTAGTACATCTTCTAATCAACCCCACAGTTTTAACACAGCTTTTCAACAGCCTCCTCTTTCAAGGTACCACCCTGTTAATTCCTACTCTGTAAACCCTCCTTTCATCACTCTTTCCACAGCCTCTACTATTACTACTTTTTATTTTATAGAAAGATTCAAAACTACAATCTATCTAACATTATCCTTCTTAAAACTCTACAATATAAACTTAACTTTAAGAGATTTGAGTCTATGTTAAAAATTGAGATCAACCGTCAAAACTTACTCAACATTCTTCAGCTAGAATCACGTGGTGCCAACCAGCATGCCGAGCTGCCTATTCTATCTTCTATCCTCATCAAAACTAATACCGAAAAATCAACCGTTAAACTTACTTCTACTAATCTTAACCAGGCTATTCTTTCTGAAATTCCGGCCAATATTATCTCTGCCGGAACCATCGCCGTGCCTGCTCGAATTACCCTCGAATTCCTCTCTTCACTCAGCGAAGAAACCGTCACTCTAGAAGAAGGTAAAAACCTTAAGCTTAGAATCTCAACCAAAAACCATCAATCTACAATCTACTTGCTTAACCCGGATGAATATCCAGAAATTCCGCAAATCTCTGAAAACCAAAAAATTGAACTCAGCAGATCCGATCTAAAAGATGCTCTAAGTGCTGTTTCCCTAGCTGTTAGTAAAGATGATTCCCGCCCTGTTCTAGGTGGCGTTTTAATTTATACCCCAAGCTACGAACAGCTTTGTTTTGTTGCTACAGATGGCCACCGTCTGGCCGAAAAAACCATTTCTATCCCTCCGCTCACTAAGCTCCTAGAAAATACAATTATTCCTTCTAGCACCATTCAAGATCTTCTTAAGGTTATTCAGGCTCAAGATGCTCCAACAGTTAAGCTTCTTGCTGAAGATGATCAAATTAGTTTCTCGGTTGGTTCTGTTACCCTAATTTCACGCCTTGTTGCCGGAGATTACCCCGAATACAAAAACTTAATTCCTAATAGCAGCGAGATCAACTTTTCCGTCGATCGAGCTGAACTTCTACAAACCGTTAAAATTGCTGCTCTCTTTGCTCGGGAATCCGCCGGAACCATCTCTCTGCAAGTTGATAATGATTCACAACTCCTTACTCTCAATTCGATTGCTAACCAAATTGGTGAAAACCATTCTCAAATTGCCATTTCTACCAATGCTAGCGGCGAGGTAAACTTAAATTCTAGATACCTAATCGATGCTCTTAATTCTTTTGATAGCGAACTGCTCACCATCCGCTTTTCTAAAGGTCTAACCCCGTTTATTATCTCTCCTGCTACGCAAGATTCTGCCAAAACCCCATTAAATCACCTCCATCTTATTATGCCGCTTAACATTTAGCTTTTTTAGAGTATAATAAGTATTCAAGCAAGCAATTCTAACAAATATTCTAACTAACAAAATTGGCTTGCGGTGGTGGTCTTACAGCAGTAGTCCAGTGTTTAACTTGTGCGGTTTACAGCACAAAAGCTCAGTATTTGAATCAGACTACTTTTAAGCTAAAGCTTTACATTAAGATTTGATATAAAGTTTAAGATAAAATTCCTCTTACTAAGCTTAATTAACACCTCCACTTTTATTAAACTGCTTACCAATTTGTAAATTTTAAGATATGAAATTAGATAAAAAAAAGATTTTGAATAAAGCCAGCTCCCTTAAAAGCTCGGCTCAATCTAAAATTTCTAAAACCAGCAAAAATCAAAAACCCCTTAACTACAAAAATCTTTCTAGCCCTCTAGTTAAAAAAACCTCTACCAAAAAAGGAATCTTAAACCGCCGCTCATCCTCTAAACCTGTTAATGTTAAGCTTAATGGTCTAGGAAAGCCTCCACAGGGCCGAATTAAAAAAGCTCTTTGGTATGCTCACCCTAAACGATTCTTTAAGTTTATCTTCAGTAAACAAGGGCTCTTTTTTAGCCTTAAGGCTGCCGGAATTGGCCTCTTGCTGTTTGGCCTGCTAATATTCGGCCTTTTTGCTTATTATCGTAAAGATTTAAATAAGCTTAAGCCAGAAGAAATCGCCGCTCGAATTCAAAACAGCGGTGTAAAATATTATGATCGCACTGGCCAAGTTCTATTATGGGAACAAAAAGGTCAAAAAGATCGCACCGTTGTTGAAAGCGATCAGATTTCTGACAAAATCAAGCAAGCCACCATCGCCCTAGAAGACCGCCGCTTTAATTCTCACCGTGGTTTTGACCCAAGAGGTCTTCTACGCGCCTTTTTACGCAACAGCTCTAGTGGTGATGCCACCAGCCAGGGTGGTTCTACCATAACTCAGCAGCTTGTTAAAAATGAACTGCTCACAACAGAAAAAAGCTATTCGCGTAAGCTTAAAGAACTAATTCTCGCCATAGAGGTCGAACGAACCTATTCTAAAGATCAAATCTTAACCCTCTATCTTAATTCTAATAACTACGGAGGAACCGCTACCGGAGTTGAACGAGCCGCTCAGCGTTATTTTGGAGATAACAAACACGCTAAAGATCTTACTCTTTCAGAATCCGTTTTTCTTGCCGCTCTTCCGCAAAGCCCATCTCGGTACGATCCTTACCGCGATTCCTTTAAACCAGATTTACTTAAGGCTAGAATGAATGCCGCGCTTAAAGGCATGGTTGAACTCGGCTACATCTCACAACAAGAGGCCGATAGTGTAGATGTTATGGCTGTGCTAGATCAAGTTCAGCCCAAAGAACTTGCTCTTAGAGGTCAGTACGATGGTATTAAAGCTCCACATTTTGTGCTTGAAGTCGAAAAAGAGCTCGAAGAAAAGTTTGGCAACAAGAACCTTCAAACCAGCGGTTACAAAGTTATTACCACTTTAGATTGGGATATGCAGCAAATTGCAGATCAACAAGTTGCTTCTGGCATGGCTCGAGTTGTTGCCGGGGGAGGTGATAATGCAGCTCTAGTTTCTGTAGATGTTCAAACCGGACAAGTCCTGTCTTACGTTGGCAGCCGCGATTTTAACTACGAAGGCTTTGGGCAATATAACGAGGCTGCCGAACCACGCCAACCCGGAAGTAGCATTAAGCCTTTTGCTTACGCCAAGCTTTTTGAAAGCCCAAACTGGGGCCCAGGTAGCACAATTTTAGACACCCCTAAAACCTGGAAGGGCCTAGGTGATAATGGCGGTGATTATTCTCCAAACGATTTCGACAATAAGTTTAAGGGGCCGATGTCTATCCGCAACGCTTTACCAGAATCTAGAAACCTTCCCGCTCTTCGTGCCATTGAAACGGCCGGAGTCGAACCAACCGTTCAACTTGCCAAAGCCATGGGCGATAAAGATCTCTGCGAACTAACCAAAGCAGCCAAAAAAACTTACAGCATTGCTGTAGTTCTCGGAGGTTGTGAGGTTAAGTTAGAAGAGCATGTCCAAGCCTATTCCACGTTCGCTAGAGCAGGAAAGTACAAACCTCAAGCTAAAGTTCTTCGTGTTGAAACTCCAACCGGAGAAGTTATTGATGAATGGAAGGATACTTCTGGTGAACAGGTTCTTAACCCAGAAATAGCCTGGCTCATGGGGGATATTTTAAGCGATGATAATGCGCGTTCTGGAACCTTCGGTCATAACAGTCGAGATATTGTTATTCCGGGAATTAAAGCTGCTGCTAAAACCGGAACAACCAACCGTAACGCCGAAGGGTGGATGATGGGCTACACCGCTAAAATTGCCACTGGAGTTGTTGTTGACCGTAGCGATAGAGGCGGTATGCATGCTATCACTAGCCGCATGACCGGTCCAATATACACTGGTTTCATGAAAGATGTCTATAAGCTTAAGGGCTGGAAGTCAGAAGATTTCTTCGAAAAGCCAGCCGGAATCCAACAGCTTACAGTCGATGGTCGTACAGATTTCTTCCAGAGTTGGTTCAAAAAACCAAAAGAACTCCCAGGTAAAGAATTTACTGTTGATCGCGTTTCTAAAAAACTAGCCGGAGCCTGTACTCCAGAAGGAGCTAAAGAAAAGATCCAAGCCTCCGCTGTTAGAACCGGAGAAGGCGAAGAGGATGTCGAATACCAAGCCGCAGGATACGATCTCAAAAACGAAGACAACTTCCATAAGTGTGAAGATATTAAACCTCTGGCTTCACCTATAAATTACAGTAGCGCTGGCTCCGGAAAGTACAACTTAAACTTTAGCGTAACCCAAGGAACTCACGGCCTTCAGAGTGTCTCGCTTTATATTGATGGCAATCTTGTACAAAGTCTAAGCCCAGCTTCTGGTCTAAATAGTATTCAGGTTAATGTAGGGGCAGGAGTTGCACACACCGCTAAAGTGGTAGTTCTAGACGCCGGCTATTATAGCGCCGAATCAAGCGTAACTCTTCCCGCCAACTAAGGCTAGAACTCTACAAGGTTGGTATAATATTCCATATGATATTTTCCCTATCCTCTGTTTTTGAAAAACCTGAATTGCTAACTTATAAGCTTATTTTGGGTGATCAAGATGAGGCTGTACTTAGACCACTGGTTGTAACGGATGAGGATAATCTCGATGCTTTTTTAAACGCACTATCTGATGAAACGAGAGCTTTTATATTGCCCCCAGAAACTCCCCTGCCAAAGGCATCTAAGCTTTGTGGAGAAATAAATAATGGAGATAAGCTAAGACTTGTTGTAGAAACGGAGGCGGATTCGGTATCTGAGAATAAGATTATTGCTTTGTTGGAGTTTAGCTTTAAAATTCCTGCTGGAGATGTAGAACGATTTAAGGCTTACAGATATGATTTAGATGATGAAAAAGATTGTAGGTTTGGGCCTACGATTGCTGATGATTATCAAAACACCGGTCTCGGCGTAAAGCTTTTTACTTATGTGACTGATATCGTGCGAAAGCTTGGAAAAGAGCGTATAATTCTTTGGGACGGCGTGCTTAAAGAAAACCAAAGGGCAGTTCACTACTTTGAGAAGAATGGCTTTAGGCTAGTTGGTACTTTTTATGATGAGGGTGATGAAATGATCGATATGATATTGGAGTTAAAATGAGTAAAATTGTACCAGCAGATTTTCAGGTTCCAGAGAAGTTAGAAACAGAGACTTTTCGCCTTAGAATGTTAACTGTTAACGATGTTGTTAAAGACTACGACGCCGTGATGTCTAGCGTAGATCATCTGCAGGGCTTCTTTGGAGAAAGATCAAGATGGCCATCGCAAGATCTTACTTTAGAGCAAGACTTAATAGATTTAGGTTGGCACCAAAAAGAGTTTCAGATAAGATCTTCATTTGCTTATACAGTTATGGATCTTGATGAGAGTCAGTGCCTTGGTTGTGTTTACATCTTCCCTTCTGAAGATAATGAGTTTGAAGTAGATGTGTATGCGTGGGTTCGTGAGAGTGAATTAGATAAGGGTACGGATAAGGTATTATTTGAAACGGTAAAAGTATGGGTAGAATCCGAATGGCCATTTAACAGTGTTCGTTATCCCGGGAGAGAGTAGACTCTCTCCAAGCCACCTTTAGAGGTCTAAGCTATACGTTGTTTGGGTCGTTTAAGGCTTCTGGCTCTTCATCTGCAGTATAACCAACAATTTGTTCAATATGTTTCTGCCTAAACTTCTTAAACTCTAATTTACTAAGGCCACTTCTTTGTAAGAATGAACCAATCTTTTCGGAGCCAATAAAGTGTGGAAGCATTACATAATCTGCACCAAGCTCGTAAAGCTCTGCTGCGTGCGCCGTACTATCGGCAGAACAAATCAAAACAGCTTTAGAATCGGTCTTTTTCAAAACTTTTGTAATAAGCTCATTGGTTGCAAAGTCCGAAATAGTCGAAACTACCAACTTGGCTTTTTCAACTTGCAGTTCTTCCATAATCTCCGGATCCCCAACATCTCCATACAAAAGATTAAGTTGTTGGCGTTCTAGCATCTCAATAACTTCAGGGTCATAATCTACCACCACAAAACGCTTCTTCATTTTTTTAAAAGTACGAATAAATTCCGCTCCACCTTTTCTATATCCTAAAAGGATAATTGGATAACTCTGCAAAGTTACCGGCTGTTCTAATTTTGTAATTCTTCTTTCAAACAACTTAAGCTTAGGCTCTAGCAACTCAAACAATTGATCATCATACTTCATCATATAAGTTGAGGCCACAAAACTGAATATGGCCACAAGCGTAATTGTTGCCTTGGCTTTTTCGCTAGCCAAGCCATAACCAACCGCCGAATATAAAAAGATTAAAGAAAATTCACTAACTTGCCCCAAGGCCACAGCAGATTTAAAACTAGCTCTTTTTGTATAACCGCTTAAGCCTAAAGATGCCAGAACCGAAATCGGCTTTAAAACCACCACTACTAAGCTTAATATCAAGGCCGGAACCAAAACCCCCAGCAAGTTCGCCGGAACCAGCTCTAGGCCTAAAACAATAAAAAAGATCACAATAAAAAAATCTCTCAACGGCTTTAATCTAGCAGAGATTTCATGGCTAACACCAATTCCGCCCATGCTTATTCCTGCTAAAAGAGCCCCAATCTCTAACGAAAACCCCACTTTTTCAAACAAGATTGCAAAGCCAAACCCCCAGCCCAGCGCAAACAACATCATTAATTCCCTCGAATCACCCAAGCTCTTATTAAGCTTAGGCAACAATTCTTTTGAAGATAAATATAGAACGCCGCTCACCAAAACTCCTCGCACCAGCAAAAAAGTAAGATCCAAAACAGAAGATTCTCCACCTCCTTGTGCCGATAAATAAACCTTTCCAACCGTTGCAACAACATCTTGCAAAATTAGAACTCCCACCACAATTTGTGCATAAAGCCTGGTCAATTCTTTTTTGTCATTTAGAATCTTAACAATAATAATTGTGCTACTAAGCGCTAAGCTTAAGCCAACAATAAAGCCTTCTAGGCCCGTAAAACCAAGCCAGTTCGCCACAAAAGCTCCCGCTACGGTTGTCACCGCAACCTGAATTAAAGTTGTCGAAGCAATCACTTTGCCCAATCTAAAAACCGCTCTTAAGTTTAGTTCTAAGCCAATAACAAACAAAAGCAGAGCCACACCAATATTCCCAAAAACCCCAAAAGCACTTTCGTTATGAACAATATTCAAAAGCGTTGGACCAACAATAATTCCAGTTAAAATATGCCCAATAATCAGAGGTTGCCTAAAGCGGTGCATAATTAAGGCTACTAACGAGCCAACCACCACCACTAAGCTTAATTCTGCAAACAAACTACTCCCGTGCATTAAACTTAAGTTTAGCATTAAAACGCCAAACAATTCTCTAAAAACTAAGTAGGAGTATACTTAAGCTTAGTAAAAAGCAAAGCTTTATGTCTCAAGAGCCAGAAAAGTTCGAACAAGAACGTGACCAGCGCAAAGAAAAGCGCCGCAAGCACAAAAAAGACCGCAGGCAAGCCGAGTTTCTCAATAATATCTCAGAAGGCAAGTGGCGCAAGCTTGGAGCCATTGCCTCTTGGGTCGGCTACAGAGTTTCAATTGAGGGCGAGCAAGAAATTGTCCCCGTCCGCCGCGGTGCCTCTAAAACAGAACTCGCCACCATCAGCAAGAACCTCAAACGCTACATCCGCCGCAAACACCAAATTCAAGCAGAGCCCAAAAACAAACAAAAACGAAGACGAGCCAGAAAGAATCCTAAAATACAGCGCTGAGTTACTTCTACCAATCTTATCAACATTTAAAGCCAGCTCTCATTTATTGACTATAGACACTAATTATGCTAGTATATTTAGTATGTACAGTACTCCAGAACTAGGGTCGGTCGACTTAAATGGTGTTGACCCGGAGCTTTTAAAGAGTCACCTAGAAGCCATTGGCCGACACTGGGACGCTATCGCAGACCATGATCCGGGCTATGGTTATGGCTATTGGAAAACATTAAGTTTAGCTAATCTTGCCGTTCACTTAAGCGGCGGAACAGTCTGGAGTAGGAATTCTTTAACAGGGGGAGTTTCAGCAACATCCGGCAATCGACAGCTGGCTAAGAGCTATCTTAATATAGTTACTGAGCGCAAGCTGTTTGAGAGGTATGGCATCGAGAGTCATCAGGATAGAATTTTAGTAGGTTTGGGCTCCCGCGTATTTAGCCACGCTATTCGGCCAACGCACCCAGGAGCTGAGGTGGGTGAGGTTATCTTACAATCAATGAGATTGGGGGATATGGACTCGACTTCGCAAGGCTTAATCCGCACTATATTTGGGCCCTCTCCTCTGTTTGAAACAGAACTTGTTAGGGGCTAAAAGCGTTAAGCTTAATAAGATCTTTTTGGTACTCCGGATAGGACTCGAACCTATGACCTGGCGGGTAGAAGCCGCCCGCTCTAATCCAACTGAGCTACCGGAGCACGTATTTTTTGCCAAAAGCAATATAAAATAGTATAACTTAATCACCCCTTTAAATCCAACACACAAAAAAATAACTAAACTTAAACTCAAAACTTAAGCTAAAGATAGCGCCTATGTTAAAATAGAAAGACTAAAGAACCCTAAAAATCTTTAGGCTGCTAATTTATGGATTTTCGCCAAAAAGCAAAACTAAAACAAGGCATTAGCTCTAAAATTAAGAACTCTAGCGCAGTTTTTGCTAAGCTTAAATCCAGAATATTCACCAAACCCAGCACTAATTCTCAAAACTCAAACACTGAAGATTCAAACTCTGGCCGCCAAATAATTTCCGCATTAGATATCGGAACAGAATACGTTAAGGCCTTAGTTGCAGAGGTCGAAGGCGATAATATTAACGTCATTGGCGTATCCAAAAAACACCAAAGCCTAACAGATATGTACGCCGGAGCCATCGCCGACATTGCCGGAGTAGTAGATAACTGCGAAGCCGCACTAGCCGAGGCCGAAAACATGGCTGGCCAAAACGTCTCAAAATCAGTTTTAGGAATCGCCGGAGAACTCGTTCGCGGCATCACCTACACCATCACCTACAAACGCGCCGATGCCGAAGCCCAAATTACCGCCGCCGAAATGCAGCTTGTTATAGAAAAAGCCCAAGCCCAATCTAAACTTAAGGCCGCTCGCCAACTAGCCGAAGAAACCGGAGAAGAAGACATCGATGTTAAACTAATCAATTCTGCCATCGTTGCCATGTATGTTGATGGCTATAAAATCTCTAACCCAATCGGCTTTCAGGGCGCCAAACTTTCCATCCGCCTTTATTCCGCCTTTGCCCCAATGGTTCACATCGGCGCACTTCAACAGGTTGCCACGCAGCTAGATCTAGACTTAATGGCCATCGCCGCCGAACCATTTGCCGTTTCTAGAACAGTTATCGGAACCGATCCATCAAGCGCAGTTTCTGCCATTTTAATCGATGTCGGAGGCGGAACCTGCGACCTCGCTTTTGTAGAAGATGGCGGAGTTCAAGGAACACGCTCTTTTGGAATCGGCGGACGCAGCTTTACAAAAGCCATTGCCGAAGATTTAGGAATTAGCTTTGCCAGAGCCGAAGAGCTAAAAGTTAATCTTAGCTCTACCGCCTATTCACCAAGTCAGCGCGCTGCCGCCACAAAAGCTCTACAAAAAACCACCGAAGTCTGGCTGGCCGGAATCGAACTCTGCATCTCTGAATTCGTAGAAGAGCAGGGTGAAAAATACGGAGCCCTCCCAAGCATCATCATGCTCTGTGGAGGCGGTTCATCTCTTGCAATGCTACCGCAAGCCCTTAACACAAACGAGGAATGGTCTAAAGAGCTACCCTTTACCCACAAGCCACGTGTTGGCTTAATTAAAGCCGATGCCGCCAAGGGAATCATAGATCTCACCGAAAAAGTCTCTGACCATACTTTTATCACCGCGCTAGGCTTACTCCGAGTTGGCCAAGACACAATGATTTCTGCAGAGCCAGAATCCAAGCTCAAAGAATCCTTCAAAAAAGTCCTCCGAACCTAAAACTTAGAGCTGTTCTCTCGGCTTAAGCGGAATAACTTCACCTGTATAACCTGGATAAAGTTCTTGCTGGGGATACTCCCACAAGTACCAATGGAGATATTTGAGTCCAACTTCTACTCCAGCCGGCCTGCACTCTTTAATTAGTGCTCTACAAGTGCTAGCCGCTTCAAACCTAGACCCTCTAATGCCAACCCCAACACTAACGGTGCCAGTCTCTATATTTGTAGTTAACGTAGCAAGAAGGCCCTGTTCAGCATAAAATGCCTCAAGTATTTCTTCGCCCAACACTTCAAACTTCTCGTGTATCCTTTCTCGTCTTCCGAAAACAAAAAAACCTACAAAATCGTAGGTGGGTATTATTCTACTTGTTGCGTCTATCAACATATTTGAAGAGTAAACTATCTTAGTATTAAGCTTAACAAATAAACTTAAAATATTCCAAATTTTTCTCTGGCGGAGGAGGGGGGATTCGAACCCCCGCGAGGACTTAACATCCCCCTACAACTTTAGCAAAGTCGCCCCTTCAGCCACTTGGGTACCCCTCCACAAAAAACCTAAAAAGCCCTAAGCTTAATAGATTCCACTATAGATCCTCTGAATCAAGCACGTCATGGCGACATGCCATGGTTCAGAATGGAATAATCTCTAACGAGATGATTCCAATTATACCACCGCTGATTCCATACAACAAAGATAACAACCAAAAAGAGCCCCAGATTCCTCCGGAGCTCTAAATTTAAACACTAAGCTTAACTTCTAAAAAACTACTTCTTTTTAGATTTTGCCTTAATTTTCAATCCACCCTTCAGCGCAGAAGGATCATTCATCAAATTAAACAAAGTTACACCAACAGTTGCACCAAGTAGAGGTCCAAACACTGGCCCTAAGCTTAAATCTGTAATAGATTCACGCACAGTTGCCATAAATACAGCAGGATTCAAGAACCCACCGCCGGCTCCACTTACAAAGCCCGTAAAAAGCAAACCTAAGAATAAGGATCCACCAACCATTAAGCCAGATTCAAGCGCGCTTCTTTCTTCGCTAACAGTTGCACTAACCCCAAAGGCAAAAATGAACATTCCAAGAGCTTCCGCCGCAAAAATCTTCCAAGCTTCTGTATTATCAAAAGCAATTTTAGTAGCCTCTGGAACAAACATTTGCATTACTCCAAATGCCGCAAAAGCTCCTAAAAGTTGAACTAAAATATAAGCAACGGCCGAAAGCGTACGAATGCGCTTATTCGTCCACATCCCAAAAGTAATGCCAGGATTAAAGTGCCCTCCACTAAACTTACCAACGGTCATTACAAACAGCCCCACAACAAATGCCGCCACCAACGGAACAGAAACAAAATAAACTGGAACCGATTCAATGCCGCCAACCAGTGGGTTTTGCTGCAAAAGTTGAGCTCCACCTACCGCAGTTTTAAGCGCAGCCAAAACTGCAAAAACCAATCCAAAAGTTCCGAGCATTTCTGCAACAAGAGCAACCGGATTGATCGATTTTAATGCTTTCATAACTCTATCCATAGCTAAAATTTTCTACCCTCCTTAGGCAGGTTCTTTAACACTAAGCTTAATCCTACACCAAGTTCCGCTAGAATCTCAACCGCCCACACCGTTAAACATAGCAAACTTAACAACCCCTCTCTCTAAACTTAATCCCAAACAGACCTTCAACAATCAAGCTTAAGCTTTCAATATTCCTAGATAAAAGCTAAAATAAGTCAAATATGGAAAACAGAATCCGAACTCCGCAGATAACAGTCGTTTCTGGCCCTATGGGCGGAGGAAAATCTGGTGTCAACGGGGCAGTAATCGAAGGTCTTCTCGAAGCAGATGCTGCAACTTGGGGTGCAGATAATCCTCGCCTTATGTCTGTCTCTCTAACCTCTAGGGGAATCAGAGATGGCGAATCTCCCAAAGATTACGTTCATAATACCCCCGAGAAAGTTTTCTCTACTGGCGCCGTCATGGAAAAAGTCCGTCATTCAGGAAACTGGTACGGTTCGCCAACCCCACCAGAAGGGCAACCAAGACACCTAGAGATCGAAGTAACCGGCCTAAAGCAGATTATCGAATCTCAGCAGCCAGAAGTTGTTGCCGCCAGAGCCGGAATGCGTGCCGTCTATCTTCTACAAAGCTCCATGCAAGATCTCTGGGAGCAAATCTCAGGCCGGCCAGACGGAGTCTCTAAAGAGGCTAAGCTTAATAGAATTGCTCGCTATCCTGCTGAAATCTTTTATATCCTAGAACATAATTTGCCCTATGTCTTCATAGAGAACATGGCCGGTCAACCTAGTATAGCCCGTCACAACGCAGTAGCCTACATGTTGGGTCAGCCAGTCGAATCCAGATCTCCGCAGATTGCTCATGCTATGGCTGCCGGCGCTACTGCATGGCTTAAGGAGCGCGACATTCCAATTCAAGAAATCTCATAGAATCTCTCGCTTCTGCTAAACTTAAGGCTAGGTCAACTGAAACTTATGTCCAAAAAGAAAGAGATCAAATTTGTCTGCAGCAACTGCGGAGAAGATTACACAAAATGGCAAGGCAAGTGCGAAAACTGCGGAGCCTGGAACACACTTGTCGAATTCTACGAACCCAAAAGTTCTAAAAACCCAAAATCCGGAACCGGCCACGAGCTCCAAGCCAAATCAGTTCCAGAACTCACCAAAAGTTCTAAGCAAGAATCAACACGGCTCAAAACCAACATCGAAGATGTCGATTTAGTTTTGGGCGGAGGAATCGTTCCCGCTAGCGTCAACTTAATCGCCGGCGAACCCGGAATCGGCAAATCAACCCTAATTTTACAAATTGCTGCTGCCATCTCTAAAAATTCTGGCCAAGTAATCTATGTTTCTGGCGAGGAATCTGCCGAGCAAGTTGCTGCGCGCGCCTCTCGCTTAAACTTAGGCCTAGATCCAAAATCCACCAATCTCGGCATTGTTTCATCAACCTCCACCGACGATATTGCCCAAACTATCCTTAAGCTTAAGCCGGCGCTCGTGGTAATCGATTCCATCCAAACCATGGCCTGTTCCGAGGTTACTTCTGCCACCGGCTCCGTCTCTCAAATTACCAATTCCACCCACATCTTAACCCAGGCCGCTAAATCCAACGGAACAGCCCTAATCATCGTCGGCCACGTTACCAAAGAAGGTTCGCTTGCCGGGCCAAAGATTCTCGAACATCTTGTTGATGTCGTTCTAAATCTAGAAGGAGATCGCTATGGCGGATTCAAAATCCTCCGCGCGGTTAAAAACCGTTACGGTTCAACCTCCGAAGCCGGAATTTTCGAGATGACTGAATCCGGTCTCCAACAAGTTTCTAATCCGTCTCAATCACTTCTAGCAGAAAGGCAAGTTACCGATGGTTCTATAGTCTTCGCGGCCATGGAAGGCAACCGGCCTATTCTTGTTGAGGTCCAAGCTCTAGTTAGCAAAACCAACTTTGGCTACCCAAAAAGAGCCGCCTCCGGATTCGATCTTAACCGCCTTAACCTTCTTATTGCCGTGCTAACTCGGCGCACTAAGCTTAACCTTTCAGAACAAGATATTTACATCAACGTAGTTGGCGGAATTAAGCTTAGCGAACCTGCCGCCGATCTTGCCGTTGCCATGGCCATCGCCTCTGCCGCCAAAGGCTTAAGCTTAAAGCAAGATCTCGCCGTCGCCGGTGAACTCGGTCTCAGTGGTGAAATCCGCCGCATTCCCAACATCGAAAAAAGAGTAAACGAGGCCAAAAAGCTCGGCTTTTCTGGCCTTCTAGCGCCAAATTCCGGCTCCAAATCTAAGTTTATTCAAGATGCCAGATCTCTCCGCGAAGCGCTCAACAACGTTTTCGCCTCCAAATAAAGTCCGCTCCGACTCCGCTGCACTTCTCTCAGAACCACAAAAATGAATCTGCACTGCAGTCTTTTATAAATCTTTATGCTAAACTTAAAAGTAGATATTATTTTCTTTATTCTTTCCAAAAACAATGAGATTTCGCTCTAGCCCCAAACCCAAAAATTCTAGTCGAACAGAACTAATCCTCGACACCTCTGCTATTATCGATGGTCGCATTTTAAGCTTAGCTCAGGTTGGGTTCTTGCGCGGCTCGCAACTTACTGTTACAAACATTGTTTTAGATGAGCTCCAATATCTTGCCGACGAAGGCGATTCTTTTAAAAGAGCTCGTGCCCGCTACGGTTTTGAGGTTTTAAGCAAACTGATGAAAGTTTCGGGCCTTAAGCTTAAAAACGAGACGCTGCCAAGCTCCAAATTAGAGGTTGATCAACAACTCCTCAACTTTGCCAAAAGCAAATCCGCCCAACTTTTTACAGTAGATTTTAACCTTGCTCAACGCGCCAAAATTGAAGGAGCTCTCGTTCTCAATCCAGCAGATCTTACCGAAGCTCTAAAACCTCAAGTTCTACCCGGTGAAACTTTCAAAATTAAGCTTATCCAAAAAGGAGACGATAAGGGCCAGGCGGTTGGTTATCTTCCAGATGGAACCATGGTTGTTGCCGAAAATTCCCAAAGCAAGGTTGGCCAAACTGTAGAACTTAAATCTACCAAAATCATTCAAACCGCCGGAGGTCGCATCGTTTTTGCCGAAGCTGCCAACTCAAATCCCAACTCTAATGTCCTTACCCCAAAGAATCCTGATTCTAAGCTTAAATCCCTCTCAAAACCAAAAAACCAAAAGCAGCCTCGCCCTAAGAGCCAATTTTCAAATTCAAATTCTCGCCCCCAGCAGAACCAAAATCGTCGCCCCAATAAAGAAGATTCCCTCATCGAAGCCATCAACAACTCAAAATAAGAATTTGTCACCTCGAGCTTATGTCGAAAGATCTCTAGGGTTTCAGTCGAGACGACAGGGGAGAGGTGGTATACTTAAGCTTAGGCGCCCGTAGCTCAGCTGGATAGAGCACTGGTCTTCGGAACCAGGTGTCGGGAGTTCGAATCTCTCCGGGCGCGCCAGGCTTGAAATGAAAATATCCCGGAAGGGATATTTTTTCTTTCAAAATCTAGACGTAGTCTAGAAAAGAGGCTGATCGACTGGTTGTATTATTGACTTATTACAGCCCAAATGATATAATCTAAACAGATTATGAAAGATTGGGTAAAAGGAACAAACTTTCCGGACCATTTTGTTAATAGGCAAGATCCTACTTTGCAGGTTGTAGTGGTGGGTGACGTCTTAGACGATCCTGAGAGGGTTACGGCCTACTCTTTGCCCATAGACTATACTATGCTCGACCAGCTATATGATGAAGAGGCTAACAATAGCCTAGTTTCTCCAATACTAAAAAGAGAAGCGAGAAGGGCGGTCCGTATAGTGGGGGAATATTTTGCCCGAAAGATTGTCGTGATAGACAATACTCAAAGCCCACCACTGATGCTTCAGATTCCCGAAGAAGACGGGAATCTCCGATTGCCGAATCCCCCGTTTAGGGCTCTCAAACCTAGCCCTATTACCGTAAAGGAGCTCTATGAGTAGCAAAATAAAAGCTCCAGAAAGTGTAGTGGAGCACTTCTTTCAGGATTTTGAGCCACAAGGAGCTCAAACTGCCAAGATTGGTGATTCCGCCAACGGTGTGGTTATAGCCTCCAGCAGTAGAAACCCAGAGGAAATAGTTGCAGTTAAGATAGGCGCAGCCACAAAGATAATGAAAGAGTATGACACCTACGAAGAATTAAGGGGTATTGTGGGTGAAGAACACACAATACCTAAGGGGCGTGTATTGTTTACAACAGACAGGAAGACGGGCTCCGAGTACGGTGCATTAGTGACACCATTTTTGCCAGATTTACAACCGTTCTCTAGGCAAGATCTGTTCTTACCGAAGCAAGGGACACTTAGAGAGGGTAGGATGGGGGAGTTCGCGAGTCTTCTGGCGATAATGCAGTCAGCAGGCCTTTTCCACGGAGACTTCCAGGCAAAGAATGTTGGGAATCGCGCAAATGGCGTACCTATGGTTTTTGACATGGAAGCAGCCAAAAGGCTAACGCCTGATAGCCCTGGGTTAGCGCGTCACATCATCAACGACCTACTAAGCTTTTATAAGTCTCTAGCCATAAAGAATCTATACAACCTCAATCCGGATCCGCTATCGAAAGAGATAGAGGCAATGTTTACTCAACAGTGGCTACAACAGGTTCATGAGCTTGGATCTCTATCTATAGATCTTGCGCTAGACATAGCGGTAGAGTCAATATCTACGTTTACAGACTGGACAAGCAACGGTGGTTTAGAGCGTGCCAGAGCTAGGTTTGCCCCAAAAGACAACAGAAGAGCGGCTTAATTCTTATCTCTAGCTAAAATAGCCCCGCTATATTTCCTGGTTTAAAACCAAGTGGGTGTTCTCATAGAATCCGCACGGGGGCATCATCAGAATATTGAACTCCCTGAACATAAAAAATATTCAGAAAAAAGCAGGGCTAAACTTAATTATACACCCGCTTAGCAAAATCCAACGCTTGCATTTCTAGAACCAGTTCCCTAAACTTACAACCAAATCAATCCCGATTTGCCCACAAAAAACTAACCCTTCCCACTTCCGATTATGCCCAAACTTAAAGTTCTTCTATATTCGCTCAGCGCCGTATTCTTACTAAGCTTAATTTTTGTTCAACCAACTTTTGCAGAAGAACAAGTTCCGCAGGTCTTTATTTCTGAAGAAGTCGGAGCCTGGGGAACAACTCCAGCCCAAAAAAGAACTGGCCAACAAGAAGCTTTCGACCTTGCCGATAACCTCGATTCCACCTGGCTCTTAAGCTTAGATAATCTAAAAGAGGAGGGCAGTGAAGCCTCTGTTCAAACTGCCACAATTACTCCCCAAAATCCCAACAACTTTGAATTCCTAAACTTAAATTCTGAACTCATCACCGTTACGGCAGATAATGTTGATATGAAGAACCCTTCTGACCCCAACGATTTCGGAACCAAATCCCCCAACAGCTACCAATACCAAGCCAAGCTAGATCTCCCCGGTTCCGGTGCCAACACCTACAACGGCAACACCATGCAAGATTTCGCCCCAATTCCGCGCAAATTCGAGGGCCAATATTATGCCAACGAATCCCAAAACGGTTTTGGAGATCAAAATAACTTCAAAAATGGCCTGCTCTTCACGTTCTCCCAACCTCTGCAAGCTTTTGGAGTTTGGCTCGGAGATCTCGAAACCCGCAGCGATGGCTTTGGCGCCGCCGCCATCTTGCGGCTCTTTAACCTTAACGATGAACTCATTTTTGAAAGCATCATTCCGCCCAACAATTGGATTACCGAAGGAGATCAAAACCAATCCATTTGCACAACCGCCAACACCACTACAGATTTAATTAACAAGATGGGCTGCGGCCACAACACCACACGTTTTATCGGCTTTTCTTCTGGTTCAGATTCCGCCTTAAGCTTAGTAAAAAGAATGCTCATTATTGTTGGCGATGACGATAACTTCTTAAACCAGCCAGAAGATAACAACGGCAACACCGAACACATCAGCTTTATCGGCCCAACCGCCGCCTTCTTCCAAGCAAAATCTCCAAATCCCGAAGAACCCGAAGATCCTGAATCTCCCGAAATTCCCCAAGAAGGCCAAACTCCAACAAATCCAGTCAGTTCTCTAGCTTCAACTTCGAATCTCGCCTCTATTACCACCTCAATTCCCCAAACAAATCAAACCCTAAGCTTAAGTTCTACCGCCAAACAAGAACTCGCCCAAACCGGCCAATCTCAACCTCTAATTGCAGCCCTAGCCTTAAGCTTAATTATAGCTTCTATCTTTACTACCAAACTATCTCGTTTAGGTTCTTAAGCTTAAGCCATTCATTAGTCTTTTTAAAATGCCCATTACCAAAGAACCCGCCATAGGCCGAAAGCGGAGAAGGGTGCGCCGATTCCAAAATCAAATGCTTTTTATCATCAATCAAATCCTTCTTCTTCCGCGCATAAGCTCCCCACAGCAAAAAAACCACATTCTCCCGTTCGCGCGAAATAAGCTTAATAATCTCATCGGTTAAATTCTCCCAACCTCTACCCGCATGAGAACCTGCCTTGCCAGATTCCACCGTTAACACCGCATTCAACAATAAAACCCCTTGCTGAGCCCAACAACTTAAATCACCATTAAACTTAACTTCCGCTTTGGGCTTCTTGCCAAATTCCGCCTCCAATTCTTTAAAGATATTAATTAAGCTTGGTGGATTCTTAATTCCAGCCGGAACCGAAAAACTCAAACCCTGCGCTTGGCAAATTCCATTAACAATTCCATGGTACGGATCTTGCCCAATTATCACCACCTTCACATCTTCTAATGGAGTTAAGTTTAGCGCTCTAAAAATATTCTTGCTTTCCGGAAGAACCATCTTTGCGGCGTACTCTCCCTTAACAAATTCCGCTAGATTCTTAAAATCTTCCGATGCAAAATATTCCGATAAAGCTTTTTTCCAACTTTTTTCAATTGCAACTTCCATACTTCTTCTAACCTAAAATTCTAACAGAGTTCTTTTATGTTAAACTTAAGCTTAATCATAGTTGAAAGATAAAGTTAGGGTGGCTCAAAAAACTAAGAAAAGAGTTCTAAAAAAAGCAATCTCCCCAAAAGATAAAACAGGGAGTTTCAAGCCGCATCATGCTAAAGCCTACCGAAAGCGCCACTTAAGCTTAGCTGCTCTATTTGCATTCGGCTCACTGCTAGCTCTTTTTGCAATTATCTACCTTGCGCTTGGCAATTCTAATTCCGCCAGTTCTGCCAGAAATATTCTTGGCCAAGCTTTTTCAAAAACCACACCGCAAAGTTCTAGCAGCTCTACCATAACTTCAACTTACGGATTTGCTCTAGAATTCGATAACCAAAAGTTTTACGCCGGAGCTCTCGACACCAAATCAAACAAACTTTATGTTGGTAGCGAGCTCCAAGCAACCAGAACCTACGATTCAATCCGTATTTCTCCAAACAATCCAGAACCAGCCTCCAGCACATCAGCGCGGTCGCTAACTCTACAATATTATTTGCAAGATCCTACCGGCGGCACACAAAATCTAGGCGCCGCAGAACAAACTCTAGTCGCCAAAAAGAATCCTAATTTTAAGCTTAGCGCCACTAACCTTGAAACCATTGCCAATCAAAAGTTTCTGGTTAGCGATTGGCGCTTCAATTCTGAGGCAGATGGAGTTCTTGCCAATCTCGATGCAAGTTTTAGATCTTACCTAACTTTCTTCAACAATCTCCCACTTCTAATCACCGTCAATAATGGTCTTTCTGCACAAACAGAACAAACTCTAGATCAAATAGCCCGTTCTATTAAGCTTAATCTTCCACTAGAATCTGCCCAAGCCACCCCTAAGCTTAACACTCTACCTCCTACTATCGAACAAACCAGAAGCAAGCTTTCTATTTTTGATCGCCTAACTTTTACATCGCAGGCTAGTGCTGCAGAACTGGGCAATTTAAGCTCCTCCGAAAAAGTCGGTGTACTTTATTCCCCAGCCGTGGTGCGCATCTATAACTTTTTTTGTATGGATATCACCAAAGGCGGCCAAGCCTATCTTACCGATTATTGCCAGGCGAGCATGGGCAGCGGATTCTTTGTTGGCGGCGAAGGCTATCTAGCTACCAATGGCCACGTTGTGGTTGATGAACCTCTCGATTTAGTAATTTTGCATGCTATTAATGCCTACACTCAGGGCGACAGTAGTTATATGGAAGATCTCATAAGCCTTTCCGGATTCAGCGAAGCCGATTTAATCGGAGCCACCAGCAGCGAAGAAAAAAGCAACGCCTTGTTTAAGGCTCTTGCCACCATTCCAAAAAGCGTCTTCCAATCTTCTGGCGCCACTACCAATCTTCTCGCCGCCACAGGTCTAAAACAGCCAGATCTTGAAGAACTCGCCACCGCCACCAAAAATCACCAGCAATATTCCGATGGGCAAGATGGGCTCAAGCGCCTAAACTTAATTGCCTCTGATTATCGCGCAATCGATGGATATTACATCGGCGAATTCAAATCTTCTGATGTTGCTCTACTTAAGCTTGAAGGCAACAATTATCCTTCTGTTAATATCGGTTCTATTAAAGATCTCGCCCAAGGCGGCGACATCAACATTCTCGGTTTTCCGTCCGGAGCCAGCTCCAACGGCTTAGTCGACCCCAAAGAAAACACTCCAACCTTAACTTACGGCAAAGTCTCCGCCATTAAAAGCGCTATCGGCAGCCCAAATCAACTTATCGAAACCGATGCCACAATTGGCCATGGCAACAGCGGCGGTCCGGTCTTCAACTCTAGCGCCGAAGTTATCGGAATCGCAACATACACTATTGATGGATCTGGTCAGGGCGATGGGGTTTTCAATTACATTCGAGATATCGCCGATCTAACCAACCTAGCCAATAATTCCTCCGTTAATCTTAATACAAAAAGCATTGTGCAAAGCGAATGGCAGGCTGGGGTAGAACTCTTCTACCAAGCTCATTATTCTCAGGCCATCCAACATTTCAACAAAGTTCAAGATCTCTACCCAGAACATCCTAAAGCCGCCGAACTCACCAAGCTTGCCCAGGCTCGGATCCAATCCGGAGAAGATGCCAAAAATCTCCCCTGGCTACTTATCGCCCTAACCGCCACTCTTATCATCGGAACCTTCCTTTCGCTAAGCTTAATTATTCGCCATCGCCGCAAACACAAAGCCTACTTACAAACATTGCGGCTACAAGCTCCGCCGCCCAGCCTAAACCCGCAAGCGCCAGTTCCGCCTCCAACAATTGCTACCAATCTTCCACCAAGCCCATCGCAAGCTCCACAATTAGATTTGCCGCAAGTTCCACCCGCGCCCACAGCATAACAAGTTCTTGTTTTTAAGCTTAAATAAGCTATACTTCATTATAGAATCTTGTTTTTATATAAGACGTTGAGGCTCCACTAAACTTAATTTTAAAAGAAGCCCGCTTTCTAAACCTCTTTAGGCCCTAAAAAGTCTAACAGAAAAAAAAGAAAGCGGGATTTTTTAGTACAAAAGTAATGATTACGGCTCAACATGTATTCACAAACCCAACCTACCAACATTACAGATCGAAGAGGCCGCTCCGCCCAAAAATCTAGCCACGAATGGCGCTGCAGCTGCGGGCGCCTTCTTTTTAAAGGAGCTTTTGTAGCCGGAATTATCGAAATCAAATGCCCTCGCTGCAAAAGAATTGTTTATCTGCAAGAATACAACACCTTCCCCAGCGGGCGCGAAAGCTTTATGGCCGTTATCGATCTCGACGGCAGAATCTCTACACTTAATGGCGAGGTCAATTCAGTTCTAGGTTACCAAGAGCCCGATTTAATAGGCAAGAATCTCGCAGATCTCATCCAGCCAGAAGCACGCACTTCGCTCAGTTTTTGGTTAGATAAAATTCAAGAAGTCAGCTCAACCGAAAACCCCAATGTAGTGGGCACAACAAAGCTTAAAAACCAGCAGGGCGATTTTGTGCAAGTTGCTCTGGTTGCTAAACACATTATTCTTGAAGGCCGACCAATGATCTTCCTGATTATCGAAAACGATGAAACTGCGCTGCAAAGATATTCCGAACAGTTTGTTAATTACTCTACCAAAAACCCTCGCAATCAACGAGAAATCTGGGATTTCGTCGTACAAAAAGATGGAACTGTCATCGAATCAAGCGGCACAAGCTCTCTCGGTTACGCAAAAAACGATCTAATCAATAAATCAATTCTAACCATCTTTACCAATTCCCAGCTCAACAATATTGCTAAGCTTAAGCAAGATCTTGCCGCAGGCCAAAGCTTTAATCTCACTGCCGAACTCACCCAATTTGATGGTTCTGCTAAAACGCAAGACATCGCCTTCACGCTAGATGTTTTAGTTGAAGATCAAAAAGATCGCTACTTAATGTCTTTTAAGAATCCCAAATAACAACACACATATAAAGAGTCCCGTCACCGCCAAAACCTCCAGCCCCAAAACCGGGCTTCTCTAAAGCTCGTAAAACCCTAAAACAATTAAGCTTAGCACTCTAAGGTTCAGCTTTCTAACACTCCTTTGGCAAAAGCCCCCAATACATCTCAAACATTTGGCGCATAGAACTCGCATAAGCCTTATTTCTAATCTCTACACCAACCTTCTGATCATCTCTCCAGTGGTAGATTGCTACCGTATCATTATAAATTGCAATTTGTTGCTCTAAATCTAATAACTCTTCATCAATGTGCCTACGTTCAAAATTATTCAAAAAATTAGAATTTTCTGTAAACTTAATCGGCTTTTTGCCGCGGTTGTTAATCTCTCTAATCTTGTAATCAACGTCTAAAGTTCTTTGCCTGTGTGCTTCTGCCCATCTTCTAGAACCAACCAGATCCTCTAAAGTCCCACTCCCAAAAACCAGAATTTCGCCCTTAGTCTTTAGTTCATTCCAAAGCATTTGCTTCATGCCCGCCACGCCTTCATAGGTGCTAACGCTAAACTTAAGTTCATTCTCAGTATTTTCAAAAAGATTATTCAAGCTTGGCAAAAGCTCTTTTAAAATTGCTTTTTTAGATTTCAATTCCTCCTCTTTAGTAACTAAGCTTACTTCCAGATTCTTTGGCTCTGAAGCCGATAAAACCTTTCCAGAATCTAGCTGTTCAGTTTTTACTAAGCTTAATTTTTCTAAATCATCGGCAATCCGGTAAATCTTTGTTCTGTTAATTCCGGTTTTTCGGGCAAGTTCTAAGTGCGAAAGAGGCTTTTCTAAAAGAGCCAAATAAACTTTAGCCTGATCTAAGCTTAAGCCATAAGCTGCTAGATATTTCTTAAGTTCGTTTTTGTTGTTCAACATAGTGAACAGTTTAACATATCAAGACATAAAATGCAATAATACACAAGCACAAAAACAAATTAAGTTTAGCAAAATGAATAAATTAGAAAAAGTAGTTTTAGATCAGCACGCAAGAGTAAAATCTGCTGGCGAGAATGGTCATGAAGTTCTAAATGATGCCAAGGGTGAAATTCTATCTGTCGCAACTCCAGAGCTAACCCAAGAGGTTCTAGACAGAACCTACGAGGCATCAAAAAGCCAACTCTCTGTATTAACCAGCCTTAGACGCTCTCTTTACGAGCTTTCTGATAGCGGATTGGTTGTGCCAGCTCAGGGTTACATTGGATTAATAGTCCTAGGTCCTACAGGGCAAGCTTCCAGCATCCATGGCTTTTCGGCAGCAAGAGGTCAAATGATTCAAGAACAGCACCGAGACCCAATCCAAGAAGCTTGCGGCCCAGATTTCCTCTATCCACCAATGATGTGGGCCAAAGCGCTTTATTCTGAAGCTTATAACAATCGCAGAAGTTCTCAGAGTAAACTCCCAATCCAAGTTTGGCTAGCAGAACTTGCCGGTGAAGGTTTATTTCAGGGCTCTGCACCAGTCCACCGGCAAGATGGGCAGCTCGAAAGTCTTTTAGGCGCAACCGGTTTTATGCCCTCTAGTGGAGTCGGTGGAACTATGGCTAAGCTTAAGCGATCTCCAAAAAGAAAAGAACATCTTGAGGCTGAAAAGATAAAGCCCTTCCGGGCGTCTGGCCTAATGGATCAAGCTGCGCTTTCGTACTTAACTTCACCTACTGGTATAGATCAAACAGGAGCCGTATATCTAGCGGGTGATATTCTCAAGGCAGGCGGCAGCCTAAACTAAATCTGCTAAACTTAAGTATATGAAAATACTAATAACAGATACGCTCTTCGTTAATGAAGATCATGAAAATAAATTGAAACAAGCTGGCTTTGAAGTTGTCAGAAACCCGAACCCTAAGCTTAATGAAGATGAGCTTATAGAAGCCCTTAAAGATATTGATGGCTATATTCTGGGGGGGTAGAACATCCTTCAGAAAAAGCTATTTCTTCCGCTCCTAAACTTAAGGCCATCGCAGTAACTGCCGCCGACTGGCAAGCATTCCTACCAGGCTGGAGAGCAGCAGTAGAAAGAAATATAGCAATTGGCAACACTCCAGGAGCAAATACATATGCTGTTGCAGAATATTCTTTATCACAAATGCTAGCATTAGTTAGAGAGCTGCCCGCTCTTTCAAATACGGGTGAATCTACTTTTTCTACTACTAAGAGT
>CAYWUW010000004.1:38444-41847 GCA_964461505.1 uncultured Candidatus Saccharibacteria bacterium
TGCAAGATTTATTAGTAGGAGTAATTGGCGCAGGAAGAATTGGCGAAACAATGATCAGCATGCTAAGGGGTTTGGGGGTTAAACAAATCTACTACTGGAACCGTACTAGAAAATTCGAAATAGAATCAAGATGGGGAGTTCAATACTTAAGTTTAGATGAACTATGTTCAAAAGCAGATATCGTCACGAATCACACGGCAACCCCAGCTGGCCAAATTCTAGATTCCGAAAAAATTAAAAAACTGAAAAAAGGAGCAATTCTAATTTCTAATGGTGGCCATGGCGCCGTAGACTATAAAGCCCTAAGGTCTAGACTAGAAAAAGGCGAACTTAAGTTTGCAGAAGATGAAACAACCTCAGAACTTCAAGATTTTCCGGCCTCAGTTTACTACCACTCAAATTCATCTACGGCTTTCAATACCGAAAGTGCCCTAAACTTAATGAGCGAGATCTGCGTTGATTTCATAATAGATGTCGTGCGGAATAACGATAGATCAAATGCAGTAATTTAAACTTAACTTGCAAAGTATTATAATTTTGTTATAATATTTCAATATGAACACAAGCATTCAAAAAATTATCAAAATCGGCAGCAGCCTCGGAGTCACAATCCCCGCCAAAGAACTCAAACGAGCTGGTCTAAAACCAGGGGATGAAGTTAAGCTTAACTGGGAACCCACCCGCCAAGAAATAGCTGAAGATAAGCTTGAACTAATACAGGTTAGTCAAAAACTTATTAAACGCCACAAAAAGGCTTTAGAAAACCTTAGCCGGCGCTAAAACCCAAGATCCCTCCCCATCTCGCGCCTATGAGAACTCTAGATTATGAAGATATTGGACTTATCCATTTCCAGGTTGTAGATGCTAGTGGGGGTTCGCACGGAATTCGCTCTAAATCCCGTTTAAAATCTACCGTCGCTACTCAAACTCAAGCCATCTTTGGCAAAGACATTTACGTTGGAGCTTGGCAAAAGGCTGCCGCTCTTGCGAGGGGAATAATCTGTGACCATCCCTTTATTGATGGCAACAAAAGAACCGGCATTATGGTGGCCCTGATCTTCCTTAGCCTAAATGCTATTGATTTAAAAGTTAGCGATAAAGAACTCGAAGATTTTGCCGTGGAGGTTGCCGTAAAAAACCTTAACGTTACACAAATTTCCAAATGGCTACAAGCCCACGGCAAGAATTAAGTAACAATAATATCCTGGTGGAATAGACATAAACTAAATCTGCTAAACTTAACAGCTCAGCGCATTCTCCTCGGTCTAATAAAGCAGTCCTTTAATCAGTAGGTAATATGGCAGAACGCATCTAGCTTGCTGTACTTTTTGTGGTTGCCCGCTGCTTTGCAGATTTCAAAAGAACTCGCGTTACCTTAGTGGCGCAGTATGCCTTGTACCATATCGGCTCAATCACCAAATCAATCAGCTCAGAATGCTCTAGCTCTAAGCCCCTAAACTTCTTCTTGAATCTAGTTAGCCCTTCCCAAGATGGCTGAGGGTGTTCTTTGCTGCTAATTCCGCCAAAGTTATAAAGTTCTAACCCCATTTTGCTAGCGTGGGTTATACCTTTCCATTGTGCCAAATAGGCCGGCATCTTATCTCGATATTTCGAGCTTGAACAAGAAAATACATAGTTTGCCGAATTACCGCTTACTACAATTAGATTAATAACCACTACCTCTCTTCCAAACTTTGCCACCACAAGATATCCAGATCCATTTTCTAAAGATTCAAAAACTGCCCGGTAGTATTCTTTTGGATGTAGCGAGAATTCGCCTCGCTCAGCAGTCTCTTGCATCAGTCTATAGAAATCTGGCAAGTATTTGGTTAGCTTTTTATCTGCAATCTCTACCTCAATGCCGTCGCGCTCAGATTTTCTAATAGAGTACCTCGTCCCTTTGTCTAGCTCTGCTAGCATACTATCCTCATTGCTAAGCTTAAGCACCCACTCTGTTCTGGGCTGGAACTGGCTAGAATGAATAGTCTTCTTACCTGCGTATATCGTACTCAACTTAACTAAATCTTTTGGTATCTTAGGATAAAAATCTAGACGGATGAATATAGCGCCCTCTTCTTTACCTACGTCGTAAAGGGCATCCATAATAAATTCAATCAACTCTTTAGAATATTCTTTAACAACCGGACCATATGGTGCGTAGCAGAACTTCTTACCCTTTCCTAAACTGTATGTAATTAGTTGTATTATGGCCACTTCTTCTTCGCCATCCTTCACTACAAATCTACGAACCACACGGCCCATAGGCAGCTGCCAATCACCGTATGCTCTGTTTTGGGTGAATGGAATATCCACAAATATTGTCTCTGGTTTGTAATCACCCGGATCGGTGAATTCATAAAAGCTATACTGCGCAAAGTGCCCCGTCTGGTATTTAGAATTTACTGCCTTTGAGAAAATAATATCCTGGTGGAGTATAACGGATTCGAACCGTTGACCTCTTCACTGCCAGCGAAGCGCTCTAACCAACTGAGCTAATACCCCAAATTACACTTACTAAGCTTAAGTATATCACTGCACCTCTGTTATGTCATCCTGATCCTGTTGCTGTCGAAGCACCCCCTCTAGTTGCAATAAGATCCGCCAGTTCCACTTCGCCCACGCGCTCAAAAGGCCGGTCAGCCTTAGGGTTAACGGCGCACCGCAACCATGCTGTGCCTTAAAACTTGATTCCCCAGCTTATAACCAGGCTGCATTTCTTTAGTTACCACATCTTTTTCTCCGTCACTATCTTCCAAAGAGATCGCCTCGTGCAACTCCTCATCAAACTTTTTACCAACCGCCTCAATCTTCTCTAAGCCCAAATCTGCCAAGCTCTTGCTAAACTTATTCAGCACCGCAACCATTCCCTCAGCTTCTTTACTAAGCTTACTATTCTTGGCAACATCCAGAGCCTTTCCCGCAGCGTCCAAAACCGGCAACAACTCTTTAATTACCTCAGCCTTATAATATCCACTAAGCTTAAGTTTCTCTTCAGCACTTCTTCTAGCAAGATTTTGCGCATCAGCCCGCTCGCGCTGTAAAGCCTCTGTCAGCTCTTTAATCTTTGATTCCAGTTCAGATGCAAGCTCAGGCTTATCGCCATTCTTCAAAGAAGCTTCTTTGTTTCTATCTCTTCTTTTTTTTACAGGCTCCATATAAATTCAAAAATTGGTGGGGATGAAAGGACTTGAACCTTCACGCCTTTAAGGCACATGCTCCTAAGGCATGCGTGTCTACCAATTCCACCACATCCCCTTTATAAGCTTAATTATTAAGAGTTAAGCTTAACTCTTCTATATTTTACCAGAACTAGAGCATAGGCGCTAGATGTGGTAAAATAAGGTGTTAGAGGTCCCGTCGTCTAACGGTTAGGACACCAGGTTTTCATCCTGGCAACCGGGGT
>CAYWUW010000005.1:0-40779 GCA_964461505.1 uncultured Candidatus Saccharibacteria bacterium
GAGTCTGGACCGTGTCTCAGTTCCAGTGTGGCTGATCATCCTCTCAAACCAGCTACTGATCATCGCCTTGGTAAGCCTTTACCTTACCAACTAGCTAATCAGACGCAGACCATTCCCAAAGCACTAAAGCTTTAATCCGTAGATATTATGCGGTATTAGACACCGTTTCCGGTGCTTATCCCTCACTTTGGGGTATGTTTCTACGCGTTACTCACCCGTCCGCCGCTTTCCGCTACCCGAAGGTAGCTTTTCGCACGACTTGCATGTATCAGGCATGCCGCCAGCGTTCATCCTGAGCCAGGATCAAACTCTCCAAAAAAAGAAACTTGATGCTGAATCATTCTGTATATACATTTATTCAAACTCAAAACATTAAAATAGAAATTTTAACGTTGACGCTGCACTACCAAATTTTTAAACTACCTAGCCCTCACTACTCTATGTGTTTTTAGATTATAAAAGCACTCCAAAAATGAGCGCAATCTACAAAACCCAATTTTATAAGGGATACTTTACCTTAAGCTTAAATAAGTTGAGCTCTCCTCGCAAAATATTAAGAGCCCAACTTTTAACTATTCAAGCTAAATGTACTCTATTCAGTATAAACTAGAACCAACCCGTATACAACAAGAACTCTCAGCTGTAGCGTTGTATTATAAACTACAGTATCTCTGTTTGAATATCATCTTCACTATCTTTTTCTAAAGTTTCTGGCACAACCTCAAAGCCCACTACTTTATCACCCTCAGAAAGCCTCATCACTCTTACGCCTTGAGTTGTTCTCGCTAAACTTGGAACATCCGTTAAGGCTAGCCTTATAACCTGAGCAGATTCAGAAATCATCATCAACTCTCCAGTTTCTGAAGTAACAGATTTAACATCAACAATCTTACCTGTTTTAGAATTAACTATGGCCGTTTTAATTCCTACTCCACCTCGCTTATGCGGTGTAAACTGATCAACTTTCGTTTTTTTACCGTAGCCGTTTTCAGATATAACCACAATCGTAGAGCCTTCCACAACAATATCCATCCCCACAACCCGATCATTTGGCCTTAAGCGCATACCTCTTACACCTCGGGCAGAACGACCCATCGGCCTAACTTCAGTCTCACTGAATCTTAGAGCTTGCCCATCTGCAGTAGAAAGAATAACCTCTCTTTCACCATCGGTTTGAGCCACCCAGTGCAGCTCATCACCTTCATCAAGATTAATCGCTATAATTCCATTCGTTCTAATATTTTTATAATCTTCAAGCTTGCTCCGCTTGATAACTCCGTTCTTAGTTGCCATAAACAAATACTGCGCCTTAACTTCAGCATTTAAGTTTAATACCGCCGTAACGCTTTCTTCTGGTTGTAAATTCAAAAGATTAACCAGCGGAGTACCCTTGGCATTTGGGCCAACACTTGGAACCTCATAAGCTTTAGTTTGCAAAACTCTACCCTTGCTAGTAAAGAATAAAAGCGTATCGTGCGTTCCACCAACCACCAAGCTCTTAATAATGTCAGAATCCTTCACCCCCATCCCACGCTTTCCTTTGCCGCCACGGTTCTGCTTTCGATAATCTGCCAAAAGCGCCCGCTTTATATAATCTTGGCCTGTTATTGTAATAGCAACTTCTTCGTTCGGAATCAAATCTTCTTCGCTAAAGCCGTCTAATTCCTGTGGGATAAACTTAGTTTTTCTCTCGTCGCCATACTTTTCTTTAAGCTTAGCAAGCTCATCTTTAATAATCTTTAAGATCTCTTTCTCGTCAGCCAGAATTTTTTCTAACTTAGCGATAAGCTTAGTTAGCTCAGCAAGCTCTTCTTCTATTCTCGCCCGCTCTAAGCCGGTTAAACGCCTTAATTGCATTTCTAAAATTGCATTGGCCTGAATTTCGCTAAGCTTAAATTTGCTTCTCAAAGATTCTCTCGCTTCTTCGGTAGTCTTGCTTGCCCGAATTACTTTAATAACCTCATCAATATGATCAAGTGCAATCATCAAGCCTTCTAGAATGTGCGCCCTAGCTTTGGCTTTTTTTAACTCAAATTCAGTTCTACGCCTAACAACAACCTGCCTGTGTTTAATATATTCCTTTAGAACTTCTGGCAAGCTTAAAACTTTTGGTTGGATACCATCAACTAGCGCAATCATGTTGTAATGGAATGTGCTTTGTAAAGGAGTAAGTTTATACAATTGATTCAAGATTTTTTTAGGATAAGCATCCTTCTTAAGATCAATCATCACTCTTAAATCACCCCTAGATGTAAGATCTCTAATATCAGCAATTCCCGTAATCTTCTTATCATTCACAAGCTCGGCAATCTTTTCAATTAGAGTAGCCAAGTTAGTGGCGTAAGGAATTTCTGTAATCGCGATTTGTGAGCGCCCATTTTTGCCTTCTGTAATTTCTGCAACACCTCTGTTAACTACACCTCCACGCCCGGTAGCAAAAGCCTGTTGAACAGAACGTTTACCGTAAATTACTCCTCCTGTCGGAAAATCTGGGCCATGAATAACTTCGCCCAGCCCTTCAAGACTAGCCTCGGGGTTATCAATTAGCATTGTAGTAGCATCCACAACTTCACTAAGATTATGCGGAGGAATGTTTGTTGCCATTCCTACAGCAATTCCCATCTGCCCATTTACCAAAAGATTCGGGAGTTTTGCCGGCAGAACTTTAGGTTCTCTGTATTCTCCAGAATAATTATCCATAAAGTCTACAGTGTCTTTATCTAAATCATCCAACAAGAGCTCCGCGTGCGGGTTAAGCTTAGCCTCTGTGTATCTAGATGCCGCCGGACCATCTCCGTACATAGAACCAAAATTACCCTGTGGTGTAACAAGCGTATATCTTAAAGACCACGGCTGAGCCAACCTTACCATCGCATCGTAAATTGCCCCATCACCGTGTGGGTGATATTTACCCATCACTTCACCAACAATTTCTGCACTCTTTTTAGTTTTTCCAGAAGATCGAATCCCCTTATCTTCCATTGTGTAAAGAATTCTTCTGTGCACCGGCTTTAGGCCATCTCTTACATCAGGAAGCGCACGAGAAACAATCACGCTCATCGAATACTGCAAGAACCTCTGTTCCATCTCATTTTCAACAGTTGCACTAAGAATTCCACCTGGCCTTATTTCTTGCGCTGCAGAAGGATTTAAATCAACATCAGTTTGTATTTCTTCTAATTTATTATCGTTGTCGTCCATACAATATAATCTCCTTAAATATCTATGTCCTTAACAAACTTTGCCTGAGATTCTATAAACTTTTTACGAACACTAACTTCGTCGCCCATAAGCTTAGCAAAAACAGCATCCGCCCTTTCAGCATCTTCAACTGCTACTTGAAGCAAAACTCTTTTTTCTGGATCCATTGTTGTCTCCCAAAGCTGATCTGCATCCATTTCCCCAAGACCCTTATACCTGTTGATCTCAACTCCAGCCTGCTTTATCCTATCTTGAGTAACATCTATCTTCTGGCCTTTTGCTTCTTTCGCCTCAATCAGCTTATCTATTTCATTATCCTTATCTTCATCTGTAAATAGATACTTAAGATTCTTGCCAGATTTAATACCATACAGCGGAGGTTGCGCAATATAAATATGACCGCCTTCAACCAATTCTCTAAAATGTCTAAAGAACAACGTTAATAGCAATGTAGATATGTGGGCTCCATCTACATCTGCATCGGTCATAATAATTATCTTTCCATATCTCAACCCATTCATATCAAACTGCTCACCAATTCCTGTTCCAAGAGCCTTAATTAAATCTACAATCTCTCTGTTGGCAAACATCTTATCCATTCGAGCTCGCTCTACATTCAAAACCTTACCTCTCAGAGCAAGAATCGCCTGAACCTCGCTATCTCTGCCTTCTCTAGAAGATCCTGCAGCAGAATCTCCCTCTACCACAAACAACTCCGCCCTTGCTCGATCTTTTGTTGCACAATCTGTCAACTTAGCTGGCATAGAGGCGCCATCAAGCACTCCTTTGCGAATAATATTATCCCGAGCAGCACGAGCCGCCTTACGAGCTCTTGCAGCTAATAGTGACTTTCCAATAATCTTCTTCGCAGAATTAGGATTTTCTTCCAAATAGTAGGCAAAGTTTTCCGCAAAAACCTGCTCCACATAACCTCTAACTTCTGGGTTACCAAGCTTATTTTTGGTTTGCCCCTCAAACTGAGGTTCGGGAATCTTCACCAGAATCACCGCAGTTAAACCTTCTCTTACATCTTCTCCGCTTAAGTTTTCTTCTTTTTCTTTAAGAAGCGAATTCTTCCGCGCGTAATCATTTATAACTCTCGTCAGAGCCGTCCTAAAGCCAGTCAGGTGAGTTCCACCTTCAGGATTAGGGACATTGTTTGCAAAAGAAAAAACATTTTCTGTGTATGCATCTGTGTATTGCAAAGCAATTTCTACTTCGGCATCTTCAATCTTTTTTTCTACATAAAAAATATCTTCATGTGTTGCCTCTTTCCCAAAATTCAAATGCCTTACATAAGATTTAATTCCGCCTTCAAAAAAGAACGCTTCACTCTTATCTGTTCTCTCGTCAACAACCTCTGTATAAACGCCTTTTGTTAAGTAAGCTTGGTGACGGATATAGTTAACTACCCATTCATAATCCCACTCCATTTTTTCAAAGATAGAAAAATCAGGCCAAAAAGTTATTGTTGTCCCTGTTCCTTCAGCATCACCAATAACTTCTATATCGCCTTGGGGCACACCAATCTTAAATTCCATCCTATACAATTTGCCGTTCTTTTTGACTTCTGCAATCAAGCGTGTAGAAAGGGCATTAACTACACTTGAACCAACACCGTGCAAACCGGCAGAAATTTTATACCCGCCACCATCAAACTTTCCGCCTGCATGCAAAACAGTCAGAACTGTCTCTAACGCACTTTTACCAGTTTTTTCATGTTTATCAACCGGAATACCACGCCCATCATCTTCTACTTTAATTCCGCCATCACTTAAAATTGTAATCAGAACTTTCGTCCCGTGCCCAGCAATAGCCTCATCAATACAGTTGTCGGCAATCTCTTTTATAAGATGATGGAGCCCATCATAGCCTGTGCTTCCAATATACATTCCCGGGCGCTTGCGCACCGGCTCTAAACCTTCTAGAACCTGAATCTGACTGGAATCATAATCACCGTTAGCCATACTAAAAATTTCAAGAATACTGCTAAGCTTAATATCTTATTTCTAAAAGACTGTACAGCCTAAAAGAATTACAATAATCTCTTCTTATCCCTCCTAAAGAATCTATAAAGAGCTTCTACACTTTTAAGCTTAACTATACCACAAAACAAGGCTCTCTTGTGAGATGTTCGACCCTATCTATTGTCTAACTTACTTTATAACAAACTCGCTACTACTGGGGGTGGTCTGATCTCCAACTCTAAGAGTATCGGTTGGCGACAAAGGCTGGGCCGCCACAGGTTGAACTATCGGAGGCTCTGCAGAAACAACTGCCGGCGAGCTTGCCCCCATAGAACCAGCACCAGGCTGAGCACCTTTCTTAGCTAAAAAGTCATCCAAAAAAGATTTTGGCTTCATTGCCCCAATCTCATCCTTAACAGAACCTCCCGCGCCCTGCGCCGAAGAATCATCTTTCATCCTCTCATATATTTCTCTATCCACCTCAGATTTAGATTTAGCATATTTAGAGGCTGAAAGGCGTTTTAAGGCCTCCGCTATATCTGGATTTGTCCTTCTATCTGGAAAAGGCACAAACATCGTGAAAGGATTTGCAGGAATTCCCCCAACCAACATTTTTACGGCAGCATTTAAGTTTGGCATTGCAATCAGATCATCGGCACCAAAAACGCCCTGAAATTGTTGTGTCAGAGTTTCTGTATCTTCTGGGCCCACCCTAAAAGCAACAACCGAACCAACATTACCAAAAACTGCATTTTTAATTTCATCTGTCAGCTGCCCCATGTATTGGTTAGCCATCACCATACTCAGCTTATACTTACGAGCCTCAGCTAATACTGTTGTAACAATGTCTACTAAAAAGTTCTGGAACTCATCAATATAAAGTGTAAACGGCCGAATCTGATCTGGTGGCGTATCTGATCTACTTAAAGCAGCCATACCAAACTGCGTTAAAAAGATCATCCCCAAAAGCTTCGCATTTATCTCACCAATTTTAGCTTTATCTAAAGCAATCACTACAATCTTGCCCTCATCCATGGCCTTACGAATATTGATTCCACTTTTTAACTGACCAACAATGTTACGCATCATCTCATTAGTTCTAAATGCACCAATCTTGCTCGCAAACCAAGAAATAAGCTCTCCGTGATCATTAGATTTACTCGAAGCCGGCATCTCTTTGCGCCAGAACTCAATCACATCTGGAGCCGTTACATATTTAAGCTTAGATTCCAAAAAATCTTTATCCACAAACAACTTTGGCAAATCAATTATAGTTCCACCCGCAGGATCCGCCATTGCAGTTAGAGCAGCCGGTCTAAACATTTGTTCAAACCTTGCCCCCATCATTCCCTGCCTATTCGGATCATAAAGTTCATAAAGCATGCTAATTGACTGCTGAATCAAAAAATCTTTCTGTTCAGGGTGAGCCGGATCAAACTCAAATAAGTTTAGGCCAATCGGGTTCTGAATATCGGTCGGGTTAAAATAGATCACATCATCAACCCTATTCTTAGGAACAAACCCAAGAACATCATTTGGATCTGCCGGGTGTGGGCTAATATAAGCGAAGCCCTTTCCTTCTAACATATCCTGAATCATCATGTTTTTAAGCAACGTAGATTTACCAGTACCAGTCTGACCGATAATATACATATGCCTCAAGCGATCTTCATCGCTTATCCTTACTTCCTTCTTAATGCCTCTATATAGATTAAATCCCATTAACTGACCAGTGCTTGGCATGTTCGAAGGGCCATCAATTTGCTTAGCCGCTTGACGTTGTAGCTTTGACGTCGGAGTGCTCTTCTGATCTGGCAGATGAAAAAGTGTCGCAAGCTCAATGCTATTCATAATATCTTTGTTCATCTCTTGCGGGAAGAACCTAAATATAAAAGATGTCACAAACTTCTCAATATCCTTCGCTCCATTAAACTTAAGGCCATTTCTACCTTCAGAATTGTATAAAGCAAAGGTAGCCGTAAGATTATTTAAGATAGATTGCGCCCTAGCAGAAGTGTTTGAAGATACTACAATCCTAATTAGAGTTTCAAAGCCAGGATACTGTGTTTTACCTTCAATCGCCTCTACAATTGATTGTTCAGAACTAGAAAGTTCCTTTGGCTTATCGCCATCTTTCTTTGTGTCCCATTCTGGAACCTTAAACGGCGCTTCAAGAATTTGCCTAATTGGCAAATTACCAAGCTTAAGGCCTTTAGAACTCTTCTTTCCCTTCTTCTTATCGCTGGCAACAGATTTTGCATTCTTGGCCCAGTTCTCATGAGCAGGCCGCAATAAAACTTGTAGCCCAACCCCATCCTGCTTTTCTAGCGAAATTAAAGAATTCAACAACGATTGCATCGTGTCTCTTTTAGTTTCCTTAAATGTCGCTATCGGATATGCATAATCTTTTGCCAGATGAATCTCTCCGCCAATAGTTCCACCAATCTTACCAACGGCATTAAATAAGTTATACTCCTCAACTTCTTCAATTCTGGCCGAAGGATAAGCGCTAGTTACGGCTTGCTCTATAACCTCTATTAAAGATACTGGGGCGGCAACATAATAATTTATTGTGTTATTTACAGCAATAATCTCAAAACCGATGTGCTTCTGACCATAAAAAGTAGATTTAAAGCCTTTCTTAGCTGTACTCGCCAAAATGTTGTACATCACCTCAGCGGGAGCTATTGTCTCTTCTACAACATCTCTTTTATCTCTGCCTCCACCCTCGATGTCCTCACTTGAAGGTGGTAGGTGAATCATCAACGAAACCATTTTCAAACCACGCTCGTAGTTCTTAAGTTCTCTACTACTGTTGCGGTAGCCTATATAAATCACCAAAGCGATTGAGGCAATAATCAACGAAATTAAAAGTAATATAAAGATAGCAAAAAACATATACTAACTACCGTCGCTTACCTCTTTAGGGAGTTTTATATCTTTATTGAATCTCTTTTTAAGATAATCTGCCTGCAATCTAGAAACGGCTCTCTCCTGCAAATGAGGGTCAGATTTAGTCTGTTCAACAATCTTTTTTGCCTTTGTAACCCACTGCATTTCAATCTCATCTCTATCTTCTGCAGCCATCGGTTGCTCCGCCACAGCTGGAACAACCGGATTCATCGCCCCCATAGCAAGTGGCTTAACCACAGGTATAGAATCTTCATCTGGTCTATTGTCGTCATCACTGTCATCATCACTAGAACTATCATCCGCGCTCTTCGTTTCAAAATTCGTCAAACCAGCCTCTAGCCCAACAGAACCTACCTTCGAAAGGTCCGTCGAGGCTAACTCCGAGCTAGCCGGAGCCTGATCTTTGCCCTGCACAGGCGCCTCTTGCCCATAAGCCCTAGCCAAGCTCTGCAGTATCTCCTCTCTCGGAGGAGTACCGTTCTCTGGAACCATTTCTTGCTTCGATACTTCCGGCTGCATTTATTATCTCCTTATTGAACACTTTTTTGTTTGCTACCCGTCAAAAGCAGGCTAAACTTAAAAAATCTAAGATTTCTTCTCAAAAGCACTTCTACTGTTTGATTCTTCAATTTTCCACCCCTATTACAAACAACTGAATTTATACCTGTTATTATAACCCTATCCGCCTTATAAATCTAGAGAAAAATCAGAACATCAAAAAGCCCCGCCATCTCTAAATATAGAAATAAACGGGGCTAAGTTTTTGTTTTTAAGCGTTTAATAAAGAAAAAACGGATCTTAAAGAACACAAAAACCTCCCTTTATAGAGCACAACCGAGATAGTTCTAAAGGACTAAGCTTAAATAAAGAAACCGACACTTTAGTATCTAAATCAAGCAAAAACGAACTACTCTTAGCTCTTTTAGCTATACGCTACAGAAGATTTTTAGGTTCATTCGTTTCTTTTCTTATCAAACGAAACTTTGGAGGCATTCTGAGCCGCAAATGCGCTCTAGTTAAATAAATATGTAGCGCTTGCAAAAACCCAGAAATACCTTTAACCGATCACCCTCCACAGCCTTTAGGGCCATTTTGGGTGTTACTATTTTTTAGAGATTTTATTTTTGATTGTTTTTGTTTTTTAATCTTGATCTCTTGTACTTAAGCTTAGCATAAGCTTAATAAAAAATCAATCCCTACTTTTAGCAAGATCTAGCCAATCCAAAAGACCATCAAAATAATCATCAAAGAACAATCAAAAACTATCAAAGAACCGCCAAAAGAATAATCAAAAAGTCATCCAAAACTATCAAAGAATATTAATAAGATCTTAATATTAGCTAAGCTTAACCAAGCCAGTAACTTTTACTTTTGCTAAGCACGCAACTCTCGATTTAAGTAAGCTACACCCACCCTAAGGTTTATCCCTACCCTGTTAGAAAGCTGTGGATAAATTATTTGTACAAAAATAACATTAAACTGTTGACTTCTGAATTTACAGGCTTTATTATTGAAAATAGCACTTGAACAAAATTAGTGCTCAAAAACAAAAAGAATCAAAAATACTACTCCTTCTCTAAATTAAAAAGCAATGGCAACTCGCAAAGTCATTGCTTTTTTCTTTGCCTAAAAATTGCTAAACTTTAGATTATAAAAAGATACCACCTTCTTTTTTTCAGACTTTCAGTAACAATCTATTTTCTAGTACCTATTGCTTAAACCACCAACCAATGCCTTCCTTAGTCTATTCTTCCACAAATCTTGGCTACGATGGGGAAATTATTTCTATCGAATGCGATCTATCCAATAGTCTCCCTAATATCATTATCGTCGGCCTAGGAGCTAAAGCTATCGATGAATCAAGAGAGCGTATCCGTAGCGCCATCCGTAATTCGGGCCTTAACATGCCAAAAAAGAAGGCCACTCTAAACTTAGCCCCGGCCGACATCCCAAAAGATGGAACCAGCTACGATGTACCCATGGCCCTGGCTATCCTCTCTGCCAGCGGAGAAATAGCTCAGACAGAACACCTCAAAACCAGCCTCTTTATCGGAGAACTTTCTCTGGACGGCTCAATTCGCCCCGTTAAAGGAATCATCTCTCACATCGAAGTCGCCAAGAATAATAACCTGCAAAATATCTTCATCCCACTAGAAAATCAAGCTCAGGCCTCGCTGATCAGTGGAATCAACATTATCCCCTGTAAAACCTTACGCGAAGTCGTCGATATCCTCGATTCTGGGGTGCTTGCTTCTTCTTACCAGCTTAAGCTTAATCAACTCAACAAAAACACAAAAGCATCCCACACCGATTACGCAGATGTTATCGGCCAATCTCAAGCTAAAAGAGCCTTAGAAATTGCCGCCGCCGGTCATCATAATGTTCTGATTAACGGCTCACCTGGAGCCGGCAAAACCATGATGGCACGCGCACTGCTTTCAATCTTGCCGCCTCCCAGCGAACAAGAGATCATCCAAATCACCAAAATCCACAGCTTAGCCGGTGAAACTAAACAATCCGTAACCGAAAGACCTTTTCGCTCGCCCCATCACACCTCTAGCTCTGTCGCCCTGATTGGAGGCGGCAAAATCCCTCGTCCAGGCGAGATAAGCTTAAGCCACAAAGGAGTCCTCTTTTTAGATGAAATACCCGAATTCTCAAGATTCGCTCTTGAAGCTCTCCGCCAACCACTCGAAGATCGCATCATAAACATATCCCGAGCCAACCAGAATTCAACCTACCCTGCAGATTTCATGCTTATTGCCACTCAAAACCCATGCCCCTGCGGTTATGCCCTAGATGAAGACCGTGAATGCAGTTGCTCCCCGCTGCAAGTTCTAAACTACAATAAAAAGATTTCTGGCCCACTTTTAGATAGAATCGACATCACCGTCACTGCTCAAAAAATTAAGCACAATCTCCTTCTTCTTAAAGCTCCTCCCTCCGAAAAAAGTAGCGAGATCCACAAAAGAGTTCTTATCGCCCGCAAAGCCCAAGCTAAGCGCTTTCAAGATGATTCTTTCACAAACTCACAGATGAATAACAAGCAAATTAAAGAACTCGCTAAGCTTAATCCTCTCGCCAAAACACTGCTCGATACCGCGGCTAGCAAGCTAGAACTAACCGCCAGAGGCTACATGAAGGTTATTCGCGTTGCAAGAACCATCGCCGATCTAGATATTTCTGAAGAAATTTTAGAAAAGCACATCAGCGAAGCTCTGCAGTATCGTTCTAAAACATAAAAAGCTGGAACCAAAACTTAAGCTTATGCTATAATCTAGCCTGAAGAAGATATTTTCTAAACAAAATTCCTAACTAAAAACTTGAGAAGACGCAGCAGAAAAGTAGCTCCAAAAGCTAGAATCAACAAGAATCAGTATATCCAAGGTGATACCTTTCGAGTCATCAGCGAAGATGGCGATCTTTTAGGTGTTATGAGCAAACAAGAGGCGCTAGATCTCGCCCACCAAGAAAAAAAAGATCTAGTCGAAGTCTCTGCTCAAGCCAACCCCACAGTTGTTAAGCTCATCGAGTTTGGTAAGTTCAAATACCAGCAAGAAAAAAAAGAGCGTGCCGCAAAAAAAACTAGCCACGTCACAGAGGTTAAACAGGTTCGCATTTCGCTTAAAATTGGAGATCACGATCTTGATACTAAGCTTAAAAAGATGCGAGATTTCTTAGAAGAAGGTCATAAGGTTAGAGTTTCTATGATGCTTAAAGGGCGCGAGAATGCTCATAAAGATCTTGCCTTCTTGAGGATACAAGAGATAAGTGTTAAAATAGAACAATGGGCTGCGATAGATCAAGAAGCTAAGCTTAATGGTCGTAATATTAGTATCATCTATCGCCACGCAGATAATTAAATCTAAAAGCACCAGAAGATGCCAAAAATTAAAACACACAAGAGTACTTCAAAACGGGTTAAGGTTACCGGATCTGGCAAACTTATGCGCCGCCGCAGCTTTTTGAACCACTTTATGGAAAAAAAGTCAGAAGGCCGCAAACGCAATAACCGTAAAAGCGCTCAAATCCACCCTAGTAGAGAAAAGAATATTAAACGTTCCCTTGGAATGTAGTTATAATAACCACAAAAAAATTAAACAGAGCTTATGAGAGTAAAAAAAGGCTTCACTAAACACAGAAGGCACAAAAAAGTTTTAAAGCTTGCAAAAGGAATGCAGCAAAACCGGAGGCGTTCTTACCGCCTAGCCAAACAGGCCGTTAACCGCTCGCTGCAATATTCATACAGAGATCGCCGTAACCGTAAAAGAGATTTTAGACAACTTTGGATTACCCGTATCTCTAACGCCTGCCAAATTAACGGAGAAAAATACTCTGTTTTTATTAATAAGCTTAAGCTTAAGGGAATCGTTCTGGATAGAAAAGTTCTTGCAGATATTGCCGTTAAAGATGAAGAGAGTTTCAAAAAGCTTATTGAAGTAGTCAATAAAAAGTAACTCTAATTCTTTAACTTTCTTAGATAAAAAACACGCCCTAAAAGCGTGTTTTTTATTAGCTAGCTATAAAGTTTATAAGCCGGGTTCTGTAAATCTAAAAAGATTTGCGGTCATCTATCTTGGCACCTAAATTTCTTTAGAGCTCTAAAACGCGGATTCAAAACAAGAGCATTCAAGTGCGTTTCAAAATAACTATTAGACATAGTTTTAAGAACGCTCCCTACCTTGCAGCCAACAGGGTTTACCAGTTTTTGTATGTCACCACACAAAACTATCTTTTCACCGCTTCCAATCTCAACATAATTAAGTTTGGCACGTCTATTTTCTGTGACACTTTCCCTATCCGTCTATTTTGCAATAATACGGACGGTTGCCGTTAGCAACTGTTGTTTAAACGCACATACTGCCCGGACTTTCCTCCCAAAATCAAAAAGATTTGGGCGACCACTCCCCCTACAACCAGCACTAACCAAAATTATACCACCCTCTAGAACTACCTCAGCGCTACAAAAAGTTCTAGCTGCAATTATAGGATCAAATATTAAGTCGTCCTAACAAATGCCCTAAAACTAATGCAAATAACATCTTTGAGCGGACTACTAACTCTATACGCATAAAACATTTGACACATAAGTCCAAAACCAAACCTATGTGGTCGGGGTGACAGGATTTGAACCTACGACCTCACGGCCCCCAGCCGTGCGCGCTACCAAGCTGCGCCACACCCCGAACCCTAAACTTAATTATAGAACATACTCCCCTGATATTGAAAAAAATTCAACAATCCTCTATAATCTAACAAAGTCTAATCAATATAAATTCACCATGCAAAGATGCGAAGTAATGGGCAAAGGGAAGCAATATGGCAATAATGTCAGCTTTTCTCAGCGCCACACAAAAAGAACCTGGAAGCCCAACCTCCAAAACAAAACCGTTATTATTGACGGAAAAAAGGTTAAGCTTAAAGTTAGCGCACAAGGAATCCGCACCCTAAAAAAGAAGGGGCTCCTACAAACAGCCTACACTAACAAAAAAGACTAAACTAAAAACCACTCCCTACAGAGTGATTTTTTTTAAAGCATTAAAGCAGCTCTTGATACAATCCAATTTCCACTCCTACCGGTTAACAGAATAATAGGCTACGGCCTAATCACGACAACTTTAAAGCCATCAACTCCAGCGCTAAGCTTTTTAGTATTAAGCTTAGCATCATAATATTCAGCCTCTTTCCCTGTTAATCCTACAAAGGTTTCTACTGGAGATTGTGCAACCTCAAACGCTGTCTTTCCGTCATCAAAGTGCACAGGAACCACAAACTCAGCATTCAAATCCTTCACAATCTTTAAAGCATCTTCCGGATCTAAGCTTAATCCACCATTACCAACTGGAATCACAATCAGCCTAGCATTCGCCAACAGTTCCATAGCCTCTCCGCTTAAGGCCTTAGACGCATACGCAATCACTCCAACAAATCCAAAATCACCCGAATCAACCAAATAGACATTAGAGCTCGTTGTGCCATAAACATCACCCTGCGCTGGAACCGCCAGGGCTCTAACGCCAAAAGCACCAATTTCATACTCCCCTGGCACTCTAAACAAGTTAACCTCATCCACCCTTCCTATGCGGCTAAACTTTGCCTCATCACTGCAAAAGATTGCCCGAAGATCTTTGCTAAGGCCAACTGGCTTATTTTGTGCTGGCAAAACCAAATCAAAACCAATGCTTTCATTACCTTCCTTAAGCTTAATAGCGTTTGCCCCATAATATTCTATCTCCATACTCAAAAATCTCCCTTAAGCTTAGCCTACTTTTATTTCATCAAACAGAACTTCATTCTTACCCTGAAGCACCGACATTATAAACCTGTCATTTATCTTAACGCGGTAGATATAAGCATCTTCATCCAAAATAACAAAATCTAACACCTTATTAAGCTTCTTCTCAAGGCCGGAAATCTTTTCTTTAAGTTCATTATTTTGTTTATCTTTAAAGTTGCCAACAATTAACAGATCCAGCCCCTTCTGTGAATTCTTAAGCAGAAGACCCGCCGCTACAACCAACTTAACTCCATCAGTTTTAGAAAGCTCATCCCCAATCAGATTCAACTTTGCATCCTTAACCACAATTCCTTTTTTATCACCAGAAGGATTAGAGCTTTCCACCTTACCAGCCTTAACTTTTTTAGCCTCTTTAGCTGTAGCTTCAAGTTTTGGAGCCAATATTTTATCCAGCCCCTCATACATCTCACCGTCTTTGTTTAAGTAGTAATAAACCTTATTTTCCTTTTCTACAGATCTTACTACGCCGGCATCAGAAAGATTAATCAACTCTCTTCTTATAGAATTAATTTGTTCATCTAACAACCGGGTTAATTCGCGCACAAAAAACTCTTCATCTTGATTAGCAAAAAAGAACTTTAAAAGCTTTACCCTAGTTTTTGAGCCGAATAATTGATCAACCATATCTTTAAGTTAAATCTTAACATATTTTTGTGCAATAAGTACTTATTTAGGCAAGATTGTTGTTCTTTTTGAGCACTTAACTTAAGTATTCAATCAGCAAATTAAGCTTAATTTAAAGAATATCTAAGCTTTTTTTGGAATCCGGCCACCAAATTAAGCTCTCGACATCCACTTTAAAGTCTTCATCCACAAGAATCCCTTCTGCTTCAAGCTCTTTTTTGTGACCCTCAAGACCTCCCCAAGTATAGGCAGAAGCCAGCCCACCCTGTTTATTTACTACGCGTTGCCATGGTAAATCTTTCGGCCCCATATGTGCAATTTGCCCTACCTCCCAAGCGGCCATCGGGTTTCCGCATAACGCTGCAATTTGCCCATAAGTCATTAAATGACCTTTTGGAATCTGAGCAACTAACTCGTAAACTCTATCTTTAAAACCCGCATCCACTCTTGGCATATCTTACTTTAAGCTTAATAAGAACTCTTTTAGCCCACCAAGCTTAAGTTTAGATTCGCCCTCTTTTGTTCTAACGCTGACCTCTCCGGCATCTTTATCTTTTGGGCCAACAATAAGCTGAACTGGAATCTTAAGCTCTGTTGCTTCTTTAATCTTCTTCCCAAGAGATTCATTCCGATCATCGACTGAGAAGCGAAGCTCGTTGTATTTAAGTGGCTCCATCAGTAAAGTATCGCTTAAAACCGTTGTAATACCCTCAACATAATCAGCGACCGAATCGTTAATAGTCAAAATCCTAACTTGCTCCGGAGCCAACCAGAAAGGTAACCAACCGCCTGTTCTTTCAAGAAGTATAACCAAGAATCTTTCTAAAGAGCCGAGAATAGCCCTATGTACCATTACGGGCGTCTCCTCTTCGCCCTGGTTATTTACAAACTTCATCTCAAATCTTTTTGGCGTAGCAAAATCTAGCTGAATTGTTGCTAGCTGAGTCTCTACTCCGCCTACAGTTTTGTACATGAAGTCCAACTTAGGGCCGTATAGAGCAGCTTCACCCTCCATTGGCTGAGCGTTTAGATTGCTAGATTCAGCAGCCTCCTTAAGCATTTTTTCGGCCAAAGCCCAGTCTTCGGCAGTTCCAATATAAGCGTCCGGCTTCTTTGGATCACTTAACGAAAGCGACACCCAGTGCTCACCATAAATTCCTACGCCCCTATGAACTTCTTCAATAATTTTTACGAATGAAGTAACGACATTCATTATCTGTTCCTTAGCTAAGAAAATATGTCCATCATCTACAGTTATAGATCTTACTCTTTGAAGTCCCATCAACTGACCGGCTTTTTCATCTCTATACTGCATAGTCACTTCCGAGTAATGGATAGGTAACTCTTTATAGCTCCTTGGTTTGGACATAAATATTTGTATATGATGAGGACAGTTAACGGGCTTCATGTTAAATGCAGATCCATCACGGCTCTCTACTTTAAACAGCTCCTCCGTGAACTTAGTCGCATGGCCCGAAGTCTGATATAAGTCATTTCTAGCAATATGCGGTATTTCAACCTCTTCAGATCCGTTTCTAGATCCAGCCTGCCTCATTAAATCAGCTAATAATCTTCGTATTGTTCGACCTCGAGGAGTAAACATAGGCAAGCCAGAACCGACTAGATCAGAAAATACGAATAAATCCATCTCTTTGCCAAGCTTTCTATGATCTCGATCTTTAGCCTGTTCTTGTTTATCTAAATAGCTATCTAGATCAGCTTTTGTTGTAAAGGCAACTCCATATATACGAGTTAACATAACGTTGTGCTCATCACCACGCCAGTAGGCTCCAGCAGTATGAGTTAACTTAAAACTCTTCGGGTCAATTAAGCTTAAGTTATCCGCGTGTCCACCCTTGCATAAATCATCAAAACCATTGCAACTATAAACAGTTAGAACCTTCCCCTCTTCGGCAAACTCTTTAGCCAGCTCAACTTTATACTTATTATCTTGAAAGATTTCTTCGGCCTCTTCTAAACTGACTTCTTTTTTATCAAAATGCGTCCAATCCTTAAGTTTGAGGCGCATTGCTTCTTCTATTTTTGGCAGATCATCTTCTGAGATTTTTCCGTTCAATTCAAAATCTTGGTAGAATCCATCCTCAATAGTTGGGCCAATCGCATTTAGACTCCCCGGCCACATTTCTTTAACAGTCTGCGCCAACAAATGCGCCAAACTGTGCCTAACTCCTTCAATATTGTTTTCACTCATTAATTACATCGTCCTGAACTCGTTTCAGAATCCTATCCTTATTTTTCTAAACTTAATTATAACACCGAACATCTGCTATAATCTAAACAAGTTTAATAGGGGCGGTTAGCTCATTTGGCTAGAGCACTGCATTGACGTTGCAGAGGTGACAGGTTCAAATCCTGTACCGCCCACCACACTTCGCATTCCTGCAGAATGCTTCGCGTGGCAAGATGGGGAGCTCTACACGGGCTTCACAAAAAATCTTAAAAATAGGGTAGAGAAACATAACTCAAAGTCTGTAAGGTCAACGGCACGAAGGGTTCCTGCAGAAAACTTAGATTCTACTGCTGCTTTAGCTCCAAACATAAAGCTCTAGATTTTGAGAAATACCTAAAATCAAGTTCAGGCGCAGCCTTTAGAAATAAACACTTACCGTAATAGCCCTCAACTTAAACATACCGCCTTCTCCTACCTTTTCCACTCTTCAAATTCTGATACTTACGAAACTCGCAGCAAATTCCTTCCCAGTTTTCTGCACTAAGCGGAATAGTAGCATTACCCTTTACGCTAAGATTAACTCCCTCGATATATGGATACTCTCTAGCTAAAGAATCTAAGATTAAACTTAAGTCAGTTTTGCCCTCTCGTAGATATTCCAGACTTGGCCTCGCTCCAGGCCCAATATAAAAATCCCTACCCAGCTCGACAAGTTCTGGGAATTGATAGTGCACATCAATCAAAACCTCTGTCCACAAAAAACGGTGATTAAACTTAAATGCTGGAAGTAACTCCAAAAGTAGCTCATTCACAGTTCTACCTTGCTTTGCCAAAATCACCTTAGCTACCCCATCAATAACTTCTGGAACATAAAAGCTCAAGAATTCTTCTCGCGTTGGCCATGGGCTATTTTGAATAGTACTAATCGGAAAAACATAGGCATTACCAAACTTTGGCTTTTTAAGAGATTTAAGCTTAGCAAAATAATCTGTGTTCTTAGTTTTAAGATCTAAAAAACCAACCGCATCAAAGGTATCAATATTCGCCAAGAACCTGGCCGCAAACATATTTAGCAGCCAAAAACTAAAATCACCTCTAAATTCATTAAGCTTAGTATGAAAATAAATCGTTTGCCTATCAAGTTCTCTGTAAGTATTACAGAACTTAAACTTAGCTATAATCGAATCATCTGATGTGGGATACACATCGTTCAACCTGTTATACCAAGCCTCCATCCTCTTCTTAGCAAAATCCTCAACCTCTTTAAGCCTAGCTAGATCTACTAGATTCTGTTCAGAATATACAGCCTTCTTAAGCTTAGCGGCTCCAGCATCAAAAAGCTGCCAATATCTATATAAATTTAGAATCTCGCTAGGAACTTCAAAATTATTCATTTCGATACTCTTCACAAACCCTCTGCAAATATCTTAAATTATGAACTCCCGCTAAAGCTCCGGCTAAAGGTTCATTTGCTTTAAACTGAGCCCTAAACCAAGATTTTGTAAATCCGTTTGCGCACGCATAACAATCGCACCCAACCTCAATCGGCTCATTACTAAACTTAAACTTCTCTGCCTTTAAGCTTATTTGTTTGTCACCAGCAATCCAGATGGAGGAGTGGCGGGCATTACGAGTTGGCAACACACAATCAAACATATCAATTCCACATTCAATTCCTTTGCGCATATCAACCGGATGACCGACTCCCATCAAGTAATGCGGACGCGGAGAATCATCATATTTATCAGCCAAATATTCAAGCATATCGTGCATTTCTTCTCTAGTTTCTCCAACCGAAAGACCACCAATAGCAATGCCATCTACTGGTTGAGATTCAATAAACTTTAAAGATTCAAGCCTTAAAGCTTTATCTAAACCGCCCTGCACAATTCCAAAAAGCTTAGGGCCATCACCATCCAAAAAGTTAAGCTTAAGCAACCTCTGATGCTCTTTTACGCAGCGTTCTAGCCAGCGGTGAGTCCGTTCCATTGCCTCTCGTTGCCGGTGCCGCTCATTATGCAAATCAACCACATCATCAAAAGCCATAATAATATCTGCCCCCAAACTATGCTGAATTTGAATCGATTTCTCAGGAGTTAAAAAAACCACATCCCCATTTACCGGATTCATAAACTTAACCCCTTCTTCGCTGATTTTACGCAGCTTTCCTAAAGAAAAAACTTGAAATCCACCAGAATCCGTTAGCATCGGAGCTCGCCACCGCGTCCATTCTGCCAAACCTCCACCACCCTTAACCACCGCTTCGCCAGGGCTGAGATGCAAATGATAAGTATTTCCCAAAACAATGCCTGCTCCAGTTGAGCGGACTAAATCTGGCGATATAGCCTTAACCGCACCACGAGTTCCAACCGGCATAAAAGTTGGAGTTTGCACCTCAAAACCACCTCTAAGCTTAAAAATGCCCTTACGAACACCGTTCGTTGTGTTAATTACAGAAAAGAAATCCTCACTCATTAAGCTTAATTATAACAGAGGTAGGGTAATATTCTAAGCTTAAGCAACAAACAAAAAGCCAAAGCGCTTAACTTTGCCACCAGAACTACTAAATCGCTAGAATTATTAACCCCTGGCCAAAACAATCTTAAAAATACCGAGGCCAGCCAAACTTATGCAACAAGAACCCGAACCCAGAGCTCGAAGAAGATTTCTAAATTCTAGAGCTCGTATTAAAAAGGCTAAACTTAAGCAGCTCAATTTGCCAGACACATCTATCAGTTTTTTTGAAGATATTGGGCTTTACCGAGAAAAGAATCCCAAAAAAATTAAGCGCCCATCTTCATACCGCTCAAGAAGAAAAGCACAGTTTTCCAAGTAGTTTTCCACTGGAATTATTCCAAGGGATATGACAATATATAGATATGTTATGTCCTGTTTGTAATACTAAGCTTAAAACCACCAATTCTAGAACCAATATCAGCGGCCTCCGCACTTGGCGCCGCAAACACTGCCAAAACTGCAATCTGACTCTCACCAGCAAAGAAGTTTTAGATTTGAGCCCGCTCATCTCGAATCAGAAATTGGCCCCGGAATTTACTTATTCCAAAGCTAAGCTTAATCAGCAACTTATGGCCTTCTGTTCTAAATCTAATCAAGAATTCATAGATAACATCCTTGAAAGTATCGAGCTCAACCTCCTAGAGCTCAGCAAAAAAGCTCAGCTTAATACTGTTAGCTATAACTCTGCTATCTTGCAGGTTCTAGAAAAGCTAGATCAACCCGCCAAGCTCCGCTACCAAGCCAACCTCTCTGACTCATAAGCCTCTAGAACTTAAGCTTAAGATTAATCTTTTCTAAACTTTTCAGTTTCATCAAACTTCTCTAACCTCTTGCCCAGCATCAATCTAGTTTGCGCATTGAAACCAGTGGTCGAACCATACAATAAACCAGTTACCGGAATTAAAATCCACTGTGCCCACATTAATATATGTCTAGATTTCTTATACCGCGCAGGCCGCTTTGGCAAAATCTTAAATGCTACATAAACGCTTGAAAGCACACCCACACTGGCAATCGTCTGAACCCAACGTGCTACAACCGGGAGCTGGTGCGCCACAATGCTCGCATCTGAATCTCTGGCAAAAAGTATCGGCAGCCAAGCTCCAACTGCCAGAATTATCGGCGCTGCCGCCCACGAAACATCATTTTCTAAATGCCTCAAAAATCGCACAAACGCTGGCCAAAACGGAACTCCTGTAATTTTATCTTTTCCGGCAACTCCGCGCGTAAAAATATATGGAATATCACTCACTCCATATGCCCAGCGCCTTAATTGCTTAAACTGCGCCATCAAAGTTTTTCGGTAAGTTTCGTTCAAAACTGCATCCTGGTAATTTGGCACAAACATAGATTCCACCCTGTATCTGCCTTTAAAAGCCATATAACTCCGCCAATATTGGTGGCCATCCTCAACAATCGTCTTGCTACTCCAAAAGTTAGTTACTAACAAAGAGGCTAAACTTTGCGAATGAGATGAAAAGTTACGCTGTAAATGCGGCCTCGAAGCCTGCAACAAAGTGTAAAAACTGTTTCCAACCGCCAGAACTCTCATCGGCGCTGGAGCATCCCAAATATTATTCGTATAAATCGCCAGAGGCTGGTAACTTGCGTTATCTCGATTTAAGTTTATAAGATACACATACGCCAGATGCGCCAAGTATTCTTTATCCATAATACAATCCGCATCCATGCCTGTTATCATCACACTCTCGGGTTTAATTTTTAAAGAATCCAGCTCCGCTAAAAGCTCTTTTGCGGCCCAATTTATATTTCCACCCTTACCAATCAACTCACCCGGTAACCCAGCAGGATGCTCACTCACAATCATCTTTAAAAACTTACCCTCAAATTCTTCTAGCAACTTTTTAACTACTTCGGCATTATCTTTTTTGGCTCGTTCTTCTGGGCACAGCTGCAAAATCACTCGTTTTTTAACATCATAGTTCTGTTCTACTGCCGCTAGAACAGCTCCCCTCACCACCTCGTAAGGCTCAGCCACCATTGGAACCATCACCACGTGCACCAAATCTTCTGGGCTCAACTTCTCATCCGTAGCTATTTCAAATTTTGCCAAACAAGTTTTTCTAAACTTATCCAGTTTTGTTAAAGAAGATTTTTTTTCTAAGCTATTTAAGTTCTTTTTAGAATTGTAATAATCATCAATTAGCAAACTCCACCAATCAACCCCTTTGATACTTTTCATAAGCTTAAGCGTAGCCAGAGCTTTTGCCGCCATAGCCACCGTTCTAAAAAACCAGATCAACATAAACAACAGAACCAAAAACCCTGCCAAATCAGCTCTCCAAATTCCAACTAAAATCGGAATTAGAATTACCAGATAACTCAAAAAGCCAGGTAAAATCTCTAAAAACCGATAGAGCTTAGATCTTCCTTCCAAGGGAATCTCCAGCTTTTTTAAATCTTCATCCGTAAGCTTAAGTTCAGTTAATTCCATATTTTTTAGTTTCTAGACTAAAGAGCTCAGCCCCGCCACCCTATATAAAATTGCTGCTGCTAGAATCTGCACACAAAGCCCAAACACTAACACTCCGTTTCTATATAAAGGATTCAGCTTTTTCAATCTAGAAGAATAAACCAAACTCATCAACAAGAATCCAAAAATTACCGCTAAGCTTAAGTAGCTGTTCCACCAACTTCCCTGCACCAATTCGTTGCTCGATATCAGCCTAATCGGAACCTTAACATCAGAACTTTTTGTTCTTGCCACAACAGAAATCAAATTAGCTCCAAAAACTACAAAGTTTGCCACTAAAAGTGTATAGCGCCATAAATCAGAATTTGTCCTCCTAACGGCACTCTTTTTATCTTGAAAAACCTCCTGAACTACTGCCATCTTTATAAAAACTTAAAAAGTATAAGCTTAATTATAGCAAAAAGACCTCCAGATTTTATGGAGATCTTTCAGCTAAGCTTCTACTCAGATTCTATCTCTATTTTTTAGTCGCCTTTTTAACCTCTTGAGCTTTTTTAACTTTTTCGGCTCCTTTTGATTCTTTAGAACTAGCCTTTTCAACTTTTTCTACCTTTTCTCGTACGCTAGAATACTTTCCGCGAATCTGGAACAATAGCCACATTCCAAGCCCAGAACCAATTAAGCTTATTATTAAGCTTCCAATTCCTCTACCATCTATAAATATACTTAAGATTCCATAGGCAAGATTCAAAAGCGCACCCAAAAATAGCAAATCCCAGCCCTTCTTCTTTCTTTTTGAAAGAGGATCATAAGCCATCAGTAAAATCACAGCATCTGCAATCAGAACTAGCACACCAGCATAAATCAAAGTTTTATCAAAAAAAGATAAGCCATAAGATTGGTTATAAACGCTAGAAACGGCCCGCGCAAAACTATCCAAAGCTTCAACAACCCTAGAAAGTCTCCAAACTCCATAAGCTGCCACTAATTGTAGAATTCCAAAAACAAGAGCCACAACCGGCATCGCTTTTGCTACAGATTCCCTACCAGATTCCGAAATCTTCGGTGCACTTTCAAAAAGTTTTCCCAAACCATCTTCAACTTTTTGTAATTCCTTCATAAAAACTCCTTATTTACTAATTTAAGCTTAGTATATTCCCAAAGCCCACAAACAAGCAAGTAGGGCTCAGCTATTCGATACTATAGAATCCATAATATTTCTCTATATCATCATTAGATATTCTTACTGGGTATGGAAAAGCCGCCAATAATTCCTCTAAAGTTTTAGCATCTCTCAAAGCTTGAAAAAACATATCACAAACCCTCTGGTTAGCATTACCTCTAAAATCCATAAACTGACCCCATAAAGAATTCCCTCCAAACTTCATATCAGAAGACATTATGCTAAGAGGTTCATCAACATCCGGCGGAGATAAGCTTACATATTTTTTAGTAGACCTTAACCAAGATGCCGACATAAGACTTCTGGCTTCAGGATGAGTTGCCTTAACTTCTCTCAATAACCGCTCCATCTCTCGTCTTCTTTCTTTCATGCCGGCTTCATCAAAGGGTCTTTCACCTCGAAGGTAATTCGTAAAATGAATTTTTACCACACCATCCTGAGGGCGATAATCATACCCCAACATGCTTCTCTCTTTAGGCTTATAAAGATTCGCTTCATCAGATTTATACAAATCAAAAATAGTAGATCCCAAGTATTCGGCAGAACTAACTATTAAGCCTAGCTGTTCGTTGTCGACATCAAGCCTTCTCTTTACAGCAGTTCTAGTGGCCAGAGCATCAACAAAGCTTTCACCCGTAATCTCAGCCCACCTCCCAGCAAACTGAACCTGAGCTTCAAAATACTCTAAGGGGTACTCCCAGGGATTTACCTCAACCGAGCTTACTTTATTCATACTGCATATTATACCATAAGCTCAAGCTTAAGTCTATATTTCTACTACTTTCGTCGGCTTAAGCTTAGCAACAAAATATTTATCATGAGAGGCAAAAACAACAGCCCCACCAAAACCATCCAAAGCTTTTTCAATCGCCTCCCTCGTTGCAATATCCAAATGATTCGTCGGCTCATCCAAAACTAACACATCTGGCTGCGCCAACATAAGCCTAACAAAACCCACTTTTGCTTGTTGGCCACGCGAAAGCTCTCCAAGTTTTTTATCTGCCAAATTCTTAGAAATTCCAGCCTTAATCAAAAGCGTGTAAATTCTAGCTTTATCTTTCTCTAAAAGAGCAAGAGCTTCCACCGCTGTCTCGCTAAGATCCAGACCATACACATCTTGGCTAAAATACCCTAAACTTAAGTTTTCACCAATAACCACCTCGCCAGAATCGGCCTCTAACTTACCCACAATTAAGCTTAAAATGGTAGATTTACCAGAACCATTCTCACCCGCAATCAGAACTCGCTCCGCTCCACGCACCTCCAAATCAAAATCCTTCAAAACCTCTTTTTTAGCAAAAGATTTAGCCACACCGCTAAGCTTAAGCACTAATTTAGAACTTGGAATTCTCGCCCCAAACCGAACGTCCAAAACCGGAACCTTCTCCGGAGCCTCCACCTCCTCCAGCTGAGTCTGCTTAGAATTTATTGCCCGAATCTTCTTACCTAACCTTGTTTCTAACAAGCTAATCTCCTCTTTAAACTGAGCATTGCCAGAACTAAACCGCTTTTTAGCATTCTTCTGTTTTAGCTGCACCTTCTTAAAACTAGACATCTTCTTATTTAAATTAGATTCCTGAAACTCTTTTCTTTCTTTTAGAAGCTTCTCCTTATGTAGATATTCTTCATACTGATCTTCCCTTGTCTTAAGCTTAGCCTCAAGCTGCTCTTTATAACTAGAATAATTACCTCCGTAACTTGCCAAAGCTTTATCCTCGATCGCCACAATTCTATCCACCACATTATCCAAGAACGCTCTTTCGTGGCTGGCAATTAGCACTCCACCGCCAGAGTTGCTAAAATCCTTAATTACATTCTTTAGCCACTCCAAACCATTTTTATCTAAATTATTTGTCGGCTCATCCAAAACTAGAACATTAGGTTTAGTCTCTCTAGCTAGAATTAAGCCCAATCCCAAACGCGTTTTTTGCCCACCGCTTAAAGATTTAAGCTTTACGGAATTATCCAAATCTTCTAAGCCAGCCAGATTCTTAGCAAGATCTCCTCGCCATTTCTGATCTACAAATTTTTCAGCAAAAAGTTGATCTAAATTTTTGTTCAGATCATCAAATTCTGCCTCTTGAGCCAGATAGCCAACCTTAGAAGCCCTAACCACCCCGTTATTAAGCTTAAACACCCCAACAATAATTTTGATCAAAGTAGATTTACCGGTTCCATTTTTGCCGACCAAACCAACAATCTCACCATAATTCACAGCAAGATCCAGCCCTTCGAACAAATTTTCTTCTGCTTCTTCAAAGCAAAAATCTAAAGATTTTATATCAATCACAAACATATATTTTCCGATTCCTTTTTAAGTTACGATTTAACAAAAATATGGATACTAAAAACCAGAGCCAAACAAACGCCCTAAATCTTTAGATTTTTATCGAAAAATAATCATATCAGTAATAAATATAAAACCCCAAAACTAACTATAAGCTTAATTATACCATTAAAGTTAAGTTTAGTGAACAGCCTAAGCTTTAGGCAAGTCCAACACACCAAGTTCACCTAAATAATTCACAATCCTTCTTTTTGCCTCATTAAGATTATTCAAATTGCCCAGCTTACCTCGCAGATCACCAATTAACGGATCTAACCCAACAACAGTAAGCGGAAAAGTGCCGTCACGAGGAACTAGATAATTATCACCTTCCACATCCATACTACGAGCAATTGGGTGCCTAGCAACGTGCAGCTCTGGCAGAACAAGCTCAGGAACTTTCGCTATCACTAACTGAGCTCCATCAACTACCTCAGATTTATGCCCAAAGGTTTGCGTTGCTTTACGCAAATACTGCGTAGCTGCATTAAGCTCTGGACTGAACCACTGTCCCACTAGAGCTGGATGCGAAACACTTGATTCCGGATTCCTGTTTGTAATTTCAGGATTCTCCACTCGAAACAGTTTAGTTTCTTCTGCCATTTTTTGTTTTTATTTAATAAAATAACTCTTTACACTATAACATAAAGAGTCTGTAAAATCAAGTGGCGGACCCGACCGGGATCGAACCGGCGATCTCCTCCGTGACAGGGAGGCATGTTAACCACTACACCACGGGTCCACGCTAAGCTTAATTATACCACCAAACCGCACTTAAGAATATAACAAAAACTGAAAACTTTCAGCCTCACGCTTAAAAAGGCTTTAAAATCAAATTACGCTTAATCTTGCCCTCTTCTTCAAGCTGCTTCAAATAACTTTCCACCGGCCTGTAAGTTACCTTAATCATCAAAATCTCTTTTTCATTTTCAGAATAACTCTTTACATTCTTAAAAATATAGAAACTATCGTTAGTTACTACCGGCTCAGAAGCCTGCCCCTCACCCAAACTCTTTAAAGTTTCTAAAATTGTATAACTAAAGTTAACATTGTTAAGCTTAATATTGATTCTACCGATTGCTCCAGAGTTCGCCCGGCTCCCAGCATCATCAGAAAGCTCTGCCGCCACCGCACCAAAATCTTGCCCAGCCTGAACCCTTTCCCGCGCACTATTTATTTTAAGCTTAGCCTCTTCATCCAAGCTCGCCAGAACCTTCCTCTTCAAAACAACCTGCCGATAAAAGCGTTCATAATCCTTTACGCTCCACCCGTAATGAGCCTTAAGCGTAGTGGCTAGTTCTGCTTTTGTGTTGTTGCCCCTAAACACCAACAGTTCATTGATCGCATCATCTACCTCTTTTGAACTAACTGTAATATTAAGCTCTCGAGCCTTTTTGTTCACAAAAGCATAACCTTCTGCCTGAGCCAAAGCCTCAATCTTCTTCTGCTCAATAATTCTATTTCCATCTTCAGTAGAAACATCAATTTTTTCTGCACCAACTCCATCAAATTCAACAAGATAGTGCACATTTTGCCGCAAGATGAACAAATAATCTTCGTACGATACCTTTTCACCATCAACATTACTCGCCGCATAAGGAACTAACCTCGAAAAGCTATAAGCTAAACTACTGTAACTCTGCCTTTTTTGTAAAAGATAAAAGCTGTACCCAAAAAAAGTTATTGCAATTAATACGATTAAGCTTAATGAACCGACCATTACATTAAAGCGGCCTTTTTTTAGCTGCCGCTTATGCTTTCTGCCTCTTTTTAGAGCTTCCTCACGGTGCTCTCTTAAAGTTTCGTTAAGAGCCGGCACATCTTCTGGCCTTGCCAACTGAGTTGTTTTTGCTGCAGCCGCAGGAATTCCACCCTGATCAAGAACGGTCTTTATCCTTCTGTGCCTTACCGCCTTTCCCACCTCTCTAACTTTATTCATCAAAACCTCTAAACTTATTGTAGTTTGCAACTATCAAATTATGCGCATCAGCTGGCTTCCGAACCTTTTCTAAAACTATATCTCCAGATTGCGTTTGTATAACAATTGTACCAAATCCCAAAAGCGCCTGCAGCAAACCTTTGGTTGCATAATTTGTATTAATGATGCTTTCGTAGGGCACATCCACCACGCCGCGCTTAAATAATCCCTTCTGGCTTATAATTTCTAAACCACTATTACTTAGCAGCGTCACACTAAACCACCAGCTCACAAATTGCGAAAAAAACAAGAGCCCCAAAACCGCCCCAACAAAAATCAAAATTTCAGATCTCGCCCCAAGCTTAACCCCCACAACAATAGAAGCAACGGTTAAAACAGCAAATAAAATTCCTTTATCAAGAGCTACCCAGTGCCTTCTAAAAACCGCGATAACCTCTTTAGAGCCCCGTTTTGCAGAAAGATCTTCCCTGTTATCCTCATCATTCATACTAAACTTAATTTTAGCATAGGGCACCTTCTCAAAGAATTTTAATTAGATAAACACGTATCCACAACCTTAAGCTTAGCTTTTTAGGATATCAATCACCTCGCCATCTGGGCCATTTGTAAAAACTGAACTTACCGCACTTGCCGGTACCCATCCCTCAGCAGCAACCTCCTCTGGAGCTACCACTACAGCTCGTCCACCTGTAGGCATATAAACTCCGCTCTCACCTTGAGACCAAAAAACTCTATGCCCCCAACGGGGATGTTGGACTCCCTCTGCGGTTGCTCCATTGCGAACAATGCCAGCTCTAGCCAAATCTTGAACTGCCTCTAAACCAACCTGTCGATAAAGAAGACCCTCTTCTGTCTCAATATCACCACTTTGAAATGGGACTGCGAATCTACCAAAAGTGTTTGGGTTTTTCATAAATTTAATGTGAGCGTCTAGTTCTTCAGAGGTTAAAGTCGCAGAGCGAACCAGACTGCCTAGAGCTTTCAATATTTCAATAGATGGCTTAGCTGGAAGTTCTGCAGTCAAAAGTTTTTCAGACATATTAATTTTTTATTTTTGGTATTGGTATAGGAACAGAATATGTTCATACTTTATCACAAAAAGGTATAAATATCAAGTTTAATATTAACCCTTACAGAGTGCCTCGCCACCTTACAGTACTTTCACTAAATACAAACAATGGTCAACAACCTTAAGCTTAGAACCATCATCCTGCGTTTCATACCAAACACTATCAAACTCCCCAATTCCAGAATCTTTGTAACCGAGCTTTTCGTAAAGCTCTTTAGCTCTAAAGTTGCTCACATCAACCGCCAAACCAACCTTCTCAAAACCCTTCTCTCTGCAGATCCTTTCCGCTTCGGCAATCAACATTCTACCAATCCCTTTAGATCTCATCTCCGGCGGATAAGTTCCAATCGCATTTAGCTCTGGAAGAAATCCCAACCTATCTTTTACGTATTCCTCATCCGAGCCATTAAGCTTAAGATTTAGGTGCCCGACAGGAACATCTTCATTCCAAGCAATAAGATAAATTGAGTCACCTTTTTCTTGAGATTGAAAACGATTTACATGAAACTCTGGCCGCGGTATCGTTTTACCAAGAACTTCAACGTCTTCTTCTCTACACTCTCTAATTTCAACTTCCATAAATAATTCATATAATCTCTGGTACCCCGGGTAAGAGTCGAACTTACAACCTCTTCCTTAGGACGGAATTGCTCTATCCATTGAGCTACCGGGGCTAAGCTTAAGGCCAATTATACCAAAAATCTATAACATCGCACCCTGATGAGTAGTATCATAGTCAAAAAGCTCACTCTCGCTAAACCAAAGCCCAACCTCAAATTCAGCCTCCTCTGTGTTACCAGAAGCATGAACAAGATTCTTAATCGGCCTACCTTGGGCATTCGCAAAAGCAGATGAATCAAAAGAATAATCACCAGTTATCGTTCCAAGATCTGCTCGCATTGGTTCAGTATTACCACGAATCTTTCTAACCACCTGAATCGCATTAGGGCCTTCAACAACCATTGCAAAAACTGGGCCGCTGCTCATAAAATCAACCAGCCACTGCCGAACCTCACCCCCTATCTTCACCGGATCTTCTGCTCCAAATTTTTCTACAACATCAATCCCCTGTTCTTTATACCCATCAATTGTTCGCTGGCCAATGCCTGCCACGAATTCTTCGCGGTCACTCGGGTAATGTTTATCCAGAATATCCACACTAGGCTTAAACATCTTGGCTCCAATTATCTTCAGCCCCCTTTTTTCAAAGCGATTAATAATATCTCCCATGATACCTCTCTGGATAGCATCTGGCTTTAAAATTACTAACGTTCGTTCAATCATATTAAAATCTCCTTTTTTATTTTTTATAAAGAAAAGTGCTCTAAATCTATTTTACCAAAACATAAACCAACACTGCCAGAGCCAGAACAATTCGGTAGTACCCAAAAGGCTTTAAACCATATTTTTTGATCAGCCCCATCAAGGCATAAGCAGCAAGCAACCCAATCCCAAAACTAGCCAAGTTTCCAGCTAGAACCAAGCTTAAGTTATTTTTTAAGAACTGCTGCCCCTCATTACTTAAGCTTAATTTTAAAGTTGCCCCAAGAATTACCGGCAGACCAATCAAAAAACTATACGCAGCGGCCGTCTCAGTTTTTAAGCCAGAAAGCATTCCGGCAAGAATTGTAATTCCAGAACGCGAAGTACCTGAAATTAAAGCCAGAGGCTGCACCAACCCAATCACGGCTGCTTGCTTGTAGCTAACTTCTTGAACAATATTTATGTTCAAGCTCTTTTTGGCTTTTCTAAACTCCTGCTTTGGTTTTGCAAGAATCATACCAAAGCCCACCAACACCAACATTATAATTACACTGTTTGTTCCATGGAGCTTAGCCTCGATAAAATCACCAAACACCAAACCAACCAACACCGCAGGTAAAACCCCAATTGCAAGCTTTAAAATAACATCTCGCTTTTGAATTAAGCTTAAGTTGTTAGAAAAAATATCCCGGACAACTCCCCAAATCTGCTTCCAAAAAAAGATTAAAATAACCAGAATAGTCCCCCAATTCAAAAGAGTTTCTACCGCAATGTTTGAAGGAATTTTTAAAAGATCTGCCGCCAGAACCAAATGGCCAGAGCTACTCACCGGCAAAAACTCCGTTGCCCCCTGCACCAAACCCAAAATAATAATCTGCCAAATACCTAACATATCTACATTCTAGCACCTTCTCATCCACCGCCATTGTCACCCTCGCACCCACCTCCGTCATTCCCGCGGCTTGCCCTGCGTAGCCTGTACGGCGAAGTAGGGAGGCCAGAATCTTAGATCTTAATTAAGCTTAACCTCCCCCGCACACCATCATCCCCAGCCATGGCATGTCGCCATGACATGCCATGGCTGTGGATCCAGTCAAAAAAGAATTCCTTATTACTAGATCCTCACGTCACTCGCTACGCTCATTCCTCAGGATGACAGAGGGAGGTGGTCGGGACGACAGAAGCTAAGCCTAAGCCCCCAGCCCTCTTCGTTCGGAGCCCGACCATCCGCCCCAAGAAAGCGGGTATAGATATCTGAAACGGTAAGCGGATTCGAGGGCAAGTTCCCCTCCCTTGAGAGGAGGGGTTAGGGGAGGGTGTAATCAGCAGAAAAGAAAAAATATTTAGAAGAAGAGCTAAGCTTAACACACACAAGAACTAAAAAAGCGTTTACAAAAAAGCCTTAAACTTAAGCTATACTAAAACTATGTCGCAAAATAAACCAGAAGTTTACCTAAGCGAACTAATCGTAGATTTTTTAGAATACCTCGAAATCGAACAAAACCGTTCCCCACACACCATCCGCAACTACCACCTCTACCTTAACCGCCTGGTTGAATTCTGGGGAGATGAGCCCATCTCTAAGCTTAATGCCGAAACAATCAGAAAATACCGTCTTTGGCTTAACCGTCTTAAAGGTAAAGATGGCGAAACCCTTGGTGTAGCCACCAGAAATTACCACCTCATCGCCCTAAGGCACATGCTTAAATATTGCACTAAAGTAGATATCGAAGCTCTTGCCCCGGCTAAAATAGAACTCGCCAGCTCTACCCGCAAAGAGGTCACTTTTTTAAACCAAGAAGAACTCACCAGACTTTTTCAGCAGCCCGACACCTCAACCCTTGCAGGCTTAAGAGATCTAGCGATTCTAGAGTTACTCTACTCCACAGGGCTCCGCGTTTCTGAACTTACTAAACTCAATAAAGAAAACCTTAACTTAGAACTCGGCGAATTTACCATTCGCGGAAAAAGGCAAAAAGATCGCCCCGTTTTTATCACCCAATCTGCCAAAGAAATTTTAGAACAATACCTGCAAAAAAGAGCTGACAACAGCCCACCGCTCTTCATTCGCCTCGCCGGAACTAAAAAAGTTGATACATCTGGAGATTTACTAAGATTAACCCCCCGTTCTGTTCAGCGCATTATTCAAAAGTATGCTCTTTTGGCCGGAATCACCAAACACGTTTCACCTCACACTCTACGCCACAGCTTTGCCACTAATCTTTTGATGAACGGCGCAGATTTACGCAGTGTTCAGAGTCTGCTTGGCCACAGCAACATCGCCACAACTCAAGTTTACACCCACATTACCGATCCTCACTTAAAAGCTGTACACAAAAAATATCACTCCGGCAACCAAAAACCACAAAAAGAATCTCCACCAGACCCACAAATATAAACTAAGGTAACACTTAAACTTAGCTGATTAGATCCTGAAACGATCACGTCATGGCGACATGCCACGGTTCAATATAATAAACCTAGAATTAGCTTAAGCTCCCGGGACTGTCATTCTGAACGTATGTGAAGAATCCAGTCAGAGGAGAAGAGCCTTTTTGCCAATTTAAAGACCAGATAAAGTTTGGAAGATGACAAGTCTTGAACTAAGCTTAATTTAAGACCGTCATTCACGCGGAGGCGGGAATCTTAGATCAAAATAAAATTAAGCTTAAGTTTTCTAAGCTCTCTAAATAAACCCTCGTTATCTTTGATGATCGTTTCCATTACTTAAAACCTCACAATCCAAAAGCTAAGCCATAACGAAACAATCAACAAACTACCAAACGGAACCTTCTTAACCTTCCAAAAATAAGCGATTATTAAGCCTGCAAAACTAGCCACAGAAACTGCCGCCAGCAACTGAACCGTGTTCAAAAAAAGTGCCCCAATGCTTGCCAAACGTACATCTCCACCACCGATGTCTCCTTCAAAAAGTTGGAAGATTCCCCAGCCGATCAAAAAAGTTATACAAGCTCTAAGCAAAGATACCTCAAAGTTTGCATTCAGAACCCACATAGCCAGAATCGCAACCACCAAGCCCAGCAAGTTCAAATTTTCCACCTTAAGCTTAGCTAAATCATCTTTTAGTATCCTCCAAGAAAAAAACGCCGCTCCAAAAACTCCACCCATTAAAGCCAACGGAGCCCCAAACACTAAACTTAACCCCGCAGCCAGAACTCCAACAGCCACAGAATTAAGCTTAAGCAACCACTTTTTTAGATTCCTCAGCCTAGATCTCATTTAAACTTAATTATAACAAAAATAAAGATTTTAGCCCCGCTCTAAGGTATAATTAAGATTAATTATGTCACTCAAAATAGGAATCGTCGGCCTCCCAAACGTAGGTAAATCCACCTTATTTAACGCACTCACTAAAGCCGGAGCCCTTGCAGCCAACTACCCTTTTGCCACCATCGAGCCCAACGTTGGCATTGTCGAAGTTCCCGATTCTAGGCTTCAAGTTCTCGCCAAAATCTACAATTCTCAAAAAATCATCCCTGCCGTCATCAATTTTGTAGATATCGCCGGGCTCGTTGCGGGCGCATCTAAGGGCGAAGGTTTGGGCAACAAATTCTTAAGCCACATCCGCGAATGCGATGCCATCATTCAAGTAGTCAGAGATTTTAAAAACGACGACATTCTACACGTTGCCGAAAGAATTCACCCTGCCGAAGATATCGAAATTATCCAAACAGAACTGATCCTAGCCGATCTTTCTACTCTACAAAAAAGATTACAAAACTTTAAAAAAGAGGTTAAATCCAACCCCAAACTTAAGCCTCTAGAAGATCTGTATCTGCTTGTTTTAGATTCATTGCAAGCTGGCAAAATTCCGCAGTTATCAGATCAGCAAAAAGAAGATCTTAAAGATTTAAACTTAATTTCTATCAAGCCAACCATGTACCTTTTTAACATTGCCGAAGAAGATTTAAATAACGATGCCACTAAGCTTAAGTTAGCAGAGTTAGTTAAGCCTAACCCTGCTGTTTTTGTTAATGCCAAGCTAGAAGAAGAACTTTCAGAATTAGATGAACAAAGCGCCACAGAATTACTGCAAGAATACGGCCAAACCGAAAGCGGGCTTATCAAAGTTATCAACTCCGCCTACAAACTCTTAAGCTTACAAAGCTACCTCACCGCTGGGCCAAAAGAGGTTCGCGCCTGGAACATTAAAATCGGATCCACCGCACCACAAGCCGCCGGAATCATTCATACAGATTTTGAACGCGGCTTTATTGCTGCCTCTATCATAAATTTTGATGATCTCGTAGCCGCCGGATCCGAAGCCGAAGCTAAGGCCAAAGGTAAAGTCAGAACCGAAGGCAAAACCTACACCATGCAAGAAGGCGACGTAGTCGAATTCCGCTTCAACGTTTAAAAAGATTGAAGCCTATGAACAAAAAGATTCTCCAAGCCATCAACACTAAGCTTAATTCCGATTTCAAACTCATCAAACAATTCGGTAATGGAAACTCCAACAAAAACTATCTTTTAGAGAATTCCCAGAACAGGCAAATTGTAGTAAAGAAGCTGGATAATCAGCCAGTTGAATTCGTACCAGTTGAAATATCCATTCAAAAACACTTATTTACAAAAGGAGTTCCAACCCCACAAATCTTAAGCTTTAATGAGCAACTAGGTTCAACCTTGAGCGTCGGACAGAAGTCGTTCACGCATACCGAATACATAGAATCTGACGACTCTCTACCCTCTCCATTTGAGCTCGGTCTAAGTATCACTCAATTCCACTTAGCCATGGGCGACTTTAAGAGCAACCTACCACCTAATTGGCTCCACCCAACATACTGGAAAAGCCTTAAGTTTAGAGAGATCGACGCCAAGACTGCAGCCTACGTCAAAAATAACCTATCAAACCTTAGAGATAAGCTCACTAAGCTTAAACTACCTAAAACAGTAATCCACGGAGACTTCAATCTTGGCAATATACTAACCCAAAACAGCAAAATAGTAGCTATCCTAGACCTAGAGTCAACCGAATATAATTTCCGGATCTTAGAAATCGGCATGTCCATCTTTCAAGTAAAGCCAAGCTACACGTTAACCTACCAAGAACTAGCACGCGAAATAACAAAAGGCTACACAGAACTCATAGAACTAACCGACAAAGAGGTTGGTCAGATTGAAACTGCCACTCTTTAACTCGGCTTCTGCCTCAGGGCTTTGGAATCTATCATTTGAAGGAGATTCCGGTAACTTCCTCGAAACATACACATCTCTCATAAACAGAATTAAAACCGGATTCAAAAAATAACCGTGCACGGAATTCTCATCTCCGCGAAACCTCCTCAACGAGAGCCCAGAACTAATCCATACTTAAGCTTAGTGAAAGGTGGAGAAATCCAAAAATACGAGCTTAAACCCGGTGACCTAATTACTATTCAAGAGCTCAGCCCAGAACAAAAGTTCTGCTGTGGCTGGTACGATATCTCTACCCACACCAATTACCCCTGCCCCAACAACTCCAAAGTAGATACTAAATACGATTCTTGCTACGTTTGCAGAACCAAAACTAACTTCAACCCCGCTTTTTACAACTCTACTCAAATCTCAGAAGAACAAAAAATCTACAACCAAACACCACATTCAACTTACATTGCTTATTTTGGCAGAGGTTTAACTAAAGCCGGAATCATGGCTGACTCACGCGGCTTAACTCGTTTATACGAACAAGGCGCAATCTTCTACGTTGTTATCGGCTCCTACCCAGATGCCTACAAAGCCAGAAACACAGAATTAAGCTTAATAAAATCCTCTCTTGCAGAATCCATCCGCAAAAAACAAAAAGAGGAAATACTTAAATCTCAGTTTGATACTCAGAAGGAACTGAAAGAGTTCGCAAACATTCTAAACTTAATTAACCCAGAATATACAAAAGGAATTAAATCTAACCTAAATATCTTCACTTTTGGAAAAAATGATGTTCCCCTTGTCAAACCTCTCAAAAAATCAGAACCAATCTCTGGTACAATTAAAGCAATATTTGGCAAATACTTAATCTTAGAAAACTCCGGAAGATTCTACGGGTTATGGGTAGATGATCTATACGGTAAACAAATAGAAATATCCCAAGAACTAAGCTTAATTGAACCAGAACCCGAGCAGGCTTTTCTTCTTTAAGAACTTAAGCTTAACAAAAAAATGCCTCTCCACAACAGTTTAAAGCTTATGCTAGAATATTAACTAAAGTTTAAGCCAAGCAAGAAAAAGAACAAATGCCTCTTCGCAAAATATCATCCATACTTTTAAGCTTAGCGCTCTTTGCCGTTTTACCACTTTATCAAGCCTTAGCCAAAGGAGTTGTTAATGAACCACAATACACCTATACAGAAGCAATCTGCACCAAAGGCAGGCTAGAACAAAAACAGCTTTGCCAAAGCTTAAGTGCCGAAGCTCTCGTTTTTAGACTTAGCAAAGGCTTTACCAATCAAGATCCCAACCCCAACTTTTACGCCAAATGGGTTCGTAAATTAGTTAACCAAAAAACCAACCCCCAAGAACTCGCCGATCTTCTCGCCGCCCAGAATCCATCCACTCAAAGCACCAACTCCCAGGTTGAACAACTCTACCTTTGGATGCAGTGCAAAAATTCTTCTCAAGCTGGAACCGCAATCAACCAATGGGCCAAACAAATTGATGCCAACCAGCAAAATCGCTCTAAAATTGCCCTTTATCTAGCCAAAAAAAGAGTTAGCGCAACCTGCCTAGAAAACCCCTGGCGTAATTTTATCGATACAATTGCAGATGTTAACCTTAATGGTCAGGATGACCCAGAGCCAACGCTGCAAGATGTAAGCTTAAGTTGTGAGGTGGCTAGCGGAGCGAATTCTTGTACAACTACAGCTCCACAATATTGTTTAACTACTCTTAGTACACAGCCAGCTCATGGAACTAGCGTTATTTCTGGATCTAGCTTAACCTATACTAAATCTGGCAGTTCTACTACTACAGAAAACTATGCTCATCTTAGGCAAAATGGAAGTGCTACTGCCAAATGTAACGTAACTATTACTTTTGCTGTCAGTGTTAATACGCTGCAAGATGTAAGCTTAAGCTGTGAGGTGGCTAGCGGAGCGAATTCTTGTACAACTACAGCTCCACAATATTGTTTAACTACTCTTAGTACACAGCCAGCTCATGGAACTAGCGTTATTTCTGGATCTAGCTTAACCTATACTAAATCTGGCAGTTCTACTACTACAGAAAACTATGCTCATCTTAGGCAAAATGGAAGTGCTACTGCCAAATGTAACGTAACTATTACTTTTGCTGTCAGTGTTAATACGCTGCAAGATGTTTCCGTAGGGTGCACCGTACAATACAAAACAGGTCAAATCAACCAATGCGTTGTTAGCCCCGCCCCTCAGTATTGCCAAGCAGGGCTTATAACTCAGCCTGCTCACGGAGTTAGCACAATAAGCGGAGGTAACATCATCTACCAAGCAACCGGGAGTTCTTTAGCCGAAGAAAACTACGCCCATGCCCGCCAGCAAGGTAGTGAAATAGCCAAATGTAATGTTAAAGTTACCTTCGTTAATGCAGACCCTACCGGTGATCCAGACGATCCAAACAACCCCGACAACACCAACAAATTCCACATCGCAATAATCGGAGCCGGCTACGACGAAAACAGCCAAGAATGGAAGGATATAGCTCAGCAAGCACAAATATACCTTTCGATCAATCCAGTTATAAGCGATAATTCATCAAAAGTAGTGTTCCACAATGCGGCCAGTTCAACAACTCTTGGCTGTTCAGGAGCAAATGGTAGTTCACCAATCGACGCAGAAAGAGTAATTAACTGTGATAACGACAACTCCTACACAACCGTAGAAAACTTTATAGCCTCTAGAGGAATTTCAGCAGACAAGGTCGCCGTGCTGCTTGCTACAAGCAACAGCGGAACCGCCCAAAGCATAGGAGCGAAGTACTCAACTACGGGCATGATGGGTGGCCCATCATACGACACCCTAGGTGGTACACTCCAGCACGAGTTTGCACACACCATGGGTCTAAGCGATGAATATCTTTATAACCCCGCAGCAAGCAGGGGCAACCTCACGCAATACGGACAATGTCTCTCTAGCCCACCAGGACAGTGGGGTAGTATTACTCCGGCCAGCAATTGGAATATTGGCTGCGGCTACACCGATCTATACCGCCCCTCTGCCGATAGTATAATGCGAAGTCACAACAGCTCCAACTTCAACGATGTCTCAATCGAAGTAATGCGCGACCACTTTAAAGATGGCACTATATATATTAGATAGATAACTTATGAAAAAGATTCTCACTCAATTCCGCTCAGAAGTTTTAAAAAGCACTTTTAGCACCACAAAAGGCCTGCGCACCTTTGCCATAATAGGCTTTTCAATCCTATTCATAATCACCGCTACAGGAGCCTACCTCCTCCGCAAGCAAGCCCAAAAAGAACAAGATTACGCCTGGCTCAACCAAACCAAAGATGCCCCCACCACCAAAACTCTACTCCTAAACTTTAAGGTCGATCCTAACATCGCCAGCCAAACACCCTTTTCACTAGCCAGCATCACCCAATACGATAGCCGAGTGGATAGAAAAAACACATCCAGCAGCCAATACACCCTAAATATTACCAACAACGGAGAAGTTCTTTACACCACCAACTTCAATATACCAGTTTCTAACTCTGAAGGTATCGATCCTGTAACTAAAGAATACGTTAGCCTTTCTACTAGCACTGTTGATTCCATCAGCTTTAGAATTCCATATTTTAACGAAGGAGTTGGCATAGAAATCACAGATCGAGAAGGCAACACTCTGCTAGCCGAAACCATCCGCAACGTCCAAATCGTCAAAAACGATAAACCCAACTACACCACTACTCCAGGAGATCAAATCCCCACCAAAAACCAAACCACCCCCTAAACCAGACTAAGCTTAAGCTCCCGTCACCGTCATCCCCACGCCCGCGGAAATCTTAAATCTGAATTAGACCTAACTCCCGCCACTGTCATTCTGAACGTATGTGAAGAATCCAGTCAAAGAAGAAAGTCCTTATTTAATTAGGTCCTGAAATAAATTCAGGATGACGGGGGGGGTTCAGGATGACGAGGTGGCGTCAGCATGACAGGGTTAGTGGTTCAGGATAGCAAGAAAGAAAAGCTGTCATTCCCGGCGCAGGCCGCAGGATCCATACTACGCAAGAGAAAAAGAAAGCTAAGCTTAAGCTCCCCGTCACACCCTAAACTTAAGCAAATAAAGCCTCTCCACATTTCCTTTAGAGCCCGCCACCGCCGAATCCCGTTTTTCCAGCACCAAAAAACCAGATCTCCTCAACCAATCTTCAAACTCCCTAATTATCTCTCGGCGCATCTTACTATTCTTAACAATCCCATTCAGCAGTTGTCTCTCATCCGCTTCAAACTGCGGCTTAAACAAAACCACAAGCTCAGCCCCTTCTTTCAAAACATTATTTTTAAGATGAGCCAGAACCTCCCTCGCACTTACAAAAGAAACATCCATCACCACTACATCAATCTCGGCAACTTCATTACTAAGCTTAAGTCCCCTGCCAACTTTAAAGATATCCGTTTTTTCATTAAGCTTAACTCGTTTATCTAAGGCTAAAACCCGATCCATTTGCTTTGTTCCAAGCTCCACCGCCAGAACCAGCTCCGCGCCTTTTTCTAAAGCAAATTTTGTAAATCCGCCCGTGCTAGAACCAACATCTAACACCTTCTTGCCTATAAAAAGATTCTTAATCTTAGCCGATTCATAAAAAAAGCGGATCTTTTCGTAAGCCCGCGAAAACTGAAAGTCCTCATCCTGAACATGCCCGAGCGATCCTACCTTAGGCCTCAACATATCCTAAACTACTTTTTGCGCTCTCGATATTCACCCGTAGCCGTATCCACACTCACCACATCCCCAGGCTTAATAAAAGCCGGAGCTCTCAACCTAAGCCCAGTTTCCAAAACAACATCCTTAGTTAGCGCACCAGAGGTATCACCCTTCACAACTTCTGGAGCCTCCAAAACCGTTAAAAATACATTTTTAGCAAGCTCTACATTCACCGCCTTACCCTCAAAAAGCTGCAACCCAACATCACTCCCTTCTAGCATAAAGTTAAGTTCAAATCCCAAATCCCCTTCAGCCAACTCATACTGCTCAAAACTTACCCCATCCATAAAATAAACTTTTTCGCCATCTCTATAAAGATACTGTACCATTTTTACCTCAACATCAGCCGGCTCTACTTTTTCAGCGCCTTTAAAAGTTTTAGTCAGAACCTTGCCATCCAGAATGTTCTTAAGCTTAGCATTCACAATACTTCCACCACGACCCATCTGCTTTTGGTTATATTCAACCACCTTCCACGGCTGCCCATCAAGCTTTACTAAAGTCCCTTTTTTAAGATCTGTAATCCCTAACATATATTAAGAAACATTATACCATCCCCAACCTAATCCGAAAAAACAGCACAGTCAGAGTGTAAGAAGACAAAAAGAGCCACAGAGCTTATTCCAGCTCGTCTGAAATAAGCTCTTACTTTTTATAGAAGATAGCTCTAATAAATCAGACTAAGCTTAAATACTGCTTTTAGATCCTCACGTCACTCACTGCGCTCGTTCCTCAGGATGACAATGTGGGAGTGGGTGTCATCCCCAGCCATGGCATGTCGCCATGACATGCCATGGCTGGGGATCCAGTCAAAAAAGAAAAATCCATAATTACTTAAAATATCTTCGGGCGGAGCCCTAGATCCGCCAAACTATGCGGAGTACAGCGTATGAAGTGGTAAGCGGATTCGAGGGCAAGTTCCCCTCCCTTGAGAGGAGGAGCCTGCCCCGCATT
>CAYWUW010000006.1:0-7768 GCA_964461505.1 uncultured Candidatus Saccharibacteria bacterium
TGTGCATGACGGATCCGCCATACATTCTGGACTACCTTCACGCCAAGCGTGGCGGTAAACCAGTAACGGGCTTTGGAGCCAAGAAGAATCGCCGCTACCTTGAAACCGAAGAACTGCCCGATGACTTTACCGAGCTTTGGATGGCTAACGTAGCCAAACACGCAAAACCAGACTTCTCAATTATTGTGTACGAAAATTGGAAGAATCTCCGTATCATCTGGGGTGAAATGGAAAAGTATTGGAAGGTCAAAAACATGATCGTTTGGCATCTGCCGAACCGTCACCAAAACTTTGCTTCTAAATACAAGTTCTTCTCAAAGCACGACATCGCCATGGTTGGAGCAAGCGGCACTGTTACTTTGAACCAGGAGGAAGAACCCGATGGCCTCCAGGAGGAATACGAAACAGCACTCTACGCCATATCGGGTAAACCTCAATGGGAATCGCATGAAAAAGGTAAGAAGTTCATTCCAACTGATTTCATCGAGCATACAGCCGAAGATGAAAAACATTCTGGCCAAGGTGTGATCTTTGGCACGAAGCCTTTGCCGATTCTTATTCCCTACATCAAAGTGCTGACTAAGCGGGGAGACCTTGTGGTAGAGCCATTCTGTGGATCGGGATCCACGCTGATGGCTTCTACGAAATTAAAACGACGCTGCTTCATTATGGAGAAATCTCCAGTTTACGCTGAGGTGGCTTTGAAACGCTGGGAAAAACTAACTGGCGAGAAACGAGTGAAGCTATGAGCAGGAACCAGAAGCAAGATAAAAAGAAACTACTTGCCCAGCTCGCTAAAACGCCAATCGTCGAAGCAGCGTGCAAACAGATAGGGCTTCCTCGTTCAACGTACTATCGGTGGCGGAAAGAAGATGAAGTTTTTGCCGAAGCTTGTGATGAAACACTTGAGCTCAGCATTGGACGAATTAACGACCTTGCTGAATCTCAGCTGATTAATGCAATTAAAGATCGGAACATGTCGGCCATTACTTTTTGGCTGAAGCATCATCACAAATCGTACGAAACTCGAGTGAAAGTAGATGCTCGTGTCGAACACGAGATGCAGGAGCTCACAGCTGAGCAAGAACAATTAATCAGCCGAGCGCTTACCCTAGCTGGGCTCAAAGAAGATGAGGAGAATCAAGATGGAAAATAAGCTGAGTGATTTAGAGTGGGATAAAATTCGCAAAGATAGTGCCGTGCGCCAAACAATTGGAGGCAACAGTTTTTACTGGTTCTTTCATTTGTACTTCAGCCACTACATTGAATTTGCCACAGCAGACTTTCAAAAAGAAATGTTTCAGCTCGCCAGTGATGATGAGGTTGAGCATCTTATAGTACTTGCCTTCCGCTCATCTGGTAAATCAACAATCATAACCACAGCTCTGCCACTCTGGGCGGTCATGGGATCGATGCAGAAGAAGTATGTTGTAATAGTCAGCCAAACACAGAACCAGGCACAGCAACATCTAAAAAACATCGCAAACGAAATTGAAACAAACGAGTTAATCGCTAAGGATTTCTTCCCTTACCAGGAAGAGACGAACGAAACTGGCATCAGTGCAATCAACCTGTCGAAGTTCAACGCCCGTATCATTGCCGTATCACGCGAGCAAGGTGTTCGTGGGCTACGTTCTGGTCAACACCGACCCGACCTAATCATAGCCGATGACGTGGAAGATACTAATTCCGTAAAAACTCGGGAAGCTCGCCATAAGACCTTTGATTGGTTTACTGGCGAGCTGTTGCCACTCGGAAGTGAGAAAACAAAATTTATCACCGTCGGTAACCTCCTGCACGAAGACTCGCTCATAATGCGACTTAAAGCTGGAATTGAAGAAGGAGTACGTAGTGGTACATTTGTGGAATATCCGTTAGTTAATAAGAATGGCACCCCTCTCTGGTTAGATCGTTTCCCTGATAAGGCTGCTGTTGAAAGGTTAAAGAAGCGTGTCGCTAACCCAATCACCTGGGAACGAGAATATATGTTACATCTCGTGGCCGACGTCGAGCAGATCATCACCCGAAAAATGCTTCACCACTACCCTGAAATACCGATGAGGCTACGTGATGAGTTCCAGCGAACATTTGTTGGGGTGGATCTTGCTATTTCTGAGCGTGATAAAGCAGACTACACAGCCATTGTGACATTTCGAGCTCGAGGGACTGGTAACAAACGAAGGATCTATGTTCTACCTAATCCAATCAATAAGCGGATGAGTTTTCCTAGTACCATTGCGACCTTAAAGGATCTTCATAATTCATACGGCTGTAACCCAAAGCTCTATGTTGAACAGGTCGGCTACCAGGCTGCGGTTGTTCAACAACTCGAAATCGAAGGGCTCGATGTGAGCGGTATTACACCAAACGGAGATAAGCGGGCTCGACTGAGTATGGTTGCTCATATGATAACTTCTGGTGAAGTACTATTTCCCAAAACAGGATGTGAACGGCTGATTGAGCAGCTGGTAGGCTTTGGTGTTGAAAAGCATGACGACCTGGTTGATGCTTTTACGATGGCCCTTCTAGCCTTCAAGAGCACATCTTCTGATAACCAACCATCAATTCAGTTCTTACCACGAAAAGAATGGGATCGGATGATAGGACGAACTCGAAGAAGCTTTTGGGGTTCTGATAGTGGGTTTGGCTCAGGAGGCGGTTGGACAAGGCTTATGGGCTAGCTACCACCTCTGGGATACGGTATACTTCAAGATGTCTAGATACCAAGTTAGTTCGTTGCACGATCCTTTGTGCGTGTTAAGCCATATTAATGGGCAGCTGCGCATAAAAGAGTTGGCTTAACGGCTAGCTTGGGATCTAGACAGTCCAGCGTGGCTGTCCATTTTTGTATAGTCTCCTGGATTATTAACAATCAATTAATAACCAAGGAGGTTATATGAAACAACCAAAAGAAGGAAATTGGTTCAAAAGACACAAAATACTAACAGTAATACTCGGATTCATCGTGCTCGGCGTGATTGTGAGTGCTGCAGGTGGTGGTAGCGATTCAAACAAGAGTGCCAGCACAGGCTCGGGCTCGAGTGTAAAGACCGAAAGCAAAGAAACGGTAGCCAAGGTTGGCGAACCAGCTCGCGATGGTAAGTTTGAATTCACCGTCAAAAGCGTAACTTGCGGCAAAGCTTCGGTCGGTACAAACCAGTACCTCACCAAGACCGCACAAGGTCAATATTGCTTGATGGATCTTACTATCAAGAATATCGGTGATGAAAAACAAAGTTTACTTTCATCGGATCAGAAACTCTTCAACGCAGCTGGCCAGGAATATTCAGCCGATGACACAGCTACTATGTATAACTCAACCGACACAGCAAGCACCTGGTACAACGACATCAATCCAGGCAACAGCGTGAGCGGTGTGATCGTCTTCGATCTACCAAAAGATCAAACACCAGTGAGCGCGGAACTGCATGACAGTGCCTTCTCAAACGGTGTAAAAGTAAACCTATAATTAGGCTAGACTTACAGATCAAACAGCGGTACTGTTTGATGTACAGCCATGCTGGACGAAAATACTCAACCACTTAAATACTGCCTGTACGCTCGAAAGTCTTCCGAGTCTGACGAGCGTCAGGCAATGAGTATTGATTCACAATTAGCAGAAATGAGAGCCCTCGCCGAAAACGAGGGCTTAAACGTTGTATGCGAATTACAGGAAAGCCATTCAGCGAAGGATTCAGGCAAACGGCCAGTATACAACAAATTACTCGATGGGCTGGAGCATCAGGAATACAATGCGATTTTGACATGGGCACCAGATAGGTTGAGTAGAAATGCAGGTGACTTAGGTGCGGTTGTAGACCTTATGGATCAGCACAAGCTGCTGCATATACGGACATACTCGCAAACGTTTACGAATAATCCGAATGAGAAGTTCCTCCTGATGATTCTTTGCTCTCAGGCTAAGCTAGAGAACGACAATAAGAGCGTCAATGTAAAGCGTGGTATACGAACCAAGTGTGAGATGGGCTGGCGACCTGGCGTTGCACCCCTCGGCTATATAAACAGAGCCTTTGGTGGAGTCAAAGACATTGTTCCTGATCCAGATCGAGCGAAGATCGTGACTGAAATGTTCCATAAAGCTGGGCATGAGGGGTGGAGCGGTCGGAGGCTCAAGAATTGGCTGGATGAACAAGAGTTTACGGGTCGCTCCGGAAAGCCGGTTAGCGTCAGTCAGATCCTTGTGATACTCAGTACCCCCTTCTACTACGGTAAGTTCCAGTACCCCGAAGCTCCTGACGGAACTTGGTACACTGGCGCCCACAAACCACTGATCTCCAGAGAGTTGTACGACCTGGTTCAAGCAACCAGAGGAGTCTACAAAGGAGTTTGGGGCTCAAAGGTCTTCTCCTTCCGAGGGCTGCTCACCTGCGGAAGATGCGGAGCAGATATTACAGCTCAGGAGAAAGTTAAAATTATCAAAAAGACGGGGGACTACAAACGCTTCGTCTACTATAACTGCACCAGACGAAAAGACCCGAACTGCTCTGAGAAATATATCAACGAAGACAACCTCTGCATACTTCTGCAAGAGTTTATTGAGCAGAACTATAAAGATATCCGAATAACCGATAAGCTCCAAGCTAAGATCGAAAAACACTACCATACAACGCAAACTTTGTTAGGACATTACAAGATTGAGCAAAAGCTGGATGAACCACTCATAGAATATGCTCGGTACTTACTTAGTAGAGGCACAGAGAACGACAGGACGGCATTTGCAGCAGGGATTGAGACCAAACTGCAGATCAAAGAATCCCAGCTCTCATTTCAAAGCTGATTCAAAAGCTTTAGAGTCTGCCTAGTTTTCTGTTCCAAATGTTCCTGGTTGCCAGTAAATGCACTGTATTTTATACCATCCAATCCAATATGGATTTGGTAGCAAAGCAAACGTCTTTCTATACCTGGGACCTTAAAGCCAGTACTTGCATAATGATCGATTACTGCTTGCTTAATATCGATATCTTTCCATTCAGGAAACCATGACCAGTAATAAATAAGCAGGGCAATGTCATAGAGGAAGTCGCCGTACATTGAGTTACCCCAATCGATGACTACTGAGATCTCGTTATTTTCGACTAAAACGTTGCGGTATAAAAGATCGTTGTGTATTAGATGTCTCTCATTTGGCATATCAACTGCTATAATTTCAAGCGATGCTCGAATCTTATCAAAAGGATCTGAACCAGTTGACGAAGACTCTAGTTTCTTACGCCAGCCATGCGTTCTCTCACTTGGTTTATCACCAAATCCGCTTGTAAGAAACTCTTTCCAGGTAGGACAGTTTCCTGCCCCCTTTGCTTCCCACCAGCCGTAGCCAGTGGTATCAGTTAAACCAACCTCTCTAATTTCATCCAGAGTCATTAACAGACTTGGCAATGTTTTACGCATCTGATCACCATCGAGTTCATCGAGAAAAATACCATGATGACGCTCCGAGATAGCGTAAAAACCACGTAAAGCTTCGCCTATTTCGGTAACTTTTGGAACATGGAGCTTCTCGGAAGCGTATCGGCCGATAGCTTGATCCTTAGCAAAGTCCTCCCGATTTGCGGCAAACCTAATCACATACTCTATACCGTCAAGTACGTACGCATAGGCCGCTGACCAGTCACCCCCGTTCAATAACTCGACCTTAATAACTTCTGAGCTAAAATGACTATTTAAGAACCGTTTTGCCTCTTCAAGGCTGACTATGTAGTGCTTCATGATTTTATGATCCTTCCATCCTTAAGCTCTAGTGTTTGATTTATTTTCAGTTGTTGCAAGAAGTATACATCGTGCGATGCAACCAATACGGCTCCCTTGTAGCCTTGCAAAGCTTTTTCAAGCTGTTCTTTAGTAGCGATATCAAGGTGATTCGTCGGCTCATCAAGAAGTATTAGGTCATGGTTAGCTAAAAGTAACTTGGCAAAGCCTAACTTTGACTGTTGGCCACGAGATAATTCACCCGGCATTTTTAGCAGATCTTCAGCGGCGATTCCGAGGCTACGAGCCTGACGGTAAATTGCCTCTTGCTTTGCTTCGGTTGTACTTAAGTTATCTAAAGCAGAAATTTTGTAATCCAAGCTTTCTGTATCCTGAGAGAAGTAACCCACACTAACATCATTTCCGTAAACGATAGTGCCTTTCGTAGGTGGAAGCTGTCCGGCAAGGAGGTGCAGTAGCGTAGATTTGCCCGAACCATTGAAGCCTTTTATGTGGATATGTACGTTACCTCTAATCTCAAAGTTTATGTCTGATAAAACCATCTGCTTATCGTAAGTCTTTGAAATACCTTCAACATGCACCAGCAGCTTATTGGCATGTGAAGCTCCACCTAAACTAAACTCGTAGTTCTTATCGAAATCAGGCCTTTCGACCTCTTCAAGTTTATCTAGCCTAATTTCAAGATTTTTTGCCTTCTGGCCTAGTTTTACTGAAACCCTATTTCTAAAGAAGTCCCGTTGGTATTTATCATTATCCGCTCGCTTGATATGTTCATGCACGTGTTTAGTAGCTTCTTTCTGAGCAACCATGGCTTTCTTAAGTCGCTTCTTCTCAACTTGCTGCTTCTCGTACTTTTCAAGTGCTGCCTGATATTCAATCTCTTTCTGCTGTTTATAGAACTCGTAGTTCCCACCATACAGTTTTGTCACACCAGCTTTTAGCTCAATAACCTTCGTTGCCACGGCGTTGATGAATTGTCTGTCATGACTCACGAATAAGACTGTGCCCTTGAAACGCTTAATGAAACTCTCAAGCCACTCTAAACCTTCAGCATCTAGGTTATTTGTAGGCTCATCCAGAAGTAGAACTGTAGGTTCGGGATCTTGAGCAAGAACCTGGGCAATGGCCACACGAGTTTTCTGACCACCACTAAGGTTGCTGAGAAGACGATCCTTACGAACGTCACCGAGATCAACCAGGTTAAGAGCATAGTCAATTCGCCATAACTCAACAGAGCCAAAGCTTTTCTCGATTGTTTCATCAAGATTGTCCAGTTCCTGAGGGATATAGCCAATAACGTCGTGATGGTTAGTTATTTGCCCATCATCAGGAGCAACTTCACCGAGTAGTATCTTTAGTAAGGTGGTCTTGCCAACACCATTCGCACCAATAAGGGCAACTACATCACCCGGGCCAGCTGATAAAGTAACATCCTTGAGAACAAGATTATCTTTATATGATTTTGTGATTTTATATAGATTTAACATAGTTTTCTCCAAAACAAAAAGCCGAGCATTTAGGTGAGTAGTCACGCAAGTGCTCGGCTTTTTTACAGGAAGTTAAACTAATAGGAAAGAATCATACGAAAAAAGACGCTTGTGCGACTACTTTGCTCGTGCGATTCTTATCATCTTATTGTTTCTCCTTGATTGATTACTACACTGATATTAACATAAGTATCATACTGTGTCAAATAACAGCGGTCTGTGGTAGGTCATGGGAATATGTCGACTTTCAGACTGCTCAGTCCTCATAGGGAAACAGGTCAGTTTTGGAACTGTTTTTGAGGAGTTAATGACTCAAAATTGGCCATTTTCTGTGGTTCCAACATTTGTTTGTGATATGGCTTAATGAGGAACTGGGTTCGAATTAATTAACAGATCAGAGGTGCTTTACAAAAAAAGAAAGACCTGGTCTAGGAACTAGGTCTACCTCTGTTACAAAATTTCTGGCTCGGCTTACAGGTCTAGAACTTGGATTTATGCCAGGCTTAGCCGCCATCGTTGTTGTGCAACTGGAAAGTCTACACCCATAACTGTTT
>CAYWUW010000006.1:7778-33535 GCA_964461505.1 uncultured Candidatus Saccharibacteria bacterium
AGCTACCCCGGATTATCTGTCTTATTTTAACACTTATAACTATTTTAGAGCAATAACCATCATTTTAGGCTATCGCTTCTTGCTATACTTAACAAATAGAGCTTACGCTAAAATTACTATGATTGAGTCTAATGTCAATAAGGTTACTAATAGACCGCCGCTTAAGCTTAAGCGGCGGATTGTTATCTTTTTTGCCTTGTTAATGGTAGGAATAGTTGGAGTTATTGCTCTAACGAATGTATTTAAATCTTCAAGTTCTAGCCCTGAGTCGCGAGAACAAAGCCACGCCAATCAGGCTGATGGAGAGGTGAAAAGTTTTGATTTAGCCGCTGTTGGCGATATGCTCCCGCACGAAACAGTTACTAACGCCGCTAAAGTTGATGGTGGCTATAATTACCTAAACTTAATCTCTCCAGAACTGCAAAAAAGCTTTCAGAAGGCAGAGCTTCGGTTCTGCAATCAAGAAGCGCCCAGCGCCGCCAAGCTTGGAATTCGTGGTTATCCTGCGTTTAATGCTCCTGCGCAATTTCCAAAAGATCTGGCCAGTTTCGGCTGCAACATTATCTCTACCGGTAATAATCATGCTAACGATGGTGGGCAAGCTGGAATTAACGGAACTTTAGATGAATGGGATGCAATTAAGCCGCTGGCGGTTTCTGGCTCTAACCGTTCTTTGGCAGAACAAGATAAGCTTAGAATTTTTGAAGAAGATGGGGTTAAGTTTGGTTTTGTGGCGTTTACACAAGATAGTAATTCAGAGCCACCGGAGCCTTTTTCTATCAACAGCTTAGATAACTTAAGTTTAGTTTCTAGCCAGATTTCAAAGCTCCGCCAGCAAGTTGATGTGGTGATTGTTTCTGCGCACTGGGGAACGGAAGATAGCCATATTGTTAGTTCTGCCCAGAAACAAGCAGCTCAAAAACTTGCTGAACTTGGTGCGGACATTATTATTGGATCTGGCCCGCATGTTTGGCAGCCTTATGCAGAGGTTAGGTCTGGCGGAAGAGTTAGCCACGTTTGGTATTCAATTGGCAACGGGCTTAATTCGCAGACTAAGGCAGATCAGCTTTTTTCTGGTGTTGCACTATTAAAGATTACTAAGCTTAAAACTGGCCAAGTTCAAATTGATTCGCCGAGAGTTCTGCCAACTTATATGCACTATGTTTGGGCCGAAGGAGTTGGTTCTAGCAATGCTAAATTGCTTGCGCGCACTAAGCTTAAGTGGCTAGTTCTTGCGGAAGATGATGCTGCCAACCTTATTGCGGAGCGTAATGATTTTAGAACCAGCAGGGAAGATCAGCTTGCTAAGCTTAAATCTTATTTGGCAAATGATGCGGTTAAGATTTTAGATAATTACTAAGCTTAACGGTTAACTTGTAGGGCGTCAATTTCAACTGGAGTTTCGCGCCCGAACATATTGACCATCACTTTAAGTTTGCCTTTTTGAGAATCGATTTCAGAAATTGCGCCATCAAATCCTTTGAATGGGCCATCGTTAATTTTTATAACGTCGCCAACTTTGAACTCTACTTTGTGTTCGCTAACTTCGGCATTCATTCTTTTAAGAATTTTGTTAACCTCTTCTTCAGAAACTGGCTGCGGATCTTGCCCGCTTACAGCAGAAGCAAAACCGGTAACTCCTGGAGTATTTCGCACCGCAAACCAGGTTTCTTCTAACATGACCATCTGGATAAAAACGTAGCCCGGAAAAATGCGTTTGTTAACAATTCTTTTTTTGCCGTTTTTAACCTCTACTTGTTTTTCTTTTGGAACTAATGTGTCAAAGATTTTATCGGCTAGATCTAAGCTTAAGGCGCGTTGCTTAAGTGCTTCGGCTACTTTTTCTTCGTGCCCGACGTGAACGTTGATGATGTACCAGTTTTTTGTTGGATTTAAGATGCTCATGTAATTCTCCTTTTTTAGTTTATGCTGGTTTTGATTCGCTTTTGTTTAATTCTTTAAAAAAGCTAATTCAAAGAGTTTGTTGAAAAGGCTATCTAGCCCAAAAAGTGTTAGAGCCATAATAACGCTGAATAAGAATACTGTTCCTGTTAGCTTCCAGGCGGTTTTGCGATCTGGCCAAGTTACGCGCTTTAGTTCGCGATATGAATCGCGGAGGTAGCCCAGCAGCCATTTGATTGGGAAGAATGGATCTAATCTGCGGCCCAAAAAGCCAGATTTTGGAGTTGGCGTGCTAAGTTCTTTTTCGCCTACTTCAGAGGCTTTGTTGCTGGCGCGGTTGATGATTCTGGCTAAGCGGCTTTCTGGGCGGAGGTTTTCTTCAACGCTTTTTGGTGCGGCCGCTTTTTGTTGAGCTTGTTTGCGCGCTTCTTTATATCTAGAAATAATGTTACTTTTTGATTTAGATTTTGTAGATTTCTTGTTTGCCATATTTTTTAGTTTAAGCTTAAAGATGTTTAAAGAGCAAAAAACCTTAGTTAAAATTAAGATTTAAGCTAAGGTTAATGCTAAATTAGTATCTTTGCTGACAAGTCAAATTATATACTAGACTTAGGCTTAATTTCAAGAGTGGCTAGACACTAGGTCACTTTTGAAACCGAGACACTTGGATCCCCGCCTACACGGGGACAACAGTTTGGGTAGCTAAGCTTAATTTCAAGAGTGGAACTTAAAGATAGGGCCATTAGATTTCTCACTGAAGTTCGAAATGACAGTGTTGGGAATTAGGCTTAGTGTTGGAAAAATATATTCAGAACTTATTTGTCATCCTGGGCGCAGGCTGCAGAATCTATGCCTATGGAAGCTAGAAGTTTTAGCCCTTATGCTAAAATTAAGCTTAAAGCAACTTAAAGAAGAAATATGTTTAAGGCTCTTTTAAAGATTCGGCTTAGTTATTATTTTGTTATCTTTTTGATTTTTTACACGGGTCTTTTGATGTTTATTCCGAAGCCAGAGCTTCCCGCGGCGGGGCTAACTCTATTTTCTATCAACTCGTTTTTATTTGGATTTTACTTTACGCCAATTCTAAATAATCAAAAAGCTAAAGGGATTTGGAATCCGCTGGAAAGCTTATTGGATAGCGATTTTAGAAATTTAGAAAATAAAGACGACCAAGCTTAAGCTTAGATCTAGAAGTTGAATTTAGAGCTAAACTTAAATTCTCGGCTTTCTTCATCTAGAGCTGTTATTTGAATTGTAATTCGACTTTTTGGCAATATTCCATGCACGCTTTCGGCCCATTCTACGCAGGCTATGGAACTTGGATCTTCAATAGCTTCTTTAAGTTGTTCAGAAATTAGGCCGGGTTCTGGCAAGCGATAAAAGTCGAAGTGGTGGATTGTTATAAATTCTTCGCTATGCTCGGCAGATTCTTTGATAGGCTCAGGATGGCGAGAAGTTGTGTAAATGTTAGAGATTGTGAAAGTTGGGCTAGAAACAGAATCTTTGGAATGCAGACCTTCTGCCAATCCGCGCATAAAAGAGGTTTTGCCGGCTCCAAGATCACCTATAAACTCGATAACTTCGCCGCCCTTAAGCTTAGCGCCAAAATCATGGCCAAGCTTTAAAGTTTCTTCAACGGAATTTGTAATGATGGTTTGCATTAAGCTTAATTCTAGCATTAAAGAGTTTTTAGACTCACTAGAACCCACCTCCGTCATCCCCAGCGCAGGCGGGAATCTTAGATCTAGATTAAGTTTAATTCCCACCACCGTCATCCCCACTCCTTTTCGTCATCCCCAGCTTGACTGGGGATCCAGTCAAAAAGAAAAGAATCTTTATTCACTTAGATCCTGAAATAAATTCAGGACGACAAAAGAAGATTGTACTGAAGAATAGAGATCTCTCGGCAGGCTCGAGATGACAGTTCTTAGGCTAAAAAATTAAGTTCCCGACAGCGTCGCCCTCGCGCCCGTCTCCGTCATCCCGGCGCAGGCCGGGATCCATGCTACGCAAGAGGAAAAGAAAGCTAAGCTTAACAAGATCCAAAAAACCCCCTCTGGCCTTTCAGGCCACCCCGCAATGAATACGGGGCAGGCTCTCCACCGAGGGGACGAATAAGAAGGCTTAAGCTTAAGTGAAGGCCTTCAAAACTAGACCTGAAAAAGAAGTTTAAGCTTTACTCAAAAATGCTTTCTGGCACTGTAATTCCTTCGGCTTCTTTAGAGGCTGCATCCCACTTTTCTTGATACTGTTCGCGTTTTTTGGCAACCCAGGCTTTTACGGCAGCATCATCTGGGTGAGCATCTTCGCCATCGTGTTCTAGTTGTTCTAACCTAGTGTAGTAATCGGGAACTTCGAGAATGTGTTCATAAGCAATCATGGCGGCGGAGGTTACATCTCCTTCGCCAATAACTTTTGTTTTTTGCCCACCTAAAATTCCCATGTGTTCGAATTCCTCGCACATTCCTTGCAAGAACTCGCCTAGATCGACAATTTCCCAATCAACACCGATTTTATCTCCGACACTTTTAGCCATTGCTAAGGTCATTTGTGGATACTTTTTGGTGTAATCTTTATTATAGAATTTTTCGTTCCAATCAATTTGATCTGCCATTGTAATTCTCCTTTTTTATTAAGCTTAATTTGTTATTTTCGATTTAGTTTTCAAGATATTTGCATTCTTAATTATAGCAGATTTTGTATTTTTAGAGATCTTCCGAACAAGTTGAATGAAGTAATGGGAGGTGGAGTTTATTACGGCTCGTCTGGAATATCCCAAAGTTTATTTGTAAGTATAATTAAGCTTAGCGGTTAAAATATCTTTCAATATTTTTGGCCTTGATGTTTCCGACCGCAGAAGCAAGTTGGTTGTGCGGAGCAGATTTGATTCTGGCAACGGAACCAAAAGTAATTAAGAGTTTGCGTGCTGTTTCGGGGCCGATTCCGCTTATTTTGGTAAGTTCTGTAGTTTTGACGGTAGAGGATTTAAGTTTAGTGTGGTAGCGAACGGCAAAACGGTGGGCTTCGTTACGGATTCTTTCTAGCAGCAAACGGATCGGATCTTTTTTATTAAAGCTAATTACGTAGAATTCGCCCTCATCCGAAATAATGCGGTTAGTTTTGGCAGCAAACTTAAAATTGAGTTGGAAGTTGGCATCGTTTTTTTGAATAATAACTTGTTCAAACTGTTTAGCCAGCCCAAACATCGGAACAGATTTAGACTTAGACTTAGGTTGCTCTGGGGAGCTGGAATCTTCCCTTCCTCTCTCTCGGGGGGAAGTAGATGTAGCGGCGGTTCTAGCGGCCTGGAGTTGGCCTTTGCCGCCATCTATTAAAATTAGATCTGGAATGCCCCACTTTTCTAAATTGCTAAGCTTAAATCTGCGAGAGATTACATCGGCCATGCTTTCAAAATCGTTGTTTTGTTGGTTGGTTATTTTGTAGTTTCGGTAATCTGTTTTAGAAGCCAGGCCATTTTTAAACACAACCTGGCTCGCCACAACGTTAGAACCAGACATGTGGCTAATATCAAAACCTTCAATGTGTTTTGCTGGGAACTTGAGCCCGAGCAGTTTTTGGAGTTCGGCCAGCGCTTGATCTGTTCCTAGAATTTGTTCATCTTTAAGTTTAATGCGCCCAACTCGGTTGAGTGAATTGATTTGGTTGCGAATTCTGGCGGCGAGTTCAAAATCTTGCTTGCTGGCGGCATCGAACATCTTTTTTTGAAGATCTTTTAGAACTGAGGCGCGCTCGCCTTTTAGAACTTGTTCGAGCTTTTTAAGATTTTTTCGGTATTTTTTAAGATCGAACTCGGCGGTTTCGGGGCCGGGGCATAAGCCCATCTGAAAATGGAGGCAGGGTTTTTTGGGGATTTTTGTGTGCGTAGAATATGGAAGTGCGCGGCGCAAAGTTCGCATGGCTGAATAAACTGGGCCAGCGGAATAGAATGGGCCAACATAGGTTGCGCCATCATTTTTTGGAATGCGGGTAAAAGAAATTGCCGGAATCGGATCTTGATATGGAATGCGGACGTAAGTTGCGGATTTGTCATCTTTAAGTTCGATATTAAACTTAGGTTGATAGCGTTTGATAAGTTCGGATTCTAGAAAAAGTGCGTCGATTTCGCTAAGAGTTTCGATGTAATCAACGCGGATAGATTCAGAGGCCAGCACTGCTGTTTTTACGGAGCTTAAATGTGAGCTTTTTTGCCAATATTGGTTTACACGCTGGCGGAGGTTGATGGCTTTACCAACGTAAATAATCTCTCCTGCAGAGTTTTTATGGAGGTAAACTCCGGGCTTATTTGGGAGGTGTGATAAATCTGGTTTATTTTGTGTGGCATCCATCTTAAGCTTAATTATAGCATTAACTTTGGTTGACTATAATAGTTGATAGATGTTATAATTAAGCTTAATAAAAAGATATGGCAGAATTCAAAGTTACAAGAGAAATGGTACAAGAGGCTGCCGAAATTGGAATATCACAATTAACCGGTTTTCATGCACCAAAAAGATTTGAAGAATGGGAAGATGAACCTTCGGGAAGTGGTTGTGAGCTTAAGTTTAATGGCTATGATTTGGAAGATCTTACGGCTGACCCAAATTATGTGGAATTCGCCAAGGTAGCTCAGTCTATTTTGACTATCACTAGAGAGAGTACGAATCCAAAAGTTCGTGTTACTCTAAAACCTTCTAGTCCAATTATAGAGGCTCCTGGAAAGCAGTTTTTGCTGCAACATCATGTAGACGGGGTTATTAGCGATGGTTTCTCTATACTTTGTGCCATAAAACCAATGGCAGACGAGCATCTTTCAACTCTGGGAAGAAAAGAGGGTGAACGCGACGGTAAGTCACTTAGACAGGCTAGATATTATGCTAAGGGAGCAATACTAATGGCTCAAAGAGATTTTGGATTAACCTTAGCAAAAGCCAGTAACCCTTCGGGAAGAACTATACATGCTGGCTTTAGAAAAGAGGCTGGAAAGTTAATTATCCTTGATTTTTCTTATGGAGATTGGCCAATTTAGAGGCGGTACCAGCCGAGGCTAGCTCCAGCATAGGTTTTGGATTTTGCTAAGCTTAAGTTTTGGATTTGTGGGAGCGGAGAACTTTCTGGCCAACTTAAAATTAGGGTTCCGTTTTGTTCCAGGAGAGATGCGCAGAGTTTGAGAGTTCTAAAAAGTGTGTTTTCATCGTTTTCAAAATATTTTTCGGCAATTTCGTAAGGTGGATCGCAAATGATGATATCAAACTTATAATCGGATTTGAGCTTAGAGTTATTTTTTAGATAAGTTTCGGCTGGAGCGCGTGAAATCTGGATTTTTTTATGATCATTAAGCTTAAGTAGGTTTAGATTTTTTTTGAGAATTCGGAAGACGGAACGATCTTTTTCTAAAATTAAAACTGATGACGCCCCACGGCTTAAAGCCTCTATTCCGCAAGCTCCAGAACCGCCAAATGCATCTAGAACTTTTGCCCCGGAGATTTGGCCAGCTAGAGAGTTGAAGAGCGCGGAGCGGATTCTTTCGCCCATGGGGTGGGCAGAGAATTTGCGTGGGACCTCGATTGAACGAGATTTGAGTTCGCCAGCGATAATTTTAATTTTCATTAAGCTTAATTCTACCACCCTCCATCTGTGATCCTGAGGAGCGAGAGTAACGAGCGACGTGAGGATAGACGTAGCACCTTGACCAGTTCAGCTATGTTGAGCGGGACCATACGGATCTATGAGAGGCAACCCTGAGATCCTCGATAATATTCTTGCAGAATATTTCAAGGAACTATTGTTACCCAGTGGGTTTAAGCTTAGTAGGCTTTTGTGTTAAAATAATGTGTTACGTACTACCTCAGTTAATTCTGATAGGTGGTATGCACCTATAAATCCTGCCGCCTTAGCTCAGCTGGTTAGAGCAACGGTTTTGTAAACCGTAGGTCGTCGGTTCGAATCCGACAGGCGGCTCCATCTAGACTTTTGTCATCTTGAACCATAGTATGTTGCTATGACGTGCTGGTTTCAGGATCTGGATCTTCTAGAAAATTACGCTGGAGTAGTGAAGCGGTCAAACACTGCAGACTGTAAATCTGCCGGCTTTATGCCTTCGTAAGTTCGAATCTTACCTCCAGCACCAGATTAAAAATCGTAGCAATGGGATATCATATAGAATTTAACTGTCTTTTGGTCGTATCTCCTGATCAGTTAGATTTGGGTGAATTGAAAAAAGGAGATGTCCGAACAATCGTAAAAGACGAGGAGAGACTCTACCCTCTTAACATACCGATTGAGGTTTGCAATCAAGACTATAGATACTTTGGGAAAGTTGCAGTAAGAAAACTAAGCCTAGTAAAGGGATCGACCACTTTACAAATTGAGATATTAAAAATATTTGATGAAAGCGAAGCTGAGGTCTACACAAAGAACTTCATAAGGCCGTACGAACTTTAATGATCTTAACTTTGAAAACTGGGACGGAAGAGAATTTGTTGGAACTTAGAAATTCTAACGGTGAAATTAAGTTTAGTGAAACTTGGCCGGCGAGTAAAGAACTTAGCGAGGAGTTGCCTGGCAAGATTGAAGATGCGCTTAGCCTGCTAAGCTTGAATTTTGAAGATATTTCGGGAATTGTGGTTTTTAAGGGGCCGGGAAGTTTTACGGGGCTTAGAATTGGAATCACAGTTGTTAATACAATTGCAGATCAGGTTGGGGTTCCAATTGTTGGGCAAACTGGTGAGATCTGGATTGAAGAGGGCTTGGCAAGACTTAAGCTTAGCAAAAATGATAAAATTGTTTTGCCGGAATATGGTGGCGGAGCAAATATAACAAAGCCAAGAAAATAGTTCTACAAAAAAATAAAGAAAGGTAACGTATGTCAGATTTTACAATTGTAACTACAAATGAGATTGCGGATAAAAAGATTAAGAGAGTGATTGGTGAAGTAGCTGGAATTACGGTTTATTCGCCTGGTTTTAAACGTGGGATTGTTGGTGGGGTTAGTTCTATTTTTAGGGGCGAGGTTAATTCTTTTTCTAAAACTTTGCTAGAGGCTAGATCTGAGGCTTTAGCAAGATTGCAAGAAGAGGCTGAAGGGCAAGGTGCAAATGCAATATTGATGACTAGGTTTGATTCTAATACTTTTGGCAGTGGCTTGATGGAAGTTTATGCTTACGGAACTGCTGCGGTAGTTGAATAAACTGGAGTTGCTGCTGCACGAAATAAGAGCTCCGAATTGGAGCTCTTATTTTTGTTTGTAGGAGTTTTAAGCTTAGTAGCGATTTCCGCCGCCGTAACCTCCACCGCCGTATCCGCCACCGCCGCCACGTGGCTTATCTTCGCGAGGTTTGGCCTCGTTTACGATAATTTGGCGTCCGCCAACTTCGGAATCGTGAAGTTCTGCGATTGCTCGCTCTGCTTCGCTATCTTCTTCGATTTCGACAAAGCCGAAACCTTTTGAGCGGTTTCCGTTATCTCTATCTAAAATTACTTTAGCGCTAAGAACTGTTCCGTAGCCGCTAAAAATTTGTGCTAGAGCTGCGTCATCTACGCTGTATGGTAGTGAGCTTACAAAAAGTTTTTTCATTTTGAAATTTTGCCTTTTTAAGTTTAATTAATTTGATTTTAGTTCGCCGATTACTTCTTTCTAGATCCCTAAATCAAAACGATAAAAAGGTTACCATTAGAAAAACTTCTTAGAACAATGTTAATTATAGCACTACGGCTTTATATCTCTAAACTTAAGTTCACCTTCCTCTAAAATTGCGACTTCTGGAATTTGGAGCTTGATTGCGGCTTTGATTCTTTTGTCGAACTTTCTTGAGATATCGTAATCTATGGACACATTTTTGCCTTCGGCTCTAAGCTTAATGGCGACTTTGTTTGCATTTTGAAGATCTTGCTCGGTGATTGGAATAAGCATTAAATCTGTTTTAAGCTTAAGTTTTGGCAGAAGATTATTGGATTCCAAAAAGTTATAAAGTGGAGCGTCGCCAATCGCAAATCCGACAGTCGGAATTGGCTCCACTCCAAAAGTTCCGACCAGGCCATCGAATCGACCGCCTCCAAACATGGCTCGATTGTTTTCGGGATTTGTATCGAAAGCTTCAAACACTATGTCGGTGTAATAATCGAAGCCCCGGGCGAGTTCTGGGGAATATTTAAGCTTAATTCCGAGTTTCTCTGCTTGATCAATTAGATCTTTAACTTCGCCTTCTGGCTCTGTTTGTAAGAGAGAATCAATCAGTTTTTGCGGATCTTCCAGAACTTCGCTAAGCTTAAGTTTGAATTCTTCGGGAGAAAGCTTATCGATGGCATCGACAATTCTTAGAACTGAATTTATGTCAGATTTGGAACCGGCATCTTCAATATTTTTTTGGAGTTGAACGCGAGAATTTACGCGGATTTCGTACGTTTCGGGTTTTGCTCCAAAAATCTTGAGAGTTGAATCCATGACTTGGGCGATTTCGAGTTCGGCCTCGAGCCCGGCAACGCCGAACAAATCAACGTTAAGTTGGTAGAATTCACGAGTTCGCCCGCGCTGCATCCTTTCGTAACGGAAGCAATTTGGAATTGAAAAGAGGCGGAGCGGGTAGCCGAGTTCTTGCCTTTTGGCGGCGACCATTCTTGAAACGGTTGGGGTCATTTCTGGCCGGAGCGTGACTTTGCGGCCTCCGCGATCTTCAAAACTGAAGGTTTGCTGAGAGACAATTTCTTCTGAGGTTTTAGAAGCATAGAGTTCTAGCGGCTCCAAAACAGAGGCATCGTATTCTTCGTATCCAAAAGAATTGCAGACCTCGCGCCATTTTTGAAAAATGTAATTTCGCAACGCCAGATCTTCTGGATAGTAATCTCTAGTGCCTTTGTAGGCGGATGTTGAAAGTTTTGTCATGGTAATTATTGTGATTCTAATCTGTATTCTTTATATTTTGTTGGGATAACATAAACTGCGTTAACAAGAAAGTTCTGAGCAGATTGGTTTTGGTTAAGCTTAGCAAGAGCCTGCTCCACTTGTTGCTTGAGATCTTCGTTACCACAAAAAACTTTAAAACCGGAAACCTGAGCAGTAATAATTAGACTGAAGGCCGATGATCTTTTGGAGTTCCAATAGGCTAGCCTCAGTTCATCTAAGGAATCTGGGAAGTTGCCCTCCAGAAGCTTATTAACATATTTAAGGGAGTTAAGCTTAGCTTCTCTAAAATCTTTCTCAGTACTCGGCTCTTCCGAATCCACGTATTGACGATAGTCGCCGTTATAATCAATATAACCAAGATCTGGAACTTCTAGGCTGAACTTACGCAGTTTGCCTAGAATATTTCCAAACTTATCTATGGTTTTTTTAATCTCGTCATCTTTTTTTTCGAGTAGCTTTTTGAGTTCTTTAAGAATTGGTCGAATATCTTTCATATTATCTTTAAGTTTAGCATTTTATAGTTTTATTTTTGGTTCTTTTGAGTTGTTTATTGTAACTTTTCTACCGATTGGCAAAAGCGTTTTCGGTAAGCAGTGGTCAATTTCAACTCCAATTAGAACTGGGAGATCTTTTGTAAATTCTAAAGACTTAAATAAATCTTCAATCTTTTTTTGGTTTATTCCAGTGGTTGATTCTTGAAATCTTCCACAGATTATTGCCCTGATATTTTTAGCTGCTCCTTTTTGCATAAAGAGGGAAATAAGAGAGCGCTTAAAAATAAAAAGCGTGTCTTCTTTTGTTAAATCATCTTCTTCAATCACCAGAATTGTTGGTTTGTTGAACCTTGGGAGATATTCTGTTCCCTGCAAAAGTCCGATTGTATCGAGATTTCCACCAATCAGAGTTCCACTGACTCCTTTTTGGTTTAGAAATTTCCAGCCTGGAGTCTTTTGTAATTTTGCATCGAAGCTTTCTTGCTTAAGCTTAAGCGGAGCTAGCTCGCTCAGATTATTGTTGAGTAGGTTTTCTAGAGTCTTAAAAGTTGCTTCACGAGATTCTTTAACGGCAAAGTTTATTCCAGAAATTCCAGTCCAAACCTCTTTGCCAGTTTTTGCGTAAATTGCATTTGTTAAAACCGTAATGTCACTGTGACCAACAAATTTGGCTTTAGATTTTTTAATCTTCTTCCAATCGATTAAGCTTAAGAGCTCATTGCTGTTGTAGCCTCCGATGAAGGCTAAGATTGCATCTGGATTTTGCTCGAAAGCTGACTCCAGATCTTGCACTCTTTCCAGGGCCGGGGTGGAGTTATACTCATTAGCTAGTTCTTTCCTTAAAGCTTTCTGAGCATTTGGAGCTAAGCTTACTGCTAGATTTTTGGATTGAAGAAACTTGATAACCTCTTTAGCTTCTTGTGGAAAGAGACCGATTGAGGTTGCTGGAGCTACAATTATTATTTTCTTTTTCATATTCCTACCTTCTTAAGCTTAAGTTTAGCCGACTTACATCGGCCATTGAAAGATCAATATAACTTCTCTGTGAGAAATCCCGAGATGTGTCGCAGTTAAGTTCTGGATCAAAATCTGGAAGATCAATAATTTTAACCCCAAACTGATCAATTAAGCTTTTGGAAGAATCCGCCAGACGGTCGTAATCCGCAATCATTGGAACCCCAGATTGGCCTAAATCTTCATAGTATCCTGGAAGGTAGGAACTTGCGATCGGGCCTCTGGTTGGAGCTATGAGTCCAGCTGCTTGCAGGTAAAATTCTGTCATGTCGAATTCTTGCGGGTTTAAAAGCCATTTGACTTGTTCTAAACTTAACCTAAAATCTGTGGCGCGGGCTCTAGATAAATCTCTATAGGCTTGAGTTAGAGGCTCTCCTTCCTGTGTGGCTAGATCTTTTATAAAACGGGTCTTTTTTGAACACAATAACGGAGCAAATAAAGCGTTAGCGGTTAATATCCTTGGTTTTCTAAGACTAAAGTCTCCTGGGCTTGGGTCTACAAATGGAGAGCCGAGATAGGTTAGGTTTACTAAGTTTAAGCCAAGCAATCCAGAGATTTTTAGCGTGCGGACTAACCTTTCAGTCGGAACTGTCATCTTTTGTTCTGCAAAAACGACAGGATCTTTTGTTGTTTGTAATATTCTTTCTGTAAACATATTATTTTCTTATTAATTTGATACTGATTGGACCCTGAAGCGAGTTCAGGATGACGCCGGAAGCGGCGTACGTAAAAAGCCAGATGGACTTCATCTGGCTTAAAATAGTTTTTACAAAAACAATCAGAATCAATCCATCCGGCTAGAGATGGCTGTGATGTGCTGAAATGTTTGTGTAAATAAAATACATGTTTTGGATTATATACTACTTAAGCTTAATTTGTCAAATCTAGAGCTTAAGCCGCTAGTTGCATGGCGGATTCGCCGAGTTCTCGCCACTGAGGTGGAAAGTTGGGATCTTCTGGGGTAATAATTTCTGCAGAGGTGTGTTCGGAACTTAAATTTAGACGAGGAACTCGGTCTAGAGCAGCCGCTACACCCATCCTGATGACGGCTTGAACTCCACCGGTTGTGGCCGTTGCATAACAGCCAAGAAGGATAGCCTTGTCTAACATCGGTAAGTCTAGACCTTCTTCTAGCACTTCTCGGAATAGTCCAGTCATTGGAGTTCTGTCGACTTCTGGCTCAATTGTTCCCCCTGGAAGATCATAATTTCCAGAAAGAGTCAGCTCATTAAGTTTAGTACCCACGAATGGGACGAGCTTTAAACCTGCACTAAGTGGAGGGGCGATAGATCTCTTTGCGACAATGATTCCTTCTCCGGCTACATTTAGGGCAATTTTTCCAGCGATCCCTCCAACAGAAGAAAGTATTTTTGCCGCGGAATTATCCCCTATTAAACTTAAGACTGGACCAAGTGCGCACTCGCCTTCGCGCAGAGCTTCGAAGACTGAATGCAAGTCGTTAATACAGCTCGGGGTTGCCGGGCTTAAGCTTCTTAAAATCATAATCGGACGTATTATTGTAACATAAATACGCTACTAATTTCAAGGTTCTAGAAAATCTTTCACTAAGCTTAAGGCTTCTTTTTGAGATTTGATTTTGTGGGCATAGCTCCAGCGTTTTAAGAATGTGATTTGGCGTTTGGCAAAGTGCCAGCTTTCGGTGTTAAGTTTAGCCAGCATCTCTTCTTGAGAATTGAACTCACCTTCAATATACTGCGTGAGGAACTTGTATTCTAGGCCTAGAGATTTTAGCCAAGTTTTTGAGATTCCAGAGGTGATCAGATTTTGAACCTCTTGCAACATTGCCTCGTTCTCCAAGCGGGAAATTAGCCTTTTTTGAATGTTAAGCTTAATAGTTTCGCGTTCTGGATTTAAGTTTAGGACGAGAGCGTTCGGCCTCAGACCAAGCTTTTGCACACCGCACTCAATAATCTGAACGGATCCTGCATCTTTCCCTCTCCCTCCGAGGGAGAGGTTAGGTGAGGGTTTTTTAAGTTCTTCTGTGATTTTTGTTAGAACTAGCTCTAGGTTATCTGTGATTTCATTATTCCAGAATCTTAAAACTCTAACCCCGATGGAATTCAAGAATTCTGTTCTTTGCTGATCATATTCTTTGTTTTTTTGATGTTGGCCGCCATCGGCTTCGATGGCTAGTTTAAGTTCTGGAGAGTAAAAATCTAGAATATAGCCTTGGATTGGGTATTGCCGCCTAAACTTAACTCCGAGTTGGTTGTTTCTTAATTTCGACCAGAGGAGTTTTTCTTGTTTTGTTTGTTCTTTTCTGAGCTTTTTGGCAAAGGGAGTGAGTTTGAGGTCGCGGTACTGAGAACTTTCACCCCAGCCATAAGTGTTAGATAGCGTATTTGAGCTTAATAGACCCTCCCTCAATCTCTCCCTGCAAGGGAGGGAGGTGGAGGCCGGCTTGGCGTCTAAGGGAGAGCTAGCCTGCGTAAACTTATACTGTTCGATGACGCTCTCGATGTAAAGGCCGGTTCCGCCAACGATGATTGGGAGTTTGCCTCGGGAGGAGATCTCATCAATTAAGCTTAGGCAGTCTTTTTGAAACTTATAGACATTGTATTTTTCTTCGGGAGAGAGGATATCTATTAGGTGATGTGGAATTCCTTTTGTTTCAGACTTTTTGACTTTTCCGGAGCCGACATCTAGCCCGCGGAAGACTTGGCGAGAATCGGCAGAAATTATCTCGCCGTTAAACTTCAACGCAAGATCAATTCCTAGCGAGGTTTTGCCAGAAGCGGTCGGCCCCGCAATAACTATAATTTTTGGATACAACATTTAAACTTAATTATATAATCAGTTTTATGAAACATGAAAAAAAGGTTTTGCCAGAATATTTTGAAGCTATTCTAAGTGGAAGTAAGACTTTTGAATTGAGGTTGGCAGATTGGCAATGTGAAGAAGGGGATGAGTTAGTTTTGAGGGAATGGGAAGCTAAATCTAAGAAGTATACCGGCAGAGAAATTACCAAAAAAGTTGGCTACGTTCTTAAAACTAAGAATCTTGAGTTGTTCCCGGAAGAAGATGTTGAAAAGCACGGCTACCAAGTTATCTCGTTGAAAGATTTGGATTAAGCTTAGCTACGCGGCTATTTTGGATTCTTCACTACGTTCAGAATGACAGAGGCGGGGGTTAGGTTTAGCTTTTTAGCACTGTCATTCTGAGACTAAAGCGAAGAATCTAAATCTTCCCACTTTGGGTTAAATTCATTTATTAAGTTTAGCTTCTTTTTTCTGACCCAACCTTTAATTTCTTTTTCTCTAGCAATTGCATCAGAGACGTTGCTTAACTCTTCAAAATAGACTAAAGATTTAGCTTTATACTTTGCTGTGAAACCTCCGGTGATTTCATTTTTATGTTCAAAGATTCGTCTTTCTAGATTATTTGTTACGCCAACATACAAAGTTCCGTTTGGCTTACTGGCTAGGATGTAAACGTAATAACTTTTCATTAGAATTATTTTTGAGCGGATTCTTCATATGCGTTCAGAATGACAGAAGTGAGACTAGACTTAATTGTAGCTTAGGTTTTCTGGTTGGAAGATTAAGCTTAGTTCGGTTCTGGTTTGGGGAATTAAGCTTAGTTTAAACGGGAGTTTGAGGGCGCGCTGATTGGGCTTTTGGCCAAAAACTAGAACCAGGCTTGAGGCTCCGGAATTGGCGGTGGCGAGTTCTTTAAGCTTAATTAAATCTGATTCATAATTTGATTTAGTTATTTTGATGTAAATTGTTTTAGGTTCTTCTTCTAGAATTGCTGCGGAGGATTTTTTAAACTTTTCGGATTTAAGTTTAGAGCCTGGCCCATCGTGCACAACTTGAGGTTTGAGGTTTTTGCCAGAATCAAGGTTAGGATCGAGGTTTTGGAGAGTTTCTTCGCTAAGTTCTATAATTTCGTTAGCCAGAATTTTAACTTCGTCTGTGATGTTGCCATCTCTATCTGTGCAGCTGAACTTACCTTTAGCTAAAAGAACGGCGTTTGGCTTTTGTAGAATTGTTTGGATTTTTTCGTAAACTTTAGGAAAGATGATTAGTTCGAGTTCGAATTCTAACCCGCTAAGCTTAACAAAAGCCATTTTATCGCCTTTTTTGGTTAGAATTTCTCTGGTTGTGGTGACGGTTCCGCCAAAAGTTCCGTTGGCAGCCTCTAGATCTTCTGGGGTGTATTTGGCAAGATCTGTAGATGACTTTTTGAGGAACTCGGCGTATTTATCTAGCGGGTGGGAACTTAAGTAAAGCCCTAAAAGTTCTCTTTCCCAGCCAAGTTTTTGGTTATCGGGAGCTTCAACCTCGGTGTTTGTTAAGCTTAGGCGAGTTTGAATTCCAGATTCTCCACCAAAAAGTGTGGCCTGATTGCTAAGTGCTTCTTTATCTCTTTTTTGAGAAAAAGCGATTAGAGTTTCAATTTGGTTGAGTAGATCTTGGCGAGTGAGCCCGAACGAATCGAAGGCTCCGGTTTTGATAAGCGATTCAACAACTTTTTTGTTGATAGAACCAGAATTAACGCGGACGAAGAAATCTTCTAGATCTTTAAATTGACCGTTTGCATCGCGTTCTTCTACTATTTTTTCGGCTGCGCCGTGGCCGACGTTTTTGATGGCTCCGAGCCCAAAACGGACTGTATTTTTATCTTTAACAATGGCGAAATCTGGGAAGGATTGGTTGACATCTGGATTAAGAACTTTTAGGCCGATTTTTTTGCATTCAGAAATTTCGATAGTGAGACGATCGATATTATCGGCATCGGAGGTCATTAAGGCGGCCATAAAAGCATCTGGAAAGTGTGCTTTAAGATAGGCGGTTTGGTAAGAGATTGCCCCGTAACAGGTAGAGTGTGATTTGTTAAAACAGTAATCGGCAAAACCAAGAAGTTCGTTCCAGCTTTTTTGCATTATTTCGCGCGGAACTCCGCTAAACTTAATTCCGCCTTCAACGTAACTTTGCTCGAGCGGCTTTAAAACATCAAGCTTCTTTTTTCCGACTGCTTTGCGTAGGGTGTCGGATTGGCCTCCGGTAAAGCCGCAAACTTCGCGAGCGAAGGCCATGAATTGTTCTTGGTAAACAAGAACTCCGTAAGTATCTGCGTAAGCTTTGGCAAAGGAAGGGTGATCGTATTCGATTTCTTCGAGGCCATTTTTGCGATTGATAAATTTATCGACTAGACCGGCGCTGAGTGGGCCTGGGCGGTAGAGTGCACCCATCGCGATGATATCTTCAAATTCGTTAGGCTTAAGGCGCTTGAGATATTTTTGCATTCCGCTTGATTCAAGCTGGAAGATGCCGATTGTTTCGGCTCTTTGAAGAAGTTTATAGGCTTCTTCATCATCCAGAGGTAGTGTGTCGACATCTATATCAACTCCGTAGACCTTGCGAATAATGCGCAGAGCGTTGTTGATGATGGTGAGGTTGCTTAAGCCTAAGAAATCCATTTTGAGCAGGCCAAGATCTTCGATTGGGTTCATGGTGTACTGCGTGGCAAGACCTCCGTTTTTAGCAACGTAAAGTGGAGCGTAATCGGTAATATCGGTGGGAGCGATAACTACTCCGGCGGCATGAACTCCGGCGTTGCGGATTGTGCCCTCTAGTTTTACGGCGAGATCTAAGATTTGCTTGTTTTCGGGATCTTGATAGGCGGTTTTAAGTTCGGCGTTTTCTTCTAAAGATTTTTTTAGCGGAACATGGCGCCCCTGAACTGGCGGAGGAATTATTTTGGCAAGCGCATCAACCTTCCAAAGTGGAATTCCTAAAACGCGGCCGACATCGCGGACGGCAGCTCGGGCGGCCATAATTCCGTAAGTTCCGATGTTAGCAACGCGCTCTGTGCCATATTTTTCAACGCAATATTGAATTACTTCGCCGCGGCGTGAATCCATAATATCGATGTCAATATCTGGCATCGAGATACGATCTGGGTTTAGAAAGCGTTCAAAAAGGAGGTCGTATTTAAGCGGATCAATCTCGGTAATTCTGAGCGCGTAGGCAATTATGGATCCGGCAGCAGAGCCGCGCCCTGGGCCGAAGATTATGCCCTGTTCTTTGCCCCAGTTAATAAAATCTTGAACAATTAAGAAGTAGCCGTTAAAGCCCATGCTGTCAACCACGCCAAGTTCATATTCGGTGCGCTCGGCTACCTCTTTTGGAACCTTTGCTTTTGCTGCTTTGGTGCTAAGCTTAAATCTTTCTTCTTCTGGAACGCCTCCGTAACGCCAAGCTAAGCCCTGCCAAGTCATTTTGTGTAGAGCTTCTTCTTCGCTAGAGCCATCAGTAGTTTGAAACTTGGGGATTAGAATTTTGCCAAGTTCAAATTGGAGGTTGCAACGATCGGCGATTTTTTTAGTGTTTAAGATTAAGTCTGGGTGTTCAGATCCCCAACGTTCAATTAGAGTTTGTGGATCTGTCAAGAACAAGTCAGTATCTTTAAGACTGAAGCGTTTAGGGTCATCGAGGTTAGATCCGGTGGAAACGGCCAGCAAAGCTTCGTGAACATCTTGATCTGCGTGTTCTAGATAATGGGCATCGCAAGTTACAACAGCTGGAATTTGTAGTTCTTGGCTAAGCTTAAGTAATTGATCGTTAACTTTTTTTTGTTCTGCCCAGTGGTGGCCGTGATCTTGAAGTTCTAAATAGTAGCGATCTGCAAAAATATCTTGATAGATGCTAGCTATCTTTTTGGCTTTTTGGTAAAGACCATCGCGGAGCGCACTGCCGATTTCGCCTCCGATACAGCCAGAAAGGCAGATGACGCCTTCGGAATACTTGCGGATGAGATCGTGATCGATTCTAGGCTTAAAGTAATAGCCATCGCGCCAAGCAATTGTGGTGAGCTTGCAAAGATTTTTGTAGCCGACCTCGTTCATGGCGAGTAGAATTAAGTGAAAGCGCTCGCGGTCTTTATCTTTATCTTTATCGGTGTGTTTTCTGCTGGCTACATAAAATTCGGAGCCGATAATTGGTTTGATTCCGGCATCTTGGCATTTTTTGTAGAGTTCGATTGCAGCCGCCATAGAACCGTGATCGGTAACAGCGATGGCTTCCATGCCGAGTTCTTTGGTTTTGGCGACCATCTCTGGTATCTTTTGAAGCCCATCAAGGATGGAGTAATGGGAATGGTTATGGAGATGAACGTAATCGGAAGGTTTAAGCTTAGCGCCTTTAGAGGTCTCACTCCTTACCTCTTGCTTTTTTTCAGCCACAGCAGCGCTAGACTTTTTGCCCAAGATTTATTCCCCCACTTTACTTTAACTTCGCCTAGATCCCAACCTGCGTTGGGACATGCTTAAGCTTAATTATAACACTCAAGAATTAAGATGTTTGGAGATAAGTTAGCAACAAAAAACTACTTTAGGATTTTTTGGGCGATTGGGGAGTTGGTTGTTACAATTGTGTAGCCATCGATTTTTTGACCTAAGCGCATTGTGAAATCTCCCGCCAGATAAATGAGCCTTTCCTGCCCGTTATACTTAAGCTTATGCTTGCTTCCGATGTGTTTTTGGTTACCAGATTCAACAATTTCAGATTCTCTTAATGCCCTGCCAAGTTGATCTTGCTCGGCAAATAAGGCTCTTTCTCGAAACTTTGCTTCTTCCCATGGAGCATTATCGTGCCAGGTTTCTGAGCTCTGGTTTAGGGCCTCTTTGAATTCTGGGGCTAAGTTCTTAAGTTCTTGAGAGATTTCTTCAAGGCGATTCTTGAGAAGCTCGTAATCTTCTAACAATATCTTCATATTAATTTTATTTTAAGTTTACTTTTTTTGAAAAAGAATAAAAAAACACCTGTAGTTTATTATTCTAGGTGTTGATGGAGCTCTGAGGTAACGTTTGAGCTCTTTAGATTTAGTTAATTATAACAAAACCACTTGGTGTCGGCAAGTGGTTTTTTTGAGAATTGTTTTTGAAGGTGATCGGTTAAAATCGTTTTGTTTTTTTATAGATTAAGTTTAGTAATCAATTGTTTTAGTTTTTATTTTGCTCCTTTTCTATCTGTTTAGAATTATATGCAAAAAGCTTAAGCTTAATCAAGACTGATAATTCTGAAAGATATATGGTATTTAAGTTTACGAATTTAAGTTTATGACTTTGAGCCTAAGGTTCCTGCTTTCGCGGGAATAACTTAAGCTTAGTGCTACATTTTGATTTCAACGTCGCAACCTGCGGGCAGGTTGAGGCTCATCAATCGATCGATGGTTTGAGGAGTTGGCTCTAGAACATCAATAATGCGCTTATGAACTTTGGCCTCAAACTGATCTTTAGATTCTTTGTATTTGTGTGGAGATTTTGTAATGCTGTAAAGCGTACGGCTCGTAGGCAGAGGAATTGGCCCGTTAACTTTGGCTCCGGTTCTGGCGGCGATATCAACAATTTGCTTAGCAGATTGATCGGCTACTTTGTGATCGAATGCTTTCAACCTGATTCTAATCTTACCTGTTGCCTTAGTTGCGGTGGCCATATTCTTTGTTTTTTACCTTAAGCTTAGCTATTTTTTGTAGATTACTTGATAATCTTAGTTACAAGACCAGCACCAACTGTGCGTCCACCTTCGCGAATGGCTAGGTTTAGACCAGCTTCCATTGCGATTGGAGCGATAAGCTTAACTTTGAAGGTTACTGTATCGCCTGGCATAACCATCTCTACGCCTTCTGGTAATTCGACTTCTCCAGTTACATCGGTTGTGCGGAAGTAGAATTGTGGCTTGTAACCCTTAAAGAATGCAGTGTGTCTTCCGCCTTCTTCTTTTTTAAGGATGTAGACTTCGGCCTCGAATTCTGTGTGTGGTGTGATTGTGCCGGGTTTGGCAAGAACCTGCCCACGCTCGATTTGTTCGCGTTCGATTCCGCGCAAAAGGATTCCGGCGTTATCTCCGGCTTGACCTTGATCTAGAGATTTCTTGAACATCTCAACTCCGGTTACGGTAGTTTTTTGAGTATCTTTAAGGCCGACAATTTCGATTTCTTCACCTACTTTAACAACACCTTGTTCGATTCTACCGGTAGCAACTGTTCCACGACCTTTAATTGAAAAAACATCTTCGATTGGCATTAGGAATGGTTTATCTAGATCGCGAACTGGTTCTTCGATCCAGGTATCAACTGCATTCATTAGTTCCATAATCTGATCTTCGGCAGCTGTATCGCCTTCTAGAGCTTTAACCGCAGAACCTTTGATGATTGGGGAATTCTTATCGAATCCACGCTTTTCGAGTTCTTCGCGAATTTCATCTTCTACTAGATCAACTAGATCTGCATCGGCAAGATCCATTTTGTTAAGGAATACAACAATTCTTGGAACTCCAACCTGCTTGGCAAGAAGAATGTGTTCTTTGGTTTGAGCAAGAGGCCCATCGTTACCAGCAACTACTAGAATTGCTCCGTCAATCTGAGCTGCACCGGTAATCATATTTTTGATGTAATCGGCGTGGCCAGGCATGTCTACGTGTGCGTAGTGGCGCTTTTCTGTTTCGTACTCTACGTGAGCTGAGTTAATTGTAATTCCACGAGCTGCTTCTTCTGGAGTTCCGTCGATTGTTGCAACTGTTGCTTCAACGTCATTTACTCCACCAGGAAGTCTCTTTTTTAAAACTGCTTTAATTGCTGCTGTTAGGCTTGTTTTACCGTGGTCAACGTGACCCATGGTTCCCACATTCACGTGTGGTTTAGTTCTATCGTAAGTATCTGCCATATCTTTAATTTTTTAATTTAAGCTTAATTTGATATTTCAGCTTTCTCTTTGTTTTTGCCTATTCTTTATTTTTTATTAAGACTTTAGAGCAAGATAAGTCAGTCCAAAATGGCCTAACAGAGAAATACTAGATCTTATTTTATACTAAGTTGGAACTGTTTGCAAATAGCTTAATCTGAATATTTTTAGAAACTTAAGCTTAGGAGTTTAGGAGTTTAGGCTACTAGATTATCTAAGTTTAGATTTTTAAGCAGCCGTTCCCCACTCTTTAGAGAAAGAATTTGGATCTGGATCTGAATATGGTTCACTATCTAAAGGAGCAAGTCTTTCGTCAAACTCGGTTGCGAGACTTACGGCACTTAGTAGCGGGTTGAACTTGTTAAGACTGGCGGCCAAATTGGCGACTCTACCAGCGCAACTGAGACTTAACTCCCCTGCTCGGCCGGCTAACTCTAGATTATGCTTGGCCACTGAATTTAGGAGATCTAAAGAAAAAGCTCCCCAATTTTGGAGAGCTTCGGCTACTGTTTGAGCTAGAGTCTGGGGTTCTGCACCACCGTGTATTCCTATGTAATCTTCTGGATTTGTGGGTATCATTCAATAATTCTTAAAACTTAATTTTTGCTAAGCTTAAACATTCTAGAGCTGTAGGAGAATGCTCTGAGCAAAGATTATAACCTTAAGCTTAATGAATGAAAGAATAATTCTTACAACAGATTATAGCTGGGTTGATTTTAGACGTCCTCCCAAAACTCTTGATCTGCTACGGCACGGTTAAAATCTCCAACTGCAGCGTCCACCTCTTCTGGAAAAGTTCTGCCATCTAGAAATAGACCAGTTAGAGCTGCTCCTGGATGGCCTAATGGCTCCGCTATTTTAAGTAACAGCTGATCAAATGCTCTTAATACATTTTTGTCTGGCATCCTAGGCCTAAAAGTATTGAGCCTTGCAATGCGCCCATCTAATCTACCACCAATCATGTACCAATATATTATATTGAAAAAGATAGCGTTTTGTCAATAACTGGGATCAGAGAGAAAATACTACACTATATCCGCCATCCGCCGCGTAATACTTTTAATGGAATTATATGAAACGATGGCTTAAGCTTAATCTTCGGATTTTTTGCCGCGTTTGGCAATAATCTCTTGGGCTACATTTGGTGGAACTTCGGCGTAGTGATCGAGTTCCATTACAGAATTGGCACGACCTTGCGACATAGAGCGAAGATCTGTAGTGTAGCCAAACATGTTGGCAAGCGGAACAAAGGCAATCACCTCTTTTGCGCCAAAGGAATCTTCCATACTTTCGATTCTTCCTCGGCGTGAATTGAGATCTCCGATAACATCACCCATGAATTCTTCTGGAGTTGTAACAGAAACCTTCATGACCGGTTCTAGAACTACAGGTGAGGCAACTTTGACGACCTCTTGCAAACCGATGGAGCCGGCAATTTTGAAGGCCATTTCGGATGAATCGACATCGTGGTAAGTTCCATCGTAAAGTGCAACGCGAACATCTACCACTGGGTAGCCGGCAATAACTCCGCTGGCCATAGCTTCTTCGATTCCGGCTTTAACGGCTGGGCGATATTCTTGCGGAACTACTCCACCCTTAATTTCATCGACAAATTCAAAGCCAGTGCCTGGTTCGAGCGGTTCGATTCTGAGGTGAACATCTCCGTATTGGCCGCGACCTCCGGATTGGCGAACGAACTTACCTTGTGCTTCGGCGGTTTTGCGGATTGTTTCGCGGTAAGCAACTTGCGGGGCGCCGATGTTGGCTTCTACTTTAAATTCGCGCTTCATTCTATCGACTAGGATTTCTAGGTGGAGCTCGCCCATTCCGCGGATAATGGTTTGACCAGTTTCTTCATCTGTGTTGACGCGGAAAGTTGGATCTTCTTCGGCAAGACGTTGTAATGCTAGCGACATTTTTTCTTGATCTTGCTTGGTTTTAGGTTCAATGGCAATTGCTACGGGAGGTTCGGCAAAGCTAATGTTTTCTAGGAGAATTGGCTTTGCTACATCGCATAAAGTATTACCGGTTGTAGTACCCTTGATACCCACAATAGCAGCGATATCTCCGGCCCGAATCTCATCAATATCTTCACGCTTATCCGCGCGAAGTCTAACAAGACGTCCGACCCTTTCTTTCTCGCCAGTTGAAGCGTTGAGCACGTATGAACCCGTCTTTAGAACTCCAGAGTAAACGCGGAAGTAACAAAGCTTACCCACAAATGGGTCGTTAGTAAGTTTAAAGGCTAGACCAGAGAGTGGCTCATCGTCATTTGGCTCTCTAGAAATCTTATCCCCAGTCTTAACGTCTTCACCCCATATAGTACCGGCATCAATTGGAGAGGGAAGGTATTCAACCATTAAGTCTAATAGTGCTTCTACAATTACTCCACGCCCATCTCCACCAGAAACTAGGTAGAGGTCTCCACTGATAACGGCTTTTCTGAGGGCAACTTTGAGTTCTTCGTTTGTTATTGAATCTTCCCCTTCTTCTAAGAAGCGCATCATCAGCGCATCATCAGCTTCTACGGCGTTTTCAACTAGCAGTGAACGAGCATTCTTGGCCTTTTCTAGCATGTCGGCTGGAATCTCGCCTTCAATGAGCTCTTTGTCGGCAAAGTCTTTGTAAGTGTAGGCCTTCATTTCAACGAGATCGATAATACCGTTGATGTCTTTTTCAAAGCCCATAGGTAGATGTACGGGGATGGCCTTCCTACTAAGCCGAGCATGGATACTTTCTAGTGATTTGTAGAAGTCTCCGCCAATTTGGTTGATCTTGTTGATAAAGCAAAGACGAGGCACGCCGTACTTAGTAGCCTGGCGCCATACAGTCTCGGTTTGCGCCTCGACTCCAGATTTACCGTCAAAGATAACAACAGCGCCATCTAGAACACGCATTGAACGCTCAACTTCGACAGTAAAATCTACGTGGCCTGGAGTATCGATGATGTTAATTTGCTTGCCTTTCCAGAAACATGTAACGGATGCGGCAACGATAGTGATACCGCGCTCACGCTCTTGCTCCATCCAGTCGGTAGTAGTTGCACCATCGTGAACAGCACCAATCTTGTGGCTTAAACCAGTGCGGTAAAGAATTCCTTCTGTAGTTGTGGTTTTACCGGCATCAATGTGTGCGATAATTCCAATATTTCTAAAATCATTAATGTCTGTTTTGGCCATAAATATTACTTAAGCTTAATTTCTTCTTTATGTCATCTCGAGCGCAGTCGAGAGATCTAACCATTTAATATTAAAAAGTCGAGATTATAACTACAGTAGCTTAAGCTTAAGTAAGCTTAAGAATGTAACCTCTAAAAGTAACCTCGGCTGACTTTTAGAGTTATTATAGCACACTCGGCTAGGGCTAAAAGCTGCAATTTTAGCTGCCAGCTACGCGGATGGCAAGATCTGTGGCCATTTTATAGCCCAGCAGAAAGGCGATAAGAGAGGCGCCAAGAATCAGCCAAATTGCATCTTGGGCTTTAGTTTTAAGCTTTTTGAGTTCTTTGGAAACTTGAGTTTTAAATGTTTTAGAAAAAATTGCCATAGAAATATTTGAATTAAACTTATGGCTAGTATTCTATCATATAGTATGAGATTTTGTCAATACAAAGAATGGTCCCTAAGATTGCTAAGCTTAATTTTCTGGCTGAATTGGTTTATAATGTAATGTGAAGTACCATTTTTTTGGAGAGGTGTCCGAGTGGTTTAAGGAAACGGTCTTGAAAACCGTCGTGCCGGCA
>CAYWUW010000007.1:0-31388 GCA_964461505.1 uncultured Candidatus Saccharibacteria bacterium
AGCCTGCCCCGCATTCATTGCGGGGTGGCCTGAAAGGCCGGAGGGGGCTTTTTAGTCCTTTCTTGTGTTAAGCTTAGTTCTTTTTTTTGCGCAGCATGGATCCCGCTCTGCAGCGGGATGACAGCGGCGGGAGTTAAGCTTAGCCCGATTTATTCGGGCTATCTTCTTGTCTTCTGTGTAAAGCAAGGGATATTCCAGTCGAGCTGGAATAAGCTCCTGTGTCCTCGAGTCTTTTTTTTGGTTGGGGATGATGGAAAGATGCTAAGCTTAAGTTAATGATTCAAAAAAACTATCGCTTTAAAAGCTGGGATGGTCTAATTCAGATTACATCTAAAAAAGGAACCTCGTTCCGCGGAGAAAACATCGGCTTAAAAACCATCGCTCTTTCCAACTTTGCCGTACAAAATCGCTTTAGAAGTATGCAAGCTCGCCGCCCTAAGCTTAATAAAAACTTCCGACCACATCCAAAATACGCAGTGATAGTTTCTAAAAAAGTTTCCAAATCTGCCGTAACCAGAAACCGCATCCGCCGGCGCATCTATGAATGGCTCCGCTTAAACCAACTTAAGCTTAGCTCAGAAAACCTCACCCTAATCTATGTTAACAGCGAATCTATTGCCAAAACCCCATACCAAAATCTAGATGCCGAACTCCAAAACATCTTTCAAAAAGCCGGGCTTCTCTAAATTCCAAAAAAGCAAATTCTTAAATTTAAGCTTAAGCTAGAATATCAAGGCCACTTTGTGCGATAATCTTTAGTTATAAAATGCCATTTTCAAGATTTAAGCTTAGCGCTACAAATCTCTTATGTGGCTTAACTAGCAAGAAGGAGGGTAAAATCTAGCTTGTTAAAACTCTAGATTCGCCGCCAGAAATAAAACGATCAATGAATCCTTTTACTCAGCCAAATAATCAACAAGCAGGGCAGAACCCGCAAGCTCCAGCTTCACCCAGAGCTCGGCGTAACGATGTTTCGCCATATCTTCAAGATCAAGATGCTCAGTTTGATAAATCGCTAAAAGATAAATCCAACAAATATAGCTCACAAAATCTGCTACAATTTGCCGAAATTCGCGATGGGCTAGTTATTATGAATGATGGATCTTTCCGCGCTGTTATTCGCGCATATTCCGTTAACTACGATTTAATGAGTTTGCCAGAACAAGAAAACGTCGAATTTGCCTTTCAAGGCTTCTTAAATTCACTTTACTTTACGGTTCAGATTCTAGTTCGATCACGTAAAATTGATATGGGCCCATATCTTCAAAAGCTTTCTAAAATCCGCGGCGAAACAGATAACATGCTGCTCGGACTTTTGATGGAAGATTACATCTACTTTATTTCGGATCTGGTTTCTCAGACCAACATTATGAGCAAAGAATTCTACGTTGTAGTTCCACTTGTTGCTGGCCAAAACAGCAGCGTTAAAGAAAGAAATGCCACCTCTACCGCATTTTCCAAATTATTTAAAAGCCGCAAATCCGGCGTAGTAACTATGGATGAAGCCAAGCTAGAAGAAGCCAAAAAAGAACTTCGCAACCGCGTACAAGGTGTAATCAACGGTCTCTTACAAATGGGCGTTAATGCCCAGCCGCTCAACACCTCTGAACTAATTAAGCTTTATTACGATTCATACAATCCAGATACCGCCACACGGCAAACTCTAACCGATATGGATAGCCTTAACCAACCAGTGGTAACCAAAGGGCAGGGCGCCGCACGGCAATCTCACTTAGAGGAGGCGGCCTTCCGTTAAGCTTAGCAAAAAAAGATTATGGGTTTCTTTACAAAAAACGATGATGTAGTAGATATAGCGCAGCAGCAACGCCTCCGCGAGCAGCAAGAGGTTGAAGCCGCGTTTCTTAAAGGCATTACCGAACTTCGTGATTTTATTGCCCCAAGTAGCCTCGAATTCAACTCTAGCGAATTTAAGCTTGGCACTTATTACGCCCGAACAATGTATGTTTATGGCTATCCTCGCCAAATTTTTACCGGCTGGCTCAGCCCGATTATCAATGTTGATGAAGAACTCGACGTCAGCATGTTCATCTACCCAGTTGCAAGCCAAATTGTTCTAGAGAATCTTCGCAAAAAAGTAACCCAGCTCGAAGCTGGAATTATGATTGATAATGAAAAAGGCCGCACGCGTGACCCTGCCAAGCAAGCAGCCATTATCGACGCCGAAGAACTTCGAGATCGCCTCCAAGTTGGAGAAGAATCATTCTTCCGTTTTGGGCTCTACCTCACAATTTACGCCAAAAGTATGGAAGAACTAGATTTTGTACAGCACAAAATTGAAACAATTCTTGGCCAGCAACTTGTTTATTCCAAAGTTGCCAGTGCCCAAATGGAAACTGGCTTTAATTCTTGCTTGCCTCAAAATACAGATGAACTCCAGGTCCGCCGCAACATGAATACCGGATCTCTCAGCACGGCTTTTCCGTTTACTTCCGCCGACTTAACTCAAGAAAACGGAATTCTTTATGGAATCAACATGCACAATAACGGCCTAGTTATTTTTGATCGCTTCTCGCTCGAAAATGCCAACATGGTTGTTTTTGCTAAATCTGGAGCCGGTAAATCTTTTGCCGTAAAGCTCGAAGCTCTTAGAAGCTTAATGATGGGCACAGAAATTGTTATTATAGATCCTGAAAACGAATATCAAAAACTAGCCGAAGCCGTTGGCGGAAGCTACATTCGTCTTTCTCTGGCTTCTACAACACGCATTAACCCTTTTGACCTTCCTAAAGTAGTAGATTCCGAAGAGGCAGATAACGCACTTCGCGCCAACTTAATTATGCTTCATGGCCTAATTCGCTTGATGCTTGGAGGCCAAATCAACCCTGTTATGGAAGCCGATCTAGATCAAGCCCTAATCGACACCTACGCCAGAGCTGGAATCACCGCCGATCCGCTTACACACCAATCGCGACCTCCAACAATTGGTGATCTTTACGAAACTCTTGCTCACATGCAAGGAACCGGCCCCGCAATGGCCCAGATGCTGCGTAAATACATTTCTGGAACTTTTGCCGGAATCTTTTCTCAACAAAGTAACATCGATATCAACAATAGCTTAACCGTCTTTAATATCCGCGATCTCGAAGAAGAGCTTCGCCCAGTTGCGATGTTCATCGTTCTCAACCATATCTGGAACAAAACTAAAGGAGATAAGCGCCGCCGTAACTTAATTATTGACGAAGCTTGGCAACTGCTCCGCTATAAAGATTCAGCAGATTTCATGTTCTCGCTTGCCAAGCGTGCCCGTAAATACTATCTTGGTTTAACCACAGTTACACAAGATGTCGAAGACATGATGACCGATCAAGCCGGCCGAGCAATTGTTTCTAATGCCTCAATGCAACTTCTACTTAAACAATCAACCTCTGCCGTAGATATCCTCCACAAGGTCTTTAAGCTTACAGAAGAAGAAAAAAAGCGCCTTTCAACTTTCCCGATTGGGCAAGGTCTCCTTTTTGCCGGACCCAACCATGCCCACATTGCAGTTAGAGCTAGCGACACCGAAGCCGAGATTATTACCACAGACCCAGCTCAGCTTGCCAAAGCACAACAAGTTAACGGCACGGCTGACGCTGTTTATGCGGCAGGGCAAGATAACCCAACAATGCGCAACCAGGCGGTTAACAGCAATGTCAGCACTCCGCCTCCAGGAGGAGTCTAAAATTAGATTAAGCTTAGATAGTAAAGGTAAGAAATGAGTTCCGACGATAAGCCAAAAAAGCCCGGAGAATACCCTCCAAAACCCCACTTTATTGAGGACCCTAGCACGGATGGTCAAGTCTCTTCTGGGAGGTTGGGCAAGTCGGTCAAGCCCAGTGTTAGTGATAACGTTCCACGCCAAGAACTAGGGAATCCAGAAGTTAAGGTTGAGGAACTCGAACCACTTGAGCAGCTCGAAACCCTACAATCAGATCTAGATGAAGTTCAAAAAGCCCCTAGCTTTAACCCAATTGATGAATTCAGTGATAGCAACCTAGGCTTAAGCTCTCAAGAAAAGATTGATCAGCGCAAACCAGGAGAGAGCCTAAAACGCGAGCGCCCTTCTCGCGAGCAGATGGAAAGGGCATACGGCAAGCCCGAAGGTCCTGTTGAAAAAGGTGTCACTTCTGGCATTGTCGGAGATGGCGACGACGAAAAGAAAAAGCTTAGTGACTTTATTAATAAAGAACGCTCTAGCCGCGAAGGCGAACTTAAGTCTAAATTGAGTAGTGCTAAAAGCAAGAAGGTTGGCCGCTTTAATATGCGCGGCAGGCTTAAAAAAAGAGCCCGAGTTATCGCTATAAGTCTTCTGGTAACAGTTTTTACAGCTGGGCCGCTAGCTATTCTTGGCGCAGTTCCGCACGCCATCCAAAGTTGGATAGAGAATCGTGTATCTGCGTATACCCAACGCGCCTCTGAGAAAATAGGGCAGAAGCTACTCTATGAGTTTATCCGTAACCGGGTAGCAATAAACTCTTGCAAAGGTTACTACAACAGCATGGCAACCGGAGTCTGTACCCCAAGGTTGGGTGAGCGGCGGGGATTAATAAAAGATCTTTTTGATGATTGGGAGGGCGCCAAAATGGAAGATGCACTAAAGGCTTCTAATATTAGCGTCGAGTATAACCCCAGTGGTTTTGGGGCTGGGCCTGGAAAACCATACAGACTTTCTATAGCTGGTGAAGGGTTTGATTTTGCCGATGTTATGCATAGCGATTGGAATGCCCTAGATGTAGGTGACGCTGCAGGCCGCAGAGAGTTCAGCAAGATCTTAAAAAGAGAAACCAAGGCAGTTCTAAAAAAGGAAACAAAATGGTGGCAATTCTTGAAAAGGCGAAATATGAAAGCGGGGTATTTTAGAAAGCTTAACTTACCGCGCAAATTCTTTGGGCCAGACACTCTTGCCAGAAAACTAGACGAGAGAGAAGAGAGAAAAAGAACAAGACGTACTCGGTGGCGGCAACATCTCACTAAGCGTGTTGTTAAGGTTGGTGATGGAAGACTCGCCGGGTTAATAGAGATACTCTTTGACGGCAGCAAGCTAAAGGATAAAACCGCCGCAGAGATAAGAGAGAGCAATGCGGTCTTGAGGGCTCTGGCCGATAAAATTGGAGACGCCGAAGTTCTTAAGTTAATTGATAAGTATGCTGGCAAAACCGGATCTCAAATAGCCCTCGAAGTCATATCTGAGGTACTAGAAAAGATTTTGGCAAGGCTAGGTGTTGATGTTGCGGTTGGTGCGGCAGGTGAGGCGGCATCGAAGTTCATACCTGTAATAGGGCAGATAATGTTGGCCTTTGCAATCTTAGATCTCATAGATCTGGCAACAGATGGTACACTACAGAAGTATTTGAGTGTTCAAAATGCCCAAGCCATGATGGATATGTCCAATCTAATGGACACCACCCTGAGCGAAGAAAAAAGAGGTTACGTAGATGCAGTTTCTGCTGGAGACCTGCGCCTAAGCTTAATTAAAGGACTTGGTTCTAGCCGAGTGTTTACCAACACGGTTGGCTATACTTCTCCATCCGGTAAAAAGGCAGCTGGCTATAACTGCAGACCAAATGTAACCGTCTCTGATATGAGTAGTATATTTGAGGCGGGACAGTCCATTTTTAATAATGGGGCAGATAATCTAGACAGTGCCGGCATGGCCGCTAACCAAGATACCTGCGAAAATCATCGGGTAGATTATGATCCAACCGCTGCACTAGGGGCAGTCTTTGGCGGTATTCAAGGAGCTCTATATCCTTACACAAAAGCGTGTGCTCTGGATCTTACGGTTGGAGGGTTGCCTATATTCGAATCAATCACAGATCTTATACCTGGCGTAGACTGCCCTAGCATGCAAGAGGTATATCATGGTGTTAATGGGGCTATCAACTGGCTAAGTGATAAAATAATTGGCCCACTGTTCAGTTTTTTTCTAGACATTCCTTTTATTAAGTCTATTATGGGTAATATAATGGGTTGGATCACCAACGGGATAGCCGTATTAATAACCGGCTATAGCTTAACTGGTCCAGATCTCCTCCAAGGTGGCTTGCGCACCGATATTCCTTCTGGTGCTAAAATTTTTGATGCCTGGAGCGGAGGCCAGCAGGCTACTCAGAATGATTTTATGCGTGGAGTTGGCGATGGAGGTGGTTTAGGCGGAGTCCCTGGTACAACCGCACAAACTGCTAAGCTTAATGAGGCCATTGCTCTGGAACGCAAAGAAGAGCTACAAAACAGTTCCTTTTTTGCGCGTATGTTTGATATCACCCACTCAGACACTCTAGCTTCTGGGGTAATGTCTATGGCTCTAGTAGAAGGTGGAACAGAGAATCTCATTAACCCACTTAAGAATATTGCTACTATCTTTAGTAGTGGTAATAAAACAACCTTTGCAGATTCAGTACAAAAAGGTAACTGTACAGATGAGAACAAAAAAGGTAAAGCAGTTACAGAATTCGGCGTTGTTTGCAATATATACCCAGATGAAGCTATAGATGGGCTGACTGACGCACAGCTAGAAGAGTTCGCAGACCCAGATTATTGCAAAAACTTCACTGCAGAGCTAGAGGCAAAAACAAAAAAGTATGAAGAAGAGGATTACTTTACCAGCACTCATCAGTACCCCGATGGATCTGGAATGCCAGATCAAGTTAATCCATGCCGGCTGCTGTGCAGCGTAACAGATTCTACAGGAACATTCGCCCGTACAAATGATCCTATCTGTGGTTTTGAAAGCTTCGAATCAGCAGATAGCACTGGTACCTCTTCGGGAGGTTCCGGAGATCCCGTAAGAGGAGGTTCTAGCGACCCGGGCTCTGGCGAGTGTTCGGGTGTTCCGGTAACGCGCCCTAATGAAGGCAAAGATAACGATGTCCTAATCCAAATTGTTCCTGGAACCGGAATCGATCACAGAGCAGATTTGTGCCAAGATGCCCTTGCCATGATTCAAGCTGCAGCGGCCGATGGAGTAACTCTAGATGGTGGCGGCTTCCGCACTTATGATGAGCAGGTAGCTTTAAGAAGAAGTAACTGTGGTACATCTGAGTATCAGATATATAGGGCTCCTTCCAGCAGCTGTACTCCACCAACCGCAAGGCCAGGCCAATCAAATCACGAAACCGGGGAGGCTATAGATTTTTCCAACTGTAAAACAAGGGGCACAGCATGCTATAAGTGGCTTGCAGCCAATGCCGCAAAGTTCGGCTACTACAATCTTCCAAGCGAACCCTGGCACTGGTCAAGAACAGGCGGGTAAGATTAACTCAAGATCAACTTATGCTAAATAGTCAATTTTTATTAAAGATAACTCGGCTCAAGATGCTTGGCCTAATATTCGCCTTAATTCTTATTCTATCTACCTTAGTGCCTATAAATGCTTTTTCTGCAACGCCCCCTCAGATGCAAGATGCCTATCGTTCCTCTGAATGGGATGATCAAGAAAGCGGTGAGTGCAGTGTTGTTAGTTCCTTAAGCTTAGAATCAAACGGTTCATCTTCCAGTGAGCGTATTGGCTATCAAAGTGGAGTCGCCGGCCCATATACTCTAGAAGAATTTATGATACATTCCCTCAAAGCTCTGGCTCTAGCGAAAGGAGTTTCTGAAGAAGATGCAGTTACCGAACAGCATGTTATCGCGCTAGTTGCTTTTGCAATTGGCGAAGGAGGCGACATCCAAAACAGAAATGTTTTCAACCCATTAAATCACGGTAAAATGCCCGGCGATAACGGAACTCTAACTGGTGATGGAAGCTCTGGTTTTGTAAGGTATGATACTTTTGATGACGGAGTAGATGCCACCGCTCGTGTTCTTAACGGTACGCATCAACAAAGGCTAGCCGCTGCGTTAACAGACCCTAACACAAGTGCGGAAGATGTAATGTACGCTCTTTCATACTGGTACCAATTTAAGCAGAGCGGCTTCGCAAACGATTCCTTTTGGGCTGAAGCATCCGGAAACAGAGAGCCTGGCGGACTCTCCCAATATTATGATCCTGAGGCTGGCACCACAAGCTCCACAATTACCAACGACTACTACCAAGGTAGAGTAGGTCTGGTTAACAGCACTATCAAAAACTGGGAAGGTACGGCAGGTCTAATTGTTGGTACAGAAGCCGAAGAGCAAGACACCGGTGCCGTAGCGCCCAGCAGGCTCACTTACAATCCAGAGGGTTCTTCAACAGGTCTAACAGATAGCCCAGGTACCTCTACTGATAATGGAGCCGGGGCACAGAGTGATTGTAAGGTAAATATGGATATAAATATAACTGCACCCAATATTGATGAATCTAAAAAGGATACCTTTAGTACTAACAGTGACGGTAGCAAGAAAGACTTAATCGACCCAACAGGGGTAGTGCTGCACTGGACTGCCGCTGACGCCAGTAGGAGCGTAGATGAGTTCATCTCAGACATACAGAGCAATACATCTTGCGATGGCGGCTGTAGCGTCCAGTTTTATGTAGATGGGTCCGGCAAGGTATACCAGCTTGTAGACCCTATCAACACAAAAACCGCCCATGCCTCTGGGTATAATGATTGTTGTATAGGAATAGAAATAGGCGGGCGAGGTGAGGCTGATCTTCTAGGTAACAAAGTCCAGATGCAGTCCGTTATAAACTTAACAGCCTATCTAGTAGATAAGTTTAATATGCAAATAGAACCAGACATTTTTGCCAAAAAAGGCATTCTTTCTCATCATGCAATTTCTGATAACGGCAAAACAGATGTTGGCGACACATATTGGGTTACAGTTGTAGGAGCTATACAGAACATATCAAAAAGCGGCTCTAATATTACGCCAGATTATCTAACCGAAGAGCAGGCCGGGTGGCTACGAGCTGCAAATATCCCAGAAAAAGACTGGGAAAATGTTGATTACATAATAGAAAAAGAATCCGATTGGAATCCTACGGCCGAAAATCCTAGCACCACAGCTTATGGTTTAGCTCAGTTCTTAGATGGAACCTGGTCAACCGTAGGCTGCACTAAAAATAGCGATCCAGTTCAACAATTAGTTTGTGCAGATAAGTATGCAAAACAACGATATAAAAGTTGGGAAGGAGCCGTTGGAGCCTGGAAGAGACAAAATTGGTGGTAAACTTAAGAAAACAAAATGAATAAATAAAGTAGCTAATATTAGAATCCAACTATGTTTTACGATTTATTAGATGCAGTTAGAGCCGGGTTCAAGAACAATAAACGTCTTTGGCTGGTTCTGCTCTTGCCTCTTATTGCCATTGTATTGTATCTATCATATGCAATTTATTTCTCAAAAGGAACGCTATCTCTAAATGTTAGCGGACCAGAGGGATCATCCCGATCCTTTATTAGTTCCTTATCTGACCCAAATTTTAAAGAAGTACCTTTAGTCGGCAGAGAGGTCTCCGCAAGGCTCAAACCAGGAGCCTATAGAGTTAGCTCAGTAATATACAGCAGCACCGGAGGCAACCAAAACGAAGCAGTCAATGAGCTATCTAAGCTTAAGGTCGTAGAAGTCCGAGCCCGACAAACCGCAAAAGTAGATTTAAAACTGCAGCCTTTTTTAGAAAGTTCATCAACTTCAACCCCAGATAAAACTGCTCTCCTTACAACTTCTGGTGATAAAATATTTGCGACATCAATTTATGGAGTCTCGAAAGTCTTCAACCTAAGCTTGCAAGAACAGTACACAATTAGAAAAGAACCGGGCTTTTTAAGAAGAATAGCCGGCATATGTAACTTTAAGAACGGCGCCTCTGTAGCGGTCGATTCCAATGGAAAATACTACTATGTAGCCGCCCAAGAAGCAACAGAGCTTGATGTTTCTAGCGTATTTAACCTAGATGAACTTTCTTACTTAGAATACAAACCAACCAACTTCATAAACAACACCCCTACTTTTGTGTGTAAAGATAGCCAAGTAAACGTTATGGGCATATTTTCCGTGAGCGATAACGGCGTGATTGCCAGAACCTCCAAGTTGCCAGATAAAACCAATGGCTACAAAAATGCTATTACCGATAACTTCGGCGGAACACTTTTTTATGATTCAGTTTCTTCCGATTCTTTTGAATATGGATCAGACAACAATGGCTTCAAAAAAAGATTCACGTACTTAAACTCTGAGGGTTCAGCCTACTTGGTAAATTCACCAACCTATATTACAGGAATATCTATCATATCCGAAAAAGGTGATTACTGCTACTTTTATAAAAAAGATATTTACTGTGCCACATCCTTTAACTCTGCAGCCGAAAAGATCCCCAATCTACCAACTGAAAGAGAAATCGTAGGTCTAATCGTTTTAGAAAAAAATAAGTTTATATATTCCGATGGTTTGGCGGTTTGGCTCTATGATCGCTCCAACCAAGAATCAACCAAGCTCTATAGCTCAAAGCAAACAATAAACACCGGAACCCTTAATTACGATAAAAACAATCAACTTATCCTATTTGCCGGAACTCTAAATTCGTCAGATAGCGGCTCTAACACAATAACCAAACTAAGCCTCTAAAATCTGCAACTTCTATATCTCTGGTCTGTGTATCTGGCTCTCTAAAAAACTAGAACCAACATCTTTCGCCTCACTCCACGCCGCTCACCACAACTTGTGCACCTTCAAAAAATCTCAACAGCTCCTCACGTCTACTTTTATCTAGCTCGCTCATTACGTCATCCAACAAAACTAGCGGAACAATTCCAAAACTTTCTCTAAGATGTTCAAACTCATACAATTTTAAGCTTAATATCAAAGTTCTAATTTCTCCTCTACTTGCTCCAACAGAGGCATTCTGCTGATTAAGTTTAATCAGCCAGTCATCTCTATGTGGGCCAGTTCTGCTAAAACCAGTTTGCACATCAACCTCTACGTCGGCCTCTAACTTTTTAAACATTTTGCTACTTAAGCTTAAGCTATCTTCCGCATCAAAATTCGGAACATATTCAACGCTTAATAAATCCTCTTTCTTGCTAATTCGTCTGTAATCTTTTTCTAACTTTTCATTAAGCTTAAGCAAGTATTCTCTTCTCGCAATAATTATCGGAGCCGCCAACTCGCTCATCTTCACGTGCCAAACAAACAAATCTTCTGCCTTTGCCAAGCCAGCCTTAATCTGCTTCAAAAGCCTATTCCTCTGCAAATTAACCTTTCTATAATCCGCTAGATTTTTTGCGTATTCCCAATCTAAAAAAGAAATCCGCTCATCCAAATAAGCGCGTCTTACATCCGGAGAATCTGTAATCATCCGCATTTGATCTGGCTCAAAAATCACAACCGGCAGCAAGTTTCTTCCAGCCAATCGCTTAACTCCGTCAATCTCTAAAGTTTTTACAGCTCCTCTTTCGCTTAAGCTTAATTTTAGAACTCGCTTTTCGGCTCTACCTTCCAAATCTAAACTCGCCTCAATCCGCGCCCAGTTCTGGCCTTTTTTTACAAGTTCCAAATCTTTTTTAAGCTTAAAACTTTTGCCTTGGCATAAAGCGTAAATTGCTTCTAACAAATTAGTTTTGCCAACTCCATTCGGGCCAATTACTAACTCCAACTTTTTGTTAAGCTCAAAAGTTCTATCTTCGTAATTCCGAAAATTAATTAACCTTATTTTTTCTAAAACCATTAACTATAAGTTTACTAAAAATCATCCAGTTTGCGCTCTAGCTTATGTTAAAATTAGAACTAAACGCTTAAGCTTAACTCTAAACTTAAAGCAAGATCTCCAAGAATAAAATCTCTCATAAAAATTTCTAAAAATAATGATTACTCTAGAACACAATCTCAGCCGCAAAACGCCGCCTCTAGTTCTAGAAGATTCCAAGCGCGTTAAAATTCTAGCCACCGTTGGCCCTGCAACATCTTCCAAACAAAAAATAGAAGAAATGTTTGCCGCCGGAACAGATGGCTTTCGCCTTAATTTTAGTCACGGAACTCACGCCGAAAAAAAACGAGCATTCGAAACCGTTCGTGCCGTTTCTGCCCAAACGGGCAAACCGGTTTCCATTATTCAAGATTTACACGGCCCCAAAATCGCCCTTTCCAACTTCGATCACTCTCCAATAGAACTCAGCGAAGGCTCCATCTGGAACCTTCAGTTTGGTGGCACATTCAGCCTTAAGCTTAAGATTCTGCCTCTCGAATTTGATCTTTCCAAAAATAGCCTAGTTGGCCAGCCCGTTTATATTGATGACGGCCGCATTAAAGCTTCTATCACAAAGGTCGATTCCAACAAAAGCCAAATTAGCATCAAAATAGAACATGGCGGAATTGTTAAACCGGGTAAGGGCCTTAACCTCCCAGAAACAGATTTTACCGGCCACGTTATCACTCAAAAAGATATTGAAGATATTCAATTCGGAGCCAGCCTCGGCTTTGATTATATTGCCTTAAGCTTTGTGCAAACTCCAGAAGATGTACTCTACTTCCGCAATTTGCTCAACTCACTTGGCTCTCCGGCCAAAATAATTTCTAAAATTGAAACTAAAAAAGCTACCGAAAACCTCGAAGCCATCATTCAAGTTTCAGATGGAGCCATGGTCGCTCGCGGAGATCTTGCCGTCGAAGTTGGGCCAGAAAGCGTCCCGATTCTCCAACGCAAAATTATCGGAATCTGCAACCAAAACAAAAAGCTAGTTATAGTTGCAACTCAAATGCTTGCCAGCATGACCATTTCACCAGAACCAACCCGCGCCGAAGTTTCGGATATCGCCACAGCCGTAATAGTTGGAACCGATTGCGTTATGCTTAGCGAAGAAACCGCCATCGGCAACTTCCCAATTCAAGCCATCTCTACCATGAAGCGCGTCATTCTCTACACCCAAAAACACAACAACGTCAAGGCCGTTTTCAAAAACAAACCTCATCAACAAACAATTTCCGAAGCCATTGCCGATGCCGTTATTAAGCTTGGCGAAATCGTCAGCGCGGTAGCCATCGTTGTTGAAAGCAGCACTGGTCAAAGCGTTATGGATGTTGCCAGCCACCGCCCAGATTGCACCATTATTGCAGTTACCGAAAATCCCATCACCGCCCAGCAACTGGCTATAGTTTTTGGAGTCAAAAGCTTTGTGCGCCCAATAGAAAAATTCGCTGCTACTAAACTTACTAACTGGCTTCGCCGAGGCGGAGTTCTTAACTCTGGTGATGTAATTGTTACAGCAAGTGGGCAATATCCTGGCAGAGTCGGCGGAACCGACACAATCAAAGTTCGCGTAATCTAAATCAAACCACATGGAACTCCTCCAAAACCTTCCACTTAAGCTTAATTCCAGAATTCTCCTCCGGCTCGATCTCAATCTTCCGCAAGATGAGAACGGCAATTTTACAGATCTCTTCCGCCTAGAAGCCTCGCTCCCAACTCTACATTTTCTGCAAGCAAAAAACTGCACAATCTTTATTATTGCCCATCTAGGTTCGCCAAAAGGTCAAAAAGTTCCAAACTTAAGCTTAAAACCACTCAGCGTGCTTCTTTCGCAAAAGCTCCAGCAAAAAGTTAAGTTTGTTGCCGATCCATTCGATTCTAACCTTAAGCTTAATCAACAATCCGGAATATTCCTCTTAGAAAACCTCCGTTTTTCTTCTGGCGAAGAACAAAACTCCGCACAATTTGCCAAAAGTCTCATCTCCGCCACAGGTTCCGAATATTTTGTTCAAGATGCTTTTGGAGTTTGTCACCGCGCTCATGCCAGCCTTGTCCAACTCCCAAAATTTCTTCCTTCTGCCGCCGGTCTTTTACTCCAAAAAGAAGTTGCCGGCCTAAGCATTTCAAACTCTAGCGGCCTAAGCTTAATTGTTGGTGGCGCCAAAGTTGAAAGCAAACTCCCGGTTATCAAAAACTTTATAAATTCTGCCAGCTCCGTTTTAACCGGAGGCGTTGTAGCCAACACTCTACTTAAAGCCTCTGGCCAAGATATTGCCGCCAGCCTTTTTTCTGCAGAACAATTAAGCTTAAGTTCTAAACTTCTGGCCAGTTCCACAAAAATTAAACTCCCTTTAGATTATCTTGTTGCCAGCTCTGAGCAATCTACAAAAGCCCGTAGTGCAAGCCAACAAAATCTCCAAAGCGAAGATATGATTTTAGATCTTGGCCCCAAAACAACCAGCACTTTTATTCAAGAACTCCACAACGCCAAAAACATTGTTTGGGCTGGAACTCTCGGCTTTGCCGAAAATCCGATCTTCTCACACGCTTCTACCCAAATTATTGATGCCATTCTAAGCTTAAAAAACCAAAACCCTAAACTTAAGATAATTATCGGAGGCGGCGACACGGTCGATTTTATCCGTGCTAATCTCAGTTCTGCCGAACTTGCCAAAATTGATCACATTTCAACCGGAGGTGGTGCCAGCCTCCAATTTCTTGCCGGGCAGCAACTTCCTGGAATTGTTGCACTAAGCTTAACCTCGCACTCAATTCAAGCTCCAACCTCACGTCCAACTCCAACCTCACGTCCAAACCCAGATCCAACTCCAAACTTAAGCTTAAGTCTTACTTCAACTTTTGAGCCAAGTTCCAGTCCCAAACATAATCTGCAAATCAAAACTCAGCTCCCAATTCTGGCCCTTAATCTTAAAGCAAATTTCAATTTAGAACAGGCCAAACTCTGGCTGCAAGAAGCCCTCCAAATTCCAGAACTCACCCAGCTTAAAAAAGTTCAATTCATCATTGCTGCTCCAGCCATTTTTCTAGAAGAATTTTCTAGTGATATTGCTAAGCTTAATCTTTCAAATCGACCTCAAATTTTTGCAGAAGATATCTCTAAGTTAGATTCTGGAGCCCACACCGGCGAGATTTCTGCCGAAATGCTCCAAAACATTGCTTCTGGAACTCTTCTCGGCCACAGCGAAAGGCGCATCAATTTTGCCGAAACCAACCAAGTTATTTACCAAAAAGCTGGGCAAGCTCTAAAAAATAATCTAAATCTAATTCTTTGTATCGGCAGCAAAAGCAAAAATTCTACCGAACATCAGCAAGAACTCTACACTCAGCTAAGCACAATTCTTCCACTTTTTAACAGTGCTAATTCAAACTTTTTAACAATTGCCTACGAACCAGTTTTTGCAATCGGTTCTGGCGATGTGCCAAGCCCGCAGTTCCTAGCCAAACAATTAAGCTTAATTCAGCTCACTCTGCAAGATTTTGGCCTGCAAGCTCCAATTTTATACGGAGGCAGTGTAGATCAATCTAACGTTCAACAGTTTTTAACAATTGGTTTTAACGGAGTTCTTGTCGGTTCTGCTGCACTTAAAATTCCAACTTTAAAAAAGATTGGCCAAAACATAAGCTCTTGAGTTATAATCTAAACTAAATAAAACACGTAAAAAGCTTAAAACTTCTTCAATCGATCCGGTGGGCGCCATATGGCAACAGATATAGATTTTAAAGAAATTGAAAAAGCAATGGCCGAATTGGTTAATAATAACCAAACCGACTCTCGCAAAAAACAGCTTACAAAAGTTCTAAAAAAACGCGATGAAATTGCTAAAAAGGTAGATAATCACCGCGAACAGGGCATAGTAGCAACCAAACGCATTATCATCGGCAATAAAAATCTTCGCTCATCAGTGGTTGGAACCAATAATTCCGAACCGAGCAAAAGTTTGCGCCCTAATCCAGTTTCTGTAATTAGCGATTTCAAAACCTCCAAATCTTTTGCCGCACCAACAACTTCGCCAAAGCCAATCTCTCAAATTTCACCAAAACCAGAACAAGCTCCGCTTAACCAATCTGTTGGAGAACTAAGCGACCAATTTCTAAAAGAAGAAGTTTCCCAAAACAATCAAGATGCTAAGCTTAACTCATTCGAGCCAGAAGAAGATCTTGCCGAACCAGAGTTTGCCGAACCAGAACTCACCTCCGCGCCGCCAGTTCCTGAGCAAATTCAACCAGAACCAGAAGCACAAATTCCGCCAGCTCCAGTCCCAACTCCAGAACCTGAACCTGAACCTATCGATCCTCTCGAAGGCCTACTCCCCGCAGAAGATCAGCCGCAAATTCAACCAGAACCCGCAGCCCCGGCTTACAACCCTAATTCTGGAGCCGTTCACCGCATGTATGGGCAGCGCATGAAGGCTCCTGCTGTTGCCGCCTCTCCAATTCAAGATCAAGTTCAAAACCAAAACCTTCCAGTTCCACAAAAACACAAAAAAAAGAAGGGCTTCCTCTTCTATTTTGTTATGTTGCTAACTCTTGCAGCGCTCGGAGTTTGGGGCTACGTCGGTTACATCTTCTTTGTTCCAAAAAGCTAAAAATAAGTTCCAGGTCTAAATTCTGGTTAGATCTTGCCGCTTAAGCTTAAGTTCAAAATCTCGCTTCTTTTTATCTTCACGTTTATCAAACTTCTTCTTTCCTCTTCCAATTGATGCCTTGAGCTTAATAAACTTTGATTTATTCAAAACTTCTGTTGGAACCACAGTGCGGCCAGAATTTTTAGCCTGCTCAACAATAGCAAGTTCTTTTTTTGTTGCTAAAAGCTTAATTGGTTCACTAACAGTTAAGCTTTCATTATTTCTAGAGGTTTTTGGCAAAGTCAGCTTTGCATTCATCAGCCACATTTCACCACTTTTTGCCGTTACAAAACTGCCGGTTAAGCTTAGGTGATTATCTCGAATCGCTCGCACCTGCCTCCCGTTTAGAACCAAGCCAAATTTAAAGCCTTCTTCTAAAGTGTAATCATAGCGAGCCCTTCTATTCTGAATGACACCGCTTGAGTTCTTCTTCCCTTTTTTCTTTTTACTCACCCCTTAAGTTTATCATTTCTTCTTATAACATTAGTGCTCAGTGTGCAGCTTAGCAGCTTAATCGGCAGATTTTGTAACACCATCCCAGCATTCAGCTATCAAATAAGCAGAAAATATAGATTGGCTTCTGTTCTTCTCTCCTTGGCTGTTACTCCTTCTGACACCGTAAGAGATTTTACTTGCATCTTCCCAGGCCAACTCTCCACATTTCTGGCAACCCTGAAACCCAGTTCTTTTGTAAATTGCCAGCTCCAGAAGAGTGAATGCAATCATCCTACCTTCATCTAAACTAACCCTTCCAGTGTCTATATTAAGTCTATCCCCAGTCTCTATGCTTATAACCCCAGCCATCTTTATATCCTTGTTTTAATCAATTGGTTAACAAATGGTATAATTAAGCTGATGAGCAGTGCAAGCAAAAGCGTTATTACTAGCAGTTCCAAAATCTCAAAACAAGAGATTATCAAGCTTGCTAAACTTTCTAACTTAGAACTCAGCGAAGAAGAGATCTCTAAATATCAAACCGAAGTTTCTTCGATATTAGAAATGATTACTAAGCTTAATCAAATTGATGTAGATGGCATTGAGCCAACTTACCAAGTTTCTGGCAACATTAGTACTCTAGATAACATGCGCGAAGATCAAATTTCTGCAGATCTAGTTCCAGCTCCACAACTTTTGAATCTCGCCCCCAAAAAAAATAAAAACCAAATCGAAGTTCCAAAGGTGCTATAAAATATTCTAAAAAATTTTACAAATCTATGACTATTGCACAAGTTCAACAAGAAATTAAATCTGGCAAAAGCATTCTCCAAATTACCGAAGATGCCATAGCTCGTCTGCAAAATTCCACAGAATATAACGCCGTTATTACACCACTTTTTAAAGATGCTTTAGAGCGCGCTAAAATTCTAGATGTTAAACTTAAGTCCAAAAAAGATCAACCTCCACTTTTCGGAATTCCCTTTGTTGCTAAAGATAACATCGCTATTGATGGAACTCTTTTTCAAGATGCAACCACCGCCGCCTCAAACATCTTAAAAAACTACGTTTCTCCTTACACGGCAACCGTCATTCAAAAATTACAAGAACAGGGCGCGATTTGCATTGCTAAAACTAACCTAGATGCATTCGGGCATGGCTCTTCCACCGAGAATTCCGATTTTGCCCCAACTCTCAACCCGCATGGCAGAACTCGCGTTCCCGGCGGATCTTCCGGAGGTTCCGCAGCCTCTGTAGCACTAAATGTCGTTCCTTTTGCAATTGGAACCGACACCGGCGGCTCAATTCGCCAGCCAGCCTCTTTTACCGGAACATTCGGCATTAAACCAAGCTACGGACGAGTTTCTAGAAGCGGCGTTTTAGCCATGGCTTCATCCACCGACACCGTTGGAGTATTCGCCACCAATTCTAACGATTTAAGCTTAGTGCTAGATACAATTTCTGGAATCGACCCAAAAGATTCAACCACAATTCAAAAGAGCCAAAATCTAAAAGATCCAGATTCAAAAGCTGCCAAAAAATATAAAGTTGCCGTAATCAAAGAAATGCTTTCCGAAGGAATCGATCCAGAAGTTCGCCAAGCAGTTGAAGCTTCTATTACTAAACTTAAAGCCGCTGGAACCGAAATCTCCGAAATCTCTATTCCAGAAGTTGAGTACGCTCTTGCGGCTTATTACATTATTATTCCAGCCGAAATTTCTTCTAACTTAGCTCGTTACGATGGAATTCGTTATGGCTATTCCCACCCGCAATCTCCAAACCTAAGTTCCCTTTACGAAAAATCTCGCCAAGCCGGTTTTAATGCAGAAAATAAACGGCGCATTCTAATTGGAACCTACGTTCTGAGTTCCGGCTATTACGATGCTTACTACAAAAAGGCCCAACAAGTTCGCACTAAGCTTAAGGCCGCCTTCGATCAAGCTTTTCAAAAGTATGATTGCCTTTTAGCTCCCGTTGCACCAACTACTGCTTTTGAGTTTGGAGCTTCCGAAACCCCGCTGCAGATGTATCTCGGCGATATTATGACAGTTTCTGCCAGCCTAATTGGCTCTCCAGCTGCTTCCGTGCCAATCGGCATCAGCTCTAAAACTAAAATGCCAGTTGGCTTACAAATTATCGCCGCCCACGGGCAAGATCTAAAAGTGCTAAACTTAAGCAAATTAGTTGAGGAGTCTGCCCAATGATTCTTTCGGATAGAGACATCAGAAGAGCTCTGAAAGCAGGGCAGATTTCGATAATTCCATACGATGAACATAATCTTCAGCCGGCTTCTATCGATCTCCATTTAGATAAACACTTTTTAGTTTTTGATACTCGCAAAAATTCGGTTATAGATCCTAAAAAGCCAATCGATGCTTTAATGCGAGAGGTAGAAATTAACGAAGATGAACCATTTGTTTTGCATCCAGGTGAATTTGCCCTAGGCTTAATTCTAGAAGAAACTGGAGTCGGCGACGATTTTGTTGGTAGGCTCGAAGGCAAAAGCTCTGTCGGCCGGCTTGGAGTTCTAATTCACGTTACTACCGGATTCCTTGACCCCGGCAATAAGCTTAAAATGACCCTCGAACTGCACAATACATCTGAGCTGCCAATTCTTCTTTATTACAAAATGCCAATTGCACAAATTGCTTTTGAAAAGATTTCTTCCAAGGCCGAAAATCCTTATGGCTCTAAATCTCTAACCTCCAAATATTCCGGAGACACCAAACCAGTTGCCTCCCAAATGTACAAAAACTGGGATCCGCAAAAAGGAGAATGGAAGTAAGAACTAAACTTAAGTCCAAAAATTAAAATTATGTCTGAAGATATTTATAGCAAATACGAACTCACAGTTGGCATGGAAATCCATGTTCAGCTTAAAACTAAAACTAAGCTTTTTGCTCCAGTAGATAACGATGCGCGTGAGGCTATGCCCAACACCACTGTTTCCGAAATTTGCTTTGGTTTGCCAGGAACGCTCCCAGTTCTAAACAAAGAAGCCGTTCATCTTGCCGTTAGAGCCGGGCAAGCTCTAAATTCTAAAATCAACCTTTTTTCTAAATTCGATCGCAAGCATTACTTTTACCCAGATTTGCCGATGGGTTACCAAATTTCCCAATTTGATCAACCAATTGTTGGTGAAGGCAAAATCCAGCTTAAGCTTAAGCAAAAAAACTCTGATAAAAGTGAAGATCTTACCATCCGCATCACTCGTGCGCATCTAGAAGCTGACGCTGGAAAGTTAACTCATCCAACTGGCCAAAATTATTCTCTAGTAGATTTAAATCGTGCCGGGACTCCACTTCTCGAAATTGTTTCTGAACCCGACATCCATTCTGCCGAAGCCGCCAAAGCTTTTGCGCGCGAAATCAACCTCCGCATGCGTTATGCAGATGTTTCTTACGCCAACCTCTATTACGGAAACATGCGTTTTGACGTTAACATATCTCTTGCCCCAAAAGGTTCCAAAACTTTAGGAACTCGCGCCGAAATCAAAAATCTCAATTCTTTTAGAGCTGTAGAAAACTCGATCAACTACGAATTCAAGCGCCAGGCCGAACTTCTCGAATCTGGCCAAAAAGTGGTTCAAGAAACAAGAGGTTGGGATGATAACACAAATAAAACCTTCTCGCAGCGTTCTAAAGAAGATGCCCACGATTATCGTTACATGCCAGAACCCGACATTCCACCAATCTCTCTTACGCAAGAATATCTCGATCAAGTTTCTAAAGAAGTCACAACAACGCCACAACAAATCCGCCAGATTTTGCAGCCACTAAGCTTAACCGATTCTCAAATCGAAACTTTAGTAGAAAGAATTCCATTTGCCAAAGCTTTTGCCGAGGTTCAACAAACTACGCCAGATCTCAAAATTCAAAAAAGAATCGCTAATTGGCTGATTGGTTACTCTCCAAATTCCGATTCTACAGAAGAGGATTTACAAGCCGAACTACCAAACTTTAATCCTCAAAACTTAATTAAGCTTAGCAATCTAGTTGAATCCGGATCTCTCAGTTCTACCGCTGCCAAAGAAGTTCTCGAAGTTCTAGCGCAAAAAGATTCCGACCCACAAACAATTGCCGAAGAACTAAACTTAATTCAAGTTAGCGATAATTCAGAACTAGAATCTTTAGTGCAGCAAGTTCTAGAACAAAACCCCAAAGCAGTTGCAGATTTTAAAAATGGCGAAGAAAAAGCAGTTGGATTTCTGGTTGGCCAAACGATGAAGCTTTCACAGGGCAAGGCCAACCCCGCCAAAGTTCAAACAATATTACAAGCAATATTAAAAACTAAGCTTTAAGGCTAGAAGTAGAACAAAACCTCTAAGTCTTAACTCCAACTCTCTAAGTCCAAACTTCTAAACTTAAGGGTTAGGCTTAAATCTTAATTTTAAGTCTGGATTTAAACTCCACGTCCAAACTTAAGTTAAGCTTTGAATCTAAATCTAAATCTAAATCTAAATCTCTAAGCTTAAGTATTTAATCTAAAAAACCCTTAAGCTCTGCACCCCAAGTCTAAATTACAGGTCTAAAACTATAGCTCCAAAAACTGTAAGCTCACAGTTCTAATTTCAGCCTTAAGTCTAATTCTAAAAACTAAAAAGTAATGCCTTTGGTGTAGGTTGAGTATTCCGGAAATTGATTCTTAAACAAAGTAAATACATTTGCAACACGTCCGCCATATTCACCGAAGCGTTTACCATCACAAAAACTATACCATCGTTCAAATTCTAAATCAGATCCATTCTGCAGCGAAAACTTGTAGTTTCTTTCAAGCGGACAGGCTTCTCTCCAACCGTAGCCACTATCATCTTTTCTTACTTTATCAAACTCAAATTTGCTCAGCGCCTTTAAAAAATCAGTGTAGGCGGCTAGATTATTTGGCAGGCCTTCCGAGCGTTCTTCAACATCTTGATAGCCTTTTAGAACTCTAATTGTGCGGCTGTTAGCACTAACAATCATTTCTATCGAATAGTGTTTTTCATCTGCCGTAACACCTTTTTCAATATAAATTCTGGCAGAACTTTCTCCCGCTTTATCAATTAAGCGCTTCGCATCTTCATCTGTAAACAAAGAAGCATCCTCATTAGTTTTATTTAAGTTGCGCGCTCTTCTATCCGAAGAAATCTTAAAACCAATCACCACAACCAGCAGGATAACTAGCAAAATGATAATCACCGAAATTACTCCAACAGTGTTTTCTTTAGTAACTTTAGAGATTTTTTTCGAAACTTTTGAGGCCATACTGCTATCAATTTTAATTAAGTTTAGGCTTATTTTCTCATTTTCAACAGATAGATAGCAAGCCTCACCCCAAAACGTCTTTAACTAAAGCTGTTAATTATGCTAAGCTTAAGCATAAAGATTAGCGATTAGTAATTATGGAATCAACAGAGACACCCTCAGATCAAACAGAACAACAAGCTTCGGAGGTTGAACAAACTCCACAACAAAATCTAGATGAAGCTCCAGATCAGAACCTAACTCCCGCAAATCAAGAATCCACCGATGATTCAAATCAAGAACCTGAAGCAAGCCTTAACAAAGAAACATCTTCTCAAACATCCTCCTCAAGTTCCAATAAAAAGTTTTGGAAATCTTGGTCTAAGCAAAAAAAAGTTCTATTTGCCCTCGGAACTTTTTTCGGCACGCTGCTAATTCTTCTACTAACCAATTTACTACTAATTAAGCCTAGCAAAACCTCTAATTACCTGAATAATTCTTGGCATGATCTAGTTCTGGCGAGTTCTGATATAGATCGAGCCGTGAGTTCCGAAGTCAACTTAGCCGGAACCCGCAACCTGGCGGATGGTCTTTATGGCTATAACCAGCGTTTAGGATCTTTAAGCTTTGAAGCAAGAGGCAAAAACTCGTTCTGGTACAATTCCGGCACTACCAAACAATACAGCTCCGTTGCCGACGATATGCGCAACTACTTTTCTGCGGCGGCAACAACTCTAGCCAAAAGCAGCGATGACATTACTACGATTACCGATCAAGAACTAGACGATCTTGGCGGCCAAGGTCAACAAACCAAAAAGATAGTTGATGAGTTCCGAGCCAAACATAAGCTGCAAGAAGATTTTAACCCCAGCCTTTTTACTTTAGATAACTACATCCGCGAGGTAAAATCTGCCTACGAAAAAATCGAAAAAGAAAAAAAGGAAGAAGAAGCAAAAAAAGCTCAAGAAGCGGCCGAAAAGGTTGCCAAAGAAGCCAAAGATAAATCTAATGTGCAAGCTGTTTCGGAATCTTACTTTACCGCTTTTATCAACGGCAACGAGGCAGGAGTTCGCGCCACCCTTTCTAAAGGATTCCAAAACGAATACGATTACAGCTCTCTAAAAGCCGAACGGCGCACAGATTTCTTCCCGAAAAGCTATCGCATTGTTTCTGTAGATAAAGACGGCGATAATTACAAAGTTACAGCTAGTGTTACTTATGTTTCTCGCTACACTGATGCCAGCGGCAATCAACAAGAGGTCATCAACCCGGTCAGCATGATTTACCGCGTTGTGTTTGCCACAGATACCTCTAGCTGGAAGGTTGATGGTCAACTCGAGCGCTAACTATCCTTAAGCCTAAAGAGGTGGGAACTAATGATAAAAAAAAGAAGCCGCAAATCTCAACAAAACAAGAACCCGGCCGTTTACGATGTTATTAGCATTGGCCGCCCTGCACGCGATACAATTCTAAAGGGAGATATCTTTAAGCCCCTTTGCAAGCACGGAGTCTGTTTTGAGCACATTGAACTTGGAGCTAAGCTTAATGTTAGTTCGCTGAATAATTTTTACGGAGGCAACGCCCTTAATGCTGCTGTAACTTTTGCGCGCCAAAAGCTTAGCACCGCTCTACTTGCACAAATTGGGACCGACCCAATTTCGCAAGATCTGCTTAGCCTTCTAGATGAAGAATCTATTTCTACAGAACTAATCAAGCAAGATCAAATTGTCAAGATTCCGCAATCCACAATTATTGTAGCGCCAGATGGCGAGCGAGTAATTCTGGCTTATCCTGGCTCCGCGCCAGATCTAGCCGCTCTACTCACCAACCTGCAAAAAGCCGAAACACGCTGGCTCTACATATCCTCGCTTGGCTCTCTAGAACTTCTTCAAGGCGTAATGCAGTATGCGCATATCAACCAAATTAGGGTGGCTTTTAACCCCGGCGGAATTGAACTTGGCAAAGTTCAGCAAATTAAAGAAATTCTTTCAGAAGTAGAAGTTTTAATTATGAATAAGCAAGAAGCTGCCAGCTTTTTTGGCGATCTTGAATTAAGTTCACTCGCTCTTGCTGCTGCAGAATATGTTAAGTTGGCAGTTATTACAGATGGCAAAAATGGAGCCGTTGCCGCCAAAGAAGGCAAGCTCTATATGCAGCCAATTGCAGCCGAGGTTCAAGTTCTAGATAGAAGCGGAGCAGGGGATGCTTTTTCTTCCGGATTGGTTGCGGCTCTTGCCTCAGGAGCCGAAATCACCAGCGCACTTAAGTCTGCTGCGCTTAATTCTACCTCTGTTGTGCAAAGCCATGGAGCTCAAGCTGGAATCCTCCATGCCAAATAGACCATTCTTTTTTCCGATAGATGTCCCTTACTTAAGTTCAGAGTGACAAAATCCAAAACTAAGCTTAAGGGCCGTAACCCCACCTTACTTAAGTGGAATCTTGAACCCAAAAGTGCTGCCTTCACCTTCTTTACTTTTAAAAATTATGTGTCCGTTATGCCCCAAAACTACTTTCTTGGCCAAATACAAGCCTAAGCCAGTTCCATCCGGACGCATCTTCTGAGCGTTGCCAGCTCTAAACATTTTAGAAAAAAGCTTAGCTTGCTCTGCTTTTGGAACTCCAATTCCATTATCCTTAACCTCAAAACAAAGTTGCCGGCCATCCATCTTCATTGTTACCTCAACCGTCCCACCTTCTGGAGTGTAATGCAGCGCGTTATCCATCAAGTTCATCATCACTTGCCTGAGCTTTTGCTCATCTGCATTCATTCTTGGAATCTGCCCATCAATGTGCAAATTAAGCTTAACGTTTTTGGCTGCAAACTGATGCTCTAAATCTACAACCTCATCTTTTAGAGCCGCCTTCAAATCGGTATCAACTTTTTCAATTGCGAACTTTCCGCTCTTAAGTCTAGAAACAGTCAAAAAATCATTAATAAGATAGGCCAGCCTTTTGGTGCTGCTTTCCACAACTTTCGAAAACTTTTCTTGTTCTTTGCTCATTTTTCCGGCATCACCAGAATTCAAAATAGAGGTGTAACCCAAAATTGTACTAATTGGAGTTCGCATCTGGTGCGAGGCAATCGAGAGAAAGTCATCTTTAAGTTCATCTGCTGCAACCAACTTCTTATTCTGTTGCCTAAGCTTAATAGTTGCAACCTCTACTTTTTTTTGCAGTTCTAAGTTAAAGAGCTTAATTTCTTCAAAGCGTAGTGCGTTCTGCAGCGCAATTACTAATTCTTTAGAAATAATTCTCAGAGCATCAAAATCTTGCACACTATAGCTTTCGCCGCTCTTTTTAGGCCCTAAAAAGAGCACTTTCTGTTCTTTATTTTCTAAAGCTTTTTTAAGGCTAGTACCTCTTGTAGAAGATTCGCTTAAATCAATCGCAATGGGCGTATCTTTTTTAAGCAAGATTTCGTACAGCTCGCCATACTTCTTTTTATCAATGTAATCTCTTAGAACTACACGCTGGCTTTCTTTAAAGTGATAAGTTGTTAGATAAGGAGTGATTCTGCTATCGAAAACCTCTTTTCCTGGCTCGTGCGTACGGCTATCAATTGTTATTTCAAAGTTCTCATTTTTTACGGCTAGTATTAAAAAATCGCTTTTTAGAGTTCCTGCAAGAGTATTCATCACGTTAGCCGAAAGTTCCTCAACTCCTCCGCTATTTATAAGAGCTTGATTAAGTTCATCTAAGAACTTCGGCAAGTTATAGCTATTCTTAAAGAATATTTTTTCTGTAATAACGTCAAAAACAAGCTTAATCTTATCGTAAAAGTAAATCGTTCCTGCCGTTCCTCCTATTATCATCAACAATATAGAAAGCCTAAAGCCTTCTTTAGGGCTAATAACTGGCAAAACTATTCCATAAACAACCAGTGAATACATCAGCACTAAAGTAGCTATAGAAAGAGAGTACCCCACCGCCCGGAACGCGGATGTTCTTATGTTGAAAGCCCTATAATTAACCACTCCGTATACTATAGAAAGCGGTAGGCTAAGGCACACGAGTGGCCCAACCCATATCAACTTGTAGTTGCCCAGAAATGGTAATACAAGATTGAAAAATACTCCACAAGTCGAAGCCAGCAAAAGGGTTTTAGCGTATAGATAAAAGCCCTTGTTGGCCCTCCCTCTTTCATCTGCCATTAATCTAGCTACTATCACAAGAGATGATATAAATACAGATAAAAAAACTATACTGTATATAGAGTAGCCCGTCATATTAAGAACAACACTCCCAGTGGAGTTTATCTTCTCCACTACAAATTTTGGGTTCAGTGCAATAGCTAGGCTGAGCAATAGGCCTAATATTATACTTCCGAGTACAATTAAGTTTTGCCTGTAAGGTTTTTTTCCTGTAATCTCATTCTGTTGCTCAAATGCAAACGCCATACTGCTTAGGGCTATACCTATAGGGGCGATATAATACATTTGAAGGAATATCTCTTTTGAACGGCCGATATCTGCATTAATATAAAAGGCAATACCGGAACACCATAATGATACGGAGACAGTAAAAGCCGCCAAGTATTTGTTAATACCCTTTTGTGTGCTAGACTTCATGGCTACCAAAGATGTTGTTATCAACAGGGCCGCCGTAGTCATCAAGAGTATGGTTTCTAGTGGCATAATCCTTATGCTTAAATGTATCACAGGTGGTGCCGATTATGCACTCTTTGGCAGTGTCCTAGTCTTCTTTTATGTTAGATCTACTTCTTGATCGCCACAACTGCGTATACTCCAGGGTTAGGTATCACTATGTCCACGTTCTGGCTAGGAATTCCACAATTCTTAGTTATTTGCATAATTTCTCTCAGGCTTCTAGTGACAATAAATGGCCATCCAACAGCCCCTAAAGTGAAGTCTCCTACCGGTCTTCCAGTTAACATCTGTCCAAATATAAATGACCCTCCGGGTTCAAGTAGGTCCATGTTCCATCCTAAAAACTCTTCTGGTGTTGTTGTAATGCCAAGCTGCTGCAGCTGTTCACCAATATATTCCCAGATACCCATAGCCTCAATAAGCTTAAGTTTGCCCCCACACTTATCCAGAAGATGCTGAGGTAACTCTTTTTGCATGAATTCTTCCCCAAAAACATTACCAACTTGCTTATCGAAACCATTGCCTATCCTAAGCTCATTCGCCATTTCAGTAACTCCGTCCAATACCCCTCTATCAGCATCAACTAGTGTTAGTGGGGGCTTCACTTGGTTAGATCTAGCAACCTGTAGTGTCGGTATGGCTGTTCCACAGGCTATACTAGCCCAAGGCCCTGTGCCCAACTCTTGGTTGTGTTTCAGTAGTTCGGTTACTATTTCTGCCAAAGCTGTCGCACGAGTTCTAATTGCCAAGCCATCATGGCAACACGTGAACCAATCCGACGCAGTTTCGTCCAATAACCCAATGGGTTCCCCGCTCTTATCCAAAACTCTCTGGCCTACAAGTGGGTGTGATAAGGCCGCTAGTGCATAGGCCGAAGGTATAGAACTCCTACCCCATTGCTGGAAGACAGTCGACTTATCACCGTAGAATTGGTTCAAAGCTAAAGGATATCCTGATGTCCTACCAGATCTCACTTCGCCCTCTTCATCTGTAAACTCATATGTTAAACCTGGTCTTCTTTCCCATTCGCCAGTCTCTCTTGCTTCACGGCACATCTGGTCTAGCAGCTCCTCTTCACGGCGTACTCTATCGAACCTCTCTTCGGGTACTAGCGGTAGGTAGGGGTCTAGTACTGTAAGCTTACGTAGTGATTGTGGCTCTAGAGATCCTGTTAGGCCGAACTCTTCTGGGGCTAGGCATTCTTCTGATAAGACTTCACCTAAGGCAAACATTTCAGGAGTTTTTAGGGTATTCATGCTGGCTTACGTATAATGCGAATAACTTTATGATATAGAGTATAACATAGATATCAATTTTATTCAAGTAGATTAACTACTCCGCATAGCGGATGTCAGTGATATCTTTGATATAGCCCTCTTGCCCCTTCTATACGACAAGGCTATAGAAGACAAGCCGATGAGAGCCAAAGAGGCTAGGAAATTCTTCTGAGATATCTCCATATTTAAGCCAGGAGCTATTTCGTTGGTTATAAGCGTGGCGCTATTAGCTATTAAGTAAGATAAAGGAGCAGCCATACCTAGCCTCATTACTGAATGGTAAAGTTCGGGCCTTAAGGATTGGTTAGTGTCTCCTCCAATGGCTTTGAGAACAGCAATATTTTTCCTATTGTCTCGTATGCGTCTAAGCAGTCCAGAGCTTTCATACATAACTCCAATTGCGGTCATCGACATGGCAAAGAGAGACAGTATCATGCTAGCATTATAAGACATAAACTTTGAGGTATTTTTTGTAAAGTCTCCAAATGTTGCAACGCTAAACCTACCCTCACCGTACTGTTTATCAAGTTTCTCTTGAACGGCTGTTATATCGCTTTTATCACCGGGCAGAAGAGCTCCATAATAGTCTGGATCTTGATGGCTGTCCACACTTCCTATAACTTTCTTGGCTACATCAGTGCTAACTACGGCAACTTCTCTCCTCATAGGAGCCTTTTCGGCACCCATTTCTCCACTAACTCTAAATTCCTCGCCACCAATCGAGACTTCTTCTCCCTTTTCGACTCCTGTTAAGCCTGTAATCTCAACGCTGCCATCCTGTGGAAGGGGTAAGCCTATGAGGATTCCGTTCATGGTCTCTTTTGTGTCTTTCGGGTTAGATATTTGAGGTAAATCTACAAAGAATCCTACTCCGCCTACTGCCTCGACAGCGGAAGAGGGGACTCTACTCGTATTCATAATTGTGTCTGTGCCACCCTGGGTAACCACAATTGTATTATCAGTGTCTACCCCCGCCTCTTGTGCCACTGTATTCAATAAGTCCGCTTGCCCATTCCTAAAAGAACTCTCTGCACCAAATGAAAAAGATGTAAGCCCAAGCGCTATAGAAGTAGCAGCAACAGCTCCTAGTGCCTTTTTAAGTCCGTCTCTCTGCCTGGCTCTGCCTTTGTCTGGATCTGCACTTGAGAACAAAGATCTAAAAGCAGACTTCATCAACAGTCCCCCGGTCTCATTTGTTCCTACATAATCTGCCGCCACCTTGTAGGCAGTAACAGTTAGCCCCGCAGCAACAATGGCAGGTGACCCATTTTGCAGTATACTGGATCCTTCCACCACGGCATCATTAATCCTATTAGCCAATTCAATGTCCATCTATAATACTCTAACATATAACTAGCTCTATTGCAATACTACTTAAGCTTAATCACTATCAATTTCTTATGCTATACTAAACTTAACTATGAGCACTAAAGTCGCAGATTACCTCCGTGAACATCTTACAGGAGAAGTCTCCTCAGATTTAAGAACCCTCGATTACTTTGCAACCGATGGTAGCGTTTTAACCATCACTCCACAAGTTGTCGTCTACCCACAAAACACACAAGATGTTCGCAAAACACTCCGTTTCTGTTGGCGCCTAGCCGAAAAAGGCACAATTCTACCAGTAACAGCACGCGGAGCCGGAACCGACCAAGCCGGTGGAGCCCTGGGCGATGGAATCATGTTGGCCTTCCCGGCTCACATGAACAAACTCTTAAGCTTAGATGCCAAAAACGGCATAGTCAATGTTCAGCCAGGCATCAATTATCGAAACCTTCAAGATACCCTCAACAGCCATGGAATCTTTCTTCCGCCCTATCCGAGCTCTATAGATTACTGCACAATCGGTGGCTCCATCGCTAATAATGCCTCTGGAGTTCGCACCATCAAATACGGAGACACCCGCGAAATGGTTAAGGCACTAGATGTAGTTTTAGCCAATGGTGACACAATTACAACATCTCGCTTAAGCAAGCGCGAACTAGCTAAAAAAAAGTCGTTAGGAACTTTTGAAGGAGAAATCTATCGCCAAATCGATAACCTTCTTCACGAAAACGAGGCCATTTTAGATCAAGCAGATCCTGCCACTACCAAAAATTCCTCTGGATATGCCCTAACTCAAATCATCGAAAAAGATGGTTCCTTCGATCTAACTCCGCTGTTCGTCGGTTCTCAAGGAACCCTTGGAATAGTTACCGCAGCCCAACTCCAAGCTCAGCCTCATAATCCTCAACACCAGGTTGCACTTTTTGGCTTTACTAAGCTAGATGATTTAGTCGCTCTTACCTCCGCAGCAGTAGAACTCCAACCTTCTGCTGTCGAACTGGTAGATAAAAACTTGCTAAACCAAGTTCAAATCCTTCAACCAAACCAGCTCAAAGGCCTCCTTCCAAGCACATACCCAAACTTTATGCTTATAGTCGAATTTGATGATCCTAAAGAAAAAGATCGTGCCAAAAAAACTAAAAAACTAACTAAGCTTATTCAAGAACTCGACGGTGAACTCATCAGCCAAACTTCAAACCCCGAAGAGCGCGAAAAAATCTGGAAGATCCGCAATTCTGCCGCCGTAGTTATGGGCGCTAATTTTAAAGGTAAAGCCGCACTACCACTTATAGAAGATGGCTGCGTTCCGCCAGAAAACTTCTCTAAGCTTATTTCCGCCACCTACGCACTCTTTAAAAAATTCAATCTAGATGTCGCCGTTTGGGGCCACGCTGGTGATGCCAATATTCACTTACAACCAATACTAAACTTAAGCGTACTCGGAGATCGCCAAAAAGCCTTTAAGCTTATGGATGCCTACTACGGAATTATTCAAGATCTCGGCGGAACCATCTCTGGCGAACATAATGATGGCCGCTTACGAACTCCTTACATGAAGGCCATGTATCCAAAAGATGTTTACGAACTCTTTAGCCAAGTTAAACAAATCTTCGACCCCTACAACTTCTTAAATCCCGGAGTTAAGTTCGGCACCACTAAAGAAGATCTCGTCACTATGATGCGCCACGAATACGATTCCGCCCACTGGAAGAAACACCTCCCCATGACCTCCCTCTAAACCTCCCGCCACTGTCCTCCCCATATCAACCTCCGTCATTCCCGCGCAGGCGGGAATCTTAGATCTAAATTAAGCTTAAGCTCCCCACACTGTCATTCTGAACCCATTCGACAAGCTCAGGGCAGGCTCCTGTGAAGGCCTGTCCCGCACTTGTTGCGGGGATCCAATCAAAAATAAATTCCTTATTACTAGATCCTCACGTCACTCGCTACGCTCGTTCCTCAGGATGACAGCAAAGAGAGGCACTGTCATCCCCAGCCATGGCATGTCGCCATGACGTGCTCGACTGGGGATCCAGTCAAAAAAAGAATTAAGCTTAATTCCCTGACACCGTCATTCTGAACGTATGTGAAGAATCCAGTCAAAAAGAAAAGGCTTCTTATTTAATTAGATCCTGAAACGAGTTCAGGATGACGGAGTTGGTGGTTCGGGATGACAAAGAAAGACGTGCGTACTGTATCCAAGAGATCTCTCGGTAGGCTCGAGATGACAGTTCTTAGGCTAAAAAATTAAGTTCCCGACAGCGTCGCCC
>CAYWUW010000008.1:0-25895 GCA_964461505.1 uncultured Candidatus Saccharibacteria bacterium
TTAGAGTTAGAGTTAGAGTTAGAGTTAGAGTTAGAGTTAGAGTTAGAGTTAGAGTCAGCCCACTCGCTAGCCAGAACTTCACCCGCAATCTCATCTTTAAAATTATCAATTACCTCTTTCAGCTCTGTAGAATTAGTCTCAAGATTAAGCTTAATCCGATCATCCACGTTCAAACCAGCATTTTTACGAGCAGATTGAACTACACGAACAACCTCACGCATCAAGCCTTCTTGTTTCAACTCTGGAGTAATCTCAAAATCAAGCTCAACTTGCTCAGAACCAATCTTAACTTCTTTAACATTCAACTCTTCTTTTACAACTTCTAGCAGATATTTAGGGCAAGTTGGAATCGAAACGCTGGCTAGAGGCTGCCGAACCTTAACCTGAGCTTTCGCCCTTAAGCTTAAGCCTTCGGTTATGTAGGTTCTAGCGTCATCCATTTCTTTTTCTAAACTGGCATGAACTTGTTCTTGATTACAAATTGGGTAATATTCAAGATGTACAGATTCTTTGCCCGTTAATTTACGGAACAAATCCTCTGCCATAAACGGCGCAAAAGGAGCCAGAACTTTACAGAATTCTACCAAAACATAATAAAGCGTATCGTAAGCCTCAAGCTTGTCGATATCATTTTCAGATTTCCAAAAGCGTTTACGACTCCGCCGAATAAACCAATTAGAAAGATCGTCTAGAAACGTAATCATCGGCCGAGTAGCATCATTAAGCTTAAAACTGTTCATGCCTTCGGTTGCTGCTTTAATCACTCCTTGCAATTTACTTAAGATCCAGCGATCCAGCGGATTATTAAGATTTTTAGCATCAGCAACTTTGCCATAAACCGCATCATAATTATCAACACTGGCATACATCACAAAAAAATCATAACTGTTATAAAGCATATTAAGTTTACGCTCCATGGTTTCAACATCACGATCTGTAAGCGACGCATCCTCACCATTTACTAATGGAGATGTTACAAAATGCATTCTTTCAGCATCTGCACTATAAGTATCCATCAGCTCTGTTGGCTCGGTATAGTTCTTAAGTTTTTTACTCAATTTTTGGCCATCAGATGCATTTAGAAAACCTGGGCAGATGATATTTTTAAACGGAGCTTTATTAAACAACCCCACATTAACCGCAATTAAGCTATAGAACCATCCACGAGTTTGATCTATTGCTTCGGTAATAAAATCTGCTGGATAAGTTTCTTCAAACTTTTGCTGATTCTCAAAAGGATAATGATATTGAGCAAACGGAACCGAACCGCTCTCAAACCAACAATCCAGAACCTTACCAATATGTTGCATAGTTACACCTTCAAGCTCAAACTCTACATCCATCACCATCGGCAAGTGGTAATCATCTAAGCTTAAGCCCGTAAACTCGGCAAATTCTGCATAAGAACCAAAAACTTTAACAACTTCTACTCCATCATGTTTGTGGCCTTTCCAAACTGGAATCGGCGTCGCCCAAAATCTATCACGACTCAAGTTCCAATCTGGAGCTGAAAGCAGAATATTCTTAAATCTACCGTTTTTAAGATGTTCCGGAACCCAATTAACGGAATCATTAGCCGCCAGCATTTCATCTTTTTGAGCTTGAATGTCCATAAACCAGCTTGAATGAGCTCGGTACATTAATCTATTACCACAGCGGTGACAGTGCGGATATTCATGTTTGATGTATTCAATTTTTAGAGCCCTTCCCTCCGCCACTAAAGTTTTGGCAATCTCTTTATTTGCTTGCCAAATATTCTGGCCCTGCCACGGGCCTGCAGAATAATTACCAACTTCATCAACCATATGAACCACAGGAAGATTCTCAGTCTGTGCTAAATTGAAATCATCTTCACCATAAGCTGGAGCTATATGAACAACACCAGAACCATCTTCATCAGTTACAAAATCGGCCTCAACTATTCTGTGCGCTTTAGGCCCGTGATTCTCTAACAGTGGCTCATATTTTTCACCAATCAAGGTTTTAACATCAAAATCACCCAACAGATTAAACTTAAGCGGCTGGTGCTTTTCATCCGTCAAAACTTTTTCATAAAGATCTTTAGCGATAATTAAGTTTTTGCCATCATACTCAACCTCAACATAATTAAGGTTTACGTTAACTGCCAGCGCAACATTTGCAGGGAGCGTCCATGGAGTTGTCGTCCAGGCAAGTAAATACTTATTCTTAAATTTAGATTCATTACTAAGCTTAAAGTAAACAAAAACAGAAGGATCGGTTAATTCTTTATAAGCATTTTCCATCGCAACCTCAGATTTTGAGATTGGCGTAGCATCCCGCGTGCAGTAAACTAGAACTTTTTCTCCTTCATAGATCTTGCCACCGTCGTAGAGTTCTTTAAACGCCCACCAAACAGATTCCATATAGTTTTTATCCATCGTGTAGTAAGGCTTAGTCATATCTACCCAACGGCCCATTCTATCGATGGTATTATTCCAAGCCTCAGAACCCTGAACCATCGCCGCCCTGCATTCTTTAACGTAATCGCTAACGCTAATTCTGGTTCCAATTTCTGAACGATCTTTAATGCCGAGCTTTTCTTCGGTTTTGACCTCCGCCGGCAAACCATGACAATCCCAACCCCAGGCTCGTTCTACCCTTTTACCTTGCATTGTTTGGTAACGAGCAACAGCATCTTTTACTGTAGAAATCAGAAGATGACCATGATGCGGCAAACCCGTAATAAACGGAGGCCCATCATCAAACCTAAAAGAATTATCCTCCGGACGCTGCTCAATCGATTTTTGAAAGGTGTTGTCTTCCTTCCAAAACTTAATAATCTCTTTTTCAACTTCCGCATGCTTTTTACGTGGTTCCGATTTAAACTTCATCTCATTCCTCCTTTTTATTAAGCTTAACCATCTTTACCTCCGGAATCCTATCCAAGAATTTAGTTTCGGAGCCCTCAATCTCTTCAAAACCCCACTTTTTGTAAAAAGATCTCGCCCGATCATTGTAAATTGCTATACCTAAATAGATTGGCTTGTCTTGGTCAAACCAAGCCATTGTAGATTCCATTAGCATACCAGCCACACCTTTGCCATGAAAGCCTTTATCTACATATAAAGCCCTGAGGTTTTGCTCCTTTCTCTCATTTATAAAGACAACAGCCACTCCTACAATTTTACCTTTGGAATCTTTAGCCACCCAGCTAGCAGAACTATTCTTAGAAAGCCCTTCTTGTGTAGACTTAATATTCCCAGAAAGAATCCTATGTCTATTAACTTCTTGAATCCACTCACGGCTAACTCTGTGTTCTTTATTAACATATGTATCTAACCAGGACTGATTTATAACAAGCCGAGATTCAAGAACATCCTCAGGCTTTAGCCGCTCTACCATAAGATTAAGCGTATATTTAGCTTGACTTTGACTCTTTTGTTTGATAATATTAGAGTACAAATTGCCACTAGGCACCGGAGACCCCGTAGATTTATCTACGGGGATCGTTTTTTCTAGAATCATTACACTTAGATTATTTACCAGATCATTAAAACTATCCCTACCGTGGCGCTCAATCTTACGTAGCAATCTACGAGAAGAAAAAGCTCTAATTTGGGATATAATTGCCGACCTCTCAATACCGCCCACCTTAAGCTTAATGTAATATTTATTTCCCTCCTTATGCCTAGATGTTAATGGTATTCCCAAAAATAGCTCACTGTTAAACTTACGTAGAATTAAAACCGGGCGCTCAAACAGACTGTTTTTACCATCTTCCTCAAATCCAACATTAGCCCCCAGGCTACACCACCAAATTTCACGCTCTTGAAAGCGCCGCATCGGAGGCCTTTCGTTAACCTCATCTTTAATCTTATGCCAAGTTTGGTAATCTTTTTTCAAAACAAAAAACCTCTTATTTTCTTTTTTGTCAGAATCCACATTTTGCGGACGGTACCATCTGACTTTTAGAAAATAAGAGGCAGTTTTCTCATCCTGAATTAATTTCAAGATCCACATCTCATAAACTAACACTTAATTACAGCTTTTTCGGGCTTACCCGGAAAGTTCTACTAACTTTATGAGCTGTCATCCTGAGCGTATGCGAACGCCTGTCCCGCACTTGTTGCGAAGGATCCAGTCAAAAAAGACTTCTTCTTTCAAACATTCGTGGTTGATAGCCACTCATCCAGCTCAAAAAACTTGAATTGGAACATTTTACTAAGCTTAATTATACCATAAGTCTAACTATCCCGCTGAAGCTCTCCGCTTTCATGGGGTCTTACATCATGACAAACGTAAGTTCCCAGCTCTGTCGCAGCATTAGCGGTACTGCCAATACCCGCCAGCCTACCCTGAGTTTCATCCGGAACAAAAACCTCAACATCTTCACCACCATCTTCCCTATCCTGCCTTAGCTCATTTAGAGGAACACCGCCGCCATCAATATTTAACTGAATTACCCCTCCTCCAGACATACAACAAATCCCTTTCTTTTTTATTAAGCTTAATTAAGCCCCTCACCCAACTTATCCTGATGGAGAGATTACTTAACTACAACCAGAGGTTGAACCGCACGCCGTACAAACATAACAACTTCCAGCCCGCTGCGTAATATTGCCACAATTAAAGCAAAGCGGAGTTTCTTCAACATGCTTGCCCTCCTCTTCTAACTGAATCACTCCAGCGCCAGATTCCTCTTGCTTGCCATACGAATCATCAATTCCTTGCGCTTCAGAAATCTCTGAAGAAGAATTATGCACAACATCCAAAAAGCTTGCCTGGTTAACATTATTTTCCAGATCTTCCATGCTGATTATCCCAAGTTCCAACTGATCATCTAAGCTTAAGTAATCCTTAGCGATACGCCGGAAGATATAATCCATCAAACTAGAAGCCGTTCTAATATCCGGATCATCTGTAATTCCAGCCGGAGCAAAGCTCATTCCAATAAAGTCACTGACATAACTTTTTAGCGGAACTCCATTGCGCAAACCTCGCGAAATTGAAATTGCAAAACTATCCATAATTCCAGCTAGAGTCGATCCCTGCTTGCTGACCTGCAAGAATATTTCTGCCGGAGCCCCATCTTCAAACTCCCCAATCGTTACATAACCCTTACAATCGGCAACTTTAAACTCAAATGTTTTCGCATTTCTAGTTTTTGGAAGTTTTCTAGAACCTCCAACCGTAGTTCCAGTGTTTAAAACAGCAGCAGATTTAAGCTTAGCAGAACCAGAACCTTCAGTTTGAGCATCTTCACCAGCAACCTCTTTTTTAGTTGTACTCAAAGGCTGCCCAACCTTACAATTATCCCTGTAAATTGCCACCGCCTTCAAACCTTCCTTCCAACTTAGAACATGAATTTCTTCCACATCTTCAACTGTGGCAGATTCAGGCATATTCACAGTTTTAGAAATTGCCCCAGAAAGAAACGGCTGTACCGCGCCCATCATCTTAACGTGTCCTGTGTAGTGAATTACATTATCACCCATGCTACAAGCAAAAACTGGCATGTGCTCATCTTTAAGCTTAGGAGCCCCAACAATCGTTTTTTCAGTATCTATAAACTTAATTATTTCCGCCACCTCTTCAGAGTTATAACCAAGCGTTTTTAAAGCATGCGGAACAGTTTGATTCACAATACTCATTGTTCCGCCACCAACTAACTTCTTAGTTTTAACCAAAGCTAAATCTGGCTCAATTCCAGTTGTATCGCAATCCATCATAAAAGCAATTGTCCCAGTTGGAGCCAGAACCGTCGCCTGCGAATTTCTAACTCCATTTTCTGCCCCAAGCCGAACAGCACTTTCCCAAGCCTGCTCTGCCACCAAATTAAGTTTAAGATCAACCTTCAATTTATCAATCTTTGCTAAAGCTGCCTGATGTTGCCGCAAGATCTTGTTCATTCCATCCTTATCTTTTTCATAACCAGCAAACACCCCTACAACTTTTGCAACCTCGGCAGATTTTGCATAAGCTTCACCAGTCATAATTGCAGTCAAGGTTGCCGCAAGAGCCCTTCCTTCATCGCTATCATAAGGAACTCCCATCGCCATCAAAAGCGCTCCTAAGTTTGCATAACCTAAGCCTAATTCACGGTAATCTTTAGCATTTTTAGTAATTCTTTCAGTAGGATATTCACTGTAACCAACCAAAATTTCTTGCGCTAAAATTACAACTCGAATTGTCTGCCGATAAGCTTCTGCATCAAAACTTCCGTCTTCATCTAAAAATTTTAAAAGATTAATCGATGCCAAATTACAAGCAGAATCATCCAAGTGCATATATTCCGAACACGGGTTAGAGGCATTAATTCGCCCAGCATTTGGAGTTGTGTGCCAGTGATTAATTGTTGTATCAAATTGAATCCCAGGGTCTGCACATTCCCACGCCGCTTCAGCAATCTGCCGCCACAAACCTCTAGCCTTCAGAGTTTTCTTAACTTCAGAATCTCGAACTCCTAGCAAGTTCCAATCAGCATCATTTTCAACCGCTCGCATAAAATCATCACTAACCCTAACCGAGTTATTCGCATTCTGATACTGCACACTGAATGAATCTTTGCCATCTAGATCCATATCAAATCCAGCTTCTTTTAAAACTCTAGATTTACGTTCTTCAATCGCCTTACACCAAATAAACTCCTCTACATCTGGATGATCGACATTCAAGATAACCATTTTCGCCGCTCGACGAGTTTTTCCGCCAGATTTAATCGTTCCGGCCACACTATCTGCTCCACGCATAAAACTAACTGGGCCAGAAGAGGTTCCACCAGAACTCGACAAAGTCTCATACGAAGATCTAAGCTTAGAAAGATTCGTCCCCGATCCACTCCCGCCTTTAAAAATGATTCCTTCTTCGGTATACCAATTCAAAATTGATTCCATCGTATCTTCAACCGAAAGAATAAAGCACGCGCTTGCCTGCTGCGCACGTTCTGGAGCTCCAATATTAAACCAAACCGGAGAATTAAAAGAAGCCCGCTGACTCGTCAAAATAAACTTAAGTTCATCATTAAAGATCTTTTCTTCACTATCTGTTTTAAAATAACCTTCGCTGCGGCCATATCTAGAAACCGTATCTACCACGCGGTTAATTAACTGCTTTAAGCTATATTCACGAGTTGGCGTTCCTGGAGTTCCACAAAAATACTTTTGCGAAACAATATTAATTGCATTCATACTCCAGTTTTCTGGAAACTCAACATCCTTTTGTTCAAAAGCAACCTCTTTGGTAAAGTAATTTTCGATGCGCGCATCAAACTTAGCCCAACTAAACAAACTGTAAATATCAGCTCCATTTAAATCGTGTGTAAAAAATCTCTCTACTAAATCTGACATGCTTTTTTAACCCTCTTTTAGCTTAATTTTTTAAAAAACTATCCACTTAAGCTTCAATCTTAAGCTTAAGTTGCTAGAATCTAACTTTTGCCTTCTGCCTTTTTATTTGCTCTCACTTCAGAAGATTTAAGCTTAAGAAGTTCATTCTCAAATTCTTCTAGGTTCTTAAAGTTTCTGTACACACTTGCAAAACGGATGTACGCCACTTCATTTTTGCTAGCTAACTCATCCAATATCATTTCACCAATATCAACAGATCGAATTGCGTTCTCTTCTGCAAGCTTATAAGCTTTTTCTTCTACCTCCGAAACCAACTCTTCTAAGTAACTCGGAGCCGAAAAGAACTTACCCACCGCACGCACCAGAGCCTCGCCCAACTTTTTTCTATCAAAAAGTTCCTGGCTACCATCTCTTTTGACTACCAAAAGAGTCGGCCGCTCAATTCTTTCGTAAGTGGTGAATCTCTCTCCGCACTCACCACATTCTCTACGCCTACGAATTGTTTCAGCCCCAGGAGATTCTCTAGATTCAAGTACTCGATCTTTCCCTGGCTCATGACACTTTGGACACTTCATACTAAAAGAAACCCTTCCAAAACTTATCTCCTATGTACATCTAGATTAAGCTTAGAGTAGCTAACTCTATCTTCTAGAACCTCTACTATATATAGCGCTTGTGATTATAAGCATAAGCTAGATCTAGCGCTTTTGCAATACCAAAATTGGTGTTAAGTTTACTTTCTTTTTAGATGTCGCCTCAAAAAAGAAGGGGTATCATCTTCATTCTCGTCATCGTCTTCATCTTCGTCGTCATCATCAGCATCCCAAACACTCACATCCCGATCTTCATCATCTTCTTTATCTGTAATCGGTTTGCTTTTTTCGTTCTTCTCATCTTTATCTAAATCTTCACCAATATCACCAATTTCTTCTTTTACTCTATCGACGTTACCATCGCTTTCTAAATCATGGTTTTTAGAACTCTTCGAGCTAGACTTAAACGAATCTCCATCCATTTCTGCAAGACCGGCTTTATTAGGCCTAGAATGAAAGTAAGATGGGTCAAAACCTGTTGCTACAACTGTTACAACAACTTCGCCTTCTTCTAAATCATCCCGAATTGATGCTCCAAAAATGATATTTGCATCTGGCGCTACCGCAGATGTAATAATTTCCGCTGCTTCATTAATTTCGTGCATACTCAAATCTTGCCCACCAGAAACACTAAACAAAACTCCTCGTGCCCCATCAATAGAAACTTCTAGCAGCGGAGATTCAATTGCCTGCTGCGCCGCATTAACAGCTCTATTTTCACCAGTAGATCTACCAATTCCCATCAACGCAGAACCCGCTCGGCTAACAATAGTTTTAATATCTGCAAAATCTAGATTTATCAAACCCGCTTCAGTAATTAAATCTGTAATTCCCTGAACTCCTTGTCTTAACACTTCATCCGCATACCTAAAAGCTTCAACCAGAGGCGTATCCCGCTCAATTGTTTGCAGAAGCTTATCATTTGGAATCGTTATCAGCGTATCAACATGTGGTTCAAGTTGAAGAATTCCCCATTCGGCATTCCTCCTTCTTCGATCTCCTTCAAAACTAAACGGTTTTGTTACTACCCCTAAAACCAGAATTCCCATTTCTTGAGCTATCTCCGCCACTACACCCGCCGCGCCAGAACCAGTTCCGCCGCCCTTACCAGCAGCTACAAAAATCATATCTACACCTTCAAGAGATTTACGAATGTCCTCTTTACTTTCTTCTGCTGCTGCTTTTCCAACAGTTGGATCTGCCCCCGCGCCCAAACCTCTAGTTGTTTCGCGCCCAATATGGATTTTTTCATCAGCCGAAGAGTTCGCCAAAGCCTGAGCATCAGTATTCACTGCAACAAAAGTTACGCCGTTTAAACCAGAATTCTTCATCCTGTCGATGGCCGCACCACCAGCTCCACCAACACCAAAAACTTTTATCACCGCTAAACTTTGTGGTTCTTCAATCTGTAGCTCAGGCATGCTTTCCCTCCGAACAAAAAATTATTACTCTAAGCTTAAATGTATACCAAAACTAGAACAATGTCTAGCGCCAAATAATCAACGTTTCAAATATCTTGTTCGTTTCTATTTCTTACTTTTAGATTTGAACAAAATCTTTCTTACTCGATCAAAAAGTTGATCCAACAAGCCACCTCCGGCCCTGTTAGAACTGTTAAATACTTTGTCATCAAACAACATTAAACCAACCGCCGCAGACCATTCCGCACCCAACACATCGCCAGTAGAGGTTTCATAACTGCCCACCTCCGCCTTCTTGCATGGCAGCTCTAAAGTTTCTCGCGCGATCTCTTCTAAGCCCTTAACTCCACTTCCTTCGCCGCTCAATACCACTCCTCCTGGCAATCTGCCGTCTTTACCAAGCTTATTAAGTTCTTTAGCTAACTTTTCAAAGATCTCTTCTATTCTTGAAGAAACAATTACATCCACATCCCCGGCTTTAAATGTGTGATTCTCGGTTTCGTACTCAACCTCAAAAGTTTCGTGCGGATCAACTTTGCTGCCAACTTCAGCGTAATTAAGCTTAATCTTTTCCGCCAGTTTCATATCCACTCTTAAGCCTATCGCCAAATCACTGGTTACGTTGCTAGAACCCATCGGCGCAACAAACAACTTTTGTAGCTCACCTTCTGCGTAAACCGCCAAAGAGGTCGTCTGCGCCCCCATATCCACAAAAACTACTCCCATCTCACGCTCTTCTCTCGAAAGAATCGCCTCCGCCGCCGCTCTAACCGCTGGTTGCAAGCCATCACAATTTACATTTGCTGTATTAATCGCCTTTTCTAGACCTCTCAAATAGATCTCTGAAGCTGTTAGAACTACCACCTCAGCCTCAAGTCTATTTGCCAACATTCCAGTAGGATCTTGCGTTTTTTCTTTGCCGTCCAGGCAAAATCCGGTTGTAACTATTTCGATTACTCGCTGATTATTCGCAAGTTGTATCGCAGAGGCCGCCTCCACCGCCCGTTCCGCATCACTGGCAGAAATCATCTGCTCCGCCGCAATCACTACGCCACTTTTAGAATAAGTAGATTTTAAGCTTTGCCCCCCCACCGAAAAAGTTGCCCCTTCTACACTAACTCCACCCACCTTCTCAGCCTCCGCTAAAGCAGAATCTATCGCTTGCGCTACGCTCACCGAATCTATCACCACTCCTTTACGCATTCCAAAGTTCTTCACTCTGCCATATCCAACAATTTTTGGGAGCTCGCCCGGCTTTTGCGAAGCCCTTCCAATCACACAGCGCACATTTTCTGTGCCAACATCCACCCCACAATAATATCGCTCACTCTGTTCAACCGCCATTTTTATTTTCCCTGCAAAAACTTGATTATCCTTAAGCTTAATACTACCACAACCCTAAGGCCTAAATAACTTCCCAGAAGCGCCCAGCAAGCTCCGCCAGATTATAGAGCGAGCCAAGTAAGATATAGATTTCATGCTAAGCTTAAACCCAGAACTTTAAGTCAGTAAGCACCCAAAGCTGCAGTCGAAAAAATTTTGTTTGAGCAAGCGAAGTTGAACTTAACAAATAACTGGGCTGCGAGTTAATTTTTTCTTGATTCTTTTTTGCGAACTTTTTTCTCATCAAGGATAAAAAAGTGGAAAGTAACAAAAGTGGAAAGTAACAAAATAAGAGACACAAAAAAAGAGACCTTAACCACAGCAAAAATGCTAAGCTTAAAGTATGCAGCTCTACTCCGTAACATTCCCCACAAAAAACAAGTTCCAAGGCCTCAGCAGCTTTATTTATAGTTCCAGCCAAAAGCTAGAACTCGGCGATCTTGTTTTATGCCCCTTTGGCAAAAAAGAACTCCCCGCAATCATCACTAAGCTTAACCCCGAAGAACCAAAATTCAAGTTCAAACCCATCACTAGAGTTCTTGCCAAAAACTTTATTCCTCAAAGCAACACTAAGCTTAACAGCTGGATTTCAAACTATTACCTTAGCGGCGAGGGGCAAACTCTAGAACTCTTCTGTACACAAAATTTGATCAAAAGAATTATAGAAGATAAAGATTCCAAATGGCTCCAAAAAGAGCTAGCAAAACTAAGCTTAGCGAACAAAAAAAAGAGTGTGGTAAAGAGTGAAATAAAAAGTACAGTTAAGCTTAATAAACTTAACCCAGAACAATCCAAAATTTTTGCTAAATTCCAAAACAGCAAACAAGAACTTGCCCTCCTTCACGGCGCAACCGGATCTGGCAAAACAGAAATATATCTTCACGCAACTTTACAAAACATCAAAAATAAAAAATCTACCTTAATTTTAGTGCCAGAAATTGGCCTCACCACTCAAAACATCAATCGTTTTAAAATTCTCAATGTTCCACTTATCACGCTACATTCTAATCAAACTCCAGTTCAAAAAGCCAGAAATTGGCAACTCATCCAAAAATTAACTCAAGAAGATAAACCGATCATTGTTTTAGGCCCTCGTTCTGCCATGTTTAGCCCCATTTTTAACCTAGGCTTAACTGTTATCGATGAATTCCACGATGCATCTTACAAACAAGATAGCACCCCAAAATATAACTCCATTCTAACCGGAGCTATGCTTGCTAAGCTTAATCCAAATTCTAGATTGATATTTGGCAGTGCCACCCCCAACATAACAGATTACTACAACTTAAGCTCTAAAAATGTTCTTCTTTTAGAGCTGCCCACTAGAAGTAACCAGACCAAGCAAGTTCAAATTATTGATTCACGAGAATCTGATAATTTTGTTAAAAGCAAGATTATTTCAGAAGAGCTCCGTAACGCAATTCAAATTAAGCTTAACAATTTAGAACAAACTCTTATTTTTCATAACCGCCGCGGAAGTTCTAGATTGCAAGTTTGTTCTACCTGTGATTGGGTAAATAATTGCCCCAACTGTCACATTCCCCTTGTTTTTCATGCAGATGAATATTCTCTTAGATGTCATACCTGTGGCTACAAAACTAAACCAGAACTCATCTGCCCCGTTTGCAACTCCGCCACCCTAAGCTTAAGAGGTTACGGCACCAAGCAAATCGTAACAGAGCTAGAAAAGCTCTTTCCAAATGCAAGAATTATTCGCTTTGATGCCGACAACACCACCAAAGAAAGCACTCTCCAGCACAATTTTGAAGAACTGCAAAACGGCAAATTCGATATTATTGTCGGAACCCAAATCCTTGCCAAAGGTTTAGATCTGCCCAAATTAAGCTTAGTTGGAATTTTACAGGCTGAAAGCGGGCTAACTATGCCAGATTTTCGCTCTTCTGAAAGAACCTTCCAAATTATTACCCAAGTGATTGGCAGAGTTGGCCGCGGACACCTGCACGGTGAAGTTATCATCCAAACCCTTGCCCCAAACCACCCGGCCATCACCCTCGCCTCGCAGCAAGATTACTCTGATTTTTATAATTCAGAACTAGCCGAAAGAAGAAGCAGCCTCAACCCACCGTTTAGATACCAAGCCAAACTTTACGCCAAATATAACTCCGAAGCCTCTGCCAAACGTGCCGCCGGGCTTATTATTCAAGATCTTAAAAAAGATTTAAGCTTAAAGGGCCTGCAGATTATTGGGCCATCTCCAGCTTTCAGAGAACGCGTCGGCGGAAAATATCAGTACCAAATTATCCTAAAATCCCCCAAACGAGAACTCCTCCAAAAAGCAATCCTCCAGTACCTCCCCACAAGCTGGAACCACGACCTCGACCCCCTAAGCCTCCTTTAAACTTAAGGATCCAACCTCTTCGGCCCTCGATACAGATACGTAACTTCGCGAACATTGCTTAAGCCCAATAGTTTCATCAAGAACCTGCTCGGCCCAAAACCCAACCCACCATGCGGAGGACAGCCATACTTAAAGAAGTTGAAGTAAGTATTGAGAGGTTCTAAGCTTAATCCTTTTTCTTTTGCTTGGCTTATTAGAACATCATAACGATGTTCACGCTGTGCCCCAGTTGTAATCTCTATTCCATTCCACAAAAGGTCAAAACTTTTTGTTAAACTTAAATCAGATTCTAAGCGCATATGGTAAAAAGGCCTCGCACTCGCTGGATATTCTGTCACAAACACAAATTCATGCCCAAACTCTTCCATTACTAATTCCGAAAGTTTTCTTTCTTCTTCCGGATTTAAGTCATCTTCCTTATCGCTCTTAATATTAAACGGCTCCAACATCTCTTTTGCTTCCTTAAGCTTAATCTGCGGAAAAGGTAATTCAGGAATCACAATCTCACGACCAAAAACCTCTTTTATCTTTTCTCCATACTTATTCTTAACAGAGCTTAACATTGCTACTATAAACTTTTCTTCTTCTTTAATTACATCTTGGTGAGAATCTATAAACGAAAGTTCCATATCATAACCGGTAAATTCGGTGTCGTGTCTAGAAGTAAAAGATGGGTTAGCTCTAAAAACAGGGCCAACTTCAAAAATCTTTTCAAAACCTGAAGCCATCGCCATTTGTTTGTAAAGCTGCGGAGACTGTGCCAAATACGCCGTTTTATCGTCAAAATATTTAACCTCAAAAAGTTCTGCCGCACCTTCACTCGGCACACTCAAGAGCTTTGGAGAATGAATTTGCATATAACCGTTTTTAATCCAGAATTCTCTGGCCGCATGTTCCATTGCAGTCCAAACTTCAAAAATTAACCTGTTTCTTGGTTTTCTTAAGTCTAACCAGCGCCAATCTAATCTTTTTTGCTGATCCGCCTCATTTTGAGCATTTTCAGAAACGGGAATTGGTAAGTTCGGATCTGCCTCAGAAAGAACTTTTATAGATTCAACCTCAATTTCTAAACCACCCGGAGCTTGCTCCTCTTTTTTAACCAAGCCAGAAACCTCCACTACAGATTCTACTGTTAAGTTCTTAGCTTTTTCAAAATCCTTAGAACCCTCCATTACAACAGCCTGCAGAATAAAGTCTTTGTTTCTCAAAACTAGAAAAACTATCTTGCTCTGAACCCGAACTACACTTAACCACGCTTTAACAGAAGTCTTTTCACCTTCTAGTTCTCTCAAATTTTCCAATGTTATTCTTTCCATAAACTTAAAAATTAAAAAATCCTTGTGCAAATTACAAAACGTAATCTACACAAGGACGATATTTTCGTGTTGCCACCTTGTTTTCTTATTCTGTCGCCAGAATTAAGCTTAGTACCTTAAAAAGGAATATGCTATAACGGGCATTCCCGAGGAGTTCTAATAACTTTTATAAAAGCTTTCTTCTCCTAGCTCCACAGTGTTTACTGCATCATCGCCTGCTGGTAATTATTATACCATAAGTACACACGACCTCGACCCCCTAAGCCTCCTTTAAATACATCTCATACAACACTGTTCTGTGGCCGTCTTCTTCATCCAGCTCACCTACAGCCTTGAATCCATAGCCTTCGTATAGCTCCTTAAGCTTAGGTTCATCGGCATTTGTGTCTAAGCGAATAAGATATCTATTCTTTTCTCTAGTAAGTTTTTTAGCAAAGTCTAAAAGCATTTGCGAAATACCCTTCCCGGCGAACTCTCTTTCTACTGCCAGATAATGCACATAGACAGCCCTTGATCTGTTCACTAATCCCACCCCATCTACACTACTCCAATCTTGCAAAGTTTGTTCAGTCTGCAGAATAACAGCTCCCGCTGTTTTGCCGTCTTTAACCATCACATAGAATTCCTCAGGTTTTGAGAAATCATTGAAAAAGCTTGCACTCAAGTTTTTAGGATCCCACCAATAGGAAACGTCCTTCCCAGATTGTTTAAGACACTCACCGGCATGCTTAATAACTTCTATTGCCTTAATTTGGTTATTTTCAACAGTATACAAAACCTAAATACCCAACTGCTTTTTGTTATAATTAAGCTTAATTATGTCAGAACCTAAACTTAAAGGCAAAAAAACTAGCCAAACAAAAAAGGCAAGCAAAGCAAAAAAGGTCATTTTAGATCCACACCCCACTCTGCACCAAAAGTGCCAGACTGTTGACCCAACAAGCAAAGAAGTTAAAGAACTCCTCACCACCATGCGTGCAACTTTAAAAGAATGGGAAGAAGGAGAAAAACGCTACGTTAGCGTTGGCCTTGCCGCACCACAAATTAACGAACCCTACCAAGTTATTCTAGTCAGAAAAGATTTTAACGATTATTCCAAAAGTGATTTTTACGCACTCATCAACCCAGAAATAACCAAATACGAAGGCTCACCTTTTTACGAAGATGAAAGCTGCATGTCTGTTCATGGAATTCATGCCAAAGTTCCACGCTACCCAAAAATTAAGATTAAGGCACTAGATGAAGACGGCAACGAAGTTAAGTTTACCGCTAGAGATTACGAAGCCAAAGTCCTCCAACACGAAGTAGATCACATCAACGGCCTACTCTTTTTAGATAGAGCTCTAACAGAAGATCAAGGTGGCTACTTTAAAGAATACGACCCCAAAACAGATACAGTCAACGAAATAACCCAAGCCGAAGTCCAAAAACGCGGCCTCTTCAACCGCTAAGCTTAACCCCCCCCAAGACACACACAAACGAAAACTCGTTTCGGTGCCCGACTATCCGCCCCAATAACGCGAACACTAGGCTTCTTTGCCTAGAAGCGGATTCGAGGGCAAAAGCTTTTTGTTTCTTTTTTCAAAAAAGAAAACCCAAAAAGATACTTTTATTTGCTTTGGACTTCAGGCCAAGTCTAGAGGTAGATATTTTCTGAGTTAAGCTTAATAAACCCCTAACCATTACCCCTCCCGAGATAAAAGAACTAAAAATGATAAAATAACAGATATGAATATAGTTTTTTTTGGAAACGAACGCCTCGCAACCGCCTGCACCACAAACCTCCCAATCCTCACTAAGCTTAAAAATGACGGCCACCATATTGAATTAATCATCATCAATTTTCCCTCGCCCTTACAGAGAGAGGGCCGGGGTGAGGGTAAATCTCGCAGCAAAAACGAATCTGAGGTTGTAACTTTCGCAAAAAAAAATAATATCGAACTTTACATTTTTAAAGATACTAAAGAACTTTTAGCTAAGCTTAAATCAGTTGATGCAGAAGTTGCAGTTCTGGCCGCTTTCGGCAAAATCATCAAGCAAGAGGTTATCGATCACTTTAAATTTGGAATCATCAACCTCCACCCTTCACTTTTACCAAAATATCGTGGGCCAACTCCAATAGAATCTGCCATTCTAAACGGAGATGACCAAACCGGAATTTCAATCATGGCTCTAACCGCTGGTATGGATTCAGGCCCAATCTATTCACAAATCAAACTTAAGCTTAGCGGCTACGAAAGCAAGCAAGAACTCGCTGGGCAACTCGGAGCTCTCGGAGCAAAAGAGATTTCCAAATTACTAAGCTTAATTAGTCCTCCCCTTGGGGAGGTTCCGATGGGGGAAGGGGTTAACTTACCACCAATCGAACAGGTTGGCCAACCCACCATCTGCAACTTAATTACTAAGCAAGATTCTAAGCTTAATCTACAAAAAACAGCCTTAGAACTTGAACGCCAAATCAGAGCTTACCTCGGCTGGCCAGGAACCAAAACCACCCTTAAGCTTAAAAGTGGGCAGGAACTCGAACTCGCCATCACTGCAGCAACCATAACTCCCTCGCCCTTACAGGGAGAGGGTTGGGGTGAGGGTAAAAATAGTCCACTTCTACTAAACACCCAAAAAGATTACCTCCAAATCACTAAGCTTAAGCTATCCGGAAAAAAAGAAATAACAGCTCAAGATTTCCTTAACGGCTACAAATCCCAACTACAATAATCCGCTAAGCGGCCGGGGCAACTGGAGGTTGCGCCGCAGGGGGTTGAGCCACACCGGGGTTCAAATTCTGTGGGCCCATCACCGCCTCAATAATTGCAGGAACATTATTACGAACTTCCATCATCAGCTTATTCAACTCAGCCGCCACAACATTACGGTAAGCCGGAAAATTACGCTGCAACCAGTTCATAGCAGCAAGATCTCTAATTTTTGCCGGATCATTCAAAAACGGCTGAAAGGCCGGGTTAGTTTTATAAGTAGGAACATTCACATCTAGCCATCTCTGGGCATTAGCATTAGCAGTTTCAGGAGAAGTAATTACCTGCCCATTTTCATCATTTAAAGGCATGAACCCTTCAAATTCCTGCAGCTGGTGTTCTTGAAGATTCTTATAAATCTCCATTCCAACATTAGTTTCCAAAGTTTTTTGCATCTGCGTGAGCATTCCCTGGCGCTCAACATCTGGTAGAACCCCCAAACCAATACTTTGCAAGAACTGATCATCAAGCCTAGGCATCTGCTGATCTACGGGTTGAGGTTGCGGCTGAGGCTGAGCAGCAACCGGCTGAACCGGCTGAGGTTGAATAGGCTGAGGTTGCGCTACCGGCTGAGTTTGGTCTGTTTGCAAAGGATCCATAAAAACTTATTCCACCCTAAAATATTGTTAAACTTTATTAAGCTTAAGTATAAACCAAACCTCTGCCTCCAGCAAGACCCCCACATAATATATGTCTTCCGCAGGTCAGCCCTCCTCTCTTAGAGCGAAGAGCTAGAGGATGGTGTGACAGAAAAAAAGATAGAAGGAGCGGTGAAAGATTAATCTTACAAAGTCTTTTCAATAATTTCTCGTTTATAAACTTCTAACCGATCCTCTTCCAAAACCTTAAGTTTACCCTCAGACTCTAATCGCAAACCACACATTGTTCCGGCCTGAACCTCGCTGACCTCTTGATGCTTTTCTTGCACCGAAGTAATTTTAACATCAGCAATCTCTTCTTCGCCGCGCATAAGCTTAGCTCTAAAACCTGGCGAAACAACACCCTTGGTAACTTCACCTCCACACACAACCTCACCATCTGTTGTTCTAAAAACACCTTTTACAATCAACCTTCCCATCGGCGTATCTAACACTTCTGGTTCTAACAAGCTGCTCAACTGCTCTTTAATGTCATCAATCAATTCATAAATTATTTTATAAACCTTAACCTTAACATTTAGATTATCGGCAACTCGCATTAATTCTCTAGAGATATTAGTGTGAAAACAATAAATCGTTGCCCTGCTAGAAGAAGCAAGCATCACATCACTTTCTTTAACATCTCCGACTCCAGAACCAACCACCTTCGCTTCAACCTCTTTTGTTCCGATCAGCTGAATACTATCTACCACAGATTTTAAAGAACCTGCCACATCCGCCTTTACAATCACCGGCATCACTGCAACTTCGCTACGCTTGCTCATCACCCTTAGCAACTCATCACTGTTCATATCCATCGCTTTGTTAGCACTGCTAGAACCTTCCGCCGCGCGCCGCGCTTCCTTCTCGTTGCTTGTTGAATAAAGCCTATCCCCAAAATCTGGCAAAGATTTTAAACCGCTCAGCTGCACCGGAGTTGTCGGACCAGCAACTTTAATATCTTCACCCTTCCAATTCTTCATAATTCGCGCCTTGCCATAAGAAGAACCTATCACAATATTTTCGCCCTGCTTTAATTCGCCTTTAGTAATCAGAACTTTTACAAGTGGTCCAACTCCCTTTGACATATGCGATTCAATAACCAGACCTCGCACACCCGCAGAATAATCCGCTTTTAATTCTTCAACATCTGCCACCAATAAAATCATATCTAACAAAGCATCTACACCTTCACCAGTTTTTGCAGAAACCTCTACTACCACTGTGTCTCCACCCCATTCTTCTGGAGTTAACCCCGCGTTTACCAAATCTTGCTTAACTTTTGAAAGATCAGCCTCTGGCTTATCAATTTTAGTAATTGCAATCACAATCTTAACTTTTTCTTCTTTGGCAAAACGTATCGCCTCAAGAGTTTGCGGCTTCACGCCATCATCTGCTGCCACCACCACAACTGCCAAATCTGTTAGAGCTGCTCCGTGCTGCCTCAAAGCACTAAACGCCTCGTGCCCTGGAGTATCCAAAAAAGTTAGAGATCGCCCCGCGTGCTCTGCTTGATAAGCCGCAATATGCTGAGTTATTCCGCCCGCCTCACCATTAGCAACCGTTAAGTTTAATATTTTATCCAACAAAGTTGTTTTGCCGTGATCAACATGGCCCATAATCGCCACAACCGGAGGTCGCTCCCGCCAATCTCCGCTTTCTAAATCAATCTCTTCTGTTTGCTTAAGCTTAGCGCTAGAATCATCCTTCGCGCTAACAATCTCTACGCTCAGTTCTAGCTCATCAATAATAATCTGGGCCGTATCTATATCAATTTTTTGATTGATGGTTGCCGCAATCCCATTTTTAAATAACTCTCCAATCAAGCGAGTAACCGGGAGTTCCAAAAGCTCAGCAAGCTCACCAACTGTGATCCCGCCACCAATTTCGATCTTTCTTCTTTCCCCCGTTCCATCACTCATCAAATTACAATCCTCTTACAAAATTTTAGCTTTAGTAAAAAATTAAGCTTAGCAAAAAAAGAAGTATCCTTTAGGCCTTTTCTTCTTTTTGCTCTGCCTTCTTTCTTTTACCAGCCCCAGGTAGGCCTAAGAATATCCGTCTAGTTTCATTGTTTATTTCTAGAATTTCAAACTCCTGTTCTTCGCCCAATTTAAATACCTGCTCGGCTTCGCTACCTTCACCATCACTAACTTCAGAAATATGAACTAAAGCCTCTACCGAAGGAGTTGCCTGCACAAAAGCCCCATACGGAGTAATTCTAGTAACTTTTGCCTTGATTTTTTCACCAACCTTAAGCTTAGAAACTTCATCATCCCAAGGGTCATCACCCATTTGCTTTAAGCTTAAGCCCAGGCGGTTATTTTCTAAAGAGATAATCTTCAAATCAATCTCATCACCAACTTTTACCACATCTTCCGGAGATGAAACCCGCTTCCAAGAAAGCTCTGAAATATGCACCATTCCTTCAATTCCATCAACTTCAACAAAAGCTCCGTAATCTACTACCCCAGTAATTTTGCCCTTGACCACACCGCCAACAGCAAATTCTTTTAACCTCTCACCAGAACCTTCTTTGCCCGCTGCTTTTTCAGAAAAAATCAATTTATTTTCATTGCGATCAAATGCAATCACCTTTACTTGCATCGGCTTACCAACCAGAGTTTTAATACTTTCCGCAATTACAGATTTATCCTGAGCACCAGAAAGCTTTGGGTAATTATCCTGCGAAAGCTGACTAACTGGCAAAAAGCCTTTTGCACCATCAAAGTCAATCAACAATCCGCCCTTATTACAATCAACCGGAACAACCTCAATGACGTCTCCAGTTTTAAAAGCTTCTTCTACAACAGCCCAACCCTTGTCGCGATGTGCTCGTCGCACACTCATCATTACTTGCCCGCTATCACTATCGGCATTCATGACCATCGCTTCGATCTCATCACCTAGCTCAAAGCTCTTTCCAAAGCCGAGTTCCCTTCTTGGAACAACGCCTAAACCATAAGGGCCCAGATCTAAACTTAACCTCTTGCCCTTTACTTCAATTACCTTCGCTTCTACAATTTGCCCGTCTCTTAGCGGCTCAACCAGAGTTGACCCAGAAAGCAATTCATCCATTGTTTTTGTCATATCAAAAACTCCTACCTTTACCAAAACCAGAAACTCGTTCCCTGAGCCTTTTACTCAAGCCGGGCGTTTATTACTTTTCTAAAAAAACTCTACCGAGAAAAAAATAACTTCTTAACAACGCTCGCTCAATTTAAACTTATTTCTAGCTTCTATCTAAGCTTTATTCTACCACAGTTAAGCTTAAACAAGCCAGCCATCAAGCTCAAAATGCTATAATTAAAGATGAAATTTCAAAATTAAAGATGACCGAAACAGAAGAAAGCAAGCTCACCAACTTAAGCTTAGAACTAAAGAACCTGCAGCAAGAACTCTCTGCACCAGAGGCCTTCAACGATCCCAAAATTGCACAAAAAACTCGCCACGCTAGCGAACTCCAGGCCATTGTCGAATCTTTAGAGGCTATCCAGCAAACCGAAAAAGAACTTAAAGATCTCGAAGAAATTCTCTCTGGCAAAGATTCCGAACTTGCTACTTTAGCCAAGCAAGAAAAACCGCTGCTTACCAAAAAGCTAGAAGATCTCCGCGCTAAACTTAGAATTCTGCTCGTTCCTAAAGATCCTAACGATTCTAAAAATGCCATTCTCGAAATTAGAGCCGGAGCCGGCGGCGACGAAGCCAGCCTATTTGCCGCAGAATTGCTCCGTATGTATCTTAAGTGGTGCGAAACAAACCAACTTAAGCCAGAAATTATCTCTACCGCCGATTCCGAATCTGGTGGAATTAAAGAAGCAACCGTAGAAATTAAAGGCCCCGATGCCTACGGTAAGCTTAAGTTTGAGGCCGGAGTTCACCGCGTGCAGCGCGTTCCGGTTACCGAATCTGCTGGCCGCATTCACACCTCTACCGCAACAGTCGCTGTTATGCCAGAGGCCATCGAAACAGATATCGAAATTAAGCCTAGCGATTTACGAATCGATGTTTTTAGAAGTTCTGGAAATGGCGGGCAAAGCGTTAACACCACCGATTCAGCCGTGCGTATTACCTATTTGCCAACAGGCTTAGTTGTAACTTGCCAAGATGAAAAATCTCAACTTAAAAATAAAGAAAAAGCCATGAAGGTTCTGCGTTCTCGTTTGCTGCAAATTAAGCTAGAAAAAGAGCAAGCCGAACTTAGCTCTAAGCGCAAAGAACTTATTGGCTCTGGCGATCGTAGCGAAAAAATTCGTACTTATAATTTTCCTCAAGATCGCGTAACCGATCACCGCATCAACTACAGCAGAAGCAACATTACTGGCTTTATGAACGGAGATGTTGATGATCTATTTACTAAGCTTAAAGAAGCCGAAATTGAACTCATCGAAAATGAGTAAGCCAAAAAATATAACCCTTCAAAATTGGCTAGAACTTGCCCACCGCGCCTGCAGAAATAACAATCCAAAGGCACCTCATCTAATTGCCGCTCACATTCTTAAGCTTAGCCAAACTCAAATTATTAGCACTGCACCACAAAAAAAACTTACCCAAAAAAAGCTTGCTAAACTTAACAACTTGCTTGGCAAGGTTCTTGCCGGCAGAAGCCTCGCTGCCACACTCGGCAAAACTGATTTTTACAATCTTAAGCTTAAAATAAATTCTAAAGTTTTGGTTCCTAGAGCTGAGACTGAACAACTTATAGAGTTTGCCGTACAAAATATTCCTGCAAATTCTAAGGTTTTAGATATTGGCTGTGGTTCTGGAGCCATCGGCTTAAGCTTAGCAAAAGCTCGGCCAGATCTAACCGTTATACTTTCGGATATCAACCCTAAAGCCTTAAGCTTAGCCAGAACCAATGCCGCCATCAACAAGCTCAAAAATCACCAGCTAGAATTCATTCGATCGAACTTGATCAAAAAAGTTGTTCAAAAAGATCTATCCGAATTCTTTTTTCTGGCTAACCTTCCTTATGTTTCTAAAAGCTGGCCTAAGCTTAACAAAAAAAGCCTATCACATGAACCTAAACTTAGCCTTTTTGCCACCAACCAAGGTTTGCAAATAATCCTCAACTTAATCCACTCGCTACTCTCTCAGAATTTGCTAACCAGCAAGAACTGGCTCCTAATCGAACACGATCCTAAACAATTTCAAAAGCTTCAAAAAATCTGCCAAAAATCTAATTTAAGCTTAGATTCAATTACTAGCTACATTTCTAAAATCTCAAAAAAAGATTAGCCAATAATTCAAACAGTAAAAACTATGCCTATCTTTCAAAAAACTCTTTCCAAAATTACTCAAGAACTTCCAGCTCTTAAGCTTAAGGCCGGAACCAACTTTTCTTGGAACGGTTCACATCAAACTATCACTTACAAAGTTCCAAAGAACCCTAAGCAAGATCTTGTTTACACCAACAAACTTTTGCATGAACTCGCCCACGCTAAGCTTAATCATTCTGAATACCAATCAGATATCGAACTGATCAAAATGGAATCTGCCGCCTGGCAACTTACCGAACAACTCTGCAAAAAGTACGAGGTTAAGTTTAGCAAGCAAGAACAAAAATCAGCCCTGCAAAGTTATATCAACTGGGCTTCATCTCGAAGTTCTTGCCCTAACTGCACTAAGAACGGTCTGCAAATATCTAAGCTAGAATTCAGCTGCCCAAACTGTTTTCACAACTGGAAGGTTGGAACCTCTCGCTTTAAAAGAACCTACCGCCAAACCCCCTAAGCTTAAATTAAGCTTAGGCAGTTTTTTTACCGCGTCTAGAGCGAGCTCCACCTTTTCTACCAGCCGCACGAGCGCGTTCTGGGTTAGCAGCAAAACCCTTTTTAACACCTTTTACTTTACCGCCGTTAGAACCAATCGTAGCAAAAAAATTTACTCCATGGCGTTCTATGTTAGTTTTTTTTGCTTTTGCAGCACCAATTTTTGTACCAGACATAATAAATCTCTCTTTTTATTAAACTTAAATTATCTCTCTAAAATATAAAAACAAAAGAGGGCAGTCGAGAAATAAATTTCAAGACTACCCTCAAAGAGTTTTTACACTCTAGATATCAAAAACTGTAACTAAGCAGCAAATTTAATCTCGAAAGATCAAAAAACTAACTTAAGCTTTTGTATCTACATTTCATTCTAGCAAACATAAGCAATAATGTCAACACCTTTGCTACAGAATTCTCTAAAGCGTAACTCTTTAGGCAATCTCTTTTGGCACATCCACCGTCATAACTGTTCCTTCTCCAACCCTGCTCTTTGCCCTAATTTCACCACCCAAGTAGTGCATTATAAGCCGATTGAGGTATAAGCTGATGCCCATTCCCTGGCTTGCAAAATCTTCCTCTACCTTACTAAACGGCTTAAACAAAACACTAAGCTTATCCTCTTCAATTCCCTTGCCCTTATCCTCTACGGCTACACTCACCATATTTGCTTTTTCATCTGAAGAAACTTTTGTCGGAACGCTGCTATCGCTATGTTCTGCCGCATTATCCATCAAAGATTCGAAAACTTTTTTAAGAAGTGCTTCTGGTTGAATTAGGTTACTTTTTTCAGAAAGCAGCAACTCCACCGGTCTATCTGGGTATCTAGATTGCGCCTTTGCTTCGGCCACCGTATTCTTTAAACCAAATTCTGCTGCCTGCTTTTTAAGCTCTTCTTTCTCTAGCTGACAAATTAACAAGAACTTTTCTGTAGTGCCCTCAAGCTGTTCTAGCCCTTTCTTCATGTTTCTTATTGCAATTGCCGGAGCTTTTTTTGGCAAAACTCTTTTTGCGGCAGCTATCTTGGGCATTAGTTCTTCTGCAATACTACGAACAAAACTATTTCTTGCCCTATCTAGACCTCTTTCATATTTTAAGAGCTTTTTTTGGTAAGCTTCAACCTGAACCTTTTCAAGATGAGTATCATAAGCAAGATACAAGCTCCCTGCCAGTATTGCTACTACACAAAATTGGCTAAACATATTTACCATTCCCGGATTAAGTTTAGCTCCAACAATAAATACAAAGTTAATTAAAACAACCAGACCTAAGCTTAATAAAGCCGGAATTACAACTTTTGGTTGCCATAAAGAAGCATGTTTGTAATATATCTGCTTTGGAGCTTGCATCTCTGCCACTATCTGATCGTTCCTTAAACCATCAATTGCCCCACCTATAGTTTTATTAAGATCACTCATTCCGCTTATAACAGTATCTTTATAAAATCCATCTTTAATAAGTTCTTGCCCGGCCTTAATAATAGTTAGCGGAGTTCTTAAGTAATGGCTAGAAAGCGAAAGTAGCCAGGTTTTTTCTAGATTTAAAAGTTCTTGCCTGCGCACTAACTGCTTCATTTTTGCCACAATAATCAATTGCTTGCTTAAGTTTAATAAAGCTACAGCCACCGTAACCATCAAAAAGATTATGAATAACCAAGGGAGAACCCTAACCACAGTTATAGGGGCGATCCCTAAAGCTCCGGCAGCACCGTTAATCCATCCTCTAAACAAGATCTTTTCTTCATCGCCTCTTTGCAGTGTATTAGTTCTACCAAAGAATCTAGTTGGGCCGTCTTCTTTTTGCTGAAGGCTGATATCTACAGAGCTATTTAGAATGTCAGCATCTGCAGTGGCTGATCCAGAATCTGTTGGCTTAACAGTTTTAATTGGTTGGTTGGGTTCGTTGTTAGACTTAGTAGCGTCTACTTCTTCATTAGAATCATCAACAGAACAGTCTCTTCCGTTATCGTTAATAACCCAGTTAAAATTGTTAATTATGCTCGTACGCTGAACTTCAGAATTGCAGTAAGTGCTAGTTCCAGCACCAAACACTATGCCGCTCTGTAGGTTCTGTCGGCTCCATCCTGCCAAAGTTGCATCATAGTTAAGCCTCGAAAGCCCAGCTGGAGCAATCGATAAACCACCAGGCCAGTTAGCAGCCTCTTTGTTGAACATCTCTGCTGCTCCACCGCTAGAGTTCAAACCACTCACATCCCATTCCCCTAAGCTTTGGTTAAAAGATGTTGCCCCAGCAAACATGTATGTCATATTCGTAACGTTTGAGGTATCCCAGCTATCAAGTGGCTGGTTGAAAGATGTTGCACCCGCAAACGCCCCGTTCATGTCTGTAACATTCGA
>CAYWUW010000008.1:25995-28695 GCA_964461505.1 uncultured Candidatus Saccharibacteria bacterium
GCTGGTTGAAAGATGTTGCACCCGCAAACGCCCCGTTCATGTCTGTAACATTCGAAGTATCCCAGTTGTTCAAAGGCTGATCAAAAGCTGTTGCACTTAAAAAAACCGAGCCCATATCCGTAACACTCGAAGTATTCCAGCTATCAAGTGGCTGGTTGAAAGATTTAGCAACTGAGAATAACCCACGCATATCTGTAACATTCGAAGTATCCCAGTTGTTCAAAGGCTGATTAAAAGCTGTTACTCTATAGAACATATACATCATATCTGTAACATTCGAAGTATCCCAGTTGTTAAGCGGCTGATTAAAAGATGTTGCCCCATAAAACATGCATGTCATATTCGTAACATTTGAGGTATCCCAGTTATTTAAAGATTGGTTAAAAGATGTTGCCCCATCGAACATCCTATTCATATCTGTAACGTTCAAGGTGTCCCAGTTGCTTAAAGGTTGGTTGAACGATGTTGCACCTGAGAATAACCCACGCATATCTGTAACATTCGAAGTATCCCAGTTGTTCAAAGGCTGATTAAAAGCTGTTACTCTATAGAACATATACATCATATCTGTAACATTCGAAGTATCCCAGTTGTTAAGCGGCTGATTAAAAGATGTTGCCCCATAGAACATATTCATCATATCTGTAACATTCGAGGTATCCCAATTGTTCAGTGGCTGGTCAAAAGATGTTGCCCAGTTGAATAACCCACTCATATCACTAACACTTGAGGTATCCCAATCGTTCAATGGCTGGTTAAACGATGCTGCACCACCAAATAGATAGTTCATATTCGTAACATTTGAGGTATCCCAATCGTTGAGCAGTTGGTTGAAAACTGTCGCACCTGAGAACATCCCACCCATATCCGTAACACTCGAAGTATCCCAGTTGTTAAGCGGTTGATTGAGCGATGTCGCACCTGAGAACATCCCACCCATATCCGTAACACTCGAAGTATCCCAGTTATTTAAAGATTGGTTAAAAGATGTTGCCGCGTTGAACATCCCACTCATATCCGTAACGTTTGATAAATCTGGGGCATCAGTTGCAACTACTTGCAAGTTTGATGCCCCTTGGAACGCTAACTGCATACTGCTCCAAACAATATCCCCCCACTGTTCAATAGTTAGCAACTTCTGCTTATCAGCAGAATAAAAAAGAGGGAATCCGCCCGTAACCTTAACTGTATAAACTCCAGGCGAACCATAGCTATGAGTAACAGGGCCAGTAAGCCCAGCCTCAACATTACCATCTCCCCAATCAATCGTGTAGTTATAACTGTAGCCATTAGCAGACCCAATCTGAACCTCATTGCTCGCACTTGTTCCAGGGTTATCAGTTTTCCAGGTTGTAACAAACTCATTCGGAGCCCAAACCCCATCATAAGTAACCTCGCCATCAACGCTAGTTGAAGCCTGATTCGTGTTTGTAGCATCAGCTTCTGCCGCAACAAGCTCTTGCCCAATCAAAGGAGCTATCGTCCCGGCACCACTAGCCTCAATCCGCACCTCATAGGTAGTTTTATCAAAGTTGCCTGCCTCGGTTATAGATTGCACGGCCTGCCCAGTTGCAGTTCCGCCAAGAGCTATATCCGCATCCGTAAATGTAGCCCCATCAATTGGTTCACTAAACTCTGCTACAAAGATAGAGGTATAAGAATGGTTTGGGTCACTTGTTCCAGATTTCTGCTCTACACTAACAGATAGAGCCCCGGGGGCAGCAAAAATTTTTGGAATATTTAAAAATCCCACTAAAAACGAAGCCACAATAAACACCATCACTGTCAGGCTATTCAGATCCCACCACCTTGATTGCACCTTCAGCAAAGTAGATCTATGCAACTTAAGGCAACTTTTAGATAAGCAGATTCTTGCTCTATTTTTTTTGTTAAACATTTTTGTTTTTGTTAAGGCCACAAACATAGGCGCTATATACGCCTAAAATTGTAACCTAAGCTTAAGCTTAATTACAAGCTTAAGCTTAGGGATTGTAGCTCTATCAAAAATAAAAGACCTCGCGTAAACGAAGTCTTTTATATAATTCGGCACCGTGCTACTTTCCCCGTAGAGAGTATCATCGCCGCTGCTGGGCTTAGCTTCTGAGTTCGGAATGGTATCAGGCGTTTCCCCAGCGCCATGGGCACCGATCACAGCCTTTTTCAATCAAAAAGCTATGATCATCTGACCATGGTCTTTAAAAGTTGGTGATGATCTTATCTAAACATTAAGCTTAAGCAATACCAATGCACTACCCGCTTTAATATATTTAAGTGTTATTTAAATTCCCAGCAGATCAAACCACCCCGAATTACTTCAAAATGATCTGGTCTGCATGGTGCATAAAAGTTCAATGGATCTATTAGTACATGTAGGCTCAATATGTTGCCATACTTTCACCGCATGCCTATCAACCAGATGGTCTTTCTGGGATCTCATAGAGAACTGTAATCTTGAGTGCGGCTTCGCGCTTAATATGCTTTCAGCGCTTATCCGTTCCGAACTTAGCTACTCAGCAATGCTGTTGGTACAACAACTGACACACCAGAGGTTCGTCCATCCCGGTCCTCTCGTACTAGGGATAGCTACTCTCACAATTCTTACTCGTCCATACCGGATATAAACCGAACTGTCTCACGACGTTCTAAACCCAGCTCGCGTACCACTTTAATCGGCGAACAGCCGAACCCTTGGAAGGTGCT
>CAYWUW010000009.1:0-28045 GCA_964461505.1 uncultured Candidatus Saccharibacteria bacterium
AAGCGGATTCGAGGGCAAGTTCCCCTCCCTTGAGAGGAGGAGCCTGCCCCGCATTCATTGCGGGGGTTAGGGGAGGGTGTAATCAGCAGAAAAGAAAAAGTATTTAGAAAAGAAAGCTAAGCTTAACAAACTCTAAAAAGCCCCCTCCGGCCTTTCAGGCCACCCCGCAATGAATGCGGGGCAGGCTCTCCCCTAGAAGGGGAGGAATAAAGACCTTAAGCTTAGTTCAAACGCCCAGATTCACTCAGCGGAAAATACCGAACCGCCGCAGTTCCTACAATTTCGGCAAGCGGAACAAACCCCAGCTGATTACGGCTATCTAAGCTTTGCCCAGGAGCCCGATTATCACCGCTTACAAAAATGTGCTCCGACGGAACAACCTCCTCTTCAAAATCAGTAGAATCATTCTTCGGCAAACGATCTTCGTAACTCGCATCCGGATCAAAACCATCCGGATATTGCTCGTTCTTCACCGTAAAGCGCCCATCTTGCATACTAATCTTTTCGCCCGGCAAAGCAATCACTCTTTTTATCAGAGATTTTCCCTCCAACTTACTATCAAACACCACAATCTGCCCCCGTTTTGGCATATAACTAGAGCCTTCTCTAGTTTTTTGCAGCTTATTAACAACCAGCCGATCTCCGTTAGTTAAGGTTGGGCGCATACTACTACCGTTAACATTATAAGTTCTAAAAACAAAAGTCAGCATTAAAAAAGAAAGCCCCACCGAACTTAACACCACCCCAGCAAAAGAACGCCACTGCTTAAGCTTTTCTTTTTTAGGATCTAACGCCCCCGTTTCAACTGTTTCTGCCTCAACCGATTCAATCTGATTCATTTTTTGTTCCTTCGTCCATTTATACTACCATACTTATTAATCCTAGCTAGACCCTTTTTGGCAAGAATCTTTTGCCAAGAACTTAAGCTTTGCAAACTAAGCTATAAAAACGCTATACTAAACAATTACTTATTCTTTGATTTAAAGTAGAAAAAAGTCACCTTACCCAAAAGAATTTCCCCTTACCAACGTTTTCTATCTAAGAATCCAAAAAATTAGAATAAATTCACCAAAAAGAGTGGGCATTTTTATTTTTGAATTACTACCAAACAGCAAATGAAGAAAGATAAAAACATCGTTGATGGGTTTGTACCGCGCCGACCGACGGCTCGATCTAAATCTCAAAACTACACCGCACCACTTACCGGAGCTCCCTCTAACCTCAACCAGCAAATAAATCCTCCTCTTTCCAAAAGAAGGCAGCGCAAGCTTGCCAAGCACATGGCTAAAAGTTCTGATGATTCATGGCAAAACAACGCTCTTAAAAACTCTATTTTAAGTGGAGCCAGCCCCAGTTTACCACTTGGCCAAGAAACACCAGATCTTTCCGAATCCAGCTCAAAAAGCAGAGGCAAAAAACAAATCGGACCTCGCACCCGCAAACAAAAAATTAAACGCGCTCTTAAGTTCGCGCTAATTCCAATTCTTATTTTTGCCGGATACTACACCTTTAGCTTTTTTAATCTTTCTGGCAAGATATTCGATGGCAACCCTTTAGGATTTCTTAAAAGCACTAAGCTTAGAGGCGAAGATACCGGCCGCGTCAATATTCTGCTTGTTGGAACCTCCGAAGGAGACCCTGGCCACCCCGGCGAAGATCTAACCGATTCAATCATGGTTATAAGTTATACCGTAGCCACCAAAAAAACCGCCATCATCAGCATTCCGCGTGATTTATGGGTAAAAACCAGTTACGCCTCTACTAAAATTAACGCTCTTTATCACTACGGAGAAAGTGCTAAGTTTAACGAATCCGGCTATTACCCCGGCGGAATCGGCCTCCTCCAAAAAGAAATCGAAAAAATTACCGATCTAGATATCAACTACTACGCTAAAATTAATTACAATGCTTTTAAAGAAGCTGTCGACGCAGTTGGTGGTATACAAGTAGATATTCAGGGTTCCGATCCTCGTGGAATTTACGACCCCAACTTTGATGGCCAATACGGCAAAAATGCCCTTAAGCTTAAGAATGGAGTTCAAACACTTACCGGAACTCAAGCTCTACTATTAGCCAGAGCTCGTAACGCCAACGGAGGTTACGGCCTCGCCGGAAGCGATTACGACCGCACTGCCAATCAACGCAAAATGCTCATCGCCCTAAAAGAAAAAGCCCTTGGAGTCAACATCTTTGCCAACCCTCTTAAGCTTAACGATCTAACCGAAGCAATCGGCAACAACATCACTACAGATTTCAAAACTAGCGAAGCCAGACGTATTTACGATCTTGCCGGAGATCCCGCTGCTCAAATCGAATCCATCGGCCTAACCTCCGAAAACGTTCTAAAGAATTATTCCTCCGTCGGAACCGGTGCCGCCCTCATTCCAACCAGCGGAATCGGAAACTACACCGCCATCCAAAAATACATCCAAGAAAAAATCGGTCCGCTACAAGCTCCAAATTCAACCGATCAAACCAGCTCTAACAGCCAGACCCAAGTTGCCAACGTCGTAGTTTTAAATGCCGGAGCCCCCAGCGGTAGCGCTAAAAAAGTTTCTGAAAAACTTCCCGGTGGAGCCACCGCCTCAATTGTTAGCGACAGCACAGAAAAAGTTTCCGGAACTAAACTTATTGTTCTAAATTCCCAAAAAACCAGTTCTAAAGATTCACTCCTCAGCGCACTTTCTGCCAGCCTTTACACTTCATCAACCGCAAGCTACACCAAGCTCTATCCTAACGCCGATTTTGTTATACTAGTGGGCAAAGGCTCAATATAAAGTCTCAATATAAAGCCAGCAGTAAGAGTTTGATATAAAGCTTAAATATAAAAAACAAAAACATGCAAAAGCTTCCTAAAATCCGCCGCCGAAATACTCAACCCAAAGCGCCTGCAAACTCTAAAGAACTTACCAAAATCGCAAATCCTACCAGCCTTCCCACCAAGGCCACTCACCGAATCCACCTGCCAAGCCCCAAATATTCACACAAAGAACAAGCCGGCCGCTTTGCCCACCTTCTTCTTAGCATCGCTCTACCAATCGCTGTTTATGTTCTAGTTGCCTTCTTTAGGCTGCACTACATCGCCCTTCTATTAATTCTTGCCAGCAAATGGCAGATCTTTTTAGTTAAACCTCGCTTTTGGTGGGCCAACCTTAAGTTTAGCGCCATCGATCTTATTTTTAAGCTTAGCGTTCTTGCCTTGCTCGTTCAATCAGAATTCAAATCCGCCGGGCTCATCAACAAAAGCGCTCTCGCCCTACACATCTTCCAAATCTTGCTAACTGCGATTTACCTTTTTTGGAACCTTTATCTGCGCAAACTTTCTAGCCCAGCCGGAATGCGCACCCAAGCCATTACTGCCCAAACACTAAGCTTAATTGCCTTAGGCTGGGCTTCTGGATTCGCGCTCAGCTCAGTTCCGCTTCCGCTCATTCTAGTTGGAACTTGGCTCACCACCTATGCTAGCGCACAACATATTCTTTATGCCTACGAGGAATCCTCAATTCACCAATTAGCCGGATTTTGGGCACTCTTTGCCACCACGCTCAGCTTTTTACAATACATTTGGGGCAAGAACTTCATCCTCTTTGGCTCACTCATCTACCTTCCTTTAATGCCTTTTATCATTGCCGGTTTCAGCTATCTTGGCGCCAAAGCTCACAGTTTTATAGAAGATCAACAAAATGATGAAACAGAACTCACCCCAGCAGCGTTAAATAAACAGAAGGCCGAATTAACTCGTCAATCTACAGCTGCTTGCGCAATCTGCTTGTTTATAGCTGTTTTAATTATATTTAGATAAAGATATACACCCCATGAAGTTATTTAAAAAGACCAAATCACAATCCCCCAAAAACAACTTAAGCTTAGCGCCGCCACCAAAACCCAAACATTTTGTAACCTTAAGATTCGCACTATTTAGCTCACTACTTATTGCTCTAGTTTTTTCTTCTGCCTCCTTTTTAGCAAGCTGGAAGATTCTTGCCGGTAACCAAATTAGTTCTGGCAATTTAGAAGAACGCAAAGAAATCATCTCTTCCGAAGGAGATGTTTTTAACCGCATCGCCAGCGAAGTTGGCAAAAGTGTTGTTTCTATTGTTGTGCCCAGCGCAAACGGTTCTGCCGCCGGAACTGGCGTCATCATCAGCCAAGATGGGCTCATCTTAACTAATCGGCACGTTGTTGAACAATCTTCTGCCAGCATTGAAGTTGTTGATTACACCAACACCAAACACCAAGGGCAAGTTATCGGTCGAGATTCCAGCAACGACATCGCATTTATTAAAGTTCCAGATTTACCAAACACAGTTCCTGCCGCCAAATTAGCCGATTCTTCTCAAGTTAAAGTAGGGGATAAAGTTTTAGCCATCGGCAATGCGCTGGGCGAATTCCAAAACACTGTTACCTCTGGCATAGTTTCAGGAATCGGCCGCCCAATCGATGTAAGCGACGAACAAAGCGGAGCTCTAACCTCACTTACCAATCTCATCCAAACCGATGCCGCCATCAACCCCGGAAACTCCGGAGGCCCACTTGTTAACATCAGCGGAGAAGTCATCGGCATCAACACCGCAATTGTTCAAGATGCCCAAAGCCTCGGTTTTAGCATTCCCATCAACGATGCCAAAGCCCTAATAACTCAAGTAGAACAAACCGGCAGCCTCGGCCAAAGAGCCTACCTCGGAGTTCGCTACCTCAACATCACACAGTCCATCGCCCAAGATTTAGATCTACCCGTTAACCAAGGGGCACTAATTTATAACTCCACCAGCAGAGCCGTTGAATCTGGCTCCCCAGCAGATCTCGCCGGCCTTAAAGCCTACGATGTCATCACCCAAGTTGGAGAAGTTAAGCTTAGCAACTCCATCAGCCTTTCTTCTGCCCTTAGCAAATTCAAGCCCGGCCAAAATATAACTCTAACCATACTACGAGATTCAAACGAACTCAAAATAGATCTCACCCTAGGCTCCACCCCCAACAACTAACCCCACTCAAAAAGAGACTTTAAGATAGAACCGCAACTTATTCCAGCTCGTCTGGAATACCCCTTACTTTTTATAGAAGATAAGAAGACGGCCCGAATAAATCAAGACTAAGCTTAAGCCCCCACCTCCGTCATTCCTGCACAGGCGGGAACCTTAGATCTAAGTTAAGCTTAACACCCCCGACACTGTCATCCCCAGCTCGACTGGGGATCCAGTCAAAAAAGAAATAATCCTAATTTACTCAGATCCTGAAACGAGCACGTCATGGCGACATGCCATGGTTCAGGATGACGGGGGGGTATTAGGATGACAAAAAAGAGTTACTAAAGCTAGATTTTCCCACCCCAGTCTGTTATACTAAGCTTAAATGCACATCAACTAACCAAAAAACTAAGCTTAACAAACCCCAATGATCGACCAAACCAAAAAACAAGAAATCATCAAAAAGCACGCCATCTCTAAAAATGATGTCGGCTCAATCCAAACTCAGGTTGCAGTTTTAACCGAACGCATTAAAGAGGTCACCGAACACCTCGAAACCAACCAAAAAGATAACCACGCTCGCCGCGGGCTCTTACAAATGGTTGGGCAAAGAAAAAGATTCTTAGGCCACCTCAAACGTACCAACTTCGAATCCTACGCAGCCCTCATCAAATCCCTCGGCCTCCGCAAGTAGCAAAATCCAAGTTTAACTAAATAGCTTCAAGTCTCTCTAGCCCAGCCCTGGCAAGTTTCTCAAGTTTAGCAGTTCTAGACGCCGACTCTTCTATCCCTAACAATTCCTCGATTGCATCCCGAGTATCCACTAGAATATTGTAAGGCTCTTGGCTATGCCTCAAAAAGTAACTCACATCACTAGATATAAGAGCAGTTAAACTATCGTAGTGATCTATCCTTTCCTCCTCACCTCCCAAGTTAAGCAATTCAAATACCTCTTGCCCAACAACCAAAGGCGCAGTTATATGATCCAGTCCTATGTCATGCACATAATGTAGCAAATTGTCAACCCCCACAGGGTGACAGCCATCCACTAAGGCAGCGACATAAGGCTTATGCGGAATATCCCCTTCCTCGTTTACTTCTTCACATAGCCTTATTCTAAGTCCAGCGTTCTTGGCACCACTTAGCAGCCTCTCCGAATTTGGCGCATAACGACAACTATCATCAAAAATCCACCCTATTCTACCCAACAACCCCGACAAGCCATTAGATGCCGGGTTCTCATATAGGTATGCATTAAAACACATTCCCCCCAAATCATCATCCATCTTTACACCTTGCGAAACGACAGTCTCATCAACAGGATATCTTCTTGCCTCATTCATATCCACATATTATAACATACATCTACTCAGTAAATCAATGCACTAAGCTTAATCTGCTATAATAACCAACAGCTTAAATCGAGTAAATCCGGATTGATAACAAGCTAAACTTATCTGTCTAAATTTACTCGGGATTAACTAAAAATAATTAAAATTAACCAAGGAGATCCTGGATCAAGCCCAGGAAACATAATAATAAAATGCCCACACTAAACCCCTACAATAAACAAATCATCAAATTAGAAACTGAGTTTTGCGGCCGAACCTTAAGCTTAGAAGTCAACAGATTAGCCTTTCAAAGCGGAGGAGCCGTAACCGTAACCTACGGAGACACCGTCGTTCTAGGCATCGCCAACGTTAAGCCAGAGGTTTCCGAAGGCTTCGATTACTTCCCACTTTCAATAGATTACGAAGAACGCATGTACGCCGCCGGCAAAATTTCTGGCTCCAAATACTTAAAAAGAGAAGGCCGGCCAACCGACGAAGCCATTCTTACTGGCAGATTAATAGATAGACCAATTCGCCCACTATTTCCTAAAGGATTCCGAAACGAAACCCAAGTTGTCGTCACCGTTTTAAGCTTAGACCCCGAGCTCGGCTCCGAAACCCCAGCACTCATCGCCGCTTCCGCCGCCCTAATGCTAACCGGAGCCCCTTTTGAAGGCCCCGTTGCCGGAACTCGCATCGGCCTTAGCGCAGGCGGAGAACTCATCCCATATCCAACCAAAACCCAAAGCGCAGATTCACTGCTAGATCTATTTGTTGCCGGAACCAAAGATGCCATCATGATGGTCGAAGCCGGAGCCAAAGAGGTTAGCGAAGAAGACATGATCAAAGCCTTAAGTTTAGCGCAGCAAAGCATTCAGCCGGCCATCCAAATTCAAAAAGATCTTGCCACTAAGCTTAATCTACAAAAAATGGAATACCAGCTCGTTCTTCCTCCTGTAGAAGTTACTAAGCAGGTTAACGAATTCTTAAAAGATAAGCTCGGCCAGAACCTCATTTCGCCCAAAAATGAACAAAGAATAGCTGCCAGCGCTAAGCTTAAATCCGAATTTGTGCAGTGGATGAATGAGTTAGATATCGAACATTCCGAAAAAACAAATTACTGGGATGCTTACGATAGCGCAATCAAAAAAGATATCCGAAACAGCATCTTAAAACTAAGCTTAAGGCCTGATGCCAGAGGTTCTGCCGACATCCGCCCAATTAGCGCAGAGGTTGGAATCTTACCCAGAACTCACGGCTCCGCTATTTTTACCAGAGGCGAGACCCAAGCTCTAAACATCACCACCCTTGCTCCGCTTAGCTATTCCCAAACCATCGATGGCATGAGCGGCGAACGCGAAGAACGCTTCTTCCATCACTACAACATGCCCGGTTACGCCTCTGGCGAAATCAAAAGAATCGGCGGAACCAACAGGCGAGAGGTCGGCCACGGTCACCTCGCGCAAAGGGCCAACGAAGCCGTTTTGCCCTCAATTCAAGAATTCCCCTACGCCATCCGCACCGTTACCGAAATTACCAGCTCTAACGGCTCCACCAGCATGGCCGCCACATGTTCCACCTGCTTAAGCTTAATGGATGCCGGCGTTCCAATCAAAGCCCCCGTTAGCGGAATCGCCATGGGTTTAATGATGGATCAATCAACAGGGGAATACGTAATTCTAAGCGATATTATGGGCCCCGAAGATTTTGCCGGAGACATGGATTTTAAAGTTGCCGGAACACCAAAAGGCATTACCGCTCTGCAAATGGATATTAAGCTTAGTGGCCTAACTCCGCAAATTCTGCAAGAAGCCCTACAGCAAGCTAGAGTCGGGCGTTTGCAAATTCTAGAACGCATGCTCGAGGTTATCCCAGCTCCAAATAAAGAACTAAGCCCTTACGCTCCACGCGTCGTCTCCATTAGGATCAACCCAGAAAAAATCGGCGCACTAATCGGCAAAGGAGGCGAAAACATTCAGGCCCTCACCAAAGAAACCGAAACAGAGATTGACATCGCCGAAGATGGAACCGTTACTATTGCCTCACCAAATCAAGAAAAAATTGAGCTTGCTAAGCTTAAAATTGCTCAACTTACCGAAGAACCCGAAATCGGCAAAGAATACTTAGGCAAAGTCGTCTCTATCAAAGAATTCGGAGCCTTCGTTAACATCTTGCCTGGAATCGACGGCCTCGTTCACATCTCCAACTTAAGCTTAGACGGCAGCAGGGTAGAGCAAGTTGAAGATGTAGTTCAAGAAGGCCAAGAAGTCAAAGTCCAGATACTAGATATCGACCCCAAATCCCACAAAATCTCCCTCAAACTCCTTTCGCAGCCACAATAAAGCCCAAGAACCTGTCATCCTGAGCCTTGCGAAGGATCCAGATCCTTCCATCCAGGATCAGTCGGCTCAATAAACTCCGCCTTCCTTTTTCTAACCCAAAGCCCTTCAGCTCGTCGTTCTGAACCATGGGATGTCGCCATGACATGCTTGTTTCAGAATCCAATAAATTAAAAATCCTTTGAAAGATCCTTCCAGTCTGGATTAAATTCATTAATTAAGTTTAACTTCCAGAGTCTACGCCAACTCTTAAGTTGTTTTTCTCTTGAGATAGCGTCTATAGCAGAATCAGCTTCTTCAAAATAAACCAAGTCGGCAACTTTATATTTACTTGTAAACCCCGGAATCACGCCAAGCCTGTGTTCTTCAACTCTTCTTTTCAAGTTATTTGTTACGCCAATATACAAGGTACCATTTATTTGGCTCGCCAAAATATAAACAAAGTACTTTTTCATCAAAAATAGGAATAATTATATATTGGGTCCTGAAACAAGTTCAGGACGACAGAACGCAGCCAAACTCGATTATACCGTACATCACTAACAAACATAATCTTCTAAACTAGACTTAATATTCACCATGCACCTTAAAAACGTCGTCCTGAACTTGTTTCAGGATCCAATCAAAAGTAAATCCTTATTTCACTAACACCACACTAAACTTAACCCTCAGCCACACCTCTGTTATAATCTAAGCTTAATATGAAAATCCTCGGAATTGAAACCTCTTGCGATGAAACCTCTGCCGGCATAGTAGAAGACGGCCACAAACTACTTAGCAACATAGTCAAAACCCAAATCGACATCCATAAAGTTTATGGCGGAGTCGTTCCAGAAATTGCCGCTCGGAACCACATCGAAGTCATCCTCCCGGTTGTCAACCAATCCCTAAAAACCGCTAAACTTAATTGGAGCCAAATCGACGGAATCGCCGTCACCAACGGCCCCGGTTTACTCGGAAGCTTAATGGTCGGAACTTTAACCGCCCGCATGCTAAGCTTAATCCATCGAAAACCCATCTACCCCGTTCATCACGTTTTAGGCCACATCTACGCCAATTGGCTTTTAGAAGATCAGCCAGAGTTTCCGGTTCTAGCCCTAATTGTTAGCGGAGGTCACACCCATCTTTTTTATCTAGAAAGCCACCTTAAAGTTAAGCTTATCGGCAAAACCACCGATGACGCCGTAGGTGAGGCTTACGACAAAGTTGCTAAACTTATCGGGCTAGAATACCCCGGTGGCCCAGCAATCGATCAAGCTTTTCACAAAGGAGACCCCAACTTTTTAGATCTTCCAACTCCAAAAGTAAAAGGAAAGTACGACTTCAGTTTTAGCGGGTTAAAAACCGCCGTTTTAAGAAGAACACAAGAACTAATCGGTGAGGATTTCCGCTTTCCAAGTTGGCAAATTGCAGAAAGATTAAGCTTAGCGCAAGTTAACAACATTGCCGCTAGTTTTCAAAAAAAAGCCGTTCAAATTCTAGTTGACACAACTCTTAGTGCCTTTGAAGAATTCCAACCAAAATCAGTAATTATCGGAGGTGGCGTCGCCTGCAACCAATATTTACGCGAAGAACTTCAAAAAGCCTTGCCCATTAAGCTTAATTACGCTCCAATCGATCTCTGCACCGATAACGGAGCCATGATCGCCGCCCTTGGCTGCTTTATGGCCGAACACTCAAAACCAGTTGACCCCAGAGAAATAAAAACCAACCCCTCCCTTAAAATCCAATACCAAGAATAAAGCCCTTGGAATAGAGCTCTTGCAAACCAACCCATCTTTTGCTATAATACAAAACACTCACAAAAGCCATCTCTTCAAACAAAACCCGAAAAAATAATCGCGATCCGTCTTTACTAAACAAAAATCTAGTAGCGATCAATTACGATTATTAAACTTAAAATAAGAAAGAATAAGTAAGCCAAAAATAAATCAGATTAAAATAATCGTTTTTACTAATATTAAACATGCAAGAAAACAAATTTAACCCAAACCAAAACAAAACCGATAACAGATCTAACCGACCAAAAAGACCAACCTCTGAACCACTCCGCAGTTCTCGTTCACGCGCCATTCAAGCTTCACGGCGAACTCAAGATGACGCCAATAAAGCCGTTACCAACTTTAACGTTGTTGAAGGAAAATTAAAAAACAGCACAGTTGGTGAACTTAAGCCAGATACACTACGTATAGTCTTTTTAGGGGGAATGAACGGAATCGGCACCCACAACATGGTTGTTTTTGAATACAACAATGATGCCATTGTTGTCGATTGCGGAATCGATCTAACCCTAGGAGCCCTTCCTGGCGTTAACTTCGGAGTCAGCGATATCGACTATCTTCTTAAAATTAAACATAAAGTCAAAGGATACGTTTTTACCCACGCCCACCTAGATCACGTTGGAGCCGTTCCCCAAGTTATTCCCCGCGTTCCAGCCAAAATTTACGGCTCTCACTTTACCTGCGGATTCATCGAAGAAAAGTTTAAAGATGACCACTTTCACCTTAAAGATGTTCAGTTTACCCCACAAACAGTTCCGATGAACATGGATAACCACGAAAGATTAATCATCGGAGTCTTCACAATAGAACTAATCCGCGTAACCCACTCAACCCCAGATTGCTCAATGGTTATTATCGATACACCAGTCGGCAGAATCGTTCACACCGGCGATTTCCGCCTAGATCCAGAACCTCTAGATAAGCGCCCTACAGATATGGAACGCCTTAAAAGTCTAGCCACCGACGATAAAAAGATTCTCCTTTTGATGGAAGAAGCAACTTACGCCCAAGCACCCGGAAGAGTTCCTACCGAAAGCACTCTGCAAGAATCTTTTTCTGGAATCTTTACCAAAACCACCGGCCGCATCTTTGTTGCCAGCTTCTCATCTAACATGAATCGCGTTCAAATGATTGTTCAAGAAGCCGCCAAGCACGGCCGTAAAGTCTGCATCACCGGCAGAAGCATGCTCAATTATCTAGAACTCGCCGTCCGCCTCGGCCTCGTTAAAATTCCTTCTGGAGCCATCATTCCAACTCGCGAAGCCCTCAATCTTCCAGAAGATCAACTTTGCGTCATCACCACCGGAGGACAAGGAGAGCTCAATGCCGGCCTTACCAGAATGAGCACCGGAGATCACCGCGAATTTAAGCTTAAGGCAGGCGATACAGTTGTATTAAGCTCAACCCCAGTTCCAGGCAACGAAGTTAGCATGGAAAAATTAGAAGATGATCTCACTAGAATGGGCGCCAAACTCTACACTGCCAGAAACTTCGAAGTTGATGGATCTGGCCCACTCCACGTTTCGGGCCACGCCCGCCGCGAAGAACTCGCCGAAGTCATCAACCTACTTAAGCCTAAGTTCTTCATTCCAATGTATGCCGGGCCGCGCTTTAGAAAATATCTCGCCGAGCTCGCCGTTCAAACCGGAGTTCCAGCCTCCAACGTCTTCCAAATTGAAGATGGAGAAGTTTTAGAATTCGATAACAACCAAAGCGCTAAACGCACCGGTAAAGTCCATTCCGGAACAATTCTTATCGATGAAACCGGCATGGAAGTTCCAAGTTTAGTTGTTAAAGATCGCCTCATTATGCGCGAATCCGGAATCGTTAGCGTTGTTCTAACCATCGATAAACGCTCTAGAAGATTAGTCTCTAGCCCCGATATCATCACCAGAGGCTTCATCTACATCAAAGAAAACGAGCACATCATGAACGGCCTAAGAGATCACTTGCGCAAGATGACCGCCGAACGTTACGGCCGAACAACCCTCGATGAATTCAAATACGAACTAAAAGATTTCGTCACCCACTACCTTTACGAACACACCAACCGCTCACCAATCGTCATTCCAGTAGTTAACATTATTGGAGGCGGACCAAAAGACCCAGTCAAAAAACCAGCCCCACAACCCGACTGCTAAAATAAATAGTTCAATATCATGAACACAACAGATAGTTTACAGGAAACTTGGGACTATCTATCTGTTTCGGATGACGCAGAAGAAGTAGACGTAATATTTCTTTTTGGTAGCCAAGATCAAAAAGCTCCATCAAAAGCCTACGAATTACTTAGGGAGGGCTATGCTCCTATAGTACTTGCCACGGGTTCGTACGGAATCTACACAAAAGGCAAAAGCCATAAGACTGAAGCAGAATCGTTCAAGGAGGCTCTACTTAGCTTAGGTGCAAGTCAAGAAGAAATCTTAATAGAGCCAAACGCTACCAATACCGCAGAAAATATTAACTTTGGAATGCAAGTCCTACAAAAAGCTAATCTTAATATCAAAAAGGCTATTGTTATAAATCGCCCCTACATGATGAAAAGAATTCTCGCAACTTTCAATAAGCTATTCCCACAAATAGAAGTAATTTGCTGTCCAACCAATTACACATTAGATGATTACATAAATTGGATGGACGAGAAGCAGATTGGTAGGGCAGAGAAAAGGCTTAAGGAAGAGGTTTTAAGACTTTATAACTACCCGAAACAAGGCTTCTTTAATAAGGTCGAAATACCATCAGCCATCCTAGAGTACTCACGAACTCAAGGTGCCTAGTATTTAACTAAAGCTCCTCTTCAAGAACATATACTTCAGACGTACCTTTATAGTGGCTAAACAACTCCATCCAAGAGAAAGCTTGACAGTACCTGAGCTAATCAAGACCTTCAAACAAATCCAAAACAATCGGCCTTAAAATCTCGACTTTTTGTATTTATATACTTGACTTTTAGCATAAGTTTAATGTATAATGAATACCAATTATGACAGGTAACGAAATAAGTCCAAGAGATGATAGTTCTCAGTTGGAACTAGGATCCGTTGAGAGAACGGAAGAAAAGCCCCTAAAAGGCGGTGTTGAGCTTGTTTTTCCAATTTATGAAGAACGCAGAGATACGGTTGCCGATATATTTGAGCGCTACACTGACGATCAAGGAAAAGCCGTTGAAGAATTAAACAAAAAGATACATGGCGAGTGGGACGACGACCACGGATCATCTTATCTAGACTTTGCGGGCAAGAATCTTCAAGGACTGGACCTCCGAGGAGTGCTAGCCGACTTCATTGTATTTACGGGCTCAGATTTAAGTGGAGTAAGTTTAGATAAGGCATCTCTCTATGGGGCAGTCCTTACAGCCGCAGACCTTACCGAAGCCAGTCTGCGAGGCACCGACATAAGGCATGGGGTAGCACAGTTTGCTAATTTACAAGGAGCAAACCTCACCGGGATAAAAGCCGAAAGCATGGTCGCCAATTGGGCAAATCTTACAGACGCAAGACTTCTTGGAGCAAGTTTTGTAGGCGCATACCTTATAGGGTCGGGAGGACTTGATGGAGAATCTACGTCGGAAGCATCTAGTTTCGAAGGAGCCACGGTGCTTGGCCTAACTAACGAACATGGGAGAGAAAAAATTACTGGCCATGCTTTATCTGCTCACTTTTCAACCGCAAGCAGAAATCCTGGCGTAGAAGTCGTAAGGGTTTTTGAAGACCAGGAATTAACGCGCAAGCTTGCAGCCGGTTCAAATCTAGCAGGGGTAGTACTTAGAAACCTAGTATTTAACCGATCAGACTTAACCAACTTGGAGGGCATAGGATCAATCTGGGACGGAGTTCTAGCAGATCAGGTTAGATTAAGAGGGGCGTACCTAACGGGAGCAGTAATGGCCGACACTTCGCTTGAGGGAGCCGACACAAGTCGAGCTTGGTTTCCTGGAGCAGTGATGATAAGGGCAGGTCTCCAAGGATTTGCACCCAGCAACATGGCTGGAGCTTTGTTTGTAGATACGGATTTAAGCAAAATGGGAGAACTCGACCCTGACCACGCGGCAGGAGGAGCTTTGTTTGTTGGAAAGGAAAGATATCGACCAAATCTTGAATTAGACGAAGAACTTAGAAAAGAAATAGTCTTTAGGAATACTCATGAACTGCCAGCTCACGCTCAAAGAATAATAAATGGTAGCATCTTCTCGAGGCCAACTTACTAGCTCAAGTAATAGAAAAAATTCTGTTGCAAAAACTCTAGATCAGGGCCTTGAGAAAGGCGAGTAATAACCCTTCAACTTAAAGCTCTTCTTCAATCGCAAAAACTTCCGCCGCATCCGGATGATACCCAAAAAGCGCTTGTTTAGTCAAACGTTTCAAATCTCTAGAGGTCATCGCCGCATGCCTCTTCACACTCTTAGAAATCTTCTTTTCAACCTGCAAAGCAAAATTCTCTGCCGCACCAAGCGGAGTCATCACCGCTCGGCAAGCATGAACAACTCCATCCTTAAGCTTATCCCCGCTATAAGTTTCCACCCTTCCATCAGTTTTATGAATTCTTGTCATTTTTATTTTTAAAATTTATTCTAAAAAGATAACCTTAAGCTTAATCCTATCACCACCCAAACCCAGCCGTCAAACCTCTTCCTATCTACCACCCAAACTTAAACCCCACCACAGTCATTCCCGCGCAGGCGGGAATCTTAGATCTAAATTAAGCTTAGCTCCAATCTCCGTCATCCCCAGCCATGGCATGTCGCCATGACATGCTCGACTGGGGATCCAGTCAAAAAGAATTAAGCTTAATCACCCGCCACTGTCATTCTGAACGTATGTGAAGAATCCAGTCAAAAAAGAATTCCTTATTTAATTAGATCCTGAAACGAGTTCAGGATGACAAAAGACGTTCTACTAGATCCCTACGTCACTTAGCTACGTTCGCTCCTCTGGATGACAAAAAAAGACGTACATACTGAAACCCAAGAGATCTCTCGACAAGCTCGAGATGACAATTCTTAGGCTGAACTTAAGTTCCCAACGCTGTCATCCCCAGCACCTTTCTCAGTCATCCCGGCGCAAGCCGGGATCCATGCTACGCAAGAGGAGCAAAGAGGCTAAGCTTAAATCAAACCCATACTATTTGCCAAAATAACCCAAGAACCAAAAACGCCCAAAACCCCACACAAAAAACTGACCTTAGCCCCATGCTTCTTCCTAAACTTTTCCAAATCACTCAACTTATAACCATAAAGCAAGAACAAAAACACCACCCAAATCAAAACCGTTGCCGAAAGCCAAACCACACCAAGTTCAAAAAAGCCAAAACCGCCTCCTTTTTGCATTAGCCAGATCCCACCCAAAAACAAGCCCAGCTCTGCAACCAAAATGCTCAGGCCATTAAAAACTCCAAACAAAAAATCATTCTCAGCCTTGCCAACCAACCTGCTAAGCTTAACAATCCTCATTCTTAACCGGCCTTCCGAATCTCGCCTCGGCCCCACTTTATAAACATACAAATTAAATAATCCCCAAATTAACAATACCGAAGAATAAACATAAGATGCCAACCTCAATTCTAAGCCATTCCAACCAACCAAGGCAGAAGAGGCCTCCCAGCCCACATACAAAATCGGAGCCACCACCACGCTAGTTCCTAACCAAAAAATAACATTGTTTAACAAAAGCCTGCGCATATCTGCATGATGCCCCATAACACTCACCGAAAAAATCAAGGCATTCCCCATCGATCTCAAATTTAATCCCGCCAGAAAAACCATCAACACCCCTAAGCTTAATAAAAATCCATTCATACCAAAAACTATTCCGCCTCCTCTTTATTCGAATCTACCTCATGGAACTTGCAACCAGATTGATCCACTTTTGCGCATCTTTGGGCATCATTCTTTAAAAGATAACCACAGCGATATTCCGCCTTAAGCTTAGGTTCATCATAATCAAAAACTACACAATCCGGCAAATCATCTCCGTCGGTTCCGTTTACCTTAAGCTTAGCCAGATCTTGCAAAGCCACCTTTTGCCAGCTATAAGTTTTATTTTTGCTATCAACTCTCGCCACAAAAATATTCCAGATTTCGCCCTGTCTATACGGGCAATCAACCTTTCCATCTGCCGCCACCAGCTTTGCCGAACCATTAGAACCAGAATAATCCACCGCGCTATTTAACCAAGCCGGAGCGCTTCCCGCTTTTGCCCGCAGTTCAAAGTTTTTAGAAACCGGCAGCCCTACCTCTTGCTTCACAACATCTAAGCTTAACCCCGCCTTTTTAAGTTCAGCCAGAACCCCAAAGTTCTTTTCTGCACCGGGCACAACCAACATATTATCAGCTCCAAAATAAGCCGTCCCATCGCTACCGACAACTCTTCTAAAACCTTGCTGTGTATCTAGCTCAACCTGCCTGCCACACGCCCAAACCTCAAACCCAACCTTTTTGCTAGTTGCCGTTGCCTCGCTAAATCCTAAAGAAATTAGCAAAACCGCATGCACCACAGTTATCATAGCCGCACAAATCGCAAAACTAACGTTCTTCTTTCGGCCTTTAGAAACCAACCTAAACAGCAGAACCGCAATCCCCGCATAAAGCATCAAGCCTGCCCACATCACCACACTTAGGCTCGTATAATCCCACCGCATTTTTAAAAACTTAAGTTTAATCTACTATCTCTACCAGTATACCACGCCCGTAACGCAAAAGAATTGCTCACCTACGCAGGGCAAATACTTTTTTGTTTCTTTTTTTAAAAAAAGCAAATATAGAGGAATTTTTATAACTAGATCCCCGCTTTCGCGGGGATAACGTGACTGTATCAGATGATTTAGGCCTTTTTATTCGTAGCGTAAAGCCTCAATTGCATCCAATTTAGAGGCCCTTCTTGCTGGCAAAGTTCCGGCCAAAAAAGCAATCACCATAATAATGAACATAATTACCACAATCGAACTAATCGGAAACGATGTTAACTCAAAACCAACTAGATCTTTCAAAAAGCTCTTTGTTGCTAGCTTATTAACAATTTTTCCAACACCTATTCCTGCCAAAGAGCCCAACAAGCTCCCCCAGAATCCAAGCAAAATCGCCTCTGTACTAAACACCAAAAAGAGTTTTCTGCGGCTCATTCCAACCGCCTTCATCAAACCAATTTCTTTTGTTCTTTCTTGAACCGACATCAAAAGCGTGTTTACAATCCCAAAGCTTGCCGCCAAAAGGGCAATTCCCGCAAAAAAATTAAGAACCATAATTACCGCGCTAATCACTTGCTTAAAAACTCCAATCCGATCTTGCACCGTTGTCGCCTCGTAACCTTTAGCGGCCAAATCCTCTTTTATCTTTGTCAAACCTTCCTCCCCAATCTTCGTGTCAAACTTTGCCGTTAAATATGGCTGCTGGTTCTTAAGTTCACTAGGCAGGCCTTCTGTTTGAATATCATAAAGAACTTGCATCAGCGGCTTATTCAACATTAAACCTCCGGTGCTAACCAAGTTCTGTTCCTGCACACCAACAACCTGAGCCTTAACCTCTTTAATTTGCCCCGTCGGAGTCTTCATCGCCAAAATCACACTTTTACCAACCGCATCTTCGCTAGAACCAAACCCCAACACACTTAAATAGCTCTTTGTTAAAAGAACTTCATTCGCGCTAGAATCATTCTTCGGATCTCGCCCCGCAGCTAAGCTTAAATTAATCCCATCGTAGTAAGATCCTACCGTTACCTTAAACTTATCACCCCCGCTAGTAATATATTCTGGAGATAACAAATAATCCATTTCTACATCACTAACCCCAGGTTCAGCAGCAATCTTTTCAATATCCTTCTGCCCCAATAATGTCATTTGGAGCCCGCCCGCATTCGTTGTTGTTCTTTCAGGATCATACACCTCTGGGCCGGTATCTAAAGGATTTTTACTCTTCCCCTGAATTATCAACATATCTTCCGCCCCAATATTCCCAACCTGCTCATCAATATAAGTTGCAATGCCAGAACCAATCCCGTTTGTTAAGGTTAGCGTAATCGAACCAATAAAAATTGCCAGAATCGTTAAAGCGGTTCTAAGCTTGCTCCGCTTTAAATTACTGCTCGCCATTCTTAAAGTATCTCGAAGTTTCATTTTTAACCTACCTTTTCTCAATCCTTCCATCTTTAATTCTTACCGAGCGCCCGCATTTTGCCGCCAGATCACCATCGTGCGTTACCACAATTAAAGTAATCTTTTGTTCTGTATTAAGCTTAAATAAGATGTTTTCAATCATCTTTCCAGTCGCGCTATCTAAATTTCCGGTTGGCTCATCTGCAAAAATTACCTCCGGATTATTCACCAAAGCTCGTGCAATACAAACCCGCTGCTTTTGCCCACCACTCAAATCATTGGCTTTATTTTTAGCTTTATCGGCCAGGCCAACTTCTGCCAGAACCTCCATACCGCGCTTTTCTCGAGCTTTTTTGCCAATTCCAGCAATTCTAAGCGGCAACACAACATTATTCAAAACCGTATCATTGCCATTCAAAAAAAACTGCTGAAACACAAACCCAAACTTGGCATTTCTCAGTTTATCGCCTTCGCGCCCCTTAAGCTTAGCAATTTCCAAGCCTTCAATTTTTAAGCTTCCAGAAGTAGGTGAATCTAACGTTGCTAAAAGGTGCATTAAAGTAGATTTTCCAGATCCACTTTTACCAACAATCGCCACACTTTCACCTCTTTTAATTTCTAAATCTACCGAATTAAGAGCCGTAAACTTGCTTTCTTTTTTGCCATAAACCTTAGTTAAGTTTTTAGCCTCAACAATCAAATCAGATTTATCAACAACCTTTTTAGCCATATCCTTAGTATTATACCACCCACCAATCATTAAGTTTATGTATATTTTTAAAACAATAACAGCCCGCAGTGGCAACTCTAGAAAAACTCAATCCACAAAAAATTAGCCAGAAAAAATCTACCAACAGACAGTTACAAAGCTATCTGCAAAAGCCTAGTTTAAGCTTTAAACCAATTGCTGTGAAGAAAGATAATTAATCTCGTTGATTACATCCAACAAAGCTTGCGCCCTAAGCTTTTCGCCTGTAATTTGCTGAGCCGCCTCATAGGTTGGCTGAATTAAGCTTGGGTCATCACTAGCTCTAAGCATCATCAAATACTTTTCAAACCTTTCTTCTGGGCTTAAATCAATGTGCTGCATTAACGGCCGAAGCTCTTGCAAAGCAGAAACCTTAATTTGCTCAATTGAATCCATCGGGTCGGCCTGAACATCATCCACAACTGGAGTTGGAGCAGGAGCTGGAACTGGAGTCGGCGCCGGAGCCGGAGTCACAACCGGAGCCGCAGCAGCACTCGCCGCCATCTTTGGCTCACTACCAACTGCTTCAAAATCTAAGCTGTTATCGCGGTTAACCTCTTGCGGCCCAGCTTGCACACTGGCTAAAGCTTTCGCCAAATCATCGTTTACATCAGTTTGCGCTTGACTAGCTTGCGCTGTAGAATTATCTGTTACAGGATTCATATGCCCACCCTTAAAATTACTTCTTAAGCTTAAGTATACATAAGCACTTCAATATTTTTCAAGTACTTTTTATTAAAGATGCCAAACACCGCAAACAAATCTGTACTCATCGCCGTTTCTGGAGGCCTCGATTCCACCGTGCTGCTTTTTGCGCTCGCCAAAAACCTGCAAGCTCCCAACCTGGCATGCTCAAACAAGATCGATCTACTCATTCAAAATTTTATTAAAGATACTAACCTTAACCAAATCGAAGCCATCTATTTGGATCATTCCCAGCGCCCCGATACCAAGCTAGATCTTCAAGCTGTGCAAAAAATCTGTACAAAATTCAATCTCACACTTAATCACCAAAAGCTAGATCTTCCCCCAAATTGCTCAGAAGAACTCGCCAGAAAAAATCGTTACCAAGCCTTAAGCTTAACCTTGCAAAAAAAGAATCTCGATCACATCATAACCGCCCATCACGCCGACGATGTTTTAGAAACTGCTCTCATCAACTTAAAAAGAGGCAGCGGGCCCAAAGGTTTAAGTTCGCTAGCTCACCACCCAAACGGAACTTGGCGCCCGTTCTTAGCTAACTTCCAAAACAATCTTTTTATCACCAAGGCCGATTTACTAAATTATGCTAAGCTTAACAAGCTCACTTGGCACGAAGATTCCACCAACCAAAGCTCCAACTATTTTAGAAACCGCCTCCGCGTTAAGCTTAAAACTAGCCATCAACAAACCAAGCAAAAATTCCTAAACCTGCTCGCCGCAAGCTCTAAGCTTAATTCAGCCCTAAATATAGAACTCACAAAGCTAGATTTCGCCCTCCGCCACAATAATCTTCAGCAAAATCTTTATTCAAGACCCAACTTTTTAAAGCTAGAACCAAAACTCCAACAACAATTCATCCACCTTAAGCTTAGCCAGCTCGGCTATGATGTTAATCAGCAATCTGTAAAAAGAGCCGTTCAGTTTGTTCAAGAAGCCAAAACCAGCAAAACTATTCAACTTAAAGGATGCCACATCACCATCTTGCAAAAAGATACTTTTCTGTTCCAACCTCTAGCCAAAAAATGATATAATCAGCACTTGAAGCATCGGAGTGCTTATAGAACTCTAAACCTCTAAGATTAAAAGTAAGCAAAGATCAACCAAAGATTATTTATGAAACCAAAAAAACCACAACTACCTATCAAAGGCTCTTCTAGCAATAAACGCAGCAATCGCATTCGTACTATCTTAAGCTTAGTTCTTCTTATAGTTATTATTCTTGCTTTTGTTGGAACTGGGCTTAACAAAAATGGCCTTAAAAAAAGCGATGAAGTTCCTTTTAGTTCTTTAGTAGAAATGGTTAATAAAGATGAAGTTACAAAAGTTGAAGAAGATGGCCAAAAACTGCTCATCACCAAAAAGAATCAAGATAAGCCTAGCCAATATGCCATTTTGCCCAGCGGATCTAGCGCCAAAGAACAAGGTTTAGATACCACCAAGCCCGGTTTGGAATATATCGCCAAAGCACAAAGCAACGGAGATAGCACTCTCACTAGCCTTGCCGTTAACCTTGGTTTACCAATTCTAATTTTTGCCGGATTCTTCTACTTTTTAGCCAAACAAGCCGGCCAACAAGGCAATCAAGCTATGACTTTTGGCAGAAGCAAAGCCAAGCTTTATGGCGCAGAAAAAAAGAAGGTTAAGTTTAGCGATATCGCTGGTAACGATAACGCCAAGCAAGATTTACAAGAGGTTGTCGAGTTCTTAAAATTCCCTAAGCGCTTTAAAGAACTTGGCGCCAAAATTCCTAAAGGAGTTCTTCTTGTTGGTGATCCAGGAACAGGCAAAACCATGCTCGCCAAAGCCGTCGCTGGCGAAGCAGAAGTTCCATTTTTTGCAATTTCTGGTTCCGAATTTGTCGAAATGTTTGTTGGTGTTGGAGCCAGCCGTGTGCGCGATCTTTTTGCCAAAGCTAAAAAGAATGCTCCTTGCATAATTTTTATCGATGAAATAGATGCCGTTGGCCGCAGACGTGGTTCTGGAACTGGCGGCGGGCACGATGAACGCGAGCAAACTCTTAACCAAATTTTAGTAGAGATGGATGGTTTTGAAGAAGGCGAAAACGTCATTGTTTTAGCCGCTACCAACAGGGCAGATGTTCTAGATCCAGCTCTTCTTCGCCCAGGGCGTTTTGATAGACGCGTTCATATTCCTTTGCCAGAACGCCCCGATCGCGAAGCTATCCTAAAAGTTCATTTCGAAAAAAAGCCTCTAGATTCCGACGTTGATCTAGCAGCACTCAGCAAAAAAACCGCCGGAATGAGTGGAGCAGACCTCGCCAACGTTACTAACGAAGCCGCCATCATTGCCGCCCGCCGCAAATCTAAAACCATCCAAAATAAAGATGTTACCGAAGCCTTCGAACGCGTTGCCATCGGCCCCGAACGCAAAAACCACCCCATGACCGAAGGAGATAAAGAACTTACCGCCTACCACGAAGCCGGCCACGCTCTTGTTGGGCACGTCTTGCCCAACTCCGATCCAGTGCACAAAGTTACCATTCTACCAAGAGGTGGAGCAGCCGGAATCACCTGGTCACTTCCTAAAGATGACCGACGTAAAGATCGCGTTAATGCCTTGCAAGATTTTATGGCCCAAGCCATGGGTGGGCGAGTTGCCGAAGAGGTTGTTTATAAGCCTGGCGATGTTACGGCCGGAGCCGGTAACGATCTAGTTAAAGTTACCGAACTATCCAGGCGCTTTGTCACTGAATTTGGCATGAGCCCTAAGCTTAAAAACATTTCCTTCAAAGAACAAAACGGTCTGTTCGATGGCCAAGAAACTACAGTTCCATATTCAGATAAAACTGCCGAGATCATAGATTCCGAAGTACAAAGGCTGGTCAACGAGGCCACAGAACGTGCCCGCAAAGTTATCACCGCTAACCGCAAGTTCTTAGATAAACTTAAAGATGAACTTCTCAAAAAAGAGACCCTAGAAGAAGCCGAGATTAACAAAATCTTAGAAGGCGCCAAAGCCCCCAAAGAAGTACTAATAGCTTAAGCTTAACCAAATGCCCGGCCTACGGCTCTACCCGGCAAACTACGCCCACCCAGAATGGCCAGATTTAGCCAACGATCTTGCAACCGATGTTCACCGAAATGAAGGCTTAGCTAGAACCAACCCCGCCACAAACCTCCAAAAACAAGAGGTAGGGACAACTAGCTCTCGATATTTTCTCCTACCATCAAAGTTAGAAGAACAATCGATTCTTGCCATTGCGAGTTACGGAATCAGGCCCTTAAAAGAATCAACCCTCATAGTTAGAGAACTATTCGTCCCGCGTAACTTAAGAAGAATGGGCTACGGAAGAATAACACTAAGCTTAATTGAAGAAGAAGCAAAAAGAATGAGCCTGCAAAGAATCAAACTAGACGCCCTTAGAGATTCCGTTCCATTTTACCGAATACTGGGCTACGAAGCTCCAAAAAGAGATTACCCCAGTATCATAATGACCAAGAACTTAGCATAAAGAAGCCTCTAGCTAATCTCTAAACTTTTCACCATCCCCTTAAAGTCAGTTAAAAGCCGGATCCCTTCCGCCGTGCTAAAATCCATATCCCGCACAAACTGATCACCTTCTTTATAACCGTGCGCCAAAATAAACACAAACTTACCATCACTACCCCTAAAAGAACAAGCCGCCGTAACCTCTGGATTACAAAAGCTAACCCCCAAATAACCTCTGCTATCTTCTGTAGATCGAATAAACACCACAAACACACTTTGGCCGCTGTTCAAAATAAAACTATCCACCACCCTAGCAACCTGATAATTCGGAATGCTCAGCAAATCAATATCTTCTGACTGCACCACCACAGTTGCGCCTCCATTTCTTAACCTATTTTCACCAAGCAACTCCCAACCATCAGTAACCTCCACACTAAGCGCAGTTTCACCCGGAGTCGCAATCAAACCAATCCGTTTTAAAACCGGAGCCTGCCCCTCGGCCTGCTTTTGCTCATCCTGCTTCACCGGCTTTCCAGAAAGCCTTTCACCAATATCCCTTAAATCACCCTGCAACAAAGAGATCTTACCGCTCAGCTCATCTTTTTCTAAACTTAATTTTTTATTAGATCTTCTCAGCCCGATCACCACCACAGCGCTCAGCCCAATCAACAAACAGCAAAATAAAATCAGATACAAACCAATTAGTTCAGATTTCCTCCACCTTCGCCCCGTATTTATCAATTTCTTCATTCAAAAACTATAAGATTTAAAAAGATTAAGCTTAATAACTTTAATTCTATCATCAACCCCCAAAGCCCAGAGCGCCTCCTTTTTTTAAGCTTAACCTTGGTATTTAAACTTAACCTTGAACAAACCATACCAAATCAAGTATAATAAACAAGCAAGATGACCCCCCGTCAAGAGCAGATCCTAATCAGTATCGTAGAACAATACGCCGAAGTTGCAGCTCCGGTTGGTTCCGTAACTCTAGCTAAACTTTTTGGAGTTTCTGCCGCCACAATCAGAGCCGAAATGGCAGAACTAGAAGAACTCGGCTTTCTAACCCAAACCCACACCTCATCCGGAAGGGTTCCAACAGATAAAGGCTACCGTTTTTACGTCAACACCGTTCAAGAAGGCGGACTTAAGCTTAAAAAAGAGGTTAGCCCGCACGCTCAACGAGCTCTCGCCGCCAGAATTCATCACCGCAGCCTTCCAGAAACCACCATCAAAAACGCCGTTGACACTCTTGTTGAACTTACCCACAACCTCGGCCTTGCCACTATCGGAGATAACCTTTACCTCAGTGGCCTTTCTAACTTATTCTCACAGCCAGAATTTGCCCGCGGCCAAGGAGTTAAAGAAGTCGCCAAATTGCTAGATAATCTTGAACCCTGGATGCGCGAAGCCGCCCCAGGTGAACCACTCAGCGTTTATATCGGTTCCGAAAACCCAATTGGCGGAGCCAGCGGCTGTAGCCTCATCATCTCTAAATTCTCCAGCCCATATTCTGAAAGTAGCTACATCGGAGTTCTCGGCCCAACTCGCCAAAGCTACGCCCAAGTTATGAACCTCGTCCAAACCACCGGCGAACTCCTCGAAAAAACTTTATAGAAACCATAGTGTTAGAATTTCTCTCTAGATTTAATCCAAAAAAAATAGATCCACTTAAAAATTCACAAGATCTACTATTGAGCGCAAACCCCCGTCTAGTAGAATCCCTAATCAATCATGAGTTCCACTTCCAACAAGATATCGTCGAAGAAATCCGAGCACATCAAAAACGCAAAATCCCCACACAAGACAGCCTAGAACTATCTTCTACCGTTTGTGCAGGAATCTGTTATTGGACGGCTCTCTCATTATTAGGAATACAGCAACCCTCAATAGTAGAGTTCATCGAAGAGATATATCAAGAAAAAAACGACATTAAACACTCTCGAGGAGTTGACCATATTGAATTCTTACAATATCTCGGAAAAAAGAATCCTGATTTTTACGGCCTATCGGTAAACCCATTTCGAGAACATACTCCCAAAAAATATCTAGCCTACAGAGGTTACTATGGCAAAGATTCTGAAAAATTTTTCAAAAGAGTCTATAAAGAAATCAAGAACACCTCCAGCCTCGCTAAACTTATCCTAAAAAACGGCGGGTTAGCAGTAACCAGCATTCAAGCCACATTTAATAACTATAGTCCAAGCTTTCACGACATTCTAATTGTCGGATACTATAAACCTTCAGACTCCTTTGTATTCCTAGACCCAGACGCTCGAGTATACTTCAATACCCAAAAGGAAAGGCCTCCAGAGATAATACCCCTGCCCAAATTTAGGTGTCTCTACACCGTAAAAGCCGCCTACCTAGATAAGCACACCTACCGTACTAAGCCCTCACCAGGAGGAATAGTTATTGGTTTATTTAAAAGCCAGGACAACCCTAAACCACCAACCCCAACCCCTCTAACTTCACATTCGCATTAAGCTTAATATTTGCACCTACCAACTCCAACTTTTCATAAAGATTAGCTAAGCTTAAGGCAGAACCAACCGAACTCTTCGTTGCAATCTCCAAAACTACCAACAAAGCCTCCACAAACTCAGCAAGCAGCTCTTTGCTTGAATACTTTTTCAAAACAACCAACTTCTCAAATTCATTAGCCTTCAAAAATTCCTTAGCCTCTTTTAGCAATTCCAAACTCTTTTTTTGCAGCTCATCATCCTCTACCAAATCGATCAACTTTTTATCACTCCCTCCAGATTGCATAAACAACAGTTTCGCCTCTGCAAAATTAAGCTTAGCAACTTTTTTAAGATAAGCTACCGCCTCGTCTTCGGCTGCGTTACTCAAAAATATCACCTGGCATCTAGAACTAATCGTCGGCAAATAAAAATCACCAGATTCTGCCAAAAGCAAAAAATAAACACCTTTGGGCGGCTCTTCCAGAATCTTCAAAACAGAATTCTGCGCATCTGCCCTAAGCTTAGCATCAATAATCACCAGCCGCTTTTCACCAATAGAACTAAACGAGCCTAAACTTAACTTCTCGCGCAAAGATCTTACCTCTTCAACCCTAACAAAACCATCCTCGTGAGCAGCATTAACCAAAATTAAATTCGTTAAAGATCCACCCAAAAACTCCTCCGCCAAAAACCGCACCTCACTTGCATGAAAACCACCAGATCTCACCAGCAAACTCGCCTGAGATCTCCCCCCAAAAAATCCCTTAAGCTTAAGCTCATCAAACCACACCATATCCCCTAATTCTACCATTAATAAATTTTCTGCGAAAAGCAGCCCTATTAAACGTTCAAAAACTCAAGCCACCCGTTTAAAGATCTTGCTAGCTCGTATTAAACAAACAAGAATACTCGGTATATGAAGCTGCAGATACAGCAGTTAATGTGTCGGCGATTGTTTTTGAACTTGATTCTTTGGTTACTTTATCATCAAAGAGAAGGTAACATAGAACAATAGACCACAACGACTGGATCCTCACCTTCGCGGGGATGACATGGAGGGTTTAGGTCCTTAGGCCAAGTTCCTTAAGCTTAAGCATAAAATAATCTGGCGGCGGAGCAGAAAACTCTCGCCACTCTTTATCGCCCATCTGAATAGTTAAGCTTAGCGCGTGTAACATCAACTCTTGACCATCTTGAAAACTCTCATTATAAAAAGGATCCCCTAAAATCGGCCAACCATTCGCCCACATATGCACCCTCAGCTGGTGAGTTCTACCTGTTTTTGGAGTCAACAACACCAAACTCTGCTTACCATTTGAATCTAAAACCTCAACCTCTGTTTGAGCCGGCCGTCCACTATCCGTTACATAAAAAGTTGTCAGTTTTTTAGGATTCCGCCCAATCGGCATATCAATCACGAAGCTCCCTCGCCCTTGTAGGGAGAGGGCTGGGGTGAGGGTGTTTTCCAAAACCCCCTCAACAACCGCCAAATACTTTTTATGAACATTCCTATCACTAAATTGCTTCATTAACCAACTCTTACTCTTAGAGTTCTTCGCTAGAACCATCACCCCGCTTGTCGCCCTATCTAACCTGTGCACAATTCCACTTCTTTGAGCATCCAAATCAGAGGTTTTCGGCTGCAACCAATCCGCCACACTCACCTCGCTAGAAATCGGCCCCTTCGCATGGCTCAACATTCCAGCAGGCTTAAAAATCACAATTTCATCCTCTGTTTCATACAGTATTTTAAGATTGTCGCTCACCTTTGGCTCTTCATAGTTCACCTCAACCTCATCGCCTTCATTAAGCTTAATAGATTTAGAACTCACCACTTGGCCATTAAGCTTAACCTGCTTTTGCCGAATCAACTTTTCAATAGAAGATCGGCTAAACTTGCCCTCGCAATTATTGGCCACAAAAATATCTAGCCTTTTACCAACCGAACTTTCATCAACCACAATCTTCATACCTATAAAATTCAACTCCCCATTATCGTCCTGAGCGGAGCAGGGCGGAACTAAAAAGATCTATCACCTCTTTTATTACTAAGCTTAATTATAGCCTTTTAGAGCTTGAATTAACAGCGAAAAGTAAGTAGAATATAGAACTACTAACCGGGGCTGTAGCTCAGCTGGTTAGAGCACCTGCCTCTTAAGCAGGGTGTCGAGGGTTCGAGC
>CAYWUW010000010.1:0-23602 GCA_964461505.1 uncultured Candidatus Saccharibacteria bacterium
GAGAGCCTGCCCCGCATTCATTGCGGGGTGGCCTGAAAGGCCGGAGGGGGCTTTCAGACTCTGTTAAGCTTAGCTCTTTAGAGCTGTCATCTCGAGCCTGCCGAGAGATCTCTCGTGTTTCAGCACAGGTATCTTCTTGTTATTCCCTCAAATAAATTGAGGTAGACTCTTGAACCACCAACTCTGTCATCCCGAACCATGGCATGTCGCCATGACGTGCTTATTTCAGGATCTAATTAAATAAGAAGCTTTTTCTTATTTGACTGGATTCTTCACATACGTTCAGAATGACAGTGTCAGGAACTTAAGTTTAATTCAGATCTAAGATTCCCGCCTACGCGGGAATGACGGAGGCGGGTGTCGGGGATTACAGTGGCAGGAGCTTAAGCCCGGCCTTCTTATTGCCTGCCCCGCATTCATTGCGGGGTGGCCTGAAAGGCCGGAGGGGGCTTTTTAGAGTTTTTGTGTCTTAAGTTTAGCCCGATTTATTCGGGCTATCCCTTGTCTACTGCCTACTATAAAAAGTAAGGGATATTCCAGACGAGCTGGAATAAGCTTTGCTCTTCTTGGGCTTCTTATTTTTGGCTAGAAAGAGGATTTGAATGCAACCAAGTAACTTCCGCTAAAAAAGCTTAAATTCTCACCGCAAAACTGTTCTTACCTTTTTTAACTAAAGAATTCAGCTTAAGCTTAGCACCCACATCCAAGATCTTTTCGCCATTAACCTGAACCGAACCTTGCTCAACAGCTCTTTTTGCATCACTCTTGCTAGAAGCAAGCCCAGTTTCAACCAAAAATTCCAACAAATCCTCTTTTTTAGAGCTCGGAACTTCTTCTGCCAGAACCTTAAAATCAGATTCCTTAAGCTTAGAGTTTTCGCCTCCAAACAGAACTTCTGTAATTCTTTTTGCATTTTCGGCCTCTTGCTCGCCATGAACAATTCTAGTAACTTCATAGGCCAAGAACTTTTGCGCCGCACGTTCCGCCGGATTAGCTTCAAACTCCGCCATAAGTTTATCAAACTCACTAGGCTTAATTTCTGTGTAGATTTTAATATAATCACCAACACCTCCATCATCAACATTCAGCCAGAACTGATAGAACTTAAACACCGAGGTCATCGTAGAATCTAGCCAAATCGCTCCATCTTCGCTCTTACCGAATTTCTTCCCAGTAGATTTATTAACTATTAGCGGGCAAGACCACACATCAGCCTCGGCCCCTTCTAATTTTCTGATCATTTCTACGCCAGCCAGAGAATTTCCCCACTGATCAGATCCGCAGATTTGCAAACTGACACCCTCTGTTCTAAAAAGACGCAAAAAGTCATAACCTTGCACCAAAGAATAACTAAATTCCGCATAACTTAAGCCAGAACCGCCTTCACCAACTCTATTTTTAACAAAATCTCTATCCAAAAGTTGGCTCATGCTCATTCTTTTGCCAATTATTTGCAAAAACTCAATGTAACCAATACTCTTAAACCAATCATAATTATCAACCACCTTAAGCTTAGCGTTAGATTTAGTATTCTGAAAAATCTGTTCATATTGAGCCACAATACCTTTTTTGTTCAACTCAACAGTATCCGCCGAAACCTCTGGGCGCTCTTCATCATCTTTTGGATCTCCAATTCTTCCGGTTGCCCCACCAATCAACAAAATTGGAACATTTCCATGATCAACAAATCTTCTAACCATCATCATTGCTGCTAAATTACCGATGGTTGCAGAAGGCGCACTGTTAGCGTCAACTCCAAAATAAAGAGTTCTCTTCTTTTTATCTAGTTCTTTAATATCTTTAAACGTAGTTTGGTGAACAAAGCCACGCCACGCTAATTCTTCTGATAAAGTCATAATATTTTTTCCTTAAACTTAACTTCTAAAAAACTTATTTTTCTCTAAAACGAGAATGTCAAAACACTAACCCCAAACGGGGTAATACAATTTCTGATAACTTAAGCTTAAGGTTTGCATTTTTCTAAATCTAGATTATATCACTCCAAAAAATTATTCTTGAGTTATCGGCTGATCTAAATAACCCTGCAAAACTTTATAATCGCTTAAAGCTTCATCTTTAAAGTTGCCATAAATATCCAAACCCGTAAGCTGACCCTGTAGCTTTTGGAGCTCTAACTTTACGTCATCACTCGTAATTTCGCCGGATAAACTTTTATCCTGATCTGCCCTAAAATCTTCTGGAAGATTTCTGCGCCCAGGCCGCACTAAATCATATTTACTTCGTGGGTCGCTGTAAAACATCCAACTCGCAATTACCACCAAAAAAATGCTAAACAGACAAGAAACCAGAATTAAGCGCCGCAAAGTTAAAGTGTGCAAATCGTGCGCATGGCGCTTAATGCCAGTTATTTTGGCAAACTGATGCAAAAAAGATCTGACCTTTTTTACCATTTGTTTTACCATTTGGCCTCCTCTTGCGCCAGCAAATTACTTAAGTTTAGATTAAAGTTGTCAGAGGCCAAAGCCACGCCACTCCGCAAACCGCGTACATTTTGCAACTGGTTCCAAAAAGCCTCCGGCTGATTTACGCAATCAATATTATTTAGTTTTTGAAAAGCTCCATCATAAACTTCGAAATCAGTTTTAAACTGATCTAACTGTTTTTTAAGATTAGTCACACCAGATTTAAGTTCATCAGAACTAACATTAAGCTTAGCGTAGCTCTGCCCGGTGCTTTCTAGTTGCCTTAAGATGTATTCCCAGCCGCGAACCTTGTTCTGCCTTGCTGCAAGCTCGTTAATTCTGGCCGTTTGCGTTAAATAATCTTTAATCAAATCACATCTTCCTACAATTTTTTGGGCAATATCAGAATTATAACCACTGCCACTTACCGCATCTATTGCCAAGCCAGAACTCGGCCACGCCAAGCCCACCAAACCTACCATCAGTAGTACCAAAAACAGAGTTTGCCTTACGCGGTTTATAAACATCTTTACGGAAGTTGAATTACTAAACTTAACACTGGGTTTTTTTCTTCACCCTTATTTTCTCGAGCCTTCTTCTGCTCAAAAGTTTGAGTTTTTACAATATTAAAGTGGCTGCCTCGTTTTATTCTAAAATGTAAAGATATATTTTGAGTTTGCCCCGCGCCCAAGTTCTGCCCATCTTTTGGAGAATAAACATCTTCACTAATTCGTTCGGGCAGTTTTTTAACACCATCATCGCTTAAAGAATACAAAGCCAAATCGTTATAACCAATTGCCATTGTTTTGCCGGTCGCATTTCCAACCACAAAGTTAACTCTAACTAACTCATCGCCACTTTCTGCAATTTTTTTGTAAGTGAATTCTGAGGCCGGCCGATAATCTCTATCTACGCTAACCGCCATAACTGTAAATCCATTTTGCCAAGCAACTTGTTGATTTAGCCCAGCCATATCTGCTTTTGAAACCATCAATTCTGGCAAAGCGTAGCTTAAGTTTAAGGTTGTTGGCGAACTAAAATTACCATTTGGAGATTGCAAATAACCAGCACTGTTATTATTTGTTGCACGATCTTCTCCGCTAGAATCCTCCGTCAAAGTTGTAATCTGCTTTTTCCCGCCTCCGCCGCTTAGTGCCACAAGCCCTGCCACCGCTAAAACTAACATCAAAACCAATATCGCTAAACTAAACTTAAGTTTAGTTGGGTTAGAAAGCGAACTTTTAGCTTGCCCTGTTGCCAAAATAACCGGAGCCTCTCCCTCTTTGCCGGCAGCTCCATTTTTAGAGTTTTGCCCTGTATTTTTTAGATCTTTTTTGTCTTCTGCCATATCAAATCTAGTTATCAACCTTAAGTTTAGCAAAATCTGCTTTGTTATACTAAAAATAAGCACTAAAATTATGCCAAACTCCAAACCAAAAAAAGATTTTCGCGGATTAACCATTTTTGAACTAAGCTTAATTATCTTAGTTATTGGTTCTGTTTTTTACTGGGCTTTTGCTAACAAAAGAAACCTTCAAAATAATATTCAAGATGAAATTCGTAAAGCCAGAGTTGTTGCCGCCAAAGAATATCTAAGAAGTTACATCCTGCAAAATAACAGTTTTCCAACCACAGAATCTTTTCTAGATGAAAAAACCAGAGCCGACATTTTTTCTGATTTAATTTCAGATGAAGGCCAAGATGCTCTTAAAGATCCAAAAGATAAAGATCAACTAATAGATTACAGCGCAGAACCATTAGATTGCGCACCAGATACCGATAACCCCTGCACCAGAGCTTCACTAAGCTTAATTTTAAGCAATGGTGATGAGTTTATACGTTTTGCAATCAAACCCGGAACAGAACTTGAACAGCTCCAAACTCTAAATCAAGAAGAACAAGATGGCCAAACTCTAAATCAAGAAGAACAACAACTGCTTAAAGAACTAGAAAGCCTAGGCGAATAAAATGGCCATCGATAGATTGATAGATCCTGCCAAGCAATCAGATTCAAAGCAAAATCCAGATCTAAATTCAGATTCTGGTGCAGATTTAGATTCAAATTTAGATTCAAGTTCCACAAAAAAACCAGAACAGCCCAAGCCAGAACTCAACCTTCGCCCAACCAACTTTAAAGAATACATCGGCCAAGCTAAACTTAAGCGTAATTTAGAACTTGCCATCCGCGCCGCCAAAAAAAGAGGCGAAACCATCGATCACCTTTTGCTTTACGGCCCACCCGGTTTGGGCAAAACCACCATGGCCGGAGTTGTTGCCAAAGAACTCGGCGCCAATTTGCACATTACCGCTGGCCCGGCCATCGAACGTGGCGGAGATCTTGCCAGCTTGCTTACCAAACTCCAGCCCGGCGATATTCTTTTTATAGATGAAATCCACCGCTTAAGTTCTGCCATAGAAGAGGTTTTATATTCCGCTATGGAAGATTATGGTTTAGATATTATTTTAGGCAAAGGCCCAAGTGCAAAATCTTTAAGAATCGAACTGCCTAGATTTACTTTAATTGGGGCCACTACCAAAACCGGTTCTCTCGCCGCGCCACTTAGAGATCGCTTTGGCCACGTTCACCAACTAGATTTTTACCAAACCGAAGAAATCGCCCAAATCTTAAAAAACAATTCCCAAACTTTAGGCTTAAGCTTAGATGAAGATGCCGCATTAGAGGTTGCCAAACGCTCACGCTTAACTCCTAGAATTGCTAACCGCATTCTAAAAAGAGTTCGAGATTACGCCGAAGTTCACGCCAACCCTAACAAAATAGATTTACAAACCGCTCTCGATGCTCTACAAATGCTAGAAATCGACGAACACGGCCTCGATTCATCCGACAGGAGATTACTCCAAATCATGATAGAAAAGTTTTCTGGCGGCCCAGTTGGCCTAGAAACTTTAGCTCACGCCAGCGCCGAAGAAAAGGGAACTATAGAAGATTACTACGAACCATACTTAATGCGACTAGGCTTAATAGAAAGAACTCCCCGCGGCCGCAAAACAACCCCCAAAGCCAAAACCATCAACCTCCAATAACCCCCACCTCCGCACCTGCCACTGTCATCCCCACACCTTCTACCGCCCCCACTTGATCCACCTCCGTCATCCCCACGTCTACTTCCGTCATTCCCGCGACTTGCCCTGCGTAGCCAGTATGGCGAAGTAGGGAGGCGGGAATCTTAGATCTAAATTAAGTTTAATTTCCCGCCTCCGTCATTCTGAACGTATGTGAAGAATCCAGTCAAAAATAAAATCCTTATTTACTTAGATCCTGAAACAAGCACGTCATGGCGACATGCCATGGTTCAGGGCGACAAAAGGCGCGATTACGAAGGCTTAAAAAGTCCCCTCCGGCCTTTCAGGCCACCTCCCCCAAGGGGAGGAATAAGAAGGCTAAGCTTAACTTCCCGTCGCTGTCATCCCGACGCAGGCCGCAGGATCCATGCTACGCATAAAAACAAAAGACTAAACTTAATGCACAACCTCTGGATAACCCTTAGATCTATCAATCCCACAAACCGCCCACAAACCTTTTTTGCCAGATTCCGCCTCCGCCATTAAGCTTAAGTAACTCTCTTTTTTAGTGTAGCTGAACCCATCTACCGCAAAACCATAGCCTTCCGAAACCAGAGTTTCATCTAAGCTTAAGTTTTGATAGTTATAAACATAGCGCAGTAATCTTCCGTATTTATCTCTGTTAGAACCCTTTTCATCAGCCACTAATTTAACTCGTTTTCCATCAATTGCGGCCTCTGTATAAGCTTTAGCTTTATCTGCGTAACATTCGCTAACCTCACTAGAATTATGCGCAATTTCTGGTGTGTCAACTCCAATAAAACGGATCTTTTCTTTTTTGCCCTCCATATCCACCGTAATTGTATCTCCATCGGCAATGCTTAAAACTTCGTAATAGCCGGGCTGCACGGCATCTGTAGATTTCTTCTCGCCCAGCTGTAAATAAAGCCCAATTAAGCTTAAGATAATCGCAACAATCAATTTAGCAAGCTTCTTCTGATTACGTTTTGTCATTTTTCTGGAATATACGTAAAGTTCTAAACTTAAGTTTAGCATAAGCAAGATATTTACAAAACAGTCTCTATTATGCTAAACTTAATTTTGAATGGGGCTGAAGCATTTAGCACTTTAGACGGATAGAACCTTAACAGATTAGTTGTACGCATGTAGGTTGAGTAATCTTTAAAAGCTCATTTATAACTGCAGAAAAAACTACAGTTCGCGAAAAGCTAGCTGCTATTAAGGCAAAATATGCCCCACAAGCAGAACTAGCCTACGCAACAGCTGCCTAAATTTTAGGTAGCCACTTACTTCTTTATTGCCAGAATTATTAGAAGATCAAGTGTCATAAACCTCTGGCTAAGCTTAAAATTAGAGTAGTTACTTCTACATCTTAAGTCTAAAATTCAAAAGTACCACCAAAGCTTAATTTTTCTTGTTCTTTGATTTAAGCTTAGGCGTAAAAACCCAAGAACAATAAACATGTTGAACAGCCACTAATCAGTTAACTAATCGGACGTGGGTGCAATCCCCACCAGCTCCACCATATTGTCAAAATTTGACCCTTCGGGGTCTTTTTTGTTTGTTCCCAATCTGTAAATCGTGCTCAATTGGGGGGTGTGAACTTTTGCAGAATTATCAACATAAAATTCGCCAATAAATAGGATTTGTTCACCCCCTTTGCGTTCGTCAAAAGAGATGGACCACCATTTGTCCTTAAGTTTCTGGGTGAAGTCCAAGGCGAATTTCACAAAGTCTTCACTCTCCATATCTACGTTCTGGGTCTTGGCTATGTCATCTTTAAGGGCTTCAAGTTGCTTATAATAGTCTTCAAGCACCAAGTTAAGGGCGTTCTTGGCCGCTCCTTCTGGCTCTTTTGCATAATCTACCGCCGTGTTGCGAATATCAACTTCAAGACGCTCCTTATTGGCCTTTAAGACACTAATACGCTGGACAACGGAGCCACGCTGGTTACGCCATACCTTTATAAGAGCACGTTTGAAAGCGGCATCATCTGGTAAAAATTCCAGACTGTTAAGATGCGTATCAATACCGTCATGTATTTTTTGGCGACTGTATTCTTTTCTGCACGTCCTGCAGCGATATGTAGGTTTCATGGGACGCTTCTTACCATTACGCCAGCCACGATCCTTTGCAAAACCAGAGAACTTACTATGTAGCTCCTCATGCTTACACTCGTAGTGTCTTATGAAGTTTGCCATCGGATATTCAGGATTATGCTTTAGACGAAGGCGAGGGTTGCGTTTAGAGATGATTGCAACAAGTCTCTCATGCTCCCTTACACTGAACATTGGTTCATGTAGCCCTTGCACGTTTTTTATATCACTAAAGGGACCTTCTTTTTTAATATCAATGATGCCGCAAAAATAACGGTCTTCAATGAGCTCGATGTAATGATTAACATCCATTTTCTTACCGCCACGAGTGCGGTAGCCTTGGTCATTCATCCATTTTACTGCTTGCTCTGGTGTATGCTGCTCATAAATTATAAGACGGCTCCCTTTTTGTAGAAGCTCAAAACGCTCAGGGTCTTTCACATGTAACCCAGCTATATCTGACTTCATATAACCTTGGTGTGGGTGCGAAATATAGTAGCCAGCGTTATAACGTGCTCTCATACGTGCAATGGTTGTCTCAGACCTAGCATCATTGTCTGTCTCAGCCTTGAAACCTTCAATGAATAGCATGAGTTTTGCATACTGGTCTCCACTGTTAAGGTGCCTTTGACCAGGATCACAAAAGTAAAGCTGTACGCCAATCTGATTAAAGCAGACCTTGTAGTAAATCATCATCTCGACTTCACGCATAAGACGATTAACGAAGTCAATCAGCAGATATTTAACGTTTGGATTGCGTTTGCAGAACTTATAAATCTCTTCTAGGTCTTTACGCTTATAGTTTCTGCCCCTTTTACTAGAGCGTTGGACAGACCAAATATTCACTAATTCAAGGTCAAGTTCTTCAGCCACCTTTCTGACGCTTTCCTCTTGTGCATCTAAGCTATGTCCATCGCTTTGCTTCGGATCTGATATACGAATAAGTGCAACAGCTTGGTCTTTCATAATGCAACCCCAAATGCACAAATGGTAGCCAAAGGGAACGGCTCGGCAAAGTCGTAATTTGACTGCCATTTGTATTCTTGAAGTATCTTGAAAAGTATCATGCCGAGCTCTCCCTGTTACACTATGTGCGTTTATTTGATTCTATATCTAATCTTTCATATATGCTATACAACCATAAGCAATATTCGTCCAGGTCTGCTTTATTGTAAGTGTCTGGTTGCTTAGGAGTTTCAGACGTAATTTCTGTAGGAACGACAAAATCACCCGCTGGCTCTCGCTGTGGGCTTATTTCGTTATATACAAATTGTATTTTGGATTGGTCATCCATTTCTTATTCGGTACTCGAAAGTATCGAAAAAGGAGTGGTTAGACCTGAAGAAAGTGTATATGTGTTCTATGACACCAAGACACTCACTATCGTACTTCCAATTATACGCTTTAACATAAGCGTTGTCAAGTCGAAATTAGGGTTTTTGAGATAATAAGAAGAGAGGGAACGTCGAAAAATAGAAAGGAGGATCGATGATTAAGCAAGCAGTAGGCAGACCGCCTAAATTAACCTACAAGACGATGTTCAAGTTAGCTGATGCGATCCAGCATAACTCTACTATTGAGGAGGCATGTCGTTATGCAGGTATAAGCCGAAGTACATATTTTTCATATATGAATAACGAAGTGTTTGCGGAAAGAATGAAAGACGCTAAAGAAAGCCGAAATAAAGTGTCGTTTTGTTTCTGTACATATTTCTAGAAACTTCAGTTGATTTTGTTAGGTTTTTAAGAGTTTCGATGTCCAATAAATAGCGTTGCTGACGCATACTCCCAAAATAAAATTTGTGGATACTAACCTCTCATCCACAAGACATCAAAGATGAACGAATTTAATGTGTTCTCTGGGCTCTCTGGAGCTCATTGGAGACGTTTTTGGACAAAAGATGAGTATTATTGCGTCCCAGTGGATAATGCTGTTTATCCCTGTTATTATGTAGCTATCATGTTACGAGCAACACCAGACAATTCTCGTTATATCCCGTTTACTCAACAGCCTTCTTGCTGCGTACCAACCTGTATTCAAATGGTTATGTACAAGAATGGCATACCGCTTGTTCCAGCCGAAGAGATTGGCTACCATCTCGGTCTGATCGTTCATCCTGACAGAAGTAAGTATTTTTATAATGTTCGTACATCAACCGAGAAACCGCCAGCAGGATACGGCACTCGCATATACTTACCTGAGTTTGAGCCAAATGTCGCCTTCAAAAACCTTAACATTCCGTTACATTTAACAGTAAAACCAATCTCGGAAATTGATAATCCTAGCGAGCTAGTAAGTCTGCTCAATGAAGTTGAGACAAGTAACAACGATGCCTTGTTGTGCTTCAACCACGGGGTTTTAGTAGGCGACAGCGAAAAAGACTGGGGTCATGTTGTAGTCTTTGACCGTATCGTTGATGGCAAAATACGCATTATTGACCCTAGCCCAGAGCATCCAAAATGGCGACTTTTTAAGGCTGAACAAATGTTCGAAGCAATGAGCAAGCACGGAGAAAAACGTTCAGGCGGTATCTGGCTAATAACTAACGAGGCAAAAAGTGTCTAGCGACGTAGGTATTGCTGAGGGCAAACTTGTTGTTATAGCAAACGTACATTTGCTACCTGAAACACAAAACAAAATCAAGGAATTGTTCGATTCATCTATTGAATTTCCCGAAGACGATAGCCAACCAAACGAACAGGTGTTAATAGAGCGGACTGGCGATGCAGAAATAGTCCTTATAAGCCCAGGCACCCAAATAACTACTTCGTATCTTGATGCTTGCCCTCATGTTAAATACATTGGCATTTGTGGAACGGCAAAGGAGAACGTAGACCAGGAAGCTGTAGCAAGCAGGAATATAGTTTTGACTAATGTTTCTGACTACGGAGACGAACCAGCGGCAGAGTTTATTTTCATGCAACTAGAGTATCTAGCGAGAGGCATTGGACAGTACCAATGGAAAGAGTATCCCACCGAACTTATGGGTAAGACCATCGGGATCATTGGTCTTGGAGCCTTAGGGCAAGCTGTTGCTCGTTTAGCCTTAGCGTACAAAATGAATGTGCTCTATTACAGCAGAACTCGTAAGCCAGACTGGGAACAGCAAGGTCTGCAATACAAAGAAAAAGCTGACCTATTACCTAGTAGTAACGTAATCATTGTTAGTACGCCAAGTAATCTACAGGCCCTGGACAATAATGATTTTTCACACATCAAACCCAACAGTGTTCTAGTTCAAGCTAGTATGGGTAATTGTCTGGATAGAGACGGTTTCATCAAATGGATCGGCGAAAATAACAATTTTGCAATGTTTGATTACTCTGCTGGCAGTGAGAGCTATGATGCTTACAAAGATTTACCCCACGTAGTTTTTCCAAAAATAGTAGCTGGACACACACACGAGACGAAACGAAGGCTTGGCGATAAAATCATTGAAAATCTCAAGCAGTATCTTGGGTAAAATCGCTGTTTACTCATTATTGTATAGTATGTTTTTTAACAGGGGTGGGCGAAAACAACACAAGCACTTGACAAGCACATATGTCGTTAAAAATTAGGGTCTACCTCTGTTAGGGTAGTCCGCACAATCTTTATTGTGCGACACAGGCACAAAGCATAATCACCTTGTATAATACCAGATAAAGTGCTATAATATACCATATGTTTATATCTATTGACGCAGGTGGAACTAATACCCGTGTTGCTGGTGCTGCTGAATTAGCAAATCCAGTGTTTGAGGGTGAACCACTACGTCGTAAGAACTCTCACGATTTTGAAAATGATTTAGCCTTCATGGTTGAGGCTGCCCTTGAGATTGCAGACGGTGAGCCTATAGAAGCGGTTGGCATTGGAACGCCTGGATCACCTAATCAGGATAAGACAGAAATTAGATCTGCGAAAAACCTTGCAAGCTGGGCTGGTAAGCCCCTAGTTGCTTCATTATCAGAGGGACTTGGTGGCTGTCCTGTCTTTTATGATAATGACGTAACGGCTGCTGGTCTTGGTGAAGCGTACTATGGACATACAGATGGAGATTTTGACTATGTGATTTGGGGTACTGGAATTGGTGGCGGTGGTATAAGACACAGAGACAGCAAGCCAACAGTAGAAGTTTTGAACTGGCGAACTTACTTCGCTGACTGGGAAACAGATAACGGTGGTGCTGAGTTAGCAAAGAGATTTGGTAAAGCACCAGAGGAATTTACGATTGCGGACTGGGAAGTTGTTGCGAAAGATTTCAAACGGCACTTAGTTAGTTATCTTGAAACACACAGACCACGGGCTATCGTATTTGGTGGCGGACTAGCCGTAAGGCATACCGAAATGATAGAAGAAGCTGGTCGTAATATCGGTACACCAACAGAGGTTACTAAGTTTGGTGACGACAGTGGTCTTATGGGTGGCTTTGGTCTTATAAGAAGTGGGTTAGCTTAGAGTATAGATAGTTAGAGGGGGCTAAAGCCCCAAGGGGTTATCTACATCTGTTGCCCGTTTTTCACGGTATTTATAGTCTAAGTAATCGTCCCAGAGTAAATCACGCCAGCGACGTACTTCCTCGATAATGAGGGGTGAACTTTTTTCGAGGTGCTCCACCATAAGGAAATTATCATTGAATATGAAAGAACGTTTTTCAGGCAAACTAATTCGGAACTCAGGCTTAGCTTTCGCTTTACTCTTCGGATCCCATGCTTTTGCCGGATGCAGCTTAGATACACCAGCAAATCCTGAGTCGGGAATAGTAACCGACAAAGAGACTAAAAAGGTAGACGGTGTTTGCTTACTAAGTTCAAATAACGTTTGTTTGATGTATGATGAAGAAACTGAATATAAAATAAAAGTGGCAGCATGCGGACGTCTAGGGGGCGAAACAATCTTAATAGATGAAGATTATGCCAGAAGACGCCTCCAGAGCCCTTCAGATTTTCCCATAATTGAAAAGGGGGTGGCAGTAAAGAAGGAGGAAGGAAAAGACAATACTCAAGAAACTACCTGTGGCCATACTTTTGATGTAAGCAAGGCAGAATACGAGAGTGCTAAGCTAGGCGATTTTTATACAGACTAATCACTCTAGCAGTAATCGCTCGTTTTCCCATCGCCATCAAGCGAAGACTGAGTTTTATCTCGGTACTGTAATCCCTATCAACACAACCTAAAAAAAGACGGATAATGCTAGGTAATAATATCAGTAAATTTTTAGAAATGAATCCTTTCGAATTTGATCAATCCGAAAATGGTTGGCGATCGCTCATCGGCAACACGCCAGAAGAACAAATCGCAAACTTAATCCTTGATTACATAAAAACAAATTCCAATAAGTTTAGCGATGAAACTCCACCGATAGATTTACTATATTTTCATGCCGGACAATCCTTTGCTTACGCTGGAACAAAATACTACAAACAAGCAATTCAATACTTTAAAAAAAGCTACAAGCCCGGCAAAGAATTCTGGAATGCCTACGTAAACGGAACAATCGCATTCTTACAACAAAATAAAGATGAGGTTGATAAACAAATTAAGTTTATTCAAGATTCCGCAGTCGCAGAACAAAACAAGCGCGGCGGCAACATCAAAATTCTCAAAAACTTCTCTAAATATCTAGAACAAGGAATAACAGATTACGAAAAAGCCTACAGCACCTAAAATCGTAAAAACCCAAGAACAATAAACATGTTGAACAGCCACTAATCAGTTAACTAATCGGACGTGGGGGCAATCCCCACCAGCTCCACCAGTATTTTTTGCAATAGCATATAGTTATTTTTTATACTTTTCTCGCACTAGTTCTTCCAGCTAAAAGGTTTGCGATAGCACCCGAAATATCTAATCCGGTGTAATGTTCTACCCAGCCAAAGTTGCCACTTGGATTAAGATCGATAAAGTATAAGTTACCATCTAGGTCTTCTATAACATCTAATGAGGCATAGTTCAACCCCATAGACTCAACCAAGCGGTACAGTTTTTGCTTATAAGCTTCGGGAAGGTCCCCGGGCTCTAGCCGTACCTCATCCTTCAGAAGTGCATCTCTCCAGTCTGTTTCAGTATATCTACCTACTGCTGTCAGCTTAGCAATAAACATCTCTTGGCCGACGACAGTTACCCTATATTCCGCTTTTTTTACTATACTTTCCTGGAACACTGATGGACTAATAATAAGTTCGCCTGGTAAGTCTGCTAGGATTATTGGAGTTGTTGGGTTGTCTGCTTCCCTGCCATAGAAATCTGTTATTGGCATAGATTGTGATATGGCCTTGTATACTACAGGTTGATCGCCAAAGTAAACACGCGCATCATCTACCGAGTTCGTAAATATAGTCCTAGGTATCTCTAAGCCAGTTTCTGTGGCAACACGCAATTGCGTTATCTTATTCTCTGCTGGCCCTGCTTTATTTGGATCACACACTACTAAACCCCTATATCTTTGAGCTATGTACTCTTTTATTAAGTCAAAGGATTCTTCACGCGCACGCAAGTTTAAAGGATCGTTTAAGGGCTTATCTGGATATAAAACCAGACCCGGAGATATTTTACGAACCCACGCATTATTAATATATCCCGGAGCGGCAAAAGGCGAACTTAGGGATATTGTTGCCAATCCCCTAACAATATCTTCAGAAGCAACAAAGTGGTAATCAGCCCCTAATGTATCTAATTTGTCAGCTACAGACCTAACAGAGCCCTCTGTTGCATCTTCTCTAAAGCTGAACAAACCGATGCCTGCAGTCATTTCAGTATGCATAGTCTTTGATGTCAGTTTTAAATTCTTAAGATAACACTTGACATAACGTTAGTAATACTATACTAGTATAGTATTACTAACTCAGCTTCCTCAATACTACGACTTTGTGCATAGTATTGGTCATTCGGTTTAAACTGCGAGTAGTAAGTCCTGGCTTAAAGACTTATTTGGTGTCACAATCCAAGCAACTTCCTACTCTTGTGGAGTAGCCCACAGGCAGAGTATCGGGCATTACAATTGCTGTTTCTCTTGCCAGATATTCCATTAAGCTTACCCCTCCAAGTTTTTCGAACACCTCTTTTGCTGAAGGTAGGGCCACCGCATCTGTTTTAGCTTCTGTTTGTGGTACTGTGGGTGTTTCCATAATCGTTTCTCTCCTATTTTATTAAAGCAATATACCTACTTTTATGTAACCTATCTCAACCAAGCCATAATAATGACTTAACTAAAATGTATCAATAGGTTTTAGTTAAGTCAAATCTAACTTCAAATTAAGTATTTAAAAGCTGCATTTTCTTTTCTGCGGCAAGAACCATAAAGACCTAACTAACTCCACTAACTCCAACATCTATTTCACTAAATCAGTTCTTTGGTTTTGTTTTTCTGCACTTACTGGTTATTATTGATTGAGAAGACCATAATTTTATTCCTAAACTAATCTATAAAATTTAATTTAAAATATTATGTCATTTGTCGAAGATCATCAAAAACTTTTAAAATTAAGCCCTACTGAATTTGATCAAGGCGAGGAAGGCTTTCGAGCCTTGGTTGGGAATGTCAGCGAAGCATACATAGCCAATCTAATACTGAGCTATATTGAAAGAAATAGAGAACTAATTATTTCAAACAATAAATTAAAACATAAAGACCATTACCTGCCATTAAGTCTACTCTATTTTCACGCTGGTCAGGCGTTTGCAGGCTCAGGATCAAAATACTACTCAGAGGCCATTGAATGCTTTGAAAAAGGATACGAGGATGAAGATAAGGATGCACAGGAATGCTGGAATGCCTATGTTAATGGAACCATTGCGTTCTTAAATAAGGACTCTGCTAAGATTCTCGATCAAATTCGTATCGTCGAGAAGTCTAATGCTAAAAATAAAGCTGGTGGGAATATTGAATTACTAAAGAAGTTCTCAATGGCACTAGATAAGGGAATAGTTGATTATTTACGGGCTTGCACAATGCCACCTAGCGAATAGAGCCCGGCTGCCCTATACCACAGAATTCAGATCAAGAGGCACAGAATCTAGGCTTACTCCTATAATTGATGACAGGACTTCCAAATTGCTTGACTTGCTAGATTAAACGCACCAACTTCATAGAAAAAATCACAACAAAAAGCTCTAGCAAACTTAAGCTTAAGCACGATATAATGAAAGCCAGTTATGCAGATACTGGCTTTTTAGCAAAGCTCTAAAACCTTTAATTTGCAAGCTTATTAACAAAACCAAAAAAGAGATTCTTCTTTAAACTTTTTAGAAGATTCAGCCTGAGTTTTACAGCAGGAATTTTAGATCATTATCTAAACAAAAAGTAACCGTTCTTCATTAAAAAAGAACTTTTTTCACGCATCTAATTTTTGTTAATAAGCACTCTTTTTTTCAGATAAACTCCCAGATCTTATCCCAACAATTCTACACTCAGATTCACCAAAAGCAGTGTTTGCCCTTAAGCTTAAGCCAAAAGTTTCAAGATGTTAATCAATCAATTAACTAAAACTAGAGGTCTAAAACCACCATGGCAAACTCAATCAAAATCAATGAACAAGTTAAAGTAAAAGCATTATTCGAAGATGAAAGCGACGGCAGCTTTATCTGCCAGCCACTCAAAATGGAATTCCGCGGCAAAGAGGTTGCCTTTAACAAGTTCCGCATAAATTACGCCAACAACTCTGAGGCCGATAAAAAAATCTTCGATCTATTCGATCAAGAAAATCGCTACCGCCTCATCTTCAACATGGAAAACCTCAGTTGGCTGCTCACCACCATACGCTCTAGAATCTAATTTCTGCTAAACTTAACATCATGGCCAAACTCTATTTTCACTACGGAGCAATGAATTCCGGCAAAACCATAGAACTCATCCGCGCCGCACATAATTACCAAGAACAGGGCCTGCGCACTTTTATTGTAAAACCATCTCAAGATACCAAAGGCGCCGCCAAAATTACCTCTAGAATCGGCGTCCAAAAAGAAGTCGATCTTTTAGCCACCCCAAATACAAATCTTCAACAAACAATAACCGAGGCACACCGCAAAGCCAAAATAGCCTGCATCTTTGCCGATGAAGCACAGTTTTTTACCCCAGAACAAATCAACCAACTCTTAAGCTTAACCCTACCTCCGACCAACATTCCAGTTATGGCTTATGGTTTAAGAGGAGATTTCCAAACTCACGGCTTTCCCGGATCCACTAGATTGCTCGAGGTCGCCGATGTTATAAAAGAAGTTAGAACAATCTGCCAATGTGGCAAAAACGCCACCCTCAACGCCCGTAAAATAAATGGGGAATTTGTCACTGAAGGCTCACAGGTAGCCATAGATAACCAGGCCGAAATCGCCTACCAAGCCTTTTGCAAGATTTGCTACACGCAAAAAGTCGGGCCTATTCGCTAAACTTAAGTTAATATAGATCTTAAAATCCAAATCTTAAATTATATGGCCACCATTCCTAGAAGCCCCGTTCCAAGCCTAGAAACAGTAGCATTCATAAATCTATTTCCAGAATCAGAACCAATTCCAGCCGCAAACCTACAGCTCGGAGCAATCTATCTCGGCCACGGAGGCAATGTCGCCCCAATCGCCCAGCTCTGCGCCAGAGATAGCGCCGGAAGATTTGCCTTTACAGGTTACGAAGTCTTCAGCAAAGGATTTCAAGAGATCACCGAGATTCTGCCTCTTGGCCAAGTTAGCCCAGGTCTACCATTTAGCGCATTTGCTCCGACTAGGCTTATCCAAGCCCCACCACAAACCAACACACTAAGCTTAACCGACCAATTAGTCGGAGCTCATTTAGCCTACCTTCAATCTAAAATTCAAGAAGTTAAAGCCCGTGCTCATGCCCTAGAAGAAACTCCAGTCTACAAACAAACCCTGCAAGGTCTACAAGCCCAAATAGAGCTCATCCGCCGCACTCAAGCTTTTTAATTAAACTTAAAACATCCTTCTTCATGATCATCAACCATTCCGGCTGCTTGCATAAATGCATAACAAATAGTTGGCCCAACAAAATTGAACCCCCGCTTTTTAAGATCTTTGCTCATCATTTCTGCAACTTCAAAACCCTTAAGCTTAGCTAACTTTTCAGAATACTTCCAAATAAACTCATCAAAGCTCCCAAATTCTGCTTGAATTTTAAGAATCTCGCCCGCGTTCTGAACCACCGAATTAACCTTTAGCCTGTTTTTAACCACATTTCCATTTTGCAAGATCTCTTCAATCTCAGCAGAATTAAGCTTAGCAACCCTAGCTACATCAAAATTGCAAAAAGCTTTTTTATAACCAGCTCTTTTTTTTAAGATAGTCAACCAGCTTAAACCAGCCTGAGCACCTTCTAAGCTTAACAGCTCAAAAAGATTATTATCTCCGTGAGTTTCAACTCCCCATTCCTCATCGTGATAACTAATATATTCGGCCGCACCGGTGCACCAACTGCAGCGTCTTACATCAGCTTTCATTTTACAAATCTAACAAAATTATCCTACTGATCGTCGCCCAAAGTTTTTCTGCCTGTAACAAGATTCCAAATTGCCACAAACACCAAACCGCCAACAACTGCCACCAAAATACTTTTAAAATTAAGCCCACTCACATCAACATCAAACAATCTGCTACCCAAAAAGCCGCCCAGCAGAGCTCCAATTACACCAACCGCAACATTGCCCAAAAAGCCCTGTTTTGCATTTGTTTTAACAATTATCGAAACAATCCAACCAGAAAGTGCCCCTAAAATAATCCAACTAATAATTCCCATCGTAAAACTCCTCCAAAAATTAAGTTTACTAACTACCAACTCTAGCATATTATTGTGCTAAACTTAAGCTTAATCAAATTATTAAGATTTTTTATGAAGAAGATAATTATTCTCGCAGTTGTGTTTCTAGTTTTTACTTTTGGTGTAATTTTTGGCAAGAGCTGGGCCCAGAATTCTTGGATAACCAGCGCCGTTAACAAAGGTCTAGAATCATCCGGGCAAACCCAAAATGCCGAAACCGCCGCTAAGCTTAATGGCCTAAAAAACTGTAAAATTGAAGGAGGTTTAAGTTCTACAGAAACCGGCAAAGAGGCCACCCTAAAATGTTTTAATGCTCAAGATCAAATTGTTAAGCTTAAGGCCACAGCCGTAAAAGATGGCAAAATCCTCATCTTTAACAAATACAAGTTCGAAGGCCTCCAAATTTTATAGAACCTAAAAAACCGCACCGAAGGTATTCCAGTGCTATAATGTTAACTTAAGCCTAAGGGGTGTAGCTCAGCTGGCCAGAGCACCGGTCTCCAAAACCGGGTGTCGTAGGTTCGAATCCTATCACCCCTGCCATAAAAAGAATTCATCAAAAAGTATATACTTAAATACATAACTTAAGCTTAATATTAAAAATGATTAAAGAAAACCTCCGCACGATAATTTTTGGAATAGAAGATAGCCTCGTTTCAACAACCGGAGTCATCGTAGGCTTAATTACTACCGGAGCCGCCGAAAAAACGGTTCTAGCCGCCGGCCTAATTACCATCATCGTAGAAGCCACCAGCATGGGGGCAGGAGAATTTATCTCTAACGATGAGAATCCCGAAAAAGATAAAGCCGCCATCCGTAAAGGAATTCTTATGCTAGTTTCATATTTAATTGCCGGAATTTGGGTTATATCACCACTTTTCCTAAATATCCAGAATCAAGCCATAATCATCGCCTTAGCCATGCTAAGCTTATTTATTTTAGGATTCTGGCGCGGAGCAGTTCTGAAGGGCAAAAAACTAAAATTCGCCCTACGCACACTTTTAATTGGAGGCATCGCCTGCGTGTTCGGAATCGGAGCCGGCCTTTTACTCCGCTAACAAAATTAAGCTTAGTATTTTTTAGAAATTAGAGTTTGCTATAATTGATTACCGAAGCTAATCATCTTAAAATAATTTTTAAGGATCTAGCCCACTAAGCTTAAGCCTTAGATCTTAGTTTAAGTTTAGCCTTAAGTTAGATAAAACTTCGGGGTGTGGCGCAGTTGGTAGCGCGCGCGGTTTGGGACCGTGAGGTCGTTGGTTCGAATCCAATCACCCCGACCATTCCTAAATTAATTCACCCACACGGTGAGTTGGCTTAGGAATGATCTAAGCTTAAATTGTCAATCTTCTCTTACATAACAGGGGAGATCTTTATTAAGCTTAAGCCTGTTGCATAAAATACCACTTAGATGTTGAGGGTATTGACATAATTGTATCTACTATGATAGTATTGAAAGCATAGACTTATTTTTGGGCGAAAACATTAGAGAGATAAAGCCTAAGATTCAAAATAAGCATTACTAAAAAGATTTAGGAGATATTATGAGTAAAATCGGTAAAGCAACAGCCACAATCATAGAAGGTGTAGGCAATATAAAAGAAGCACTAAACGATGGCTTTAGTAAAATAGCAACCACTAAAATAGCCACTGTTGCATTGCTAGGCGCTCTTGTTGTAACAGGCGCTAAGGATTATATCTATTCAACCCCATCTAATGCAGCTCCAGCAACAGCAAGTGGCTTTGAGCCAGGTACGCCAGGTAATCAAAAAGCAACCACAACTACAGTAGCTTCAGGTTCTAGCGAAACTACAACCCCAGACGCAACCGCAGCAGAACCAACAGCTAACGAAGAAACGAAGATTCTAGAGGAGGCAGGCAAAGAATCTGCCGAACTCCAAGAAGCTGGTGCTAGCAAAACTGCTGCCGATGATGTAGTCAATCAAGAGGTTAGAGTATTCTTTGGAGATGAACGAGGCGAAGTCGTAGGGCAACACGAAGATGGTGCATGTATTGTAGAAACATACAACGGAAAAAGAGCGGAAGAGTTCACAAAAACACAACTAGCGGTCGGGCAAACTCCAGAACAAGCAAAAGAAGCATTACTCAAAGGTCTTTGTAGTGAAACCAATGGTGTAAATGTAGCTGCGGTATCAACATACATGGCACAAATCGAAGCTATGAAGAACAATGTTGAAATTCATGCAAACTACGATAAAGTTTACACCGAGATGACTACCAAGTACCTAGAGGCCATGAAAAATAACCCACGGCTAGCCCAAGCTTATCTAGAAACTGTTCAAGAACACTTTAATAGAGCTGAATTCGGTGAAGTAGTAAGCATTGCCGGAACAACTGACAAAAGTATCTATCTAACCCAAGATGGCAAAATTGTTACGGTTACTGTCTCTAACAGAAGCGACAGGGTGGCAGTAAAAGTTAAGTTTAGCGTGGTCAACAACGAGGGAGTATTAGTAGAACAAGAAGAAGAGATAAAAGACTGTGACCAACCAAGAGAAGCAGTGGACGCACCAAAACCACAGACTCCTGCTGAACCATCAACTCCAGTACGAACCCCAGAAGAACCCACCCCATCCATTCAAAGAGCTACCGCTAGCGCATGCATTGAACTTCCAGATGGTACAACAGCATATATTCAAGAAACAGGAGAAGGCTTGACCCAAGCTCAAGCAGAAGCAGACGCCCAGTCTGACTTAGAGCAAAATGGAGAAGTAGTTTCAGATGAAGAGTGCGAAGAACCTACGCCTACTACCACTCCTAACACAACTGCGCCGGTAGAAACCACCTCTACTACTACAACCGCTCCAGGCGAATCTACTACAACTACCACGACTACTGCACCAGATAGTAGCACTACTACAACCAGCACCACCACCACTCCGAGCACTACAACTACAGTAGCTACTACAACTACTGCACCAACTACCACAACTCCAAGCACTACAACTACAGCAGTTAGCACTACGACTACTAAGCCAGACAAAAATCCTGGCAATGCAACGAGTGTTCCATCTACTACAGCGCCTCCAACCACCCCAGAATCAACCGCGCCGCCAGAAACGCGTCCTACGGCAACAGTTCTAAGCGCTCGGATGCAAGCGGCAACCGAAACCACAATAGCTAAAGCAGTAAAAGCAATGGGTTTCAACCAAGTAGCCAGCAACATCAATCAAGCTACTCACAACAGGTATGAAGGCAAGCACTTTAAAGCTCCAGAAACTACGACACAAAAAGCAAGAGAGATTACCTCTGGCCTTGCTGCAGCCATTGTAGGAATAGCAGTCTTAGGTTTAGGAGCAGCCACTGCTAGATTAAGAAGAAAGCAACGCCCTGTCATCTAAGAATGTGCAGAGTATAGTAAAATAAGTTTAGTTAAAGTAAGAGAATAAAGACCATGAAGAAGTTCAAACAAATCCTAAAAAAAATCAAGAAGGTTTCTACTGCCAAAAAAGCTTTGCTAAGCTTAACTTTACTAGCGATAGCAACCTCTGCAGCAGCATTCGCAGTGTGGGGCCCAAATCGTCCTGCATTCGATTACACCGATCCTGTTGGCCGCAAAGGCTCATTAAACGGCCCAGTGTTTAACAGTATGAAGAATACTCCAATTTATGGAGATGAGTTCAACTTTACAACAGCTCGAAAAATATCCGATCAAACTTGGAGCAACGATCTAAAAGTTGTCGCGGGCGATCAAATAGAATTCAGAGTATTAGTGCACAACAATGCAAATTCCAGCACTAACGAAAGCGGGCTTGGAATTGCAAAAGATGTTAAAGCCGGAATCGATCTTCCGCAAAACCAATTCGGGACAGCCAATGAACCAATCGGATTTGTAAATGCCAGCAACTCAACCCCAAAAGAGGTTTTTGATAGCACTAGAATCAGCACCGCCGATGGCAAAAGATTCAAAATCGATTACATCGAAGGAAGTGCCAAGCTTTCTACCGCAGGCAACAAAGCCGGATTCCCAAGCGGCACAACACTTAGTGATAATTTTGTCAGCAAAACTGGAACCACAATCGGAAGCAACGCCATCAACGGAGTTTGGCCTGGATGTTTTGAATACTATGGATGGATAACAATTCGTGCCACAATTATTGGTGAACCTCAACCAGAACCTAACTACACCATCAAAAAGTACGTTAACGATCAAGATGCACAAGATAACGCATCTAGCGTAAAAATTAAACCAGGCGAAGAATTCACATACCGCGTTGATGTAACCAACACCGGCGACACCGAACTTAAGAATGTTAAAGCGTGGGATATTCTACCTGCTGGCGTAAGCTATGTAGATAACAGCCTCAAGCTAGAAAGCGCAACTGTCGGCAATGATGAAGATTTCTTCAACCCTGCCAAAGGCGTCACAATACCATCCATTGCCAAAGGTTCCAAAAAGAGCTTTACCTTCAAAGCTGTTATTAAAGCTAACACCCAAGCCGAAAAAGAAGAAAAATGCAAACCAGCAGGAACCTTCTATAACAATGTTGCCAAAGCAGATCCCGAAGGAACTCTTCCAGAAAAGCAAGATCCAGCCGTAATAAACTGTGATTACACACCTCCAAAAAAAGAACCTGCCGTTGACATCAAAAAAACCGTCAGCAAAAACAACTTATCTGTTAACGAAGTCTTTACCTACACTCTAGTTGTAACCAACACCGGTAATATCGATTTAAAGAATGTTAAAGTTGATGATCCAGCTCCTGCTAACATCGTCTTCAACACCTACCAACAATTACCCGATGTAATCTTTGAATTCAACCCATACCGCGTTAAAGCCACAATTGCAGAACTTAAAGTCGGCCAAAGCAAGACCCTAAGCTTAACAGCAAAAGTCGTTAAATATGTTCCTGGCCAACTTACCAACACTGCCTGTGTTAATGCAGAAGAGGTTAATCCACAAAATACAAACCAAAACGATGATTGTGATAGCGTTCCCGTAACAGTAGTAGAGCCCTGCCCAATTCCCGGCAAAGAAAACATGCCAAAAAACTCTGCTGATTGTCAGAACACTCCAAACGAAGTTCCTTCAACTGGAGCCGGAACCTTCACCGCCGGCCTAGCCCTTCTTGTTGCAGTTCTAGCATTTGTTGCTAGCCACAAAATGAGCAGCAAAAAACAGGCTAAAAGCAAGAACTAACCGGTCACACTCAAAAACTTAAAAAGAACCTCCAAAAAACCCGGAGGTTCTTTTTTCACTAAACTTAACCTCCCATACACTGTCATTCTGAACGTATGTGAAGGCCTGTCCCGCACTTGTTGCGGGGATCCAGAAT
>CAYWUW010000011.1:0-22823 GCA_964461505.1 uncultured Candidatus Saccharibacteria bacterium
TGGATCCCCGCAACAAGTGTGGGACAGGCCTTCACATACGTTCAGAATGACGGTGGTGGGAGCCTAAGCTTAGTATTCTTAGTCCTCCCCTTGGGGGAGGTGGCCTGAAAGGCCGGAGGGGGCTATCTACTATCTATCTTAAGCTTATGTGAAAGTAAAGAAAGAAGAGCCCCTCTCTGCACTCACTTACGTTCGGCTGCCACCCGCGACAGGTGCGGGACAGGCTCTACTCAAGGGAGGAAGCAGATTTCTGCTTAGGCTTAAGGGGTGGTATAATGTGGGGTATGGATATTAAGTTTGGTTACTGTTGGCAATCTGTTCGCGGTGTCGTCCCTTTGGGGGCTGATTTAGAATAATAATCTAAGATTCCCGCCTACGCGGGAATGACGAACTGGAAGAGATAGTAAACTTAATTTAATAATTTGGAATGACCCTACCCTCCGACATGTCGGAGCCCTCCCAAGGGAGGGATGGAGTGGAGGTGACAGGAAAGAGATGGTGAACTTTTATGAAACTTTCTAAGATATATGAGCCTCAGGCTTACGAGGGTGAGATTTATGATTTGTGGTTGGCAAGTGGGGCGTTTGAGCCTCGCAGAACATCTTTTGCTGCTAGCTCTGATTTTTTATCTACCAAAATTACAGAGGATGGTTCTAAAGATCAGCCGTTTGCGATTATTATGCCGCCTCCGAATGCGAATGCAAAGCTGCATATTGGGCAGGCAACTTATGTTAAGCAAGATCTTAAAGCACGCTACAGGCGCTTAAAAGGAGATCGAGTTTTGTATCTGCCAGGGGCGGATCATGCTGGTTTTGAAACTTGGTATGTTTTTGAAAAATACTTAGCTAAAAATGGAAAGAGCAAGTTTGATTTTACAGATAAAGAGCTGTATGAAATGACCTATGAGTTTGTAATGGAAAATATCGGCATGGCTAAGCTTACGTATAAACAGCTAGGCTTAAGTTGTGCTTGGGATTATTTTACGTTTATGTTGGATGAAAAGATTACGAAGGGCGTGAATAAAATCTTTAAAAGAATGTGGGATGAAGGCTTGGTTTATAGGGGTGAACGATTGGTTAACTACTGCACTTATCACCAAACATCTTTTAGTGATATTGAGGTGGAATACGAGGAGAGGAAAACTCCACTTTATTACTTAAAATATGGTCCGTTTGAGGTGGCAACAACACGCCCAGAAACTATTATGGGCGATACGGCGGTGGCTGTTAATCCTAAAGATGAACGCTACTTAAGCTTAGTTGGCGAAGAGGTTAAGGTGGAAGCTCTTCAAGTTCTTACGGACGGGAAGAGATCTAAAGTAAAAGTGGTGGCAGATGAGGCGGTTGACCCGGAGTTTGGAACGGGCGCTGTAAAGGTAACTCCGGCACATAGTTTTGAAGATGGAGAGATTGCCGAGAGGCATAAGCTCCTGTTTGTTGAGGTAATTGGTAAAGATGGTTTAATGGGCAAGAATGCTGGTAAATACGCTGGGATGACGGTTCTGGAGGCGCGAGAGGCGGTTGCGAGCGATCTTAAGCTTAAGGGTTTGGTTGTTAAGGTTGATGAAGATTATGAAAACAGGGTAGGGGTTTGTTACAAATGCCATACGGTGATTGAGCCGATGTTGATGGAACAGTGGTTTGTACGGATGAAACCTCTGGCTGAAAAGGCGATTGAGGCAATTGAGGCTGATGAGATTAAGTTTAGGCCAGCAAAGCGGAAAGAAATTGGGTTGGATTATCTAAAAAATATTCGGGATTGGAACATATCGAGGCAGATTCCGTGGGGAATTCGGATTCCGGCTTTTTATAACGAGGAACTTGACGAGTGGGTTTATGATGAGAGCGAGGATGACGAGATTAAGCTTAATGGTAAAACTTATAGGCGAGATGGAGATGTGTTTGATACGTGGATGAGTAGTACGCAGTTTCCGTATTTGGCGCTTGGTTACGATGTAGAAAATCCGGAAAATAGTGCTGAGGAGTTTAAAGATTTCTTTCCAACGGCGTGGCTGCAGCACGGGCGCGAGATCTTTAATTTTTGGGGCTTGAGGATGATAATGATGGCTTTGTGGAACGTGGATAATATTCCGTTTAAGACTCTTTATGTGAACGGAAATATCAGAGGTGAAGATGGAAAGAAGATGAGTAAATCTTTGGGTAATACAATCTCTGCTGAAGATATTTTGGATGAGTATGGTTCGGATGCGATGCGAATGGGAATGATAGCGATTGACACAACGGCTGGAGCGGATAAGGCGTTTGATCGATCTAAAATGGTTTTGGGCAGAAACTTTGCGAACAAGCTCTGGAATATTGCTAGATTTGTAGAGAATTTGTTAGATGGGGCTAAGCTTAAATCTGCGGCTGATTTGGGTGAGCTGGAACTGAAAACTCCGGCTGACCACTGGATTATTTTTAAGCTTAATGAAGCGAAGGCTGAAATATCTAAAAGGTTAGATAAAGATGAGTTTGGTGAGGCTTTTGGGCTAGTTTATGATGTGGTTTGGAATAGTTTGGCGGATTGGTATGTGGAGGCGGTTAAAAATGGCAGAGATAAAAACCCCTCACCTCAATCCTCTCCCGGGGGAGAGGAAGCCAGGGGTTTGGGGGTTCTGGTTTTTGCTTTGGAGACGGTTTTGAAGTTGGCGCATCCGTTTGCTCCGTTTGTAACAGAAGCAATTTGGCAGGGCTTGGGCTTTGGAACAAGCAGATCTGAGCCGTCAGAGTTGAATCTATCTTCTGAAGATGGGGGCGTTGAAGCATCTTTATTAGTTACGGAAAGTTGGCCAAATCTGAAAAAAGTTAAGTTTAGTAAAGAAGAGGTGAAGGATTTTGAAGAGGTGATTAGGGCGACGGAGTTTGCGCGCAAGGTTAAGGCTTATGTTGGTAATGAGATTGAGGTTGTGGCTAAAGATGCTAATTTGGCTGAGCTAAGCTCTGGTTTGGCTAAGCTTAATTCTGCGGATAATCTAGTGGAAAGTTTGAATGTTCCGAGTGTGGAAGGTTGGAGTTTGATGATTTCGGGCGAAAATCTTGCTAAATACAGAAGTGAGATTGGCAAAAGGATAGATGAAGTTCAGGCTAGAATTAAGAATTTGGAAGCTAGGCTTAATAATTCTGCCTACGTGAAGCGAGCTCCAAAAGAGTTAGTAGCAGAGACGAAAGATTCTTTGGTTAAGCTTAAGGAAGAGTTGGGGGAGTTGAAAGGGGAGTAGAGGGTGTATTCTAAGAGGCGTTTAGGTTGTTGGTGACCTGAGTTCCGTTGGTGGATGTATCAGTTATGGTTACTTGGCCTGTTGATCTATCAAAGACTACTTGTAGGTGTTTTCTGGAGATTTCTTGAAGGGATTCTTGATTTACTGGTAGGTAGACTTTTTCCGTTCCTTCTTCTACTTCCTGAAGGGTGGAATTTCCTCTTTCCTTGTTAGACTTTAGGATTCCGTCTATTTTTGCAGTTCCATTAGTATTTAGGCTAACTACGAGGCATGATCGATTTGTGGCTGGGTTAGTTCCTCTACCAATAGTTAGCTCGAACGGAGATTCATCAACTTCTCTTCTTCTTTTTGTCGCTTCGTCGTATTCGGATAGCTCACGGGCCTCGTTTGCTGCAACATCTTCTAACACCTCATTAAGAAGTTCCTGCCCGTTTACGCTGAGCTTTTTTCTTATGGCCGAAACAGCCTCTAAGCTTAATGTGCCTTGATCTTGTAATGTGCGAGGAGGATAAGCCTGCTTTGCTGAACTCCCTGGGTCTATGACGACTTCCTGATCACCAACTTTTAGGGTTACTAGACCGATTGGGATGCCGGGGTAGAGTATTACTGTAGGGTATTCCATTTGGGCAAGATCGGTGTAGCTCGAAGCCCGTACTGCTAAGCTTAATTCTACAGGCCGAGATGGGGTTCCTAGGTTGAGTTTAACTTGTTGTGGAACTCCAGTTTCAGCAACTTCTTCTGGGAGTGCTGCGGTTATGCTGGAGCCATGTATAAAGCGAGCTTCGTGGTTTGCTAGATTTGGAGTGGTGGGTGGTAGATGCCTGCCCATTGCTGTGGCTTTTGCGCCCATGCCATGTGGGTCTTGGTCGGGCTTAGAAGCAAAAGTACTCCTGACCTTAACTCGTTCTGGTTCTTCAAAGTCTGGTATTCCTGTGATTAGTCCTGGTGGTGTATCGTCTGTCATTTTTTTGGTTTTGTTTGTTGATTCTTCTAAGCTTAAGTTTAGAATAGTAATTAAGCTTAGTCAAGGTTTTTAGCGGCCGGAGCCGGTTCTTTTGCCTCTGCGGTTTCCGCCTTTTGAGCGCCCCATGGGTTGGCCGGGTCGAGATCCAGAACCGTGGAAGTTATGTGGCCGGGGTTGTTTGATTCTTTGAATTGGGTTTTGGGGATTTTGCAAGCCAGTGTTTTGTGGGCCTTTTTTGAACTGCGAATCTTTGATTGGGCTTAGAGGGTACAGTGGTACGAGTTCTGGCGGATCTAACTTTGGGGTAGGTAGGTTTGGAGTGTTTGGTTGAGTTCTTTTGGTGGGAGCAACCGGAGGTTTGGGTGGCGGAGGGCTTGCTCCGGATGGTGGTGCGCTAGGCTTAAGCGGTGTGTTTGGGGTTCTTCCGCTGGCTGATAATAAACTTCCGCCTCCACCAGCTCCACCTAGTGCGCCAAGGGTTCCTAACCCGGCTTTAAGGGCAATGTAAAGTAGGGGCAGTAAGAGGATTTCTCCTGGGATTTCGATGCGCCACTGCAGCTCTTTACCTTCTATCTCAACAGGAACTAAAACAACAGTTTTTTTATCTGGGCCTTAAACTACGGTGGTTTCTACTTTTGTGTATTCGGCAACGCAAATAATTCCGCGGTTGCCTTTAAAAAGTTTATCCATCAGTGGTTGTAGCCCTTCTGCTTTGGCGCGGTTATAATCTTGAATTAAGCTTAGTGGATCTTGACCGAGGAGTTTGGCGTAACCAACAATTTGCTGGATTTCTTGATCTGAAGCAAGAACTTCTTGGCCTTCAAGAAATTGAATGAGCGCTGGGTCGATATCGTTTTGAGGGGCGAGTTCTAGGCCTGTTTGGATTCAGGCTAGGCCACGTTGGTTGGCGAGATCTTGATTAAGTTTAGAGTGTTGACCTAGGTTGGCCATTGGGTCTCCGGGGTTTTCGGCATTGCCTTCATCGCTGGATAGGCCTCCGATTTTTAAACTGGTAAGTAGGTAGCCTAGTTCTCTTCTTTGTTGAATTTGGTCAAAGCATTCTTGAATGGCTCTTTCAACCTCTGCGTGTAGTTCTGGTGAGGCTTTGTAATCTTGTTCCCAGGGAGTTTTAATTGGGTATTTGCTGACATCTTGCACCTCTTCGGTAACTTCTGTAAAAGTGGACTCTGTTTTTGGAACGGGAACTTGTATAGTTTTCTCTGTTTGGGCTATTTTTAATTCCCAGCCATCGTCTTCAGTTCCGCCGCCTTTACTGGAAGTGCCAATAACTAAATTGGGCATAAGATCGGGGATGAGTTCTCTGGCGGGAACACCAGGTTCTGGACCCTTTTCACCGGTGTTGAGGGTTCCGTTGTTGTCTCTTTCAAAACCGAAGACAACTCTTCCTCCGGTGTGTTTTCCTGTTCCGGGAACTTCTACGGTGAGTTCTTGTTTAGGATTTTGATCGGAGTTAGTTTTTGGTGGGGTTTTTGTGCTGGAAGGATCTAGAATTCCGCCATCTGGAGCTAGCGTTACCTCGGCAACTGCGGCAGGAGGCCTTTGGCTTGGTGCGGGAGGTATGTTTTGTGTTGCGGGGCCAGCTCCAAGAGCTGTAATTCCAGCGACCGCAGCGCCAGCGAAAGCTCCTGCTGCTCTGTTTGGCCCTTTGGGGTGTTCTGACATTGTTTATTTATAGCTTATTAAGCTTAAGTCTAGCCGAATTGCTTAAGCTTAGTCAATTCTTTAGGTTTGGAGGGATTTTATGGTGTGGTGGAGCTTTTTGCTTATTCTGGTGGGGCCAGGAGCCAGCCGATAACCATTTTGCGTATTTGTTCGTATTCTTCTTTTGTATATTGCATATTTGCTATGCAATACTGCGCGCCTGACATGTTTGTACAGAACATACTATCTTTCATATCAAAGCAGTCGTGGATAAATATGGAGTTAGTAACTTTAGCACTCCAAGCAACATGAAAACTGTTAGAGCAGTCAACCGAATCCTCGATTCGTATACAGAAGTTATTCCTAGACATTCTTTGAGATGCTGCAATGAATTCACTGTCTTGAATACTATCAGAGAAGAGGACATTTTTAGATTGGCGTATATCTTGAGAACGGTAGACGTTTTGAGATTCTTGGACATTGTCGGATTCTAACACATTAGTGCTGTCTCTGTTTTTTTCGGTGGTGTAGTAGTTTATGTCCGACCATATAGCAAGAATATCTTCAATGCTGTTAAGCGGGACTTTCTGGTGGGACCCTCTTTTAAATAGGTCGTCTCTTTGGAGTGCGTTGTCAATTTTTATGAATTTAGTTGGAGTTGTGGTTTGAGTCCAAGTTGGTGTGCCATCGGTTGTATCATATACCTGCTGAGGCAGGGCAATGTCGAAAGCAAATTTTTGCTGAAACTGTTCTAAGCTTAAGGGGTTTTGGTAGCCAAATATTTGGCCGATTATTTTATCTAGAATGTTTTGAGCGTCTTGGTGAGTCATAAACTTATTATAGCTTTTATTTCTTTTTTCTACTAGAAGATTGGGCGAGCAGGAGATCTTGTACGCTCAGGTTAACTTTTTTTGGTGCCGGTTGAATGTGTGTGTAGATCGGGTTTTGAACTTGATTTATAATTGTCTCCGCAACTTTAGGGTTTGTGGGAGTCGCTGGTATTGTTTGTTCGGTTGTAGGATTGCTTTCAAGCTTAGGTTTGGCTAGCTCTGACTTATCTTCTTCAACGAATTTATCTAACTTAATCGGGCCGCTGGCAGGAACTGCACTTTTTTTAGAAGGTGAATTAGCGGGATCTTGCTCAAAATCTGCGGTCTTTACTTTTATAGCCGGTAGAATTGACCCGTTTGCTGAGAGTTGAATAATGGCTTCGCGAGGACTTAACTCGGTTAATATCTGAGCTTGAAGATCTTTGATATTGCGACCTTTATCTTTTTCTGATTGGGCAATTTCAGAAGGGATGCTGATAGTTAGATTGCCTGCCAGAGACTTGGCGTCCTCCTCAGAAACCTTAAAAATGTAATAGTTTAGTACGTTAGCAAAAATTGCTTCTCGTAGGCTTTTATCTACTTGCCCAAAATACTGTTGGGTTAGTATGACGGAAAGATTGAATTTACGGGCCTCAGAAAGGATTGAGGCAATGGTTGGGTTTTGGACGACAGAGACTTCATCTATCACTAGTATAATCTTTTTGTTAAAAACACGAGCTTGAGCTAGGAGGAAGATTTGTTGGATTAAAAGGCCGGCAACAGTTTTTACAACTTTTTCGCCCATACTTATCTTATTTAGTGAGAAGATAGTTGTGGAGTGGTCGTTTATTAATCTTGATAGCGAGTTCTCGTCATCATCGCTGCTGTTGTTAAAGGCTGGCTGAAGTTGGATCTCTTCTACAAAACTGACTATTGGAGAAATTGCTTCTGTGTATCGTTGAGTTCTGATTTCGTTAAAATCTGTTCCGAAGAACTGGGTGATGTTAGAGGGGACGTGATCTTTGACGTGATCTAAAAGCTGGCTACGGTACTCAATATCTGTAATAAGGCGTTTGAGATTATCAAGTGACATTACTTGAGCAGTAATAAGGGCGTAGATTGAGTTTTTTAGAACGCGCTCTAAAATGGGGCTGGCCTGATCTGACAGCAGTGATTTAAAGAGGCTACTAGTGAGTTCAGTTGCGGCTTGAATGTCTGTATCTTGAGAAGAAAAGAGCTGGGTTTCTTGATCTGCATCTTTAAAGTCAACGGTAACGCTGTTAGAGAGATGTGAGAGGTTGTCTCCAAGTGATGCGTGTGGGTCAATGATGACTACGCTGTATTCATTTTGTAAGATAGGGTTGGCGGATATTCTACTTGCTATAAGTGAAATGAGTCTAGATTTTCCGGTTCCGCTGGCTCCAACGATAAGGGAATGTTTATTGAAGTCGTAAGAGCTTAAGTTTAAGTAATAGTTTTTGGGAAGGTAAGGGAAGGTGTAGACCTCGAATATAGCGTCCAGATTTTCGCTCTGCATAATCTTTAAAGACTTTTGAATGTCTAGGTATTTACCAATTTTGCTGCGTAGATATTTGGTATTATTCTTGAGGTCTACAGCCAAGAGGTTAGACGGAAATAGGGTCAAGCGCCTTTTGTTGAGAGACCATTTTTCGGCCTGATCTTGAAAGAAGAGCTTTAAGGTAGTGAACGCCTTATCTTTATTAATGCGCCTGATAAGAATTTGGGCAAAGATTAAATCTTTTGATTTTTTAATTAGTGACTTTTCTTTTATGTCTAGTAGTGATTCACCGGCACTTATCGTAACTAATCTTTCCTTTTTAGAATCAGATGATGATGGTAAGCCTAATGCCTCTTCTGAAGAGGGCTTGATTATACCTAAGCTTAATTTGTTGGAAAGTGGGGTGATGTCTTTAAACGAGGCTATAAAGTAACACACAGTGTTGTTTTGGAGGCTGACGATAATTTGGAACTCATTAAGCAGACCTGCTTGCTGGCCAATGGTGTTGTATAACTGCTGCCAGTCTTCTTGGGTTGTAGTGTCTGATTTTAAGAAGAGTTCAAAATAGTACATGTAGAAATAGTTAAACTTAACTATAAAGTATACATTACCTATTGGGTTGGAGTAAGGAGCCAGACCGCTACTATCTTTTGAAGTTTTAGGTACTCCTCTTTGGTATATTGCATATTGGCGACGCAGTACCTCTTACCAGACATATTAGTGCAGAACATACTATCTTGCATATCATAACAATCATGGATAAAGATGCAATTGTTTATTTTGGAGCTCCAAGAAATCTGGAAACTGTTAGAGCAGAGAGATGAATCTTCAATTCTAATGCAGAATGAGTTGTTGGCTGCTCTTTGGGAGGCGGCAACAAATTCGCTTTGGCCTACTCCATCGCAAAAGAGTATATCTTTAGAGTCTCTTACATCCTGTGATTTATAGATATTCCTTGACTGGGTGATATTGTCGGATTGGGAAACGTTAAAAGAATCTATTTGCTTTTCAGTTGTGTAGTAGTTTACGGAAGACCAGGCGTGTAGAATATCTTCTATAGTTTGTAGATCAAGTTTAGCGTTGACCTCAAATATACTTGAGCTTTCTTGAGCGTTCTTTAAAGATAAAAATTTTGGCGGAGTGTTGCTTTGAGACCAAGTTGTAGTGTTTGTAAGGGAATCTTTTACTCTAAAGGGGATGGATATGTCAAAGGCAAACTTCTTTTTAAATTGCCTTAAGTTTAAGGTGTTTTGGTAGCCAAATATTTGGCCGATTATTTTATCTAAGGTTATCTGGGCTTCTTGCTTGGTCATATGGTTTTAACTCCTAGGCCTTAAGTGTAGCTTATATATTTTTTTATACAAGTACTGTTTTTTGAGCGCTTAATGTATTTATTTTTGGAGGGATTTGATGGTATCGCGGAGCTCGGCGGCGAGTTCAAATTGGAGGTTGGCGGAGGCGAGTTCCATTTGAGCGGTAAGATCGCTAATGAGGATCTTTTTTTCTGTCGGGTCTAATCTGCCTTTGGAATTTTTGGCTAAGCTTAAGGGGTCAATTTGATTTGGGTCTGTTTTGGCCCCCTCCAGCCTGCGGCCACCTCCCTTAAGAGTAGGACTAGGGGAATTAATAATTTCGCGGAGCCCTTGAGAGATTTCTTTTTTAATTCCTTGAGGTGTAATGCCGTGTTCTTGGTTAAACTTAATTTGGATTTTACGGCGACGCTTTGTTTCGTTTATGGCGCGTTGCATGCTCCCAGTTATGGAATCGGCATACATGATAACTTTGCCTTCAACGTGGCGCGCGGCACGGCCAATGGTTTGAACGAGGGCAGATTCAGAACGCAAGAAGCCTTCTTTATCGGCATCTAAAATGGCGACGAGGCTGACCTCTGGTAAATCTAAGCCTTCGCGCAAAAGGTTGATTCCGATCAAAACATCGTAAATGCCTAATCTTAAATCTCTTAAGATATCGGTTCGTTCGACAGTATCGACATCGCTGTGCAAATAGGCGGCTTTAATTTGGAGATCTTCTAAGTGTTCGGCAAGATCTTCGGCCATGCGCTTGGTTAGGGTGGTGGCAAGAACACGCTGGCCCTTTTTGATAGTTTGGTGGATGAGATCTATTAAATCATCAACTTGGTTGGTGGTGGGGCGAATTTCGATTTCGGGGTCTAAGAGCCCGGTTGGGCGAATGACTTGCTGAGCGGGGTGGGGATCTTTTTCTAGTTCGTATGGCCCCGGTGTGGCAGAAATGTAGACGGCTTGGTTAATGTGGCGTTCGAATTCGGCAAAAGTTAGAGGGCGGTTATCTAAAGCGCTTGGGAGGCGGAAGCCGTGTTCTACTAAAACTTCTTTGCGGGCGCGATCTCCGTTATACATACCTCTAATTTGGGGAATTGTCATGTGTGATTCATCAATTAAGATTAGGTAATCATCTGGAAAGTAATCTAAAAGTGTGGCTGGTTGTTCGCCTGGTTCGCGATTAGTTAAGTATCTAGAATAATTTTCGATTCCTTTAACAAAGCCCGTTTCGCGCATCATTTCTAAATCGTATTCAACCCTTTGTTTAATGCGTTGGTGTTCTATAAACTGGGCATTCTTTTGGAACTTTGTGGATTGAAGCTCCATTTCTTGTTTAATTAAGCTTAGTGATTTGTTGAGCTTTTCTCTTGGGGTGACGTAGTGTGAGGAAGGATAAATGGTTAGTTCTTGAGGTGAATCGAGAACTTCGCCAGTAAGTGGATTGATGATTTTGAGAGTTTCGATTTCATCACCAAAGAATTCGATGCGGTAGGCAACCTCTTCACCAGCGGGGACGACATCGATAACATCGCCCTTGGCTCTAAAAGTTCCGCGTTCCATGGCGTAATCATTGCGTTCGTATTGAATATCTGTTAAGTGGCGCAAGAACTTATCGTACCTTCTTTTTTCGCCAGCCTTAAGCTTAATGGCCATTGCGCCGTAATCTTCGACAGAGCCGATTCCGTAAATGCAAGAAACGGAGGCGATGATGATAACATCTCTTCTGGAAAGAAGTGAGGATGTGGCGGCGTGGCGCAATCTATCTATTTCTTCGTTAATTTTGGAATCTTTTTCGATAAAGGTGTCGGAGGAAGCGATGTAGGCTTCTGGTTGGTAATAATCAAAGTAGCTAACAAAATAGTGAACGGCGTTTTCTGGAAAGTACGATCTGAATTCGGCGTAAAGTTGGGCGGCGAGGGTTTTGTTGTGGCAGACGATTAGGGTTGGTTTGCCAGTGCTTTGAATTAGGTTGGCCATGGTGAAGGTTTTGCCAGAGCCGGTTACGCCGAGCAAGACTTGTTCTTTTTTGCCGGAATTTAAACCAGCAAGAAGTTGCTTGATGGCTTGAGGTTGATCTCCGGTGGGTTGATAAGCGGAGTTAAGCTTAAATTTGTTTTCTGATTGAGCTTGTTCAGGAGTTTTGGTCACCCCTTAAGTTTAGCATGGGTTGGAGAAGACTAAGATTTTAAGAAATCCTTAAGTGCTTGGTTGAGTTGTTGGACTACTTGGTTTCTTGGGGCGTTGTCATTATTTACGTCTGCGTTGCAAATGTATGGTGAGCCAGAAGCGTAGAAATAGTAAGCACCTATTTTTGTTGGTTCGTTTAACATATTTTCAAGTTCAGAGCTGGATCTGGTTAAACTTATATCTAAATTTTTTGTAGCATCAATACAGGTGGAAGTGTCTATAGATTCGCCCCTAATTTTGAAATTTGCTGTTTGTGCTTTTCCGTCTGTTTGCAGTTCGTAAGTAACTTGGGTGGCTCTTTCTAGCTTAAGTTTAACGCCCCATTCTTTGATTTCTAGGTACTGCTGTTGATCGGCTTCGCTTATTGATCTGGATGATTGGGCTTGTTGGAGCTTGGACTTGAGTTCTTGGATTCTGAGGGCATCCTTATTGCGATTAAGCTTAAGATGGTTAACCTGGGAGTTCCAATAGTAAGCCATGATTCCAATTATTAGAACAGGGATTAAGCTTAGTGCTATGATAAGTGGTTTTTTGAGTTTAGTTTTCATGTAATTAAGTTTAGCAGATTTTAGATTGCTGGTTAGTTGGTGTTAGGCATTGTGCTTTGATCTTGGATTGAAATGCAGTTTGGAAGGATTTGATGGGGGATTTTGTATTGGTTGGCTACGTCGCAGCCGGGAACGTCTTGTGCGCCGAAAAGTTGCTTCCAGCTCAAATCTGCTTGGCGCTGCATAAAGCTGATGTAACCTCCATTTTGGCCTTCGCAACTTACTCCAACCTGGGCGTAGCCATTGTAGAATCTACTGGCTCCGAAACCATCTTTTTGCTGAAGAGTAGCGCTGGTTACATCTACTGCGCCGAGGTTTTGGCATAAGCTATCTAAAAGTTTATTGATTTCACTAACATCTTTTGCGGTAGGGATGGTTTTGGACTGGGTTGGGGCTTCTTCTTCATTCTGTGTTGAGTTGGATGATTGGGCTTGTTGGAGCTTGGATTCGAGTTCGGCAATTTTGATATCAGCTTCGGCTTTTTGCTGTTTTAGATCTTTTGCTTGGTTGCTAAGCTTAAGGTAGCCGAAGATTCCGCCTCCGATTACTCCTAGAACCACGACTAGAACTATCAAGATTCTGCCAACTCGAAGTTTAGGTTTGTTAGATATTGAGGTTGGTTCCATATAAATTTTAGAGAACTCCTTATTCTTATTTGTAGATTTATTTCTAACTTAATATTCTAAGCTTAAGCTTGATGTTTAATCAAGAGGTGGTTTGGTGTAGAATTAAAGGTTATAAGTGAGTGGGGTTTAAGCCTCCTCCGCCCTGCGGGCACCTCCCCAAGGGGAGGAGTAGAAGAAGTGAATATGGCAAAAAAGAAATCTGTAAAAAAATCGGCTGGCAAATCTAAATCTGCGCCAAAGCACAGTGTTCCGGGCGGGTTCTGGCAGCAGGTGATGGCGTTTATGGCTCTGGTTTTTGCGTTTGTGTTAATTTTGGCAATTATTGGAGCCGGTGGAAGCGGGCCGAGCGAAATCTTTAATGCTTTTAGAAGCTTAATTGGCCTAGTGGCGTTTGTGGTTCCGTTTATCATTATTTATCTTGCTGTAAAAAAAATGTTTGCCGAAAATAATTTATTGCCGGTAAGTGTGCATTTTGGTTTTGTGAGCTTTGTGGCGAGTTCTAGTGCGATGGTGGCAACGGTTTTGGATGAAGGGGCGCGAGTTAAAAATTCTGGTGGAGAGATTGGGCGAACCTTAAGCGAGACATTTTTAAATTTTTTGCATCCGGTGGCAACCTTTTTTGTTTTTTTAAGCTTAAGTATTGTGAGCTTAATGTTCATCTTTAAAATTCAACCAAAGAGGTTGATTGAGTTTATTGGTAACTTATTTAAGGCGCGAGAAAATACTAAGCTTAAGGCACGAGGCGGGGAAGATTCTGATAAAGAGGATGAGAACGAGCCTGGGTTCAGTAAGCCGACAAAAATTAAGCTTAACCGTGGGGTTGATGTGGAGGATGGTTCCGGTTCTGGTGAGATTGAGGCAAAGCAGGAATCGAGTTCTAGTTTTAAAGATAGGTTAAGTTCGATTAGAGGTTCGATGGCAGAAAGTTCTAGTAGTGCGGCTGGGGTTAAGCAAGCTCCGGCAGAAGCTAGCGCGCTGACATCTTTGGCAGATGAGAGCTGGGAGTTTCCATCCACAGAACTTTTGGGCAATAAAACATCTAAAGTTGATGCAGGTGATATTGATAAAAATGCACATATTATTAAAGATACATTTGCAGATTTTAAGATTAATGTGGAGATGGAAGAGGCAAATGTGGGGCCGCGCGTAACGCAGTATACTTTAAAACCTCCGGCTGGAGTTAAGCTTAGTAAATTGACTTCACTGGATACGAATTTGGCGTTAAATCTTGCGGCAAGCAGCATTAGGTTAGAGGCACCAATTCCTGGAAAAGGAGCAGTTGGGGTGGAAGTTCCAAATAGAAAGAGCGCGATTGTAACGATGCGCAGTATTTTGGAAGCGCGAGAATGGCAAGGTGAGCACGAGAGCTTGGCTTTTGCGATTGGTAAGGATATTGCAGGTAAGCCGGTGATTGGTGAGCTGAATAGTATGCCGCACTTGTTGGTGGCGGGGCAAACTGGTTCTGGTAAATCGGTGATGATTAATAATTTGATTATTTCGTTGATTTTTAGGAATAGTCCGGCTGATCTTAAGCTTATTCTGGTTGATCCTAAACAAGTTGAGTTGGCGCCGTATAATGGAATTCCGCATTTGCTGACTCCGGTTATAGTAGAGCCAGAAAAGACTCTTTCTGCCTTAAAATGGGCGGTGAATGAAATGGAGCGCAGGTATTCACTTTTAGCTGAATATGGCCACAGAGGAATTAAGGGTTATAACGATGATAAAAAGATTGAAGAAAGAATGCCGTATATTGTGATTATTATTGATGAGTTGGCTGATTTGATGATGATGGCAGCGCGTGATGTAGAAGGTTTGATTGTGCGTATTGCGCAAAAGGCGCGTGCGGTTGGAATTCACTTGGTGTTAGCCACACAGAGGCCTTCTGTAAATGTAATTACAGGTTTGATTAAGGCTAACATTCCAGCGAGAATTGCTTTTACGGTTGCTTCGCAGGTGGATTCTAGAACAATTATTGATCAAGGTGGGGCCGAAAAGCTGTTAGGAAAAGGTGATATGTTGATGACGACGGCGCAATCTCCAAAGCCGCGTAGAATTCAGGCGGCTTGGGTTGAAGATCCGGAAGTGTTCAAAATTGTTGCTCAGGTTAAGGCGCAAAGACCTCCGGATTATAATGATGAGGTTGTGGCGCAGCCAGTGCAGATGAATGGTAAGGGCGGAGTTGTGTTTGATGATGGTGGTGATAGTGATGATGATTTGTATAACGAGGCGGTGGCGGCGGTTATGGCTCAGGGGAAGGCCTCTGCTTCGCTTTTGCAAAGGCGACTTAGAATTGGCTACGGCCGTGCGGCAAGGTTGATGGAAGAGATGGAAGAAAAAGGCGTGATTGGGCCGGCCGATGGTTCTAGACCTAGGGACGTGCTGGTTGGGTCTGGCGGTGGCGGAAGTCAGAATTCTGATGAGGATGAACTTTAGGAATTAGGGTTTTGACGTTTTTTCTTTTTTGGCTGGGGATGACAGTGGAGTAGATTAAGCTTAATCTAGACCTAAGATTCCCGCCTGCGCGGGAATGACAGTGCCTCCCTTTGTTGTCATCCTGAGGAACGAGCGTAGCGAGTGACGTGAGGATCTAGTAATAAGGAATTCTTTTTTGACTGGATCCCCGCAACAAGTGCGGGACAGGCCTTCATATACTTGCGTAGCATGGATCCCGGCTTGCGCCGGGATGACAGTAACAGGAACTTAAGTTCAATCTAAGAATTGTCATCTCGAGCCCACCGAGAGATCTCTTGGGTTTTCAGTACGCACGTCTTTTTTTGTCACCCTAAGGAGCGAACGTAGTTAAAGTGGCGTAGGTATCTAGTAGAACGTCATTTGTCATCCTGACACTACCCCTCCGTCATCCTGGACTCGTTTCAGGATCTAATTAAATAAAGGATTCTTTCTTTTTTGACTGGATTCTTCACATACGTTCAGAATGACAGTGGCAGGAGCTTAAGCTTAGAGCTCTTTTTAGGATTTTTCTTTTTTGACTGGATCCCCAGTCGAGCATGTCATGGCGACATGCCATGGCTGGGGATGACGGAGAGAGGTGCGGGGATGACAGTGGTAGGTGCGGGGATGATAGCGGCGGGGAGCTTAAGCTTAATTTAGATTTGAGACTCTCGGCCTGCGCTGGGGATGACGGTGGCGGTGGTAGGGGTTAAGTTTAGTTACTTGGTGGAGTTGGATTTTTTGGTGGCTTCTTTAGAATAGCTTCTTGCTAAAAGTATGATGGTGCTAAAGATTGCGACTGTGGCGATTGAAGCTCCGATTATGCTACCGGTTTTTGGGGTATTTAGCTTTTTAGGGAAGTTTGGATCTCTGTAATCTGGCAAACCATCTTTATTGCTATCGGCTGGGTTGGTAGAGGCGTCGGAGGCGGTTCCTTTTTCGGTTGAATCTGGAACCTTATCATTATCGGAATCAACATCTAAGTAATCTGGAATTCCATCTTTATCTGTGTCGACAGATTGGGTTCCGCTATTTGGGTTGCCATCACCATCAGGGTCGTATCCTTCGGTTTGATTGGTGATGCCATCTCCGTCGCAATCTCCGCTTGGAGTTAAAACTTGGGAGGTGTTACCAGGAGCCGGGCAGTATTGAGTTGGGTTAGGGCAGGCACTATCATCATAAGCGACCTCTAATTTTAAGCTGTTTATGGTGACATCATCAAAAGTGGCATCTGTCATTTGTTGTAGCCATAGGCCAACACCTATATTGGTAATTTGGGTTCCTGCTGGAATGGAGCTGGAAGTATAATTTAATTGATGGGCTGAGTTTAAAGGATTGTCATATACATAAGAACCGGTAGCATAGGTGGAGACTGGAGTTTGAGGGTCTATTAGTAGATCTGGTGTAGAATTACCCGGAATACGCTGCGTACCGTTCCAGATTGCCAGCGTTATGTCGCTTCCTCCGGAATTATTGGAGAAGTTGTAATCTTGGGGGTCGGAATCCACTGATGCAGTATAGTTAACTTTGGCAGTTAAACTCTGTAAGGTTGCCTGGGAGCATATAGCAGTAGTATTAAATTTGTACAAGCCCATGTAGCTAGCTTGATTGTAGTTCGAGCTATTTGGTCTCTGGGATAATTTATACTCTTGCGGAAAATTAAAAGCGCCACCACCCATTGGGTGTGAAGTCATGGGGAATATTACATTGTTGAGGTATTGTGGTGGGTAAAATTCACTGAATGCGCTAGTTCCATCTGATACGGAGATTGGTTGTAAGTTAATGGTTTGTTCAGCGGCAGAGGTTCTGGCTGGGCTGATTGCTAAGCTTAAGATCAGTAAACTTAAGCTTAAAAGTAGTTTAGAGATTTTTGACACAGGGGGCATCCTTTCTTGTTAATTTTTGGCAATTGGATTTGCTCTGTTGCTATGGATAATAGTAGCACAAAATTCTTTTTTAAACATCAAGTTCGATATCTGCTATAAATTGAGTAATTTTTGGAGGCTTTCCAGAAAGTTCTATAGCTGAAAGATGGGCCTGGTAGTGGTGATATTGTTGGTTGGCATCAAGAAATTCTTCGGAGGCGAGTTCCATTTGTTTAAGCTTAGTGGCCGAGATGCTTTGAAGGCCACCTCCGGCAAAATTGTTTTTGCGGTATTTGACCTCTACAAAGTAGATTTCTTGTTTTGTTTGCATGATGAGATCTATCTCGCAGGTGCGAGTACGCCAGTTTTGGGCAACTAAGCTTAAGTTAAATTCTTTTTTGAGATATTTAGCGGCAAGGTTCTCGGCTTGGCGGCCAATGGAGGTTGTAGACATCTTAAATTTAAGTTTAGCAAAATTGATATTTAAGGGGTGGTATAATTTAGGGTTAATTATATGAGTGACGTTAAGTTTGGTGATCTAATTGAATCTGCAAATCATATTTTGGTTGTGCAGGCGGAAAATCCGGATGGGGATTCGGTGGCATCGGCTCTTGCTTTAGAAACTTTGATTGATGAGAATTGGCCACAAAAAGAGGTGACGATGTTTTGCAACTTGCCGGTTCCGGCTCATTTAAGATATTTGGAAGGCTGGGATAGGGTGGTGCAGGAATTGCCGAATGATTTTGATTTGGTGTTGTTGGTAGATTGCGCGGAGCAAGTTCTTTTGGAAAAAACGCTAAGCTTAAGTGGGGCAGAAAGGTTTAAGAAAGTTCCGGTGGTGGTGGTTGATCATCATCAAGATAAGATTAATTTGCCTTTTGAAACCGTGAATTTGATTGATGAGAGTGCTGTGGCAACTGGGGCGGTTATTTTTAATCTTGCAAAAAAAGAAGGCCTTAAGCTTAGTAAAAAAAGTGCTCAGTTTATTTTGGCTAGTATCTTGAGCGATACGCTTGGTTTAAGTTTAGATTTTGTGCAGGCGAATGATTTTAGGATGGTCGCGGAATTAACGGATCTTGGGGCAAAGGTTTCTGATATTGATAATGCTCGGCGCGAGCTAAATAAGCGTCCGCAATTTATTACTAAATATAAGGCGGAATTGTTAGGGCGAGTGGAATATCTTTTGGATGGCAGGCTGGCTTATGTGCATATTCCGTGGGAAGAGATTGAGAAGTATTCGGGAATTTATAATCCGCCGATTCTGGTTTTTGAAGATATGCGTTTAACGGAGGGAGTGCAAGTGGTGATGGCGGTGAAATCTTATAAAAATGGGAAGATGACGGCTAAAATCCGAACTAACCCTGGCTTTGAAGTGGCGGGGGCTGTGGCGGCTAAGTTTAATTGCGGCGGACATCCTGGTTCTGCTGGATGTAAGGTTGAGCCGGGCATGTATTCTTATGAGGAATTTAAGCGTGAACTTATTTCTGCGACAGAAGAGTGTTTGGAATCTTTAGAAAAAAGCAAGAATAGCAGTAAGGAATGAGATCTCTCGATAGTAAGCTCGAGATGACAAAAAAGATTTTTGAATTGATAATTTTATGAAAAGAGGAAGAAATGACTAAACTTAAGTTTTATAACTCACTAACTAGAAAAGTTGAAGAAGTTGAGCCAATTGACGGCGGAATGATTAGGGTGTATTCTTGTGGGCCAACGGTTTATAACAATTTGCATATTGGGAACTTGGCGACGCAGATTCGTGAAGATTTGCTAAAAAGAGTTTTAAAAGCGGCTGGTTATAAAGTTCAGCACGCCATGAATATTACGGATGTGGAAGATAAAATTATTCGAGATTCTAAACTGCCAGAATTCTATGTTGAGCGCGATCCGATGCAATCACTACTCAACTTAACTAAAAAATACGATGCTGTATTCCGTGAAGATGCCTCCAAAATTGGTAACGATTTAGCCTCGATTCAGTTTATAAAGGCGACGGAGACTATTGAAGAGATGTTAAGTTTAATTCAAAATTTGCTCGGTAATGGAATTGCTTACAGAGCGGAAGATGGAATTTATTTTTCTATCAAAAAGTATTTAGATTCTGGTTATAAGTATGGTTTGCTGCAAAAGTTAAACTTAAGATTGAATCAGGAAAGAATTAAGAATGATGAGTATTCTAAAGATGATGCAGCCGATTTTGCACTGTGGAAGGCGAAGCAAGAAGGTGAGCCGTTTTGGGCAGAAGATTTTGAATTTGTAGATTCCGAAGGGATTAAGTTTAGTATGCCGGGCCGACCTGGCTGGCATATTGAATGTTCTGCAATGAGCCAAAAGCTACTTGGTGTTCCGTTTGATATTCACACCGGTGGAATTGATTTGAAGTTTCCGCACCACGAAAACGAAATTGCGCAAAGTTGTGGAGCTCTTAAGCTTAATGAGTTTGCTAAAACCTTTGTGCATATGAATCATATTATGGTGGATGGCAAAAAGATGAGCAAATCTTTGAATAATTTTTATACTTTGAGGGATATTGAAGAAAAAGGATTTTCGGCGCAAGCTTTTCGCTTGTTGGTTCTAAGCGGGCATTACCAGAATGAAACTAACTTTAGTTGGGAGATTTTAGAAGCGGCACAAAATAGATTGAAGAATTGGCAGGCGGTGGCGGATCTTAGATGGCAGGTTGAGGCTCAAGAAGCTAAGATTAAGGAGGTTGATATGGCCCGAGATGTTATTTTGAGCTCGCTGACTGACGATTTGAATACTCCGATAGCCTTAAAGCACGCAGAAGATTCTTTAAATATGTTTGCTGAGAATCTTCCTAATTTTGGAAAAGAGGATTTGGATAAGCTGTTAGGGTTTGTTAAGGAAATGCTCGGTGTGGATTTGCTTAAGGCAGATATTTCTGATGAGCAAAAAGAGCTATTAAGCTTAAGGCAAAAAGCTCGAGATGAAAAGGATTTTGCGCGGAGTGATGAACTTAGAGAGGAACTTAAGCTTAGCGGTTTGGATGTTAGAGATACTGGTGGTGGGCAGATTTGGAGTAGAGTGTAGATGGAGCAAATTTCTTCTTCTCCAAAGTATGATGTTTTTAGAGATGGCAAGTGGGTTGTGAAAACTCCGAAAACTGAGTCTGCTGAAGCGGACTTGGCTCGTTCGGTTGTTTGGTGTCAGTCTATCGGTGAAATGGTCGAGGAAGATAGTGGTTTAGTTGTGCCTAAGGCTGAGGTTATTGAGGGTGGAGCTAGGTTTGAATGGGTTACGGGTGAGTCTCTGAGGGATGAAGATCTTGGGGGTTTGCTGCCGACTGTGGTTTTGGCTTTGAATGAGCTGCTTAAGCTTAGGGTTGAGTGGTCTGGTTCTGCTGATGATTGGATGGAGAGTAGGCTAGCTAGTTTAGCCTGGCCGGAAGAGCTGGCAATGAGTCCAGACAATTTGGAAACTCCTAAACTTCAAGCTGGGGTTGTGCACGGTGATTTTGCTCCGAAAAATATGATCGTAACAGCAGAAGGTCGAGCTGCCTTAATTGATGCAGAGTTTGGTACTCACCCTAAAAGACCGGGATATGCGATGCCGAGAATGCATGACGCGGCTTACTTTTATCATCTTTTAGTCTGCCAGTATCAGAATGAAGGTTGGGCAGAGGAATACCTAGATAAGCTCAACCAGGTTGGTATTCTTGGGAAAGATCAAGACAACTTGGAATTCTGGACGTCTGTCGTGGAAAGAACGTTGGCGATGTATCGGAATTTTGTTTTACAACCAAAGGCTGGCTTTGAGGTGGATGAGAGGAGAAAGGACCCTGAGCCGTATTATTTCTTGCTGGATAGGTGTGGTAGTTCTTTAAAAAAGTTAAGCTTATAAGTACGGTATAATAAATAGGGTATGGGATTATTTAATGTTGAGACTTGGTATAAGGCTCCTGATAAGAGCGAGAGTGTGGCCTTAGTTGCTATAAAAGGGGTTGGTAAAACGGTTTGTAATGCTGGCTGCAGTAGCTCGTATCAGGTTGTTTCTGGAAGTGGGACTTTCTTTTTTCCAGAACTTGGCGTTCGGCAGGATGTTGGGCCTGGAGATGTGGTTGATGTTTCATCCGGAAGAGTTTACCGAGATGAGGGTGATTTGGTGATAATTTGTACAAGCCGGCCGGCGTTTGATCCTACAGCGGTAGTTGTGGTAGAATAGAGTTTACATCAAACTTATCTTGAAGAATTGATCTCGTGAAACGATTCTTCTACCTAAAAAATTGAAAGGAAGGTAACCATAAGATATGAGTAAGTATGAATTAATTGTTGTTCTGGATGCTGAGGTGAAAGATCTGAAAAAGAAGATCGAGGCTTTGGTGGTTGAAAATGGCTTTAAGATTGCTGAGCAGGAAGATTTGGGTTTGCGAGATCTGGCTTATAAAATTAAGGGTCAGGAAAAGGCAAACTACATTAAGTTTATTGCGGAAGGGGAAGGTTCTGGTATTAAGAAGCTCGAAAATGCTTTTAACCTTGAACCTGGAGTGTTAAGATATTTAACAATAGCTTTAACTGAAAAGCTAGAAAAAATCCGTGAGCAGATGGCTCTGGTTAGAAAAGAGCTCCAAGCAAAGCGTGAAGATGGTGCCAAAAGCCCGAAAGAGGCCGATAATTCTAAAAAAGAAAGCGCAGAGGAGTAGGTTCTAACTCTAAAAAGAGGTTTAGTTAAGCTTAATTAAAAAAGGATAGAAATATGGCAAGAAGTGTAAATCAGGTTAGCATTTTAGGAAGACTTACGAAAGATCCTGAACTTAGGCAAACTCCAAACGGAAAGAGTGTGGCTAGCTTTTCGATGGCTTTGAACAGAAGTTATAAAGGTGCGGATGGCGAATGGGTCGAGGACACAGATTTTATTGATGTTGTGGCGTGGGGACCTCTTGCCGAAAGAGTTGAAAAGTATGTTAAGCGCGGCCAACGTTTGTTTGTTGAAGGTAGATTAAGCCAAAGAAGTTGGGAGCAAGATGGCCAGAAGCGTAGTAAAGTAGAGGTTGTTGCGAATGATGTAACCTTTATTGAAGCTGCTGGAGACGGTGGTGATTCTGGTTTTAGCGGAGGCGGATCTTCATCTGATGATTCTGCTGGTTCTAGCAAATCTGATGATGTGGTGGTGGAAGATGTGAGTGATGAAGAGATTGATTTGGATTCAATTCCGTTTTAAGTAATTTAAGTTTAGATAATAAAGAAGATTTATGAGTGATAAAAAGAGACCAAGTGAGATTCCAGCCTATTTTGATTATTTGGATGGTGAACTTTTGAAGAGATATTTAAATTACTTTGGCAAAATTAAGCCTAGAAGTAGAACTGGTTTAAGCCAGAAGCAGCAGGCGGCTCTTGCTACGGCAATTAAGCGTGCGAGGCACTTGGCGATTCTGCCTTTTGTTACACACTATGTTGATGCGGGGCGAGCGTTTGTTCCGAGGCGCAGTCATAGATCTGAAGATTAAGCTTAGCCTTTTTACTCCTCCACTTCTTACTCCTAACCTTGGGGGAGGTGGCCTGAAAGGCCGGAGGGGGCTTTCAGGCTTTGTGCTGTTAAGCTTAGCTCTTCTTCTAAATATTTTTTCTTTTCTGCTGATTACACCCTCCCCTAGCCCCCGCAATAAATGCGGGGCAGGCTCCTCCTCTCAAGGGAGGGGAACTTGCCCTCGAATCCGCTT
>CAYWUW010000012.1:0-21810 GCA_964461505.1 uncultured Candidatus Saccharibacteria bacterium
TAACCTCCTTTGGTTTTTTAATTACCGCAGGAAGTCCATAAAAAAGGACGACCCGCAGGTCGTCTAAAACCGATATCAGCTTGCGCTTAATACCTTTACGCGAGTCGCCCTTTCAAAAGCACAAACACGCGTATGCGATATAGACATCGGTTTTAGACAAGGCTAATTATACCATCAGAGTGCAAGTAATAATCAGCAAATAGGTATAGAATTAAAGAATGCACAGGTTCGCAGAAACTTCGACTAAGTCTAAAAATAGCTTAAAGAAAACAAAGCTCACTAATGTTAGGGGCTACTTACATAGCGTTGGCTATCTAAGCTCTACCTTAACACTCCCGGAATACTATCGTGCTAGTGGCTTTGACAAGATGAACTTAGAAGCAATAAGTTATAAGCGAGAAGATAAGAATCTCCCGAAAAGAACCAGGCCAATAAAGCTGATAACCCCCAAGGGTAAGATGGCCTGGAGGCAGTTCGGTCTAATGCACCCATACTCATACTGGCATATTTGTGACGAAATGACACAGGGAGCAAACTGGCAGAAAATAGTGGACTTACTAACACTAGAATCAGGAGTAAGTTCCTATAGCCTTCCTCCCGTCTATACTAGGCAGAACCCTAAAGGTGCAGGCATAAAAGCATGGAAAAAGTTAAGTCAACGAGACTTAATAATTGACCTGAGTAATAAGACGTACTGTGCGAATACAGATATAAGCAATTTTTATCCCTCAATCTATACCCACAGCATTGCCTGGGCAACTGAAGGCAAGGTTGAAGCCAGAAAAGACAGAGCAGCAAACCTACTACTCGGAAGTCACCTGGATAAGCTATTTCAGAATTCGAAAGATGGCCAAACGAACGGCATCTTAATAGGCTCTATTCTTTCTGACATTGTAGCGGAACTTATTTTGGCAAAAGTGGACATTGACTTGATTGCAAGCGTTGAAAAAAGCAAACTTGATCTAACCATCGTACGCTATAGAGATGACTATAAGTTCCTAAGTAAAACAAGGTCAGATGCCGAGCTAGCCTTGAAAATATTCAGCAAGGTAATCCAGACCGAGTTCGACCTAAGCATCAACGAGAAAAAAACGCGTATCGACAACGATGTTGTTCTGGGAGCATTGAGACCGTGGGACCTAGAGCTTAAGTCATCTCATATTCTCTCAAAGGTTTTTGATAGCAAGTTCAGAGAGTTTACTGCGCCTTTAATAATAGATGTACTACTGGCTACATACGAACTGCAAGCAAGACACCCAGAGAGTAGAGTTGGGATAAGTGTTATAAATCGACTAGCTAAAAAAATAGAGCATAACAAAAAATTCACACTTAAGGCTGAATCCGCAGAAATAATAATTCCTCTTATACGTAAGTTCGTACTACTTAGAGAAGACGTTACACCTCATGCCATGCTTTTAATTGACCAGATGCTTAGGTTTGTTGAAGCTAAACGCAGATCCGATTTGATTCGTAACCTCTGTGCCCAGTACCTTGGTTCTGAAGACAATGCGTATCAAGAGATATGGCTCTATCGCGTTTGCTTACATCACTCCCCAGAGCTAATTGATGAGTTGTTCGGTTCAAGTACAAATCCGCTCATATTAATGCTAACTACAAAAGATCCTCACTACACCTTTTTTGATTCCGACGATACCTTTAGCTCTACTGACCAGAAAGAGCTAGAAAAATTTAGTCTTATAGATCAGAATGCCCTGTCCAGGGCGGCGGGTGAACCAATAACACCTAAAACAATCGACCTATTCACTTACTAATATGGCAGATAAGTATTGGCGGCCAAACGGGTTAAAGGTGAAAATTAAGGGTACGTCTATGGATCCCATACAAGCTTTGAGGAACTTCGTCCTTCCATTAAAAGATAGCCCAAACTGGATCGAAGATAGTAAAGAGGTAACTAATACTCATCTAGCCGCAAGGGAATGGTTTGGGCTCATTCTACATGCAATAACATTATCTGACCATACGGGGGACTACTTCGAGGTGGCAACAGAGAATACAGGTAGAGATGGGGCTGTTGTAAGGGAAGAAGACCGAGTAAAGTTCGCCGTAATAGCAGAGCAGACACTCGTTACACATAAGGAAAGAGGTGAGCTTATGGAAGTGCTTAAAAAGAGAATAAAGGCAAAGGATGATAAAGGCGAACAGTACGCTGAAAACACCCACCTAGTAGTCTTATGCAACAAGGAGGGTGAACTAAATTACTCTGAACTTAGAGAGACAATCAAAAAGAGTAGATTTAATGTGATAACAATTATTGTACTTGCTAAGCTTAAGGAAGGTAATCATTTTCTATGCTACCTATTTGATAAGGACAGCCCCCAGGAGCCTATACATATTTGTCCAGTGACTGAGTCGGCGCTATGGGAAGAGGCTATAAAGATCTACGACTCAGAGAAAGTAGCCGAGAAGTTAAACGTCAAAGACTAGGGTGGCTGCCTGAAGCTATCTGGACTTAAGCGTCTTAAGTAGGTAATGCCTACGGTCGAGCGGGTTGTTGTCTGTCCTCGACCGAGAAGGTGGCTTTCCACGAACTTGCCTATACTCTTTGAACTCAGTCTCTAAAACTCCTTCTCCGCTTGTTAGGCCAGGGATTTGTTGTTGTAACTGGTAGATGTTCTTAACTGCAACATCGCCTTTGACTACATGGGATTGGTGGGCCCTGTCTGTGTACATCGGAACTGCGTTGAGTTGTGATAGTAAGTTCAGCACAGAATCCAGAGTCTCTATCGGGACCTCAAGTCTAAACTTATGAATCGGCTCGCAAACCACAACTCCAGCGTTTTGCAACGCGTCCATCAACACAAGTGGCGTCAAGTAACGGAAGTCTCTGGCTGTACTTGAGATGTTCTTGTCAAAAACGCCATGAGCGCTACTTTGACGTGGCCAATATGCCGCATGAGTCATAGTAACTATACAATCCACCACTTGCCACCCATACAACCCTTGGCCAAGTGTTTCGATAACAGTTTCTTCAACTGCTTTATAAAATGCAGCGGGCATATTGCCGCTTGCCTCACCAGATAGCTTGAATTGAATACCACTATCTAGAGAACCTGGCTCAACTTTTAAACCGATTGTTGCTAAGAATTGATTTATCTTTTTATCGAACTCTGGAGCACCGACTCTAGAGGTCGGCTTAAATTCAACTGCTGAGCCCGCTCCAGCTAAACGTTCTACGCAGATGGTAGTAGTTTCTTGGAACTTAACTTCAATTCCATACTCTCTTAGTAAAGTGTCTTCTATAACTTCCTTTTGAACTTCTCCGTATAGAGAAAGTGAAAGCTCATGTCTTACATCGTCTTGTCGGAGGTTAATAAGCGGGTCTTGTTCTGCTAGTTGGTCTAGAGCGACTCTCAAGGCACCCTTGTCTTTGTCATTGAGCGGTTTGATTACTGTCTCAAGGGTAGGTGGTGAGAAGTGGAAATCTGAGCCTTTTACGTATCCTCCGAGCCTATCTCCTACCCTGATGTCCACTAGTCCAGAGACTTTAGCAATATCCCCAGCTTCTACTGACTTAGCAGGCTTAGTTGCACCATTCTCAAAGATAGTTATTGCTTTGACTTTTCCGACTTCAAGCTGGTCTCGAACTTTTAGAGTTCCCGAAAAAAGTCGCATGTAAGCAAGCTTTTCTCCGCTTTGCGCTCGCTCTACTTTAAAGATGGCACCAGAAAGCGGTCCAGTTACTTTGTTTTCAGGCTTTGGTAAAGCTTTAATCCAACTAGTCAAGGCATCAATCCCTGTATTTGTTATTGCTGAACCGAAGAAAACCGGGAAGCTTGAAGCATTCATATTCTTATTAGGAGCAAACTTTGCATCTTTAGTGCCTAGATTAGCCACGGTCCCCATGACGATTGCATCTGGGTCTAGTTTGGCTTTAATGTCCTTGATTAGGCTATCGTATCTAGCGCCAATACGATCAACCTTATTTACAAAGACTATCGTTGGGACCTCTAGCCTTTTAAGTGCGCGGAATAAGACTCTGGTTTGAGCTTGAACGCCTTCTACGGCAGAGATGACCAGTATGGCACCATCAAGAACACCTAATACTCGTTCTACCTCGGCAATAAAGTCGGGGTGACCTGGTGTGTCTAAGATGTTTACTTTGAGATCATCTATGGTAAATGAAGTAGCAGCGGATTTTATAGTAATACCGCGCTGACGCTCAAGCGCCATAGAGTCCGTTTGTGTGTTTCCTTTGTCGACGCTTCCAAGAGTTTGGATTACGCCATTATTAAAGAGGAGTCGTTCTGTTAAGCTGGTTTTGCCCGCATCAACGTGAGCTAATACTCCTATATTTAAGATTTTTTTCATGTATTAAAGAAAGCCTTCGCTTATTAAGGTTTGTAAGTTGAGTCAATTCTGTATTTCGCTGCATAGTAACTTTTCTTTAGTCGGTTATTAGTGAGTATTATATCATTATGCTAATGGTTAGTCAAACTTTAGTTTTAATTTATACAAAATGCCATTTTTTACTTTTTTTCCGTGCGCGAAAATACCACCACTCACCGCGCTTGGTGTATTTACGGGGGTTAGTATATACCCTCCCCCCTTTGTTTTACGACTGAAAACTAATCGTTTTAACCAAAAAGGAACTTTTTTATACAATAAATGTATGGCACAAGTTAAAAAACTAAAGACTCCAAGAGATCCACGCAAAGTACACCCTAAGCTACGCTCTGCTCTAAGAGCAAGAATATGGGCAACACAGAACGACTGTGGTGTCTGTGGTTATCCAGTAGATAAGACTCTAACTAAAGGCTTGCCTCTCTCACCTGAGCTTGATGAAATAATACCCGTATCTAGAGGAGGAAGTCCGTATGACTTTGAGAACCTGCAGTTAACTCATCGTAAGTGTAACCGTAAGAAGGGCAACAGACTTGTTGGTGAGACTGGTGGAGTATACGAAGACCCGTTACCGGTTTCTAGGGCTTGGTAGGGACACTCAGCACGGGGGTCTGCTATGATTAATATCAGATGGAATACGACGTAATTGTAATTGGTCTTGGAGCAATGGGAAGTGCTACTACTTACCAGCTTGCCAAGAAGAATAAGAAGGTACTTGGAATAGACCAGTACAATCCTCCTCATAACTTTGGATCTTCTCATGGTGAATCTAGGATTATCCGTAAAGCAATTGCCGAAGGCGAGGAGTACGTGCCTTTGGTCCTACGCTCTTATGAGATATGGAAAGAGCTAGAAGAAGAATCTGGAGCGGATCTTCTCACAGAAACTGGGATTATCATAATGGCTAGTAACGCCACAGACAAACCTAACAAATTCTTAGATAGCACCAAACAAGCGGCTAAGCACTATGGAATAAAACACAGGACACTGGATACGGATGACATTAGAAAAAAGTTCCCTCAATTCAAGCTACAAGGTGATGAGAGGGCGTATTTTGAAGACGAAGCTGGTTTTCTAAGACCAGAGTTATGTGTAAGCACTCAGCTTAGTCTCGCCAAAAAGTATGGGGCAGAAATACAAGTTAATGAGAAAATGCTTTCCTACGAAGCAGATGAAAGTGGAGTAACTGTAGTTACTGACAAAGGAACTTACCATGCAAAACAACTTGTTCTTACAGTTGGACCATGGATTAAAGACTTCCTTCCAGAACAGTACGAGAAAGATATAAATATCTATAGACAAGTTTTATATTGGTTTGAGGTAGAAGGTAATGCAGACAAGTTTAGACTGGGCAACTTCCCTGTCTTCAACTGGGAGTTTAATACAGCGCATGAAGACTTTATGTATGGCTTCCCTATTATCGATGGGTCTAATGCCGTAAAGCTTGCTACAGAACAATATGCAGATACTACTAATCCCGATGAGGTAGACCGAGAAGTCTCGGAGGAAGAGATTAAGACAATGTACGAGCAGTACGTTAAGCCATACATGCCGGACCTTACTTCAAACTGTGTTCGAGCAGAAGCCTGTATGTATTCGGTAGCTCCAGACTGGGGGTTTGTAATAGACAGACATCCAGAACATCATAACGTAGTGATTGCTTCACCTTGCTCTGGTCATGGCTTCAAGCACTCGGCAGCAATAGGAGAAGTATTAGCTGACCTTTCTACGGACCAAGAGCCAAAAGTAGATATAGGTAAGTTTTCTTTCAGTGCGATGAAAAAGAGGAGAAAGTAATGAACTGGCTCTACCTCACTGCAATATCTATAGTATTCCGTTCTATTTACGGAGTAATGACTAAGGTCATGTCTAACAAAGTGAAGACTTCTGTCTATACCCAAGCGGCCATGCTTCCTTTTGCTGCTGCACTAATATCACTTGCTGTATCACCACTACTTGGTGGTCTAAGTTTCAATTTTACTGGCGTAAGCTTGTTTGCAGTAGCTCTAGTGGTGCTAGGGCAGGGCTTAGGTAATGTAACCTACTTTGAAGCTATTAAAAGCTTAACTAATGGAACTGCTCAGATAGCATTCTCCTCTATCCTGATATTCAATACATTTTTATCTCTAGTGTTCCTTAACCTTCACCTGAGCCCATTGAACATTGTTGGGCTGGTTCTTTTGATGATTGCTATCCTGAGCGTAACGAATGGTAAGGTTGAGCTGAATAAAAGAGGGGTGAGTCTGATGCTTCTTGCTGCATTCCTGTTTTCTGTATTCCAGCTATCCAGCGCAGAGGTATCCAAGCAAGTCGGAGCCTCAACCTACTTATTGATAGCGTATGTAGGTGCGGCTAGCGTGGTGTTCTTGATGAAGTCTAAGGTGATCATTAAGGATCTTAAGAATACCCATGTAAAACAGTATCTAGGCATACCTCTTCTAACCGCCCTACCTAGTGTTGGTAACTTCCTGTTTGCTTACTACGCCTATAGAGAAGCTCCTGAGCCAGCAAGGGTAGCCATGCTCTTAACTTCACAGGTTGTTCTTACAGTATTGTTGAGTTACTTCTTCTTAAATGAAAAAGGTCATGTTTTGAGGAAGGTGTTCGCCGCTGTTCTTGTGGTGATTGCAGCCATACTGATCAAATCCTGATCTCACAATGTTGATAGACTAAGAGCCTTGAACGCTATACCAGCACTGTAAACCAACTCTCATGGCATCGTCTAGACTAGTGCCGGCATGGAGAGTCGTGCTGCCCTGTTTAATCAAAACTCCATTAGGAGCGTGAGCCACTGATGCAGGACCAGGCTTGAAGCTAGAGTCGAATATTTCAATAACACTATGGGCATCCGCAGTTACTAGTGCACCGTTTGGACGGACCGCATCCAGTTCCTCTAGAGTACGGACGCCATCTGGCTCCACTACTACTCTGTCTAGGGCAAAGTCTCCATCAACTATTAGTAGGTTGGCTAACACATCTTCTCTGAGTCTTGTGTCCAGCCCTACTACTAATCTGCCACTATCTGGAAAAGCCCGGCTTCTAATACACTTTCTGCCTTCATGCTGGTACCATTCTCTTTCTATATCGCAATGGAGATTAGTTTCCTTAGGAGCTTCTACCCCAAAACCAGTCGCTCTTACGTAATATGGATCAACTCCTCTAAATAGTTCGTCTCTATTCCTATCAAGGAACTTAGAAAAAGCATCTAGGAGAGGGAACATCACTACGCATGGCTCTCTCATATCTCTGTAGGTAGGCTTAGGTAGGTTGCCTAGCTCATGTCTACGTCCTATGGGATGCCGAGGACCTACACTAAGCGCTATGCCCTCTTTATACGTTGGATCTATGTCTCCTTTATCGTAAAACTCTCCAAGTAGAGCAACCTGTTCTAAAGTAGCCTCATCTAATGCAATTACTTCTTCTGCAGGATCGGAGTGATGCAATTCTATACCATCTTCAAGTTCCTCTCTGAATGTAGTATGTAATTTTGTTTCGTTTGTCATTGTTGTAAGGATATATTCAATAGGGGTCACTATACAAGCATAAGCGAGCTATAAAGTACCTGTACTAGGATGCTTATGACTCTCTTCATAATGTGTGTAAGTCTTGGAAGGCTTTAAATTACTCTGGTGCTGAGTATAAGGAACGGCTAATATTTCTCTCCAGCGTTGGATCTCTAACCGCAGTTCCGCATAGTCTTCTGGTCTGTAGTGGTGTAAAACTTCTTCGGTGCCCCGCACCAGTGTTATCCAAGCACCCAACGGGTGTTTTTGACTATTTGAACAAGGGCGTTCATAATAAGACCTCATGAGAGAACTTAACTTTTCCACACCACACCTAAAAGCCACTGAGCTAATACTTAACGATAAGTTTGAGATAACAAAACAGGTTATTGTAATAAATCTTTCCGATAAGCCAGTTACCGTAGACTCGGACAAGAGTACTTTTACAATCCTAGAGTCTCGCTTATTGAGCAACACCTCAATCTCAGCCGATGGGGCTTCTGTGGTAATAATGGAAACTACTGGAAAAGACTTTATTGAGATGTCGGAACAGGCGGCAACCAACTTCAAAGACTCTTGGGATAAGGCTAGCAAACTATATCCAGATGTTGAAGAGCTAAAAAAACTCACCATGCATAAGTCTTCAAAAGATACTGTTGGTGGGTATGAACTTAACCTATGGTATCTAGAAGGCAACTCACTTGGTCGTATCCATCAGATACACGACTTTGAAGAAGTTCATACGCAAGTACTTGGAACAGGAATGATGCAGAAATACGCCGAGCAAACTTACCCTAGTGTATTTGAGACTACTTATATGATCCCTGGACTTACTCACTACCCCTACTTTGATGCAAATGGAGCGTATCCGTGGCACTCCTACAATGCCATAACCAACTGTGTGTGGTTGGCAATTGAAAAACACTCCTAGTGTATTATTTTCTCTATTTCTTTATTAATACTTTTGTTTAGGATAGAGAAAGTCGCCTCCTTCAATCATCCATACAAAAAGTTTGAGTACATTCTGTAAAATCAGGTCAGCCAGAAACCATTAGATACCTCACTATATCTATTTTGTGTTAAGCTTAATATTAAGTTTAAGCATTTTTTAGAAAGGGTTTTGATTATGAGCAAGCAAGAGCAGAAATCTAGTTTAGCTATGGCAGGATTTGTAATTTCGATTATTGCATTGGTGCTTTCGCCGATTCCGATTGTTAATAACTTAGCGTTTTTGTTGGCAGTTCTTTCTTTAATTTTTGGAACTATCACAATCAAGAAGAGTAAAAAGGGGAAGATTGCAGTTATCCTTTCGGTTATTGCGATAGTTGTGGTAATTGTAACGCAGATCTTTTTTGTCAAAGTTTTGGATGATGCCGGAAGCGAAATTAAAAAGGCTACTCAAGAAGCTACTGAATCTATTGAGCGTTCTAGCGGGAACAGAACAGATGAACTTTTGAAGAATGATGTTAGCGTAGAAATTGGAGCATTTAATGCGGTGGAAGAGGAATACACAACCACTACTTTTTTGCCGGTATCTATTACAAATAAGAATGCAGAAAGAAAATCTTATTCTATAGTTATTGAGGCCGTTGATGAAAATAATGCCAGAATCGAAGAAGACACAATCTACATTAACGAACTTGGCTCTGGGCAAACGGAAAACGTCAAGGCTTTTGAATATGTAATGTCTGATAAGGTGGATGCTTTAAAAAAGGCGACATTTAAGATTGCTACTGTAAGCCAGAATTAAGATTTTTTTAAGTTTAGAGCTTAAAAAAGGACTGCTTTTTTTGCCGGTAGAGGCGGAACTTGTATAACTTGTATATTCTTAATTCCTAATTTTCTCAAGAGGGCTCTAAGCTTAAATAGGTGCCTAGAATCGGCCTCTGAAGATGGTATAATCAAGAAGGTATCTTGAGGTGCTAAAGAACTTAAGTTTAGATGTAAAGTGCCGCCTTAGCTCAGTGGTAGAGCGCTTCCATGGTAAGGAAGAGGTCATGAGTTCAATCCTCATAGGCGGCTCCATAAAAACAGAAGTTTATAGAAATTATCCTTTAGATCTGTTATAATTGAGTTTATTCTCGTTTTTTCTGAACTTTTATCAACTTGTTTCAGAATTCATAATTTAATTTAAAAGAAGATCATAATTTAAGATGGCTAAAAAGACAAAAGGTAAGAAATCTAAAAAAAGGAAGATCATTGGTTTGGTTTGTGAAGAAACTGGCCGACGCGATTACTACACCACCAAAGGCCCGAACGTAACGGAAAAAGTTAGTTTAAAAAAGTATAATCCGCTTTTAAGGCGCGTAACAACTTATACTGAAACTAAAAAGAATCTTGGCCGTAACGAAGCTCCAAAAAGATAGAGAGCTAAAGAACCTTAAGCTTAAGGTTCTTTTTGTGTGCTAGAAGTGTTTTTTTGCGGGAGAGTTTTTTGCTAAGTTGAACAAATTGAGATAACATCGCTGATGTTAAGTTCTTTTTTAAGAGATTTAATCAGGCCGTCATGGCGAAAAGTTAACATCCCGTTTTGAATCGCCAGCCAAGTTATAATCTCGCTAGAACTTTGCCGGCGCGAACTTAAGCTTAATTTAAAATCTTCATCCAAAGCGAGAAGTTCTACTAAATTCGTGAGGGAGCTGTAGTTTGTTGAGGTAGAAAATTGCAGAGAACTGGCAGCAGCTTTGCTTAAGCTTAAGAAGGTCTGCCAATCTGCTGGCGTAGCAATGCCGAAGAATTGTTCTAGAGCGCTTAGCGAATCTGCATTAAGTTTTTGAGTAGGGGCATTTGCGGCAAGAGCCTGAATCGGCCGGAGCGAGGCAACAAGAACAAGCTGCTGAAGTAGCTGAGTTGGATTTGCGGTTAAGTTTAAGGCATATTTTAGACTTTTGGCGGTGGAGCCAGTTCTGGTTGTTAAAATGACGAGCCTTCCGGAGGCGGCCAGTTCTAAACTTAAGCTTAGTGTTAATTGGTCGGCCGGATCTGCAAAAATAACAACATCTGGGTCGGAAAGTAGAACCTGGCGAATAATTGGGAGATTTTCAGAATTAAGCTTAGCAAAAATACGTTGGTGCGCAGGCAGGTTGTAATCTTCAAAAAAAGATTCCTCAAATTGCAAGCTAGATTTTATAAAGCCGGGCTGTGTGGAGTTGGGTTGCGTGGAATTAGACTGTGTGGGACTGGACTGTGCGGAATCTTGCAGATTCTGCGCGGTGGAATTGGATTTAAGCTTAGCTAGAATTGAAGCCGTTAGATTATAGATTGAAGCCGGGCTGAGTGAATCTAAAAGAATTATTCCAGTTGAATTTTGGAGGGCCACATTAAGCTTAGTTAAGTTATAATCGCCGAAGCCAAGTTCAGAAAAAGATTGAGCTAGAGTGGTTGAATTTAGAGTTAACGTAAGTTGAACTTCGTTGCCGGCTGAATTTTGAATAAGGTTTAGATTTAGATTTTGGAGGCCGAGCTGAGGAAGGTTAAGCTTAGCATTTTGTGCGAGCTTGGCGGGGCTGAGTTCTAAATTTGCGAGAGATTTAAGGTGTTCGACGAGTTCCCCAAGCACTTTAGAAGAAAAAGTTTTGGGTGATTTTTGCAATCTTCCGGCAATTTTAAGATAGCACTGAGCTTTGGTGGAATTATTGCCAAAGTTTAAATAGATTTGAACTTGTTCGGCATTTTTGGCTTGAGCAGAAGCAATTAAGCTTAGCAAAAGTGCCTGAGCAGGGAGGTTTAAGTTAGAGCTGCGCTGGCCCAACGGAGTGGGCTGATTTATTGCGGAATTGCGAGGTTCTGGTTCTGCCATTTAAGAAGTTTTTATTAAGCTTAAGTTAAACTTAAGTATAGCAGCATTTTAGAGGGTTGGTGTGTTGCAACGGGGGCGTTATTATTGGTATAATTAGAGCTTAAAGTAGTAATTGGAAATCGCAGCAGCTCCAATCCCAATTCTAAACATCAGATTTTGTATTGGAGCTGCAGGAATCTTTGGAGAAGAAAAGATGAATCAAAAAGTATTAGAAGTTGCCGCTAAATTTAAAAAACACGCTGTTGTTGATGTTAGAACTGGCGATATTGTTAAGGTTAGTCAGCGCATTAAAGAAGGAAGCAAAGAACGTGTTCAGGTTTTTGAAGGCTTGGTTATTAGAGTTAGAAATAAAAACGGTATTGCTAATTCAATTTTAGTTAGAAAGCTGGCCAGTGGAGTTTGGGTTGAAAAAGGCTTTATGCTTAATGCTCCGAGTGTTGAAAAAGTAGAGGTTATGCGCCGCCAAAAGGTTCGCAGAAATTATCTAACTTACATGCGTGAGCGCGCCGGTAAGAACACTAGACTTAAACCAGCGACTAAATTTAATAAAGATGCGGTCAATACTTTGCCAGAAGCACCAGTTAAAGAAGAAGTGGTGGAAATTGCCGAAGAAGCACAATCAGAGGAATAGAAAATGGATTTTCACGAAGTCATTGAACCTGGTGATTTTAAAAATGGAGCTGTTAACAGCGTGATTGAGATTCCCAAAGGGAGTGTTTTGAAGCTTGAGTACAGTATCGAAAAAAAGTGCTTTGAACTAGATAGAGTTGAGCCGAGCATTTTTACAAAGCCTGCAAATTATGGATTTATTCCGCAAACTTTAGATGAAGATGGTGACGCTTTGGATACTTTGGTAGTCTGCGTGGAGCAGATTCCAGTTGGAACGGTTGTGGAATGTAAGATTCTAGGAGTTCTAAACTTTGAGGATGACGGCGAAATGGATTACAAAATAATTTGTGTAGCCAGTGATGATAGAACTGAGAACAAACGCTTAGAAAGCCTGAATGATCTTGGAGAACAGTGGAAGAAGGAAGTTGAGTTCCATTTTAACCACTATAAAGATTTGAAGAAAGCTGGAACTACAAAGGTTTTGGGCTGGGGAGATATTGAAGACGCCAAAAAGATTGTAGCCGAAAGCATTGAACGCTGGAAGAAGTAAGTAATTACTAAACTTAACGGCCCACAACCACATCTGCGCTAAAGCTAGTTCCGCACAGGGAACTTAAGCTTAAGACACACTAATCCCAAAATCGTTTCGGCGCCCGACCATCCGCCCCAAAAAAGCGAACACTAAGCTTCTTTGTTTAGAAGCGGATTCGAGGGCAGAAGTTTTTGTTTCTTTTTTTTGAAAAAAGAAAGTAATCGAGAAAGAGTCTTTTTTTTGGATTGGATCTCTAAGCAACCGCCTGCTGCCTCCTCTGGAGAGGTATAACCTGGAGGCTTTTAAGCTTAAGTGCTATAATTAAGCTTAAGTTTAGAAAAATAGATATTTTGGTGGGAGATATGAAAACTAGAATTGCGATTAACGGATTTGGCAGAATTGGTAGAACTGCTTTTAAGATTGCCGCAAGAAGAAGTGATCTAGAAATTGTTGCGATTAATGATTTAAGTTCTGCCGGAACTTTAGCACACCTACTGAAGCATGATTCAACTTATCATAACTATAACTGGTACAAAACAATTGAATCTTCTGAAAAAGAGATTATTGTTGATGGGGTTAGGATTCCAATTTTCAGCGAGAAAGATCCTGCTAAACTACCTTGGAAGAAGCTTGCTGTTGATGTAGTGATTGAAAGTACTGGTTTTTTTACAGAATATAAAAAAGCTAGAGCTCACGTTAAAGCCGGAGCTAAAAAAGTGATTGTTTCGGCTCCGTGCAAGGGGGAAGGTTGCAAAACAGTTGTTTTGGGAGTTAACGATGCGGAACTTAAGGCTAGCGATGTGGTGATTTCTAATGGAAGTTGCACAACAAATTGTATTGCGCCAGTTCTAAAAGTTTTAGAAGATTCGGTTGGTGTTAAAAAATCTATGATGACTACGGTGCATAGCTATACTAATTCACAGAGCTTGCAAGATGCACCGAATAAAGATTTGCGAGAGGCGCGAGCTGCGGCAGAAAATATTGTTCCAACCACTACTGGAGCTGCCAAAACAGTTGGGTTGGTAGATAGCGGAGCTGTGGGCCGCTTTGATGGTTTAAGCATTAGAGTTCCGACTCCGGTAGTAAGCTTAATTGATTTGACTGCGCTAGTAAAAAAGAAGGTTAGAAAAGAGGAATTAAATAAGATTTATACTGAAGCCGCCGCCGAGGCTAACTGGCAGGGTATTTTAAGTGTGACGAACGAGGAGCTGGTTTCGAGCGATTTTATTGGTAATAGCCATTCGGCAATTGTTGATTTAAGCTTAACGAATGTTGTTGACGGAGATTTAGTAAAGATTGTTGCCTGGTATGATAACGAATGGGGCTACAGCAACAGGTTAGTGGAACTTTGTGTTGATGCTAATAATCTTAGATAAGTAGCTAAGCTTAAGCGTGGGGACTACCGATGAGAAGTGGAGCAAGTTTTGTGCTCTTTATGCTTTTGTATAATTGGATTTATTGACGGAAATTGAACTGCTCTTAAGTTATTTAGGCTGGAGAATCTAGAGGATGTGGAGAATGACCATATCTTCGGGAACTAGAGCTCTATTTTTAGAGAGGTGATGATAACCACCTACTAGCTTCTTTTTTGTTAGCAAGCTTAGTAGTTTTATCTAACAGATTTTTTATTGAGCTCTAACTTTTTGCTGAGATAATTAGCAAGAACTACGAGGCCCGCAAGAATTACGATTGAAAGAACTCCGGCGACGGCCATGGCTCCAGTTTTAGGTGACTTTGGCGCATTATTATTGGTGGAGTTACTATTGCCTGTGTTGTTGTTATTGGTGTTACACTGCGCATCTTCGTAAGTTACAGTTGCAGAATTAAGCTTAGCATACCAAGAGATGTTATGTGGACCCGGAGAGTAAACATCTAGATAGACAAATGAAAATACTCCGTTGGCTAGATCCTCTTTAGTCAGAACGTTAGTGTTAACTGTAGATTTAGCATTAGTGACTGTGTAATCTGAGGCTTGGTTGGATGGAACATCCTCTCCTTCTGGATTTAAGCCTCCGAAAGCTGAACCTTTATACCTGCCTTCTTGAATAATGGAGTTATTGAAAGGTTCTGGGTTTGAGGGAGAACCGCGGAAGAGAGCATTCCCCCACTCTATGCTATCTGTTGAATTGGAAATATCCATAGCTTTTCTTTGAATTGTGGTATCAATCTTTACATTTAGAGAAGAAACGCAAGCTGGAATTGTTAGCGGCTGCCATTGAACCACGGCAAGTTCGTGTTTGCCTACTGATAAATCTCTATTCGGGTTGACGTTCCAGCCTGATGTGGCTAAATCACCGACATTACCTCGAGCCGGAATGGTTGAGTTTGAATCGATTGGGCCACTCATTGCGGTAATTTCTTGCGCGGTTGCGGCGCGGGGAGTTCCAGTTAGTTGCAAAGTTACACTTGCTGCATTTGTGTTTTGAGCCACAAAAAATGGTAATCCAAAAACAAAAATAACTGGTAGAAACTTAAGTTTAGCTAGATGTTGTTTAAGCATATTAAAAACCTCTTTGAAATAATATTTTATCTTTTTAGCACTTATTGGATACTTAAAAAAAGTAGGTGGTATTAAGTTCTACTTTATAGCATAAGCTTAATTTAGGCAAGCGTTAAGTTTAGTATGGATGTTTAAATTACCCTGTTGACTTCTTCTAGAGTTGTTTCGCCGGCCAAGCATTTAAGCAATCCAGCCTGGTACATAGTAATCATGCCCTGTTTTTTGGCGGCAGCCTCTAGCTGTTGGGCGGTTGGGGCGAGTTCTTGATTAAGTAGATTTTGGATTTCGGGGCCGACGGTGAGTTCCTCTAGAATTGAGGTTCTGCCTTTAAAGCCGAAGGGGTTTTCTGGAGACTTGCCAGGTTGAAAGAGATTGAAATTATTAAGATCTTGCGGAAGTTTAATATCCGCAGGTAGATCGGCCAGTTGTTCTTTAAAGTGCTGAATGAGAATAGGAGTTGGTTGATACGGTTGGCGGGTGGTTGGATCTAGCCTTCTAACTAAACGCTGCGAGATAATAAGCTTAACGGCAGAAGCAAAGATTGGGTTTCTACCAACAAGACCGAGCATGCGGCTCATTGCGGCCGCAGCGGAGGAGGCGTGAAAAGTTGAGAGAACTAAATGGCCGGTGATAGAAGCTTGAAGGGCAGTGTGGGCAGTATCTTCATCACGAATTTCTCCGATCATGATTACATCTGGATCGAGGCGCATAACGGCTCGGAGTTTTTTAGCAAAACTATCACCACCGCGGGTATCAACTGGAATCTGGCTCATCCCGTCAAGGCCGTATTCAACGGGATCTTCAAGCGTCATAAGTTTACGTTCTGGCGTATTAAGGCGCTGCAAAACGGAATATAGCGTTGTGGTTTTACCAGATCCGGTTGGCCCGACTACCAAGACCATTCCATGCGGATGCGAAATAACATCATCAATTGGTTTTCTTTCGCGCTCGTTTAAGCCTAAGTTATCCAGATTAAGCAGTTCAATATCAAAGTTGAATAAACGCAAGACTGCATCTTGACCGTAAACTGTTGGAACAGTTTCAATACGCATATTTAAGATTTCGTTTTCGCCAGTTTGAGGGTTAATAACTCGTTCAGAAAGATGGCTGGTTTGGGCATCGTTAGAGGTGGCGGAAATTCCGGCTCGCACGGCAATGCTTTGTTGAACGTGATAATATTTTTGATGAGTTATAACAGCGATAACGTGGAGCATTCCATCAATACGGAAGCGGACGCGGACGAAATCTCTGGCGTTTTCAAAATGGATGTCTGAAGCTTCTAGTTTGTAAGATTGGCGAATTATGTAACTTAATAAATCATCGCTGTTGACTCCTTCGAGAGTTTTACTGACCTCGCTAAGGTTATCGCTAGAGCCGTAATTAGAAATGTTGATATCTTCATACTCAATAACTGGAGGCGGATCATAGATGACCATCAGATCTTTCCAGCCTGATTCAGAAATCATTTTGGTATAAACAAGCTTATCTTGGAACTTAGATTTTAGATCTACAATAAAGCTTTGCGGAGTTCGGTTGGTGATGGCAAAAGTGTAACGGTTGCCTTCGGAACTTAATATTGTGTAGTAGTTCCGATACATATCGTTAACTTCGATAATGCCCTCAACGGGCCCGTTTGGAAGTTGGTAGCCTCTGGTATCTAGATATTCAAAACCTAGAAGTTGAGCTCGACGCTGAGTTGCAGCTTCATCATTTTCACGAAAGCGCTGCTTATCGCGATCTTCGTTACCGACTGTAGTTGTCGCCCCACCGCTTGGATCCATTCTTACTTAAGCTTAATTATTTATAGATTTTACTAAGCTTAAGTTTACCATAAAACATGAATTAGAAACCGGGGAGTATTAAATCACCCCTGCGCCGAAACAAGCACGTCATGGCGACATGCCATGGTTCAGCATAAACTCCGCGGCAGGGATCTTCTACCAAATTTAGTGGAGAGCTTTTGATCTGTTAGAATTAAGTTTAGATGAAGAAGCTAGATTTAACTTATGCAAATCGTGGGTTAGAACCAAAGAGCGTAGCAGTTCATAGCGGAAATTTTCATGCTGATGATGTTTTTGCGGCAATGCTACTTAGACTTATCTACCCTAAGATTAAAATAGTAAGGTCTAGAGATATTGAAGAGCTCAACGAGTGTGATATTGTGGCGGATGTCGGTCTGATTTATGATGATAGTAAGCTTAGATACGACCATCACCAAGAAGGTAAAGCTGGCAAAAGAAAAAACGGAATTGAGTTTTCTGGTTTTGGGTTAGTTTGGAAACACTGGGGCTTGGAAGTTTGTAAAGGAGATCAGGAATTATTCGATGAAATCGATATAACTTTAGTTCAATCGATTGATGCAGAAGATAACGGTCAGTTAATTTCTAGTGGAAGTAATTTTGAAGGAATTAGAGAGTTTACGATATCTTCGGTTATTGCAAAATCTTTTAACTACTCTGGCTATACAGCAGAACAGGCGTATGCAAGATTTTTAGATGCCGTAGATTTGGCAGAACAAGTTTTTGTAGGGCTTTTTGAAAATGCTAAAAGAACTTTAGCAGAAAAGAATAAGATACTTAAAGACTACGCTAAGCTTAAAGATAAAAGATTTATTGTGGATGAGCAGCACAGACCGGTTCTGAGTTTTAGAGATGCGATGCCGGAATTACTTTTTTATGTTTACCCGGCAACTAATATAAATGGCTGGATGATAAAGACCGCCAAAGCAGAAGGATTCAACAGTAGAAAAGACTTGCCCAAAGAATGGGCTGGAAAGAGTGGTGAAGAACTGGAAAGGGCAAGTGGAATTGAAGGCATGCTCTTTTGCCACAATAACCTGTTCATTTGCGGAGCAAAGAACAAAGAAGCAATTTTAGAAGCTTTGCAAGCTGCCCTTGAATACAAAGGATAGCCATATATAAGCTATACTAGATACATCGTCCTGAACCATGGTTTGTCGCCATGACGTGCTCGTTTCAGGGTGATGTGTTTAAGATTTTGTGGTATCTCAGAGATAAGCTTAAATCTGAACAACCTCGCCGCCCAAGGCTTTTTGAAAGTAGGAATCGTGAGAAATGTAAAGAATTGCTCCGGAATAGTTTTGTAGCGCTTGTTCGAGTTCTTCGATGCTTGGGAGATCGAGATGGTTGGTTGGTTCATCAAGAATTAAAAGGTTTGGATTATTGATAAACATTTTAATAAGTTGCAGCCGCGCTTTTTGGCCTCCACTTAAGTTTAGAACTTTTGTTTTAAGATCTTGCGCTTCAAAAAGGTAATTGGCTAGAACTTGGCGAACCTTTTGTTCACTAACTTTTAAATTAGAATCTAAATAGAACTTTTCGACGGCAGATTCTAGATTTAAGTTTAGATAATCGGCGGAAAGTTCTTGTTCGTAGAGGCCGATAGCAGATTGCGGAGAAGATTCAATCAGGCCGTTAAAGTAGCGAATTTTGTAAGGATTTTTGTAGCCAGAGGCGGAATCTAAAATGGCTTTAACTAGAGTTGTCTTCCCTGCTCCGTTGCGCCCGCGAATTTCGATTTTATCTCCGCTAAAAATTGAGAGGTTGAGGTTTTGGAAAAGGATTTTATCGCCATAACCTAGACTTAAGTTTTCGACTTTGACTAAGCTTAAGTTGCCGTGGGAAGAAGCGGAAGTTTGAATGCTGATATTCTTAGCTTTGTATTTTTGATACTTTGCCAAATCTGCTTTGCGGAGATCGGAACTTGATTCTTTATCAATCCATAAACTTGGTTTTTGGAGATTTGATTCGAGTTCGTCGTGTTCTTTACGGAGCCGATTTTCGAGAATCTTCCATTTTTTGGCTTGATCTGGTGGAGCTTGAAGCTTTCTGACGATGGCTTGGCGAATTTGGATTTTGAGGCGTTCAATACGCTTTTTGGCGTTTTCATATTCTGCCGCTCCAGATGAGGCAGAAATTGCATTTTGCTGCAGATAGGAATTGTAACCGCCATTAAACTTAACCGCGCTCAGATCTTTAATTTCGATAATTCCATCAAGAATGTTGAGAACATCGCGGTCGTGTGTAATAACTAGAACTGAGCCTTGAAAATTCTTGAGCCAATCTATAAACCAATTTTTGGCGATGTAATCCATGTGGTTGGTTGGCTCATCCATCAGAACTAGATTGGCAGAAGAATTCATAATTTTAACAACTTCAGCCAAGCGTTTTTGACCTCCGCTTAAATTAGAAATGGGCCCTTCGATTAGTTTGTCAGGAAATTGGAGGCGGCGTAAATCTTCTTTAATTTTTTCTTCAACCTCAAAGTAACCAAGAATATTGAAGCGCTCGAGAGAGTTAGAGTAATTGTGGAGCTGGGTTTCGGAAGGAGCCTTAAGTTTAATAAAAGAATCGAGTTTATGTTTAAGCTGTTTGTATTCTGGCAGATCTTCGAGAATATATTGCATTAAGCTTATATTCTGGACTGTGGTGTGTTCTTGGCGCGTGAAGGCGAGGCGAGTTCTGGCAGAAGTTTCAATTTGGCCATCAAAATCTTTATCGATTCCTGTTATTAAGTTTAAGAGCGTGGTTTTGCCGGTTCCGTTGCGGCCGATTAAACCGAGTTTTTGGTTTTCGGAGATTGTTAAGCTTAGCTCTTTGTAAAGCAGTTTGCCGGCAATCGACTTTTCGTTAATGTTGATATTGATGAGCATAGAGATTTAAGTTTAGCATTTTATTCCTCCTTTTGAGGGAGAGCCTGCCCCGCATTCATTGCGGGGTGGCCTGAAAAACCGGAGGGGGCTGAAACTCTAGCTACTAATCTTGCCAAAAAGAGAAAGTCCCCTCCCGCACTCACTACGTTCGGCCACCCTCCCTTAGGGAGGGACTAGCTCATTTAAGATAGCGGAGTAGAATTGGGACGATGCGATCTTCGTTAAAATCTCCGTTTTCGATTGCATCTAGAATTTGTTCTTTGCTTAAATCAATGGCTTCGATTTGTTCCATTCCGTGAGTTTGCTGATCTCCAACTTCAAAATCTGATATTTCAAAAACGTAGAGATCCCACGAAATGGTTGCTCCTAAGTTGCTTTTTTCTATAAGCTTAATGCTTTGAATATTCTCTAGACCTAGTTCTTCTTTGGCTTCTTTAATGGCCGCAGACTGAGCGGCTAAGCTTAAATCTTTTTTAGATTGTAGGAACTGCGAGAATTCCGGGAGCGTATCAAAAACCTTTCCTCCGGCAAGGCGGATATCTTCTTTGCCGAGTTCATGGCGATGTTCGCGACTAAGCTTAAAAGTTCCATTGGGATTTTTGACGATCAGCCGAACTCCAGGAGCTCGCCTAGCAACCTCCCAAACTTCGCCATTTGGTTGGTGGAGCTGGACTAATTGGAAGATCCTTCCTTCAAAAACTACTTCTTCTTTTGCTTCTGACATATTATTTTTGGGTGGAACCTAAAGCGCCGCCTCCTCTTTTTGAACTTATTTTTTGGAGCTGTTCTAAGCTTAATTCTAGCACTTTTGTTTTTGGAACTGGGAGTAAGAGGCCTTGTGCAATTGCTTTTTTGTAAGGCCAGATTAAGCTTAGTTCAGGATTGAGTTCTTCTGAAGTATCTTTTTTAGAAATGATAATTGGTTTGTTAATTGTGTTATTGAGGGCAATGAAGATTTCGCCGCGATAGCCGCTATCGATAATTCCGGCGCGCACGGAAAGGCCTTTGGAACCGGATGAGCTGCGTTCTTTCAAAACAAAAACGAATTCGGAGCTGAAGGCTGTGGCGATTCCGGTTGGGATAAGCTTAATTTTGCCGGGCTCTATTGTGATTGAATCTTCTTTAAAGCAGGCATAGAGATCGTAACCAGCGTTTTCATCATCTTTGTTTGGAACTTTTGCCTCTGGCTTAAGCTTAGCAAAATAAAGATTTGCCATTATTCAATCATCTCTTTCGATATTTTAGAACTAACAAACCGTAGGCTAAGTTTATAAATACAAGTACAGACTGGCCAAAGAAAAGGACTTTGTCGCCCATTACCCCAAATCTCAGGACGAAGAATGACATCCCTAAAATTCTGACAACTAGGCCTACAGTTGAGATTTCTTTGGAGGTTTCAGCCGCGTTAAGTTTAAGGAGCTGAGCGGTCGCATCAGCAATAAAAAATACTAGAGCAATTGATGCTAAAAACAAGGAAATGTTTTCTAAACTTAAGTTCATAATAATTCTTAGCTTACTTCCAGCTCCTTTTTGAGTTCTTTTCTTCTTTAAGCTTAACGGCTTCGGCAACGTCTATTTTTGTTGTGCTGGCGAGGTCTAAAAGAACGATGAAGACGTCTGCAATTTCTTCGGCGAGATCTGATTGAGATGTTATGGCATCGAATTTAAGACCGGCAAGTTTTCTAACCGCTTTTGCAACTTCACCAACTTCTTCCGTCAGCATTAGCATCTTTTTGGCTGGATCTTTAAGATTAAATCCTCGCTCAATATTCATCTGCCAAATGTATTCTTGAATACGTTTTAGAGCTTGGAGATCTTCTGGGTTAAGTTTAG
>CAYWUW010000013.1:0-13780 GCA_964461505.1 uncultured Candidatus Saccharibacteria bacterium
GTAGCTCAGCTGGTTAGAGCACCTGCCTCTTAAGCAGGGTGTCGAGGGTTCGAGCCCCTCCAGCCCCTCCAACCACAGACTCTTTAAAGACTTCTTCGGAAGTCTTTTTCTTTACGGCCGTACTTTACGATCTAGAGCCCAAAGCTGTGAGTCTATGCGATAACCTCATAAGCTTCCTTTCCAGGGAACTTACATCAGCCATGAATATTGGGACCTTCTTGGAGTCATCCTGTAGTCTATCCCCCAAGATGACGGCACCCGTTAGATCTGCATGCTCATTAGCACTCACCTCATGCTCCTTCTCAAGGTATATATCATACAACTCCTTCTGTAGCTTCCTTCGTTTTTTTGAGCGTCTTTTCCAAGTTGCCAACTTAAAAACAGAATTAATGACCGTGGCCGTAGCTACACACTTAGCTACACTAGCATCCTCGCCCCCAGGCAACTGATCGGTTGCCCATATGAATCCAGACACGATTGCTGTAGTAGCCAGGAATCCTGCTTTTGCAAAACACCCTCTCTGTAGTGCGAGCCTTGCGCGTAGCTCAATTTCTCTGTCTGATTCCTGGTACTCTGCTATCTTGGCTTTTTCGGCATAATGAGTGAGTTCGTGCCCTAGTATGTGATCCGGATCTAAGGTACCACCCTTAAAGAACGATCCCATAAACACCACTATGTTTGAAGGGGGAGCAGTTGTGTCCACCGGGTTAGCTCTTTCTGGATCCCTTAGATGCATACCATACGTATGAGTAGCTCCTTGCGAGTAAGATAGCCCGCTAAAGTGTATGTGACACTCCTCAAGCGGTGGCTTGTCTTCCATGGGCAAACCATCATAGAACTCTACCAGTCTATCCGTGTCTACCTCTACAGAGGACCATAGCTGCCCAACGGACCTATCGATAGATATTGAAGGAGGATTCGAAGTCATGTATATATTTTACTATATAGGTTGCCTTAGGTCAATATACTTTACAGGTGAGCCACAACATTTGGTGATACCCCCCCCTACGGGGAATCTAGCAATCAAGATTAAAAGCGGTATGAGCGCCGAGAATAAACGTCCTTCAAAACCACTCTCCATCTCCTAAACTCCTCTATTAGAAGTGCTAACTTAGAGTAGTGTGGGCCTCCAACCACGATTCATCCAATAAGGTCCTCAGAGAGGGTCTTTTGTTATCATTAAGAGCATGGACAGAAGATTGCCTAAGGTGCTTTACCACTCGTCTCCGAACCTCAATATAGAGGTATTTGAACCAAGAAAAGAGAAAGTCCGAGATCCAAAAGAGGGTCCAGTAGTGTTTGCTACACCCGATAAAGCCTTAGCCGCCGTCTTTTTAGTCAGAACAGACGGTAGTTGGGTTAAGATAGGGCGCTTTAGCAGTAACGGTCAGCACACTCCATGGCACCTTATAGCCAACAACAAGAGAAGATTCAGAAAACTAGATGTAGGTGGAGCTATCTACCACCTACCTCCCGAGGGTTTCTCTAGTGATCCCACAAAAGGGATGGGAGGAGTAGAGTGGACCAATCCCAAAACCGTAGTGCCCATTAAAAAAGAAATCTACAGCTCAGGTGAAAAGGCCATGCAAGAACTTGGCGTGAACATATACTTTGTCAGCAGAAAGGTTTTCAGAGCCATCAAAAAGTCAGACGACCACGGACACAATATAATATCCAGCCTAACCCCAGAGTCTTAGCAATAAGCTTATACGGCCGCTACAATCTTATCGTTCAGAGCCCCAAAACTGCTGTCCTCTCCTCCACTAGTCACATAGTCTAAATAGTTCTGAGGGTTCACAGACCGCGCCCTAACCAGGGCACCCTCTCCTGAATCTCTTTCACCGCTTAGGGTCTTCCTTATAGCCGCCTCTGATCCCTCCGTAAATCTATCTCCAAGCACTGGGCCCAAACTACGCGACCAGTTTGCTAGGTATTCTGCCACCGTGCCCACTCTTGTAACCACTTCACCTGTTGTCCGCCTACCAAAGGCGTCTATTACCAAAGGTTCATCCCCGCTAGTATCAAGGGATATAAAGTGGTCAAACCTCGGACTAGACCCATCCTCCTCGCTGGCAGGCCTACCAACCCGAGCCTGGTCGATAGAGTGTCTTATAACAACCAGTTTTGGATCGAGTGCGTACCTACACAAAGCTATGCCCAGACAGTTCCCCATACCGACCCTAACCACCTCAAAGGGGTTTCGAACTTCTCCCCATCTAGGAGCAACGCGTTCTACCAGCTCAATTTTTTTACCCAGGTCCATTTTTGTTTTATATATTTACCGAACTTTCACCTATCATACTAACATACATAAGCACAATAATCAAGAGATGACTCGCGTCCTAGCCGGAAAGTCCTTGTGGTTCTCATCCCAGCCCCAATATCATCTACAACGCCCCTCCAAAATAAGAATTTAATAAAGACTCGAAGGGGTCTCTTCTGCTATCATTAAGCTTAAACAAACACTATGCAATCCACCTTCAAAACAGTAGACGAATATCTAGGTCAACTTGAGCCACCTCAAAGAACAGAACTCCAGCGCATCCGCAGCCTCATCAAAAAAGAGGTTCCCGAAGCCCAAGAATTAATATCCTACCAAATGCCCGCCTTTAAGCTTAGCGGCAAACCCCTCATTTATTACGCAGCCTTCAAAAACCACTTTAGCATCTTTCCTACCCCTGGGCCTATTACAGAACTCACGCAAGATCTAAAAAAGTTCCAAACCGCCAAAGGCACCATTAAGTTTAGCCTTCAAGATCCTATTCCAGATCAACTCATCAAAAAAATCTTACAAACCAGAATCAAACAAATTAAAAACTCGGCCCAATGATCAAACACCTAAGCGGAACAGAACTAGCCGGCTACATTTCAGAGCGCCAAGCCAAACAAATCCGAGCTCTAATCCAAAGCAAGAATATCCAACCAAAACTGGCTATCATTAACTGCAATCCAAATAATCTCGCCATAAAAACCTACATTAAACTTAAAATTAAAAGAGCCGAACAACTCCAAGTTCAAACCGAACTTTTTGAGCTTCCCCAAACTCAAGTTGCCCAAAAACTAAAAGAACTCGCCCAAGATCCATCCGTTCACGGCATCATCCTCCAACTCCCGCTGCAAGATCCCGCCCAAACAGAACAACTCCTAAGCTTAATTCCAGCCTCAAAAGATGTTGATGGCTTAAGTTTAAAATCAGATCTTGTCCCAGCCACACCCGGAGCCATCCTCTGGCTACTCGCTGGCTACAATATAGATTTAAAAAACAAAAAAGTTCTCATCATCGGGCAGGGCAGATTGGTTGGGCAACCTCTTACCAAACTTTTACAAGAACAAAACCTCGACGTCCAAGCTCTAGATATCAAAAACTCCAAGCAAGAATTAAGCTTAGCACTTAAACAATCAGATATCATCATCTCTGCCGCCGGTTCACCCGATTTAATTAAACTTAAGGATCTTAAAGATGGCCAAGTCATAATCGATGCCGGAACATCCGAAGTCAACGGGCAAATCAGCGGAGATCTCGATCCAAAAGTCTACGATTCTAAGCTTAATATCAAAGCAACCCCACAAAAAGGAGGCCTCGGCCCACTAACCATCTCTTACCTCTACGAAAACCTCCTCCACCTCATTGACAAAAAATAAGCTTAAGTGATATAATCTACAGCATGAACAGAGGCTTAGACGGTGAACAATCCCCGAATTGTGCTCGAAATCTAGCCGATGCACTCTCACTCCTCGACCAGCAACAAATTGGCGAAAATATTGCTGAAACCGCAGCAAGAAACCTGCAAGTAGAAGAGCTTGGCCAATCCTGCATAAAAAACTCTCAAAATCCACAATTTTGCGAAGCCCACTGTGTTCCTTCTTTATGCCCAGCCCACACAGGTGAAACAATCGTTCAGCTTAATTCACGCATCTTAACAACCGAAGGAACACGTGCTAAGTCTCGGGTTGTAGAAGAACTCCAAGAAGCGGCAAATATTATAGAAGAAGGGGAGCCAACGAGTTATTCAAGCTGCCCTTTCTTAAAAGATCCCGATCTATTCGCACCAATAGCCGAAGAACTTAAGAGAGGCCTAGGCCCTAAAGATTTAGCAGATTTAGGCCTTGGAGCAGAACCGTCACCTCTTGGCGGCACTCTTGCCTCTGATATGGATCCCGAAGTAGTTCTAGCCCCAAAGAGGAGTTAAGCTTAATCTTGACTTAAGCTTAACTCCTCACTACAATCCAGCTCATGAGCAGATTTAGTAACCTGCCTCCAATTCCTGCTAGGAAGAATCAGCAGCCCCAGGCAATCCCCACTTGCGCAACTCAGCTAATTCAATTTGTACACCCTGGAAAGCCGCTACCTACCGAACAACAAATTATCAATCTGAACCACTCCGCAAAACAGGTTGGCCAAAGTGCCTGCGATCTATGCCTAGAAGACCCTAAGCTTAATATCTTTCAAAAGGAGGAATGCCCCGCAAAATCAACTGAGGTAGCAGATCTCTTTATACGAAATTCCCGAAAAACCGAGAATCTAGCCCCTCGCCACAGGCTAATTAAGATTATGCAGGGGCCACCAAAACCACCATTCGAACGACACTCCATACCCGGCCTCGATCAAGAGGCTAGAAATATGGCGGGCCTAGCTCCGCTACCCGACCCGAACGAAGAAATCCCCGAACCAACAGTGCGACAAGATATCGGCTATACCTAAACTTAAGTAAAAAGAACCACTAAACCACGCTCTGCGCAGTCAATTCACCCGGAAGCTCAACTCTTGGAAAGATCGGACCCTCAAACTGAGCCAACACATCGCTCCCAAAAATCTTTAAGATTAGCTCTGAAGTTTGCGGCATAAACGGCGCCAAAAGCTCGGCAATCTCTCTAAGATCTGCCACACACGCAAGCAAGATCTCGCGCACGTGCTCAGCATTCTTTTCATCTTTAGCCAAAACCCATGGCTGAGTTTGCTCTAAATACTTATTAATCCCATCCACAATACTAAACGCCCATTCCAAAGCCTTATCAAAACGATACTCTTTTAAAGCCTCGTGGTAAGCAGTATGATCATGCCTCGAACCAGGCACGCCTTCTGCCAAATTACCACCCAAGTAAGCTTCTGCCATCTTAGCCGTTCGCTGAATCACATTCCCCAAACCATTCACCAAATCATTGTTGTAAGCATTTAGCATTTTAAGCCACGTAAAATCACCATCACTATAACTTGGAATCTTTGCCAGCAGAAAATAACGTGCTGCATCCTGCCCAAATAACTGAGTTAAATAAATTGGATCAACACTGTTACCTAAAGATTTACTCATCTTTTTGCCATTCACCGTTATATAGCCGTGCACAAAAAGCTCTTTTGGCAAAGCTAGATTTAAGCTTAGTAAAATAGCTGGCCAAGTTGCGGCGTGCTGCCTTAAAACACCTTTTCCAAGAATCTGCGCATCCGCCGGCCAAAACTTTGCAAAATCTTCATGTTCTGGATAACCAAGCAGAGTAATGTAGTTCATCAAAGCCTCAAACCAAATGTAAACCGTATGCGTTAGGTCATCCGGAACTGGAACCCCCCACGATAACTTTTCTTTAGGCCTAGAAACACTCAAATCTTCTAGCCCTTCTTTCAACAGGCTCAAAATCTCATTCTTTCTAGAATCTGGAACCACCTTCATTTCTTCTGTTTCAATCGCCTCGCGTATTCTATCCTCAAACTCACTAAGCTTAAAAAAATAATTCTCTTCTTCTCTCATTTCATAAGGCCGGTTGTGATCTGGGCAAATTCCATTATTTTCTTTAAAATCAGTCTCAGTTTTAAACTCCTCACAGCCCACACAGTAGTAACCAACATATTTAGATTTATAGATGTAAGGCTTAAGCTGCATCCAAATAATCTGCACCCGCTTTTGGTGAGCCTCATCTGTAGTTCTAATCATTCTACTAGGCAAGATTCCATAAGCCCGATGAACACCAGAAACATTATCTAGCATTGAATCAACATAAGCCTGCGGATCTAGCCCCAGTTCTTTCGCTTTTTCAAAATTCTTCTCTCCGTTCTCATCCGTCCCAACACTAAACAAAACATCATCACCCAAAAGTTTATGATATCTCGCCAAAACATCTGCCTCGCAAAATTCCATTGCATGGCCTAGGTGCAAATCACCATTCACATACGGAATTGTTGTTGTTATATAATATTTACTCATTTTCTCAACACATTTTTAACTTTAGTTTTAAAATTCTAGGTTATCTGGGATGCTTGTCTCTTTTTTAAGAAATTAAGTTTAGTGTTTTTACACGCTTAAGTTTAAATTAGAACCAACAAGCAGAGCCCCCGGCATTATCATAGGCATCAAACCAAAACTAACACTTTCTTTACTAAACATATCTATAAAAACATTATACACCCTTAAGCTCGCCTCAAAAACAGAAACTTAAGAAAACCACACCAATAATCAAACCATACAGAAATCTAGAAGCTTGGTAATCTGGAGTCTAGAAGCCTTAAGCTTAAACCTTTAAAGCTCAGATTCACCCTGTCGAACCAAACTTTGTAACATTCCTTCGTCTACACCAAACGCACTCAACAAATCCTTAATATTAATCTTGTTATCATCCCCAATGTTCTCAATCTCAACATCGCCTTTGCCTGGTTCAACAATTAAGCTAAAACTAGAATTCTTTTGGTCGCCTTCAGATGTCTCTCCAGAAGCCTCTAGCTTAACAAGCTGCTTTTTACCGCGATCTGCCCAAATAGTTAATTTACCGTTCTTAAACCCACCAGAACTACTTTCACTGCTACTATCTAAGCTAGAAAGCTCATCCTTACACTTATCAAAAATATTTTGTATTAAGTTGCTTTTTCCTAACTTTTCGCCAAACTTCCTAGCAGTTTCTTCATCTAAACCAACCTCAACCTTTAAAACCTTTCTACCATCAAGCTCTTCAACGCTAGAGCTATTAGCAGTCATAAACCTGTTACTAGTGTAAGTTCTATCCACCAAACTACCCAGCTCATCACCCATTACAGCACTGCTAAGCGCTGTAGTACACTCGTTTTCTTGGCTAAACTTATCACCGCCCAAGCTCTTAATATCATCTGCAGTAATCTCAACCCACTTTTCATTTAAAGAACTAATCACGCTCTTCTGTTCTTCTGTTAAAGCAGAACTATCACCCGTAAAAGAACCTAACATACTGGCAAGATTATTAACCTTAACGTACAGATTCCCATTTTCTGCAACCTGCACCGAACCTCCAAGTTGATTTCCATCAACCTTAAAATTGATATTTCCTTGGCCAGCAGCTAGACCCTTCGCCGTCGCCAACTCTAACACCGCCTCACCACTTTTAACGCTATCACTGTTAAACTTAAAAGTAATTTTAGATTTTCCACCATCTTTTAGGCCAAACAAATAATTACTAATCGATTTCGCCGCAACATTCTGAGGCTGATTCTTAATTGATTGAACCACCAAAGCAGCAACTCCCCCACCCAAAACCAGAACCAGCAACAAGGCTATTCCAGCAATCTTCAACCCCTTCTTCTTCGCAAAAAAACCTTTTTTAGGTTTTGAATTATCTTCTGGCATCATAACAAAAAGCTCACTTTCAGCTGGTTAGATTTTATTTAACCTTAAGCTTAATACTTCTTTAGCAGATTTTGCAAACCGTAAATTTAATCTCCCTCTGTTATACTAGGTATTAATGAACACTTACTTTTTTGATAGATTCTCTAAACAACTTACAGATGAACTAAATAAGATTCTAAACTTAAATCTAGAATCTAAAACAGAACCTCTAATCATCAACATCGCCCCAGAACAAACCGGAGCCGATTACGCCCTCCCGCTTTTCAATCTTGCCAAAAAACTAAACTTAAATCCAGGTGAACTCGCAAATAAACTCCAGCAAGAACTTAAGCTTAGCATCATCAAAAAAACCGAGCCAGCCGGAGGCTTTCTTAACATCTTTCTTAACCCCCAAGAACTAGCAGCAGAATTAAGCTTAGATTTAAGACAAAACAAAACCTATGGATTCTGGCCAAATCTAAATCGAGGCAAAACTGCTGTTTGTGACTATCCTAGCCCAGATATCGCCAAACCACTTAGCGTTGGGCATCTTCGTCCTGCGCTCCAAGGCCAAGCAATAGATAAGCTCCTCCAAGCCACAGGCTACAAAACAATTTCAGATAACCACCTTGGTGATGCTGGCCGAAGCTTTGGGATCCGTGTCGTCGGCTTCAAAAAATATAGCTCCGACCAAAAACTAAAAGAAGGTGGAATTTACGAACTCGCCAATCTTTATGTAAAAATCTCTGCCGACCTTAAAGCAGAAAAAGGCGCAGGGGAGGCTAAGCTTAACAACGAGATCCAAGGCTGGCTAATCAAACTTGAAGAAGGGGATAAAGAAGCGCTAAATCTCCACAAAAAGTTTACCGAAGTCTCTATAGAACATATGGATAAAGTTTTTGGCAGACTTGGCGTAACCACAGATCTCCAACTCGGCGAATCCTTCTATATCAAACGCGGGCAAGAACTTGTCAACAAACTCTTAGAAGATGGCACCGCAGAAGAAAGCAATGGAGCCGTAATTGTTAAACTTAACGAGTTTGGCATCGAAACTCCGATTATGATTAGAAAAAGCAACGGCGCCTCACTTTATGCCGCCACCGATCTTGCCACAATAGAGTATCGTGATAAAAACTTCTCGCCAAGCATGGTCTTCATCTGCGCCGGATCCGAACAAAAATTCTATTTTCAACAGCTCGAAGCTCTCAGAAAGAAGATTAAGCTTAGCGGAGAGATTTACCATGTTTACTGGGGGTTAATTAACCAAACCAACAGTGACGGCACGATATCCAAAATGAGCTCCCGCGAAGGAGTAGTTTATTTAGAAGAACTCCTAGACAAAGCTGAAGAAATCGCCAAAGAACGAACAGAGAGCAGAGAAGTCTCGCAAGATGACATAACTAAAATCGCTCTCGGGGCAATTAAGTTTAACGATTTTGCTCAAGACCGCAAGACCAACATCCTCTTTGATTGGGATCGTATGTTTAGCCTGCAGGGATTTTCTGGCCCCTTCGTCCAATATGCCGCAGTTCGCATCAACTCCATCCTCTCAAAATTGACGACCAAAGGTCGTCATTCTGAGCTCGCCGAAGAATCTACCCCTTATCCCTTGGGAGAAGGTTGGTATGAGGGGTCTGGCTCCACCGCCCTCCTTTACAGGGAGGGATTGAAGGAGGATTTCACTTACTCCTTCGACAAAGAATCCAAACTCCTCCTTAAGCTTAGCCAGTTCCCGCAAGTTATAAAAACTGCGGCAGAAAGATACGAACCACATCACCTCGCCACTTATGCCTTCGAACTCGCCAAAGAACTTAACAGATATTACGAAGAAGTCCACATCTTAAGCTCTAGCAAAAGTCAAAAACAAGCTAGAGTCTGGCTCCTTAAGTTTACCTACCAAGTTTTAGAAACCGCCCTCAAAGTTCTCGGAATCGAAATCCCTTCAAAGATGTAGAGAAAAAGACAAGAGTTATCTACTTCTCGGCCTTCTTAGCTTCAAGGCTATTTTTATGCTTTCTCTGAGCATAAAGAACGTATCCACCAGCTACCGCACCAGCCGTAAGCACAATTCCCGCACCAAGCAGAGCTCCAGTTTTTGGAGTTAGCACACCACCGCCACCGTTATTATTGTTATTATTTTCAACCGGCTTAGGGCAGGCCTTAACCTCCACATCCCCAAAATCCAAACCATCCTCACCACCAACCGGATCCCCATTCTGCAAAATACCAATCGCCTTAAAATAGAATCTAACATTCGGGTTGTTACCATCGATGTTAGCCTTAATCTCAGCATTTAAAACCTCTTGAGGAACTACAAAACCATACCCGTTTCCATCGTCAGCTCTAGCCCCATTCGCAACAGTTGTATAAACCTTTTTTAAGATCGGAGCGCCGCCTTCTGCCACACCACCAGGGTTAACAGCCACAAACACATTTACTGTAAGCTTAGTATTAAGATTATCCTCATCCTTTACCCAGCCAGCTACCTTTGAACAAGCATCATCTGAACTCATCGCCGCACCACTAGAGCCATCTATATCCTCAATATCAATCTTTCCATTAGGAGGATAAACATCCACCGTTACGGCATAATTTATATTAGCCACATTAGATTTCTTACCACCAGTCAGAACACAGCTCCCAGCATTAGCATTCTGATCTATATTCGCAAAGGCTAATGGCGTGGGGCAAGTTGGAGAAACAAACCAACCCAGCCCAGAGCCCTTAATCGCCTGTTCGTAAAGTTTAGATTCCTGAAAAACACTCCCTTTGAGTCTAATCTTTAGATCATAGCCGCTAGAACCGTCCGCTTCATTCACTCCTCTGTCAGCCATCCAAAAATCATCTCCGATCAAGGCTCCACCCCCAGCACCAGTAATAACTTGGCCAGTAACGTTAACTGCGTCGCTTGGAGAAAGATCAATTACCATTTGTCCGTTTATCTTATTAAAGCCATAGAAAGTTACACTCCTTTCACCGGCACTACCACAACCCATACTACGCAGAGTCACATAAACCCATCCATCACTCTCAATCTTCACTCCGCCGACCGGCAAAATGACAGAGGAACCTGAGCCAGGAGTATGCGCCGGATCCTGACAGTAGTAATCTGCCGCTTCCTGGGCACTCATATTGGGATCTTGGTACTTTTTAGCAAGCTCAGCAGGAGTTAACGCACTCACAGAGCCAGAAAAACCTATGATAAAAGATAAAAGCAGAGCAGGAATAATTTTCTTACAGAATCTCAGCATAATAGAAATATAAATTAAAATTAGACTTAAGCTTAATAACTAAACTTAAGTCTACCTCAAAATCTATAAGAATAACAATAAGCCCACTAAAAGTGTTACTTCTAAGATACCCACAAATGGTGGGCGGAGAGGGACTTGAACCCTCACGAGATTGCTCTCAACGGATTTTAAGTCCGTCGCGTATACCAATTCCGCCATCCGCCCATACCAGCACAGTCTTAACAGTTTTGTAGCGCAAGGAGCTTAACGACTGAGCGCAAAACTGAAAGAAGAAGCAACGTAGATATTGCTGAAGTTTTGAAATTCATTTTCAAAACTTCATAGCAATTTCGAAGTTAGCCTCGACTTGGTGCGCGGAAGAGGACTTGAACCTCCACGGCCTAAAAGCGGCCACAGGCCCCTCAAGCCTGCGTGTCTACCAATTCCACCACCCGCGCTCAAAAAATTTTAAAAGAACAAATTAAAGAATTAAGAAACCCTAAATCTTCTCTTTACCTCCAACATTATACCACCCCCGTATTTAAAAAGTACAAAAATTACACTTGTTTTATAGCGGCTCATTAACTCTATCAATAATTGTTTGGATATTAATATTAAGCTTATCCATCAAAGCATCTAGCTTCTTTTTTTCAGGATTATTCTTTTTTACACTCTGCATTGCAGAGCCAATATCCTCCAGTTCCCCAATAACAGCACTTTGCAAAACCTTATCTAAATTATTACTAACAATTCCTTCTTCTAGCTTCACGGTCAGTGATTCTCGCGGCTCTTCTTTAAAAGTCGCCTTCACATCCTTAAGTTTAGAAAAAGCTTCTTTATAATATTCGTCAATTTCACTTTTATTAGCCGTAAGAATAATATTTGCCTGCGCCAAATTAGATCTCAAATTAGCGCTCCTAGCCTCTTTTGCATATTTATCAATTATCTTAATTGTTGAACCATGCCTATTAGAAAGATTCTTAAGTTCCGTCGCCTTTGGGTCAGATACAGCTCCGCCTCTGCCAAAAATTAACATCAACAAAACAACCACAATCACCACAGCACCACCAATCATCACGGCTGGCTTTTTTATTAACTCTTGTAGATTAAGCTTATTCGCATTGTCCATTCCTAAAATCATAACAAATTACGATAATTTTAGACATCATCCACATAAAAAACTCTTTGCTAAATTACAGCCATTTTTTGCAACCCAAAAGCCAACATCGCTTTCCACAGTTTTGCACAGTTATACACAATTACAACAGGGGAAGGGGTTTTTATGTGCATAAACTTAAGCCACATTTTAAGCCCTATTTCTGCTAAAATTAAGCCTACAAATCAACTCAAAAAGAGCCTATGCACAAAGTTCTTAACCTACTTAGAAACAATCTTCCCTCGTGGGTCTTTCAACTCCAACATTATTTAGAAGCTCGGTTTGCCCAAATACTTTACAAAAACCCTTCCTCCAAAATGATAATTATTGGAATCGTCGGCTCTAAGGGCAAAACTACTACTGCCAACATTCTGTGGGCAATCTTAAATAAAAAAAGTAGCCCCTGCGGACTTATCGGCACCGCTGATATTAAAATCGGAGATAAAACCATCAAAAACCACTGGCACAAAACCATGCCCGGAAGATGGTACACGCAGCAACTTCTTAGCCAAATGCAAAAGGCCGGCTGCAAGTATGCTGTACTAGAAGTTCCCAGCGAGGCTCAACAAAACTTTCGCCACATTGGCATTAATTTTGACACCATCATCTTCACCAACGTCACCAACGAAGTTCTTGCCAGCCATAAAAATAATCTCGATCTTCTCCACAAACACAACAAACGCCTTCTTGCTAAGCTTAACCACCTCAAAAGAAAAAACATTGACAGCCGCAAGATCCCTAAAACCATCGTCGCCAATCAAGAAGCCGAGCACTTTCAAGATTACTTTAAGTTTAAGGCCGATCAAAAATTCAGCTTCTCTACCGCAAAAGATTCCGACGCCAGCTTTACAGCCACTAAACTTAATTCAAAAATCTCTAGCTCTACATTTACAGTTCAGGCTCCAGGCGAAAAAGAGGAATTCACCATTAACATCCCTGGCAAAATTAACATCTCTAATGCTCTCGCCGCAATTGCCACCGCATCTTTGCTAGGAATTAAGCTTAAAGATTCTGCTAAGCAACTAAAATCTTACCCCGGAGTTCCTGGGCGCATGAACTTTGTTAACCAGAACCAGCCCTTCACGGTTTTGATAGATTATGCTCACGAAGAATCTGGCTTAAAATACCTTCTGCAGTGGGCCAACGAATCTAAACTTACCCCTTCTAGTAAAATAATTGTTTTAATTTGTGGACAGGGTGGAGGAAGGGACGTAAAAAAAAGACCCCTCATGGGCAAGATGTCTGCCGAACTTGCCGATTACGTTATTGTTAGCAACGATGATGTTTATGATGATGATCCACAACAAATTATTCAAGATATTATCGCTGGCGCCAAAAAAGTACGCCCTAAGCTTAATGGAATCTTTAATATCGAAGATCGGCGAGAAGGAATTGCCAAAGCCTTAAGCTTAGCAGGCAAGAACGATCTAGTTTTAATTACCGGTAAAGGAGTAGACACCAGTATGATTATTGCCGGCAAAAAGATTCCTTGGAACGAGCCCCAAGTTGTTTCGGAAGAATTAGCCAAACTTGGCTATAAACAATCAACAAAATAGAATATGGAGCCGCTTGCCGGGCTTGAACCGGCGACCTACACGTTACGAATGTGTTGCTCTACCAGCTGAGCTAAAGCGGCAAAAAAACCAAGAGATCAACTTTCTCTGGCGCGATTCTACGCCCGCGCTCGAACCTATTTTAGCGCAAATGTCTGAAAGGCGGGCGGGGCGCCGCCCCGCCCAACCGAAAAGCCCACCTCCTTTTGTATTATTTTTTAGAGATTCCCCCCGCCGAGATTTTTTGAAAGCTGAAAAAGGTGGTGGTTTTTCGGGGCTTGC
>CAYWUW010000014.1:0-12356 GCA_964461505.1 uncultured Candidatus Saccharibacteria bacterium
TTTGACTGGATCCCCAGTCGAGCATGTCATGGCGACATGCCATGGCTGGGGATGATGGTGGTGAGTTGGGTTTAATTTTATCTAAGGGTTAGAGGTGGTAGGAGCCGATGGAGGTGCGGTGGAGTTCTTGCATGTGGGCTCCGGTTGCTAAGCTTAAGCCGAGATCGTGAATTAAAGAACGGATGTAGGTTCCGGATGAGACGTGAACTTTAAACTTAAGTTTAGGGTAAGAATATTCTAAAAGTTCGATTGAGTAGATTTCGATTGGCCGGGGATTAAGCTTAACCTCTTGCCCTTTTCTGGCGAGCTTGTAGGCGCGTTGACCTCCGATTTTAACTGCACTGAAGATTGGCGGGGTTTGTTCTGATTTGCCTAAAAAAGTTTGGAGAGTTTGTTCGAGCTCTGCCCTGCTCGGTTTGCGCCCAGAAACTAAGCTTAAGGTTCCTTCGGAATCATAGGTGGTGGAGCTGGTTCCAAGCTGAGCTGTGGCTAGGTAAACTTTATCTTTTTTGGTGAGCTCCCCTGCTCTTTTGGTGAGCTTTCCGCTAACTAGAATTAGGAGTCCGGTTGCGATTGGATCTAAGGTTCCGCAGTGGCCAACTTTGATTTTTTGGCCGTATTTTTCTTTTAGTTCTCTTCTTAAAATATAGACGGCTTGAAATGAGCTGATGCCTTGGGGTTTGTTAAAGAGGTAGAGGCCATCTTGGGGTAGAGCTTGGTTTTGGCCGAGCTCTTGCTTAAAAACGGTTGGTTCGGGTAGGGGTTGATCTAACAAATTAAGCTTAGCCTATTTTGGCGGTTTAAGATTGGTTGATTTGGCTGAAATCGATGGTGGGCTGAAAGGCAGAAGAGTTGTTGGCGAGCGGTGGTGGTGGAGGTGGCGGTGGGAGTTCGGAGGGAACCTCTAGTTTAGGAAGGTCGCTGATGCCTAAAAGATCGGTGCTGCTGATATCTTCGGTTTTGGTGGTTGGGATGGCGGTGGTGGGGTTGGGAGCTTGGCTAAGCTGAGTTCTGGCGGCCTCTGTAGTTGCTGAATTGGCCTGGTCAACTTGCACAAAAGTATCTGGAGCTGGGCTGCGTAGGGCGGTATCGTTAGAAAGAAGAGAGCTTGGGAGTGGCGGGTCTTCATCTTTGGTTAGAGGTTCAAGAGGTGCGTTTGGAGTAGAATTGGCGCTGTAAATTTGATCGATTTCGGAACGAATTTGATCTGGGTGATCTGTTGGGGCTGCTGATAGAGGTGCCGCTAGGGGTTGTTCTGTGGGTGGAGCTATATTTTGGGGAGTTGCGATCGGGGCTGGTTCTGGTGGAGCGGCTAGAATTGGCTGCGTTGGTGGTGGCATGAGGTTTGCCGGGACCACGGGCTGGGCTACATCTACCGGTTTGGGTAAAATATCATTCAAGCTTGGGCTTGGGGTTGCCTCTAGCGGCGGGGTTGGTGCTTGATTTTGGGTTAAGCTTAGTGGATTGGCTGGAGTTTGGGGTTGTTCGGTTGGGCTTTGTGAAGGTGGCGGGGTGGGTTCTGGTTCTGATTGGGCCATTGGGGTGGTGTTGGTGGCTTCTAGGGGCGTTTGTGTGGTTGGAGTTGGCGTATCTTCTTGAATATCTGGTTTAACATCTGGCTTATCTTGAACCTCTAGAGTGCTGGTGGCAGTGGTGGCGGCGGTTGTTGTGGTGATGGCTCCAGGTTGAATTCCAATGCTAGAGGCAACAAGCTGGTGGTTGGCTCCGGCGCTCATAAGCTTGGCGGCGAGTTCCATAATTTGGGGGCTAGTGTTTTGGTTGCTGAACATGTTTGTGTCTGCAACGAGGCCGGTTAAAAGCGCGGTGGCAATATCTGTAGAAATTGTGATTGGTGGGTTAATGGATTGTAGAAGTTGCATAACCATGGCGCTGGCAGAGGTTAAGCTTGGTTCAAACCAGTTGATGGAGCCGATAGTGCTTGGTGTTTGGCCAGCGGTAAGAGTGGCAACGGTGGCCTCGTGTAGAATTTTGCCGTGAGCGGCGATGACGGAATCTAGCTCGGTTTGGTTGGCGATGCCAATGGCTAAAACCATTTCGACGTTGAAATCTCCGGCGTTATAGGTAAGATCTTCGGAACTTAAGTTAGATTTTGGGGTAATGAAGATTTTGACGATTTCGCCTTCTTGGGCAAACCGGAGCTTATCTGCTTTTTCTTTGTTGAGTGAAATGATGAAATCACGGAGGCTATGAACATCGCTTTCGAAGGTTTTATCAGGCTTTAAGAAACTCATGGCATCGGGAATCTTGCCGCTGAAAACTGCGGTGGCATGCTTGCCGATGTTATTTAGAGCGATGGTTAAGCCTAAGGCGGCGGCAAGTTCATCTACGCTGGGGCTTGCTTTAACGGTAACTAAAATGTTGGTAACTTGTGGGAGGCGGTTTAAGATATCTTGCATGGCTGAACCGGAAATGGGCGTGGGGCTAGCAATAGTAGCCGGCATGGCAGTGGGTGCACCGTATTGCGGAGCAGGTTGTGCAAGTGGTGTTGGAGCGGGTGTGGTGAGAGGTTGCATCTTAGTTTGTTATTTTTTGCTTAAGCTTAGTGTTTTTGATTTTTCTTTAGCGATTATTAAATCTTTTTATAGTGAGATATTAGCATAAAACAGAGATATTATCAAGTGGGTTTTGGCTGGGGAGAGATCTAATCCTATTTTTAACTGGATCCCCAGTCGAGCATGTCATGGCGACATGCCATGGCTGGGGATGGCAGTGGCGGCAGAGGCTGAGCTTAGCTATTCTAGTAAAAAAGAAGAAACCCCGCTTTTTGGGGCGGGATTCTTCGGCTAAAGCAGACCAGAGATTCTAGTTGGGCTGAGTCGTAGGCGCTACAGTCTCAGTGTGGGGTCTACTATCGGTTGGTTTTTCTGGGGTTGTTGGGGGAACGGTATCTAGTGGCTCTTCTGTGGCGTATGGATTTTTGCTGCCAGTGATATCGGATACTGTGGATCCAGCTGCCCTTATCAATGCTTCCTCTGCGCTGTCTCCTGCTTCTTCAGATGCCCCGACTAAGCCCTCTGCTCTTGCACTGGGCCTTTCCGATAAGACTAGTCCTGGAACGGTAGGTGGAACCGTAGTTTGTGGGACGTCTAGTGCTGTTGCTTTCTTGTTTGGGGCTGGTTGCTCTCCTGGTCCCCTTTGAGAGGAGGCTACTGCGCCCGCTCCTCCTACGATTAGAGCTGCAGCTGCTGCGGCAGCAGGCCACCTTCTTTTGTTTGGCTTTACGATGCTGGGGTTATTTTGTTTTTTTGTCATAATATTTCCTTTTGATTTTTTATTTTGTTTGGTTGTGGGTGTCTGGTTCTGATACTAGCATATTGGTTATGGTAAAGTCAAGTGTTTTGTTGGATTTAAGCTTAACTCTTCACTACAGACTAATCCTCCCCTTCTGGGGGAGGTGGCCTGAAAGGCCGGAGGGGGCTACTCCACTTTTAAGCCTAAAGTTAGATTTTGTAGAAAAGCTCTTACCTACACTACCTGCACTCACTTAGGTTCGGCTGCCCCCGCGACAGGTGCGGGACAGGCTCTACTCAAGAGAGGGAGTAGATCCCGGATTAAGTTTAAGGGTTAGTGATATAATTTTTGGTAGATTGAGGAGGGGCGTTTTTGAGTTCAGAGGCAAAGATTTTAGCTATTATTAATCAAAAAGGTGGAGTTGGTAAAACAACTACTACTGTTAATCTTGCTTATTGTTTGGCTAAAAAAGGGAAGAAGGTTTTGGTGGTAGATCTTGACCCGCAGGGTAATGCGAGTTCTGGTTTGGGAGTGCAGATTCGTGAACTTAAGCTTAGTTTGTATGATTGTTTGGTGGGCGGAGCTAAGCTTAAGGAGTCAGTTCTGGCAACTAATTGGAAGAATCTTACTTTGCTTCCGGCTAGTACAAAGCTCGCAGCGCTTGATACGGAACTTCCGGCTAGCCAGAGAGATCGAGTTCTTAAGCTTAAGCAGGCTCTAGCAAATGTTGAAGGTGTAGATTTTGTGTTGATTGATGCTCCGCCATCTTTAGGCTTGTTAACGGTGAATGCCTTGGTGGCAGCGGATGCGGTTTTGCTGCCGGTTCAGGCAGAATACTATGCTTTGGAAGGTTTGGGGCAACTTCTAGAAACGATGCAGATTGTGCGAACTGGGTTGAATAAAACTTTAGGGGTGATGGGAATTGTGATTACAATGTACGATGGGCGAACGAGTTTGGCAAAACAGGTAAAAGAGCAGTTGCAAACGCATTTTGAAAAGTATTTGTTTAAGGCGATTGTTCCGAGGAATGTAAAGTTGGCGGAGGCTCCAAGCCACGGGAAGCCGATTGGGGTTTACGCGCCAAGTTCTTCGGGCGCAAAGGCGTATGAGGCTTTGGCTAAGGAGGTGGTCGGCCGTGCTTAAGTTTAATTCATTTTATTCTATACGTAATTCTATGCGTGGCATTGATCCCGCTCTGCAGCGGGATGACAGTGGCGGGATAGGTCGAGCTTTTGTTATTTCGAGCTTGCCTAAAGATCTCTATTCTTCAGCACAACCTCCTTTTGTAGTCTTGATGCAGGGCTGGATCCAATCAATAGAGAAGTTACTGTTTTATCTTTCTTTTTTGAAAAAAGAAACAAAAACTTATGCCCTGCGGAAGCTACGCTTAAGTTTAATATACAACCGAGATCTTACTAGCTCGCTCCATCCTCGGGCGAACTTGTTGGATGATCTTGGAAGTCGCATGTATGTTCTTCTGCCTAGAGTTGGTTTAAGGGCGGATGGAGGTGTGGTATGAGTGCTTTAGGTAAGGGGTTGGAGAGTTTAATTCCGGTTGATTTTGTGATTGAGGATCAGTTTGATCCAACGGTTAAAAGCGGTGATGATAGGGGTGAGGTTTTTGAGGTTGAGTTAAGCTTAATCGAGCCGAATGAGCATCAGCCGCGGATGAATTTTAAAGAAGGGCCGATGGCAGATCTGGTGGAATCGGTTAGGGTTCATGGGGTGATTCAGCCGGTGGTGATTTCTCCGAAGAATGGCGGGGGTTATAACTTGATAGCTGGTGAAAGAAGGTGGCGGGCGAGTTCTTACCTTAAGCTTAAGAAGATTCCGGCGATTGTACGTACGGCAACCGAACAAGGCAAGCTAGAGCTGGCTCTGGTAGAAAATGTGCAGCGTGAAGATCTTGGCCCGTTAGAAACGGCAACGGCGTATGTTAAGCTTCATCAGCAGTTTAATCTTAGCTATGAAGAGGTGGCAAAAAAGGTTGGTAAGGCGCTTTCTACGGTTTTGAATGCAACGCGGTTGTTGAATCTTCCGCCGGAGGCGAAATCTGCTTTGTATGATAAAAGAATTAGTGAGGGGCACGCGAGAGTTCTTGCTGGAATGAATGCTTTTGCAGAGGCTCAGGCTAATCTTTTAAGGCATATTTTGGATGAGGGTTGGAGTGTGCGGCAAGCAGAGCAATTTAGCGTGGTGACAAAAACTCAGGATAGGCTAAAAAAGGCGGCGAAAACCGAGGATGTTTTTAAGATTAGAGAGGCGGCGGTTAAAAATCTAAAAGATAAATTGGGTGCGAATGTGGAACTTAAGCCTAGGGCAAAGGGCGGGAGGCTGGTGATTGATTATGGTGATGATGAGGAGTTGGAAAGGATTGTCGGGCGGTTTTAGGGTTCTTTTTTGAACTGGAGATTAAGCTTAAGGTTTGGTATAATCGTAGCTAAATTAGCTAGGTTTAAAGTTGTTTTGGTATGGTTAGAAGCGAAAGCCCCCCTCCTCCCGGTAGTACTGCTGATGGTGAGGCAAAAACCCCTAAAAGAGAAGTAGCCGAAAGGAAAGTAGAGCAAAGTGTGGTTCTTGGCGGGGGTGCGGAATCCGGGCTTGCGGCATTTGCGGCACGTTTTGGGCAAATTGATCCTACTCGAGAAAAGGTAGAAGAGATGCCTACGGCTAGATATGCCGCTAATGGTACTGTTGCGAGTGCTGACTCTGGGGCCGGGTCTGATGGTGTTATTCGGGCGCAAACTCAGAAGAATGATGGGTTTGATTCTGACCAGCAAAGGGATTTACATTTGTTGGAATTGGCTAAAAATTTGAGAGAAGCTGGCATGTCAGATGAGGAGGTCATGCCAATTCTTGAGATAACGGACGGACAAAAGGCGACTAAGATGTTAGGTAGGGATACTCATACTGACGCTGATAGAAAGGCTGCTGTTGCTAAAAGGATTGGGGTTAAGCTTAGCGATGGTTCTGCAGAGCCAAAATTGGTGGATGCGGTTGGAGAGGCTGGTTATAGGGTGGGTGATGCTGTAACGCCATGGCTTAACGAAGACCTGTTAAGGGAATTTAATGAAGATCGGTTGGATCGTATTGATTACGCTTTTGTGTACTGGTTGGGGCTAGAATCTTCTGCTTCTCAGGGTGAAGTTCTTGAAGCAATTGGAGCCAAGAGGAAAGAACTTGGGCTGGTTGATGATGATGAATGGCGAGAATATGCTCAAAGTAGTGCCTGGCTGACTGATGAAGTTAAAGAGCATTTGAAGAATGGTCCTTTTGAACAGCCGCTAGAAAATGTGGATTATAGCCACTTGCCACCTCCTCCGGATCTTGTTGAAGAAGTGCCGGATGAAAAAAGTTTTTTGAATATTGAGAGTGGGTTGAGATGGTTCAGCGGCGTAAGTTTGGCGAATATGATTGGTGAGCAGTTCGGTGTTGGTGATGCCAGCAACATTAAGGCTACCCTGGCAAGCGTGGTGGCGGTTAAGGCCCTTAAGTTCTTTAACAAGGCCGAGAGGTTTGCGGGCAGGATGGCTGTGGCCTGGGGAGCGCTAGGAGGCACGGCGGTGGGCTTGGCAATGTCGGAGGCTTTGAGCGCTGGCTATACGGAAAGAAGTAATGTTATAACTGGAGCTATTGGCGCTGGGCTGGGTGCAGCTTTTGGGGGGCGTAAGAGAACAGAATCTGAAACTCAGAAGAATACAGAGGCTGGTTCTGGTGATGCGGCTGGGCGGTTAAGGAACGAAGATATCTTAACCTCTCCTGGAGCTCAAGGTGGAGCTCGAGTTTCTTGGGAAGATGCTAGGGCTGCATTAGTAAATGCGGAGGTTTTGAGTGTTACTAGAGCGGGGGTTAGTGCGCAGAGGCTTGGCGAAAGCGAGACTGAATATGCAGAAAGGCTGGCTAGAGAGGGTGGGCTGAAGGATGCTCCACGAGTGAGAAGAGGGTGGAGGAGAACAGGCGCTCGGTAGTATCCCTTTGAGGGATCTCTCGACGGGTTCGGGACGACAGAAAGAAGGATTTAAGCTTAGGATGAACCGCGGAGAGGGTTCTTTTTTTGGCTGCTCTATTCTTCTAGGTAGCTGCGGAGTTTGCGGGCGTTTTGGTTCCGCCTTAGTTTATTGAGGGCTTTGGCTTCTATTTGGCGGATGCGTTCTCTGGTGACATCGAATTCATGGCCGACTTCTTCTAAAGTGTGTTGCCGGCCATCTTCTAACCCAAATCTAAGCTTAAGAATTTTAGCTTCGCGGTCGCTAAGTTCTGAAAGAACTTCATCAATTTGTTGGCGCATGTAGGCTTTGGTGGCGGCTTCTGCAGGGCTTTCGGCATCTTCATCTTCGATAAAATCGGCTAAAATGCTATCGTCATCTTCTCCGCCACTTCCGATGGTGGCATCCAGGCTGCCGGTATCTTGCTTAATTTTAAAGATGTATTCGACTTTTTCGGGTTCCATTTCGAGTTCTTTGGCGAGTTCTTCAATGGTTGGTTCGCGGTTAAGTTCTTGAGTCATTCTACGCTGGGTGCGCATTAGTTTGTTGATGTTTTCGAACATGTGAACAGGAATACGAATAACGCGAGATTGATCGGCGATGGCGCGGGTGATGGCTTGGCGAATCCACCAGGTGGCGTAGGTGCTAAACTTAAAGCCTTTATCTGGGTCAAACTTTTCGACGGCGCGCATTAGGCCGTTGTTGCCTTCTTGAATTAGATCTAAAAAGTCGAGGCCTCTACCGGTGTAGCGTTTGGCAATGGAAACAACAAGACGCATGTTGCTTTCGGCCATTTTGGCTTTGGCGGCGGGGTCGCCTTCTCTAATTTTTAGGGCTAGTTCGATTTCTTCGGGCCCTGTTAAAAGCGGGACGTTGCCGATTTCTCGCAAATAAAGTCTAACTGAATCGTCGGCGATTTCTTTTAGGTAGACGTTGACGTCTTCTTCAATCTCGAGATCTTTATCGTCAAGATCTTCGGCGTCGGGCTCGTCTTCGGTATCATCTTGAGGTATGATGGTTTTTTCTGGTTGCTTGGTTTTACGGGGAGCTCTGGTTTTTTTGGCCGGAGCAGCCTTTTCTTCTTTCGCTGCTTCTTCTTTTGTGGTTTGCTTCTTTGCTATCGATACAGAAGATTGATCGGCTTTTTTAACGAGAACCTTCTTTTTGGATTCTGGCTTTACTACGCTGATTTTTTCTTCTTTAAGCTTAGTTTTGAGCTCTTTGATTTCTTGTTTGGTAAGGATGTTTTTTGGATCGAACTTTAAGATGGCTTGGTCGAAATCTGTTTGTTCGAGCTTATTGTTTTTGAGGGAATGTTTTTTGAGATCTTTTATGATTTTTGTTTGGATTTTTAAAGCGGAGTTTTTACCTATCATAAGTTTTAGTAGTATATCTTGTTTTGGTTATTTTTAGCAACAGCGGTACAAGAGGTTTTGTCTCTTGCCTGTTACTTAGTCTTTCTCATTTCTACTACGCACTGTGTTTTTGTTTTGTTTCAAAATTTAAGTTTAGTCTGCTGTTTTTTCTGCGTAACATGGATCCCGGCCTACGCCGGGATGACAGTGCCTACCTTTGTTGTCATCCTGAGGAACGAGCGTAGCGAGTGACGTGAGGATCTATTAATAAGGAATCTTTTTTGACTGGATCCCCGCAACAAGTGCGGGACAGGCCTTCATATGTGTTCAGAATGACGGTGGTGGGAGGTTAAGCTTAATTAAGATCTAAGATTCCCGCCTCCCTACTTCGCCATACTGGCTACGCAGGGCAAGCCGCGGGAATGAAGGAGGCAGGTGCGAGGATGACAGAGGTGGGGGTTAAGCTTAACTTTCTTTTCCTTTGCGTAGCATGGATCCTGCGGCCAGAGTTTATGCTGAATTAATTTCAGTGCCAGGATGACGGTGGTGTGTTGTCTTCTGTAGAAAGTAAGGGATATTCCAGACGAGCTGGAATAAGCTCTGCTCTTCTTGGGGTCTTTTTTTTGAGTGGGATGACAGAAAGGGGGATTAAGCTTATGGTAAGTGCACGTGGAGGGCTTGGTTTTGGCAATTATTTGGACATGTTGGTTTCCACAGGCTCAAAAATGTTATTCGGGGGTGGTGGAGTTTTGCACAGGTGCTTTGGGCTGCTCTCTATTTGTAGGTTTAAGCTAATGGTTCATTACTGCGTAAGGCCTCTTTTTGTCATTCTGAACCATGGCATGTCGCCATGACGTGCTTGTTTCAGGATCTGAATAGATTAGAATTTTATTTTTGACTGGATCCCCAGTCGAGCATGTCATGGCGACATGCCATGGCTGGGGATGACGGAATGACGGGTGGGGTTAGTTGTTGGGGGTGAGGTTCTGGATTTGCTGGAGGATGGTTTGTTGTTCTTGCTTGGTGGCGGTTTGGAGTTCTTGCTTAAGCTTAAGGTGTTTGAGTTTGCGGGCGAGTTCTAGACTAAGCTTAAATTGTTCTTCTGTAAGAAGGTTTTGATCTTGATCTTTAGGGCTGAATTCGATGAGCTGGGCGCGGATTAGACCTAGCTGGGCTAGGTAATCGGGCTGTAAGAGAGAGGAATCTTCGCTGAGTAGGTGGCGGTAGTGGTTCTGGACATTCTGTGAGCTGATTTCGGTGGGTTGTAAGAGCTTTTCGAGTTCTTTTAGGTATTTAGTTTGTTTTTTGGTTCGGGGGCTTTGCAAGAGGCTGAATAGGCGGCTGAGAGTTACTTCTAGTTTGGTTGCTAGGCTTTTTTGTTCTATAAAAGCCGCCTCTTTTGCTGGGTCTTCCCCCTTTTCTGATGCTTGGGAAGGTGATTTTGGGCTTTGAGAGTTTTTGATGGGCCTTAATCTTTTTGGTGGAGTTTTAGCGGCGAGCTGTTCGAGGGCATCTAGTGAAACGCCGAGTTTATCGCTTAAATACTGAAGGTAAGATTCTTTAGAAACGGGATTTTGGATTAAGTTTAAGATTCGGTAGACGCTGGCGGCGTAAGCTCCTTTTTCTGCTGGAGAGGTTAAGTTTAGATCTTTGGCTAAAATTTCGATTAGCCAGATGTAGGCATCTTGCCTGCTTTGGACGGCGAGCTTCCAGGCTTCTAACCCTTTAGATTTGATGAGTTCATCGGGATCTTTAAATTGTGCTGGAATGGTGGCAACATAGGTTTTTAGATCGGTTGCGGCGGTAAGTTCTAGCGAGCGGATGGTGGCGTTGATTCCGGCTTGGTCGGTATCTAAACAAAAAATTAAGTTTTCGGTAAGGCGTTTGATTTGGGTAATTTGGAGGTTGGTGATGGCGGTTCCAGAGGCGGCGACGACCTCTTGCAGCCCTGCTTGGTGGCTGGTGATGATATCGAAGTTGCCTTCTAGTAAAACGGCTTGGTTGTTTTTGCGGATGGATTCTTTGGCTAAGCTTAATCCGTATAAAAAGTTGGATTTGTTATAGATCGGGGTTTGGGGTGTGTTGAGATACTTGGGGCCGAAGCTGCCGGTTCCTTCTTTTAGGTTTCTGCCTGTAAAACCAAGGATGTTGCCTTCGGTATCGATGAATGGGAAGATGATGCGCGAGCGGAAGATATCTTTTAAGCCAGAGCGGGAGCGGTTTGTGGCGATTCCGGCTTTTTGGACATCTTGTGGGTTAAAGCCTCGTTTTTGTAGAACTTTAACTAGGCCATCAGCGGAGTTTGGGGCGTAGCCGAGTTTGAATTCTTTGATGCCTTGTTTGGTGATGCCGCGGTTTTTGAGGTAATCAAGGGCTTCTTGATTCTTTAAAAGTGAGGTTTGAAAGTATTTGGTGGCGAGGGTGTTGATTTGGTAGAGGGTTTGTTTTTGTGCCTTAAGCTTAGTGCTGGGTTGTTTGAATTCTGGTAGTTCTACCCCTGCTCTTTCGGCTAGTTTTTGGAGTGATTCTGGAAAGCTGAGGCCTTCGACCTCCATGATAAAGGTGAAGATGTCGCCGCCTTTACCGCTGGAAAAATCGTGCCAAATGTTCTTTTCGGGTGAGACGATGAAGCTGGGGGTTTTTTCGGGCGAAAATGGGCTGAGGCCTTTGTAATTGCGGCCGGCTCTTTTAAGATCGACGTATTCGCCGACGATGAGCTCTATGGGTAGGCGCTGTTTGATTTCTTCTTTGGGCTCCACTAAACTTCTTGTTTTAGCTACTTGCTAAGCTTAAGTATAACGTAGGTGGGGGTGTGGTTTAGACAACTTTGTGATTTGGGCCGAGGCGAACTGAGTGCGGTGGAAGCGTTTCGCTTTGGCTAACCGTGGCTCCAGGCAATAAATATGACGAGTAACCCACTAATGCATCTTCTCGTACTGTAGCCCCTTGCCCCAAAATAGCCCCTCGTTCCACATGGGCATTGGGGCCAACGCTTACCCGGACGCCTCCTACAACATCAGAACTTACAGAAGACCCTGCTTCTAATGTTGTATGTTCATCAAGGTTTGTGCAAGCTCCAACAACCGAATCTGGCCCTAGAACCGTGCCCGACCCAAGCTTAGCATTAAAATGAACAACGGCGCCTTCGCCAATTTCTACGCCAGTATCAATTTCCGATCCTATATCTACTCGTGCTCTGGGGCCTATCTTTGCCATTCGACCCACCGTAGAGGCTCTTATGTAGGCTTCTGGCCCTACGCTTACTTCACCTAGGAACCGAGTGCCTCCTTGCACGGTAGAGGTTCTATGTATATCACTCCTTTTGAGGTCTCCTGGGTTTGGAAATGTCACTACCAAGCTTTTCGGCATAACTTTAGACATATGATCTAGATGGCGGTTGTACTCTTCTTTCTCTTCGGGACTCATGGAAGAATATCTCTTAGCCTTGTCTTCATAAGGCTCTGATTCCCATGACCCATCTGGGTGGACTTTTTTTATTTCCATAACTTTTTACTTATTTTTAATTTTTTTGTTGTGTCGTTAGTTTTGATACTAGCATATTGGTTATGGTAAAGTCAAGTATTTTGCCTCAACTTAAGTTTAGCCCGATTTATTCGGTCTATCCCTTACCCCCTATCCCCTTATCTTCTATAAAAAGTAAGGGATATTCCAGACGAGCTGGAATAAACTCTGCTCTTCTTGGGCTTTTTCTTTTTGACTGGATCCCCAGTCGAGCATGTCATGGCGACATGCCATGGCTGGG
>CAYWUW010000015.1:0-7370 GCA_964461505.1 uncultured Candidatus Saccharibacteria bacterium
ACAAGCTCAGGGCAGGCTCCTGTGAAGGCCTGTCCCGCACTTGTTGCGGGAATCCCAGTCAAAAAGAAAAATTCTTTATTTACTTAGATCCTGAAATAAATTCAGGATGACAAGGGGGAGCTTCAGGATGACGAGGTTGGTGGTTCGGGATGACAAAAAAGACGCGCGTACTGATAGCTATAGAGATCTCTCGGCAGGCTCGAGATGACAGTTCTTGGTCTAAACTTAAGTTCACATCACTGTCATCCCGCTGCAGAGCGGGATCCATACTACGCAAGAGAGAGCTTAAGCTTAGTAGCTGAGCTTTTTTCGGCCTTTATCTCGGCGAGATTTTAAAACTGCGCGGCCACCTCTTGTTGCCATTCTAGCCATAAAACCGAGCTTGCGCTTAGCCTTCTTTCTTTTTGGTTGGTAAGTTTTTTTAGACATAACTTAACTTATTCTAACACAGGCTAGAGCTTTTGAGAAGATTTAAGCTTAGCAAAAAACTCAATGGCCTGCAGGTGTATTCAACATTGAAGTAATTTTGTGCACGCTAAAGACCTTAGTTTCTTGAGGATCCAGCAAGCCGGCCATTTTAGGGTGCATATCTAAAAACCTTTCGTGAGGTACCCCTTCTTGATCACCAAAGTATCTGCTGAGAACGGTTCCCAAGACGATATCTCCATCAAAACAAGTTCTGGCAAACCGGATCAAGTCATATACGCAAGCCTGAGCGTAACTGCCATGAAAGACCAGTTCTGATGGACTGGTAAGTTCTAAGAAATCTCTGAATTTAAAACCAGCAAGTGCGTCGTAGGGCTCCCCTTTTCCGTACTGGGTGGGCATTGAAAATCTGCCGTTTGCCCTAAACATGTTCATAAAATCTAGACCAGTGTCACTATCTGAACTACCGTTGACTGTGTGATAGGCCAAAAAACCAAATTGCGCTACCGTAGCTCTGGACTTCAAGGCCCTTATGTAGGCGACATACGCCGGATTGCAAGCTTTATCGGCTTCAATTCCACAGGCCCTACTCATAAAATCTGGGTGAACGAAGATGTCTGCTTGCATAAGATCTTTATTAAGTTTAGTCAACATTGTATCATCTTCTACCTCTGTTTTGCTATAATCGAAACATAGGAATTGAATATGGCGAAACCAAAATCTAAAGAACATAAAGTGCTGCTTTACTACAATTTTGTGCCGGTGGAAGATACGGAAAGTTTGATGCTCTGGCAAAAATCTTTATGTGAGAACTTAAGCTTAACAGGTAGAATTATTGTAGCGAAGCATGGAATTAACGGCACGCTCGGTGGAACTTTAGATGACTGCAAAGCTTATGTTAAGGTGATGAAGAAGCATTCTAAGTTTAAAAACACGCAGTTTAAATGGAGCGAAGGAACTGGCAATGATTTTCCTAAGCTTAGCGTGAAGGTTAGAAAAGAACTCGTTACGCTAGATCCGGAACACGAATTTGATGTTTTTAATAAATCTAAAGGTTTAAGCCCAGAACAGTGGCACAAATATTTAGAGGAGAATCCGGAGGTAACTCTTTTAGATGCTCGTAATGTTTATGAAAGTGAAATTGGGGTTTTTAAAGCTGGCAGTAAGAATTTGATTGCGCCTAAAATTAATGCTTTTCGTGAGATTAAAGAACACTTGGAAGAGATTCCAAAAGATAAGCCGGTTTTAACTTATTGCACGGGAGATGTAAGGTGCGAATATTTAAGTGCCTACATGAAGGATAAGGGTTTTGAAGAGGTTTACCATTTGGAAGGCGGAATTGTAAAATATGGTCAAAAGTATGGCAAAGATGGTTTTTGGGATGGCCAGCTCTTTACTTTTGATGGCAGAATGAAATTGGATTTTGGCAACGGCGATATTGCGCAATGTAGATCTTGCGGCAAAAAGACGAGTGAACAAATTAATTGTGAGGTAGAAGAATGCAATGAGCTGCAAGTTATTTGTGGAGATTGCCAAAAAAAGAGTTTTAAGTGCGCAAAATGTGGAGCTCTCGGCAAAGGTAGAAGGCATATTGAAAAAACGGAATTAAGCTTAGTGTAAAATGGATCTTTTGTGCTAGAATTAAGCTTAATACACAACAAGACCTATCAGAAGTTTAGAATATGGATGTTTTTGAAATTACACTTTTTGTAAGCGCCGGAATTATGATTCTGTTAATTTTGCTGCAGACACGTGGAGCAAGTTTGGGCGCCGGATTTGGTGGTTCTGGAGAGTTGCATACTGAAAGACGCGGCGTTGAAAAAAACATCTTTCAACTAACCATTGTTGCGGCAACTATTTTTGTAGGCAGCATCATTTTGAGCATCCTAATTGGTTAAGCTTAATGGTTTTCACTACACCACTCCATCTTCGTTTAGGCTAGCCGAGTATCAACGATGGCGAAAGAAAAGTTGCGGTAAAGGGCTTAAAAAGCTTAAACTTAAAAGTTATAGATGAAGCGAATTAAGCTTAATAAAGAATCGTTACAAAAAGCCAAAGAAGATTTGCAGCTTAAAAAAAAGCTGGATTTTGCCCACAGAACTATCCACAGAAAAAGTTTAGTTCACACAAGAAGACATTTAACGAGTCGGCTAGATTCGGTTAAGAATTTAAATACTCGGAGGCTGCTTAGTTCTTGGGGTTTTAAGTTTGCGGCAATTGCAGTTTTGGCCGGCTTAAGTTACGCGCATCTAAATCCGAACTCTAGATACGAAGGATTCATTGATGGAGGTTCGGTAATTGTTGGCATTAAAGATGAGAATACTAAGCTTAAGTTAAACCCACTAACGCTCAGCAGCCCGGCAGAACAAGCGGTTGGGCGCTTAATTTATAGTTCTCTTTTAGAATATGATGGTTCTGGAAACTTAAAAGGAGATTTGGTTTCAACTTATTCTAGTGAAGATGGTGGAAAAAGGTTGCGCCTAAACTTAAGAGATGGCTTAAAGTGGCAAGATGGCCAGGATTTAACATCGGAAGATATTGTTTTTACAATTACGCAGCTTAAGCAACCGCGAGTAAATAGTAGCTTGAGAGATTCTCTGGCCGGTGTAGAAGTGGCGGCAATTGATGCTAAAACGGTTGATATTAGCAGCGCGAAACCTCTGGCTGGTTTGGATGATTTATTAACTAGAATTAGAATTGCTCCAGAACATTTGTTTGAAGGCATTGAACCAGAATCTTTAAGTTCGGTAGATTACAACGAACTCCCGGTTGGAAGCGGGCCGCTTGAGGTTGGCTCTTTTGTAACTACGAAAGATACTTCAACTTTAGGGATTGAAGGTGCTGGAACTTTTCAACAACTTAAGCTTAATGTGAACAAGAATTATTACGGGAACCAAGCTCAGGCAGATTTAACTTTTAGAGTTTTTAGCACTAAAGATAATTTGGAAGATGCTTTTGATGGTGGTTTGGTAGAGATTTTTATAAGCGGAGAGAATAATGAGGCTTTAAGCCCGGGCTATCAGGAGCTAGAGCTGGCGGTGAGTTCTGGTGTGTTTAGCTTTTTTAATTTGGAGAATGTTAATTTGAAGGATGTTCGTGTAAGAAGAGCTTTAAGCGGAGTGATTGATAGAAAGTTGGTTAGTGAATTGAGCGGTGGAGTTGCTCCGCTTTATTCACCGGTTTTAGAGGTGCCAGGAACGGCTCCTGCGATATTAAGCTTAGATCAAGCTAGAGCTTTAATTACAGAGGCTGGCTGGCAATATGATGGGGCAAAATCTATTTTTGTAAAAGATGGCCAAGAATTTGAACTGAACTTAGTAACTGGTGATTCAGAAGATTACGTGGCGGCAGCTAGAAAACTGGCGGCAGATTGGCGAGATGTCGGAATTAGAGTTAACGTTGCGGTTGTTAAATCTAGTGAACTGCAAGCTAACTATTTTGTAAATAAAAGTTATGATATTTTGTTGTATGGAATTTCTTTAAACCAGGCCAGCGAACCTTACGCTTATTGGTCGAGCGCGGCGGCAACCTCTAAGGGTTTAAACTTTAGTAATTATAAATCGGCTCCAAGCGATGCAGATTTGGATATTGCCAGAACTAAGGTTAACAGCAAAGAAAGGAATTTGCGCCTGGAAAGGTTTGCAAAGCGTTGGTTAGAAGATGTTCCGGCGGCGAGTTTGTATGTTCCGGGTTTGAGGGTAGTTTATAATGCTAAATCTATTCAGCCGGAACCAAACCAGAGCGTGCCTGTGGCAAATTATGCTGATGCTTTTGCTTTTTTGAAAGAGGTTAAGGCGGCAAAAAAGAAGATTTATAAAACTGAAGATTACTAAGCTTAAGCTCTCTCTTGCGTAGTATGGATCCCGCTCTGCAGCGGGATGACAGTGATGTGAACTTAAGTTTAGACCAAGAACTGTCATCTCGAGCCTGCCGAGAGATCTCTATAGCTATCAGTACGCGCGTCTTTTTTGTCATCCCGAACCACCAACCTCGTCATCCTGAAGCTCCCCCTTGTCATCCTGAATTTATTTCAGGATCTAAGTAAATAAAGAATTTTTCTTTTTGACTGGATTCTTCACATACGTTCAGAATGACAGTGGCGGAAACTAAGCTTAATTCTTTTTTTGACTGGATCCCCAGTCAAGCATGTCATGGCGACATGCCATGGCTGGGGATGACACCCCCACATTGTCATCCTGAGGAACGAGCCTAGCGAGTGACGTGAGGATCTAGTAATAAGGAATTCTTCTTTTTGACTGGATCCCCGCAACAAGTGTGGGACAGGCCTTCACAGGAGCCTGCCCTGAGCTTGTCGAATGGGTTCAGAATGACGGTGGCGGGGGTTTAAGTTTAGGCTTGGGCGGCGATAAAAGCTTGGGTAAGAAAGCTCGCTTTTGGAGCCCAAATCTGCCAACAGGCTAATTGGGCGGAGAATTGTTCTTGAGTTAGTTCAGTTTTTTGAAGCAAATATTTAGAGTTGGCGGAATCTACCGCTAGAATTAAGTTATCTTCAAAAAGAATAAGTTTAGATTCAAAGAGCTGTTGGAGTTCTAAAAGTGAATTAAGCTTAGTGGCGGCTCCGGAACTGAGACTAATTGGGAGTTCTAAATTATGAGGAATTGTTTTTTGGAGTTTTTGTAAAGCGCTGGGGCTAAGTAAAATTGTTAAGTTTGGATTTTGCAGAAGCTCGTTTGCATAGCTAAGAATTAAGCTTAGCGAACCTTCGGTAACTACAACTGGTTTAAAGGTGTGGGCGATGGCAGAATAAAGCTGCTTGGCGGTGGAGGAGTTTTTGCCAGAATCGGCCAGAATTAAGGAATCGGTGAGGGCAAACTCTGTTAGCAAAGTTTGAGCACCCTGCTGGGTTAGGCCGAAGTAATTATCAAACTTAATGGGCTGGAGAACCGGCGCTTGCAGCTTAAAGCTGACAGCTAGAGTTTCGGGAACTAGAACCGTAGGGCGAGACTCTAAACTTAAGATTCTTTTAGAGATTGAATCTACAGTTTTAAGCTTAAGGCTGGCTCCGCCAAAAATGAGGATGGAACCGGCTTGATCTTTTCGTTCTGGCTTTTCCCAGAGGAGTTTTTCTGCAAGACCTTCAGTTTGAAGTGGTGTTAAGCTTAGCATTCTAGAGTTCGAGTTCAATGGAAACTGGGCAGTGATCGGAGCCCATTACATCTGGGTGAATTTTGGCAGATTTAAGCTTAGGTAGAAGTGATTTGGAGATTAGCCAGTAATCTATTCGCCAGCCGACGTTGCGAGCTCTGGCGCCTCCCCAGGCTGTCCACCACGTATATTGATCCTTTTTATCTGGGTAAAAGTGCCTAAATGTATCAATAAAGTCAGCCGCAATTATTTCGTCAAACCCTTCGCGCTCTTGCACTGTAAAACCGGCATTCTTTACGTTATCTTTTGGTCTGGCCAGATCTATTTCAGTATGGGCTACGTTAAGATCTCCACAAAATAGTACTGGTTTCTTTTTTTCTAACATCTTCATGTATTCTAAAAAGGCTGGATCCCAAGAATTATGCCTCAAGTCTAGTCTAGAAAGATCACGCTTAGAATTTGGCGTGTACGATGTCGCTACAAAGAAATCTTTAAACTCTACGACCGTTACTCTTCCTTCTTGGTTTGTATGCCCATACCCATCATCTAACTCGGGGTATTTTTTGACAATTTCTTCTGGAAAATTAAGCTTAATGCTGATAGGTTCGGTTTTGGAGAAGATGGCGGTTCCGGAATAGCCTTTTTTTTGGGCGGAGTTCCAGATTTCGGTGTAGTCGGGTAGATCGATTTCGACTTGATCTTGATTGGCTTTGGTTTCTTGCAGACAGAGAATATCTGGCTGGTGCTGGCTGATAAATTTTTGGAACTCGCCTTTGTTGATAACGGCCCGGATTCCATTAACATTCCACGAATAAAGCTTAGTCATTAAGCTTAGTATAGCAAAATGGAGCTAGCCTGGACTGATTTTTGGATCCTTCGATAAGCTCAGAGCCTGCCCTCAACTCGATTGGGGGATGAACAAGGGTGAGATTTATATCAGACTTAAGAGTGAGTGGGTTTAGCTGGAAAGAGCTGCTTTGACGCGTTCTTCTAAGCTTAAGTTTGGATCAATTTTTTGGAGGGCTTTGGTAGCGTCTTTAGGTGAATATCCTAAAGAAATTAGAGCTTGGTAAGCATCGTCATCCTCGTTCTGCTTAAGGGTTGCATTGAGATCTAGGGCGGTTTCAGAAAGCCTGCCGGAAATTTCTAGAATTAAGCGTTCGGCAAGTTTTTTGCCGACTCCACTGGCCTGTTGAATGTATTTTGCATCGGAATTAATTAGAGATTCTTTAAGCTTAGTAATTGAGCCGATATTTAAGATTGCAAGTGCGGCTTTGGGGCCGGCTCCGTTGACGCTTAAAATCTTTTCAAAAATTTGGAGTGATTCTTGGCTTGCAAAACCGAACAGATCGTGGCGATCTTCTTTAATGTTTTCAAAAATCCAGAGCTGTGCTTTAGAAGCTAAGCTTAAGTTGCTGAGTTCGAGTTCTGTTGAAAATATTTTGTAACCGATTCCGGAATTCAGTAAAACTAGAAAGTCGGATTCTTTGTAGAGGACCTCGCCAGAAATGTATGCAATCATTAAGCTTAGATTTTAGCATAATCTCTGCTATAATAACCTGGAAGCGGCGCTATAGCTCAGTTGGTAGAGCAGAGGCCTGAAGAGCCTTGTGTCCCTGGTTCAAATCCAGGTGGCGCCACCAAAATACAATTTTCCGGCCCAAGGAGCGAAGCGACTGGACAGGAAATTGAGAGGAAGAATACCGCAACGTGGGAGCTATTTAAGTAATTGCTTAAATACGAACCAAGTGTAGGTTATTCTGACGAGCGGGTGTAGCTCAGCTGTTAGAGCGCTTCCTTGCCAAGGAAGAGGTCCCGGGTTAGAGTCCCGGTACCCG
>CAYWUW010000016.1:0-4246 GCA_964461505.1 uncultured Candidatus Saccharibacteria bacterium
AGCTCGTGTCGTGAGATGTTGGGTTAAGTCCCGCAACGAGCGCAACCCCTATGTTTAGTTGTATTTTTCTAGGCAGACTGCCTCGGTAACGGGGAGGAAGGAGGGGACGACGTCTGGTCTTTATTGCCCTTATGTCCTGGGCTAGAAACGCGCTACAATGGTCGGTACAATGGGCATCAGCCAAGTCGCAAGACGGAGCAAATCCCATCAAAGCCGATCTCAGTTCGGATAGCAGGCTGAAACTCGCCTGCTTGAAGTCGGAATCGCTAGTAACGGTAGGTCAGCTATACTACCGTGAATACGTTCCCGGGTCTTGTACACACCGCCCGTCAAACCATGAAAGTGGCCAATACCTGACGTCCTAGCTTGTCTAGGCCTAAGGTAGGGGGCATGATTGGGGTTAAGTCGTAACAAGGTATCCGTACCGGAAGGTGCGGATGGATTACCTCCTTTCTAGGGAGAATTACTAAGTCGTCTTATCTCACCTTAGCAGTTTTTAGCTAAACTGCTAAGCTTAAGGCAGACTAGGTCGGAAACTCTTGATCGATTTAGGTTTTTTGATCAGTTACCTAAAATAGATAATACGAGTTATAAATATTGATCAAATTTTACAAAGAATTCGACGCTGCACTACCAAATTTTTAAAGATTAGTCTTTTGGCTAAACTTAAATAGCCTTCGAAAGAAGGTTATTTTTGTTATAATTGTTTCCATGGATACTGTATTGGTGATTGGCGCATCTGGTGGAATTGGCTGCGGAGTTGCGAAATATTTTCTGGAGAACAGCTTCAGGGTTATTGGCACTAACTTTAAAGATGATTTTCAACCTTTTCTTTTGAATAACCCCAACTTCATAGCCCATAGACTAGATGTAACTTCTTTAGAGAGCTTAAAGTCTTTGTCTAAAAAGATCGGCGAGGTGCAGGCTATTGTGAACTGCTCTGGGGTGGTGGATTTTGAAGCTTACGCTGAACCTACAAAGAACTTAGACATTTGGAATAGTACGATTGCCGTAAACTTAACTGGCTCTTATCTAATTTTTGAGTATTTGAATGACAATATTATATCTGGTGGTAGTTATGTGATGATTAGCTCAACGGATTCATATTTTGGGGGCAAGGTTAATAGGGCGTATGCGGTTAGCAAGGCTGGAATAAATTCTCTAACAAAATCATTATCGCTACTGGTTAAAGAATCTGGTGTTAGGGTTAATGCTATTGCTCCCGGTTGGGTTGAGACAGCTATGATGGAGGCCGGCGGAGACGAGCTTGTCGAATATGCGAAACAGATTAACCCGCTTCAGCGTAACGGCACTCCTCGGGAAGTTGCGGAGCTGGCAGATTTTTTAATTAGTCCCAAAAGTGGTTACATAAATGGGCAGGTTATAAATTTGGATGGTGGGTATATTTTGCAGGATCCAACTCTTGTTTTTGAAGAGCAGCAGCTTGATAAATAATTAATTCAAAGTCTTAAGCTTAAGTAAGGCGAGGAATTCGGTGTTTTTGCCGGATCTGCCGGTAATTGGGGATTTTGTTAAGCTTAATAATTCAAAATTATTTTCTTTAAACTTAAGTTTAGTGCGCTCTAGAATAGCATCTAAGAATTCTTGTTTGACTTTGCCTTTGTGGAGTTCTTCTCTAGTGGCTTCGTAGTGGGGTTTGATAAGGCTGATGGCGTGGCTAGAATCTTTTAGATTAAGCTTAATATTCGGGAGGATTTTTTCTTGTTTGGTCCAGGCGACATCTGAAACTATTAGATCTACTTTTTCTGGGAGTTCGACGTGCATGGCGTTGGTTTGTTCTAGAATTGTAATTTTGGGGTTGTTTCTCAGGTTCCATTCAAGACAGTTTTTTGAAGTATCGACGGAATAAATCTTTTTTGCTCCATTTTGAAGAAGGCAATCGGTGAAGCCTCCGAGGTTGCAGCCAAAATCTGCGCAGGCAAGATCTTGCACGCTAAACTTAAATTCTTTTAAGGCATGTTCTAGTTTGAGGCCGGCTCTAGAAACAAAAGCAGATTCTTGCAGATTGCTTTTATGCACCAAACATACCCTGGAATGGACGGGTAATGAGGTTGGCGAATTCATCCCATAATCCCGCCATAACCAGTAAGCCGACTAAACAGGCTAGAATGCTAGTGATAAGCATGAAGGTATACATGCTGCCAAACCAAGATTCTATTTTAGGGCTGCGGTTGAACATGTTGGTGTAGCGGTAGTTGTATTTTATGGTGGTTACGCCGTAAGCAACAACGACAGCTCCGATAAGGAATGATGCAATACTCATTTAATATTTTAAAACTTAATTTTAAACTTTAGTTCTTTAACTCTATAATTATCATACCATTTTTGTGCGATTTTGTGTTAAAATTGATTTATATAGCTGTTTAGCTTTTAGGATGATTTTAAGGGGACATAGCTCAGTTGGCTAGAGCACTGCCTTTGCAAGGCAGGGGTCCAGGGTTCGAGTCCCTGTGTCTCCACCACGTCGGAATTCACTCCGGCCTCATTCAAATTTTGCAACCAAGTGGCAAAATCTTCAACGAGGCCTTCATGATTCCTCCTTCCAATTTCATGCTCAGTCGCAAGCTCCTTGCGCTATGAAATTGTATGGGGTTATAGCTCAGCTGGTTAGAGTGCGTCACTGATAATGACGAGGTCCCAGGTTCAAGTCCTGGTAACCCCACCATCTTGCACAGAGTACGCTAAAGCTACGAACGGCAGGCAGTTTATGTTCTTGTGGTAGGCCAGATTTTATTTAGGAATTTTTGACATTAAGCTTGTGCTTGGTGTTATTTTTTTGCTAAGCTTAACAGATAAGATATCGTTTAAAAAACAGAATGCAAGTTGTTAGCTTTGTTTCTAGGTTTTGGAGAGGGTTTTTAGTAGTGTTCTTGAAAAAGAGAGCCCTGCTGTTAGGCCTTATTTTTTGTTCTATTTTAAGCTTAGTAAGCTTAGGCTCTAGCAGAGGAGTAAGCGCGGCGACTAAAACCTGGGTTGGTGGTAGCGGCGATAACAACTGGAGCACTGGTGCAAACTGGTCGCCGGTGGGAGCTCCGGTTAACGGAGACGGAGTAATGTTTGAGTGTAACGATTCGAATGGGTGCAGCTCTGTTTTTGATATTCCTGGGCTAAGCTTAAGTTCTATTAATTTTAGCGGATCTGGGGCTGAGACAGTCAGCAATCCGAGTGGAGCTCCAATTTATTTAAGCGGCGATATTAGTTCTAGCAGTGCTGGTTCTGTTTTTGAGCCAGAGCTAATCTTAAGTGCTAATCTAAGAGTTAATAATGTTGTGCTGGGTCTGGTTGATTTAAACGGCTATGAGTTAACATTAAGCGGGAAAGGCGTTATTAAACCACCTGCTAGCGATAGATGGATCGGGATTGCTGGTGATATTACTGGTGACGGTGTACTTAATATTGATGCAGATGCCGACCAGGAGGTTTATCTTTCTGGCGAAAATACTTATTCTGGAACAACAAATGTGAACGGTGGAAAATTTGTTAGTAACGGCCAGAATGCCGACAATGCGACGATGGCAATGTTTGGAGTTTCGGATGTTAATGTGGGGCCTTTAGGAAAAGTGGTGTTTACTTTTAGCGAGGCAGAGGCTGGCTTTAGTTTTGATAATCTTTTAACGTTCAATAGGCTAGATCCACTTTTAACTCAGCTTTTAGCAGTTAATAAAACTGCTAACTCATCTGTTCTTTCGGTCGCTTTTTCTAACATTGAATTGAAGAGTGCCTCTAGATTTGATGTGGATGTAACATCGGGTGGCCTGTTAGTTAATCTTGATGGTGTTGTGGCAAATAACTACTGTATAGAGTATGGCCAAGAGAATACACAGACTAGCTATTTTCAGAATGGACCAATTTGTGTCGGTGATAAAGAGGTTGAAGATAAGACGACGCAAGTTCCTTTAAAGCCAAAAACAGGAATAGTTGCGAGTAGTGTGATTGTGATTGTGGTGGGATCTTTGATAGCTTTGGTAAGCTACCAGATACGTAAGCAAAAAAAGCTGGATTCAATCAACAATGAAAAGTAAGATTATTGATGTTTTTTAAACAACTGCTGTGGTGTGGGTTTACAGGGTTTTATAAACAGTGGTAAACTAGATCTTAATAGTGTTTTTGATGGAGCTCTGCTCAGAGTTACTTAAGCTTAATTTTACAGTATAAGTAGTTTTGGTTTGAGCTTCTTGGAATGAAGGAGTAGTTTTTATTGGGCCAGGCACTTTTGCCGATTAAG
>CAYWUW010000016.1:4256-5660 GCA_964461505.1 uncultured Candidatus Saccharibacteria bacterium
AGGTCCCAGGTTCAAGTCCTGGTAACCCCACCAGGCGTAATAAATCAAAGCTATAAATTAGATGTAATTGTTACAACCATTAGAAGCCCTGTTTACAGTTGTAGAGGGTAGGTGTTAAACTTAGAATTAGATTAAATAAGAGCTTTATTCAGAGAAACTATTAATTAACTTAGGTAATTGTTTCTTTGATTTGAGCTCATAATTTGTAATTAGGTTTTTGTTTGTGACTCGGTTTTTTTGAGCAAAATGCTTAACCTGAACTAGAAGTCTGAGCAACTAACACAAGTAGTTCTGAGCTTGAATGTAGGTTAACAATTTGGTTAAAAATTCTTATTGAACAGGCAAACAGATTATCCTTAATTTATTAATGATATCAATGCACTGCCTGTTTTAAAATTAGAAGTTACTTTGATTTAGCATAAAAGCTTTTTTAAGGGCACACAGAGGATGCCTTGATATGTAACACCGAAGAAGGACGTGATAGTCTGCGATAAGCTTGGGGGAGCTGACAATAAGTTTCGATCCCGGGATTTCCGAATGGGGCAACCCATCTACCGTCATGGGTAGATACTTCTATCTGAATATATAGGATAGTTAGAGGGCACCGCGTGAACTGAAACATCTTAGTAGCGCGAGGAAAAGAAAGTAATCAACGATTCCGTGAGTAGTGGCGAGCGAAAGTGGAATAGCCTAAACCTTTTAGACTTTTCGTCTGTTAATTTATTTTAGCGGGCGGAATAAGTTGGTAGACGAATGTCTATAAGGGGTTGTAAGATTACACATGATCAAGCAAAAGTTCTTTTAGGATTTATTCTAGAGAGCTTTTGTTTGTGAGGTTTACTACTAATGAACCGTATTTTTTGAATTTAATTAGGGGAACAAGCTGGAAAGTTTGGCCAAAGAGAGTGAAAGCCTCGTACCTGAAAATCTAGTTTAGAAATTATATGTGTTTTCTTGAGTAGGTCGGGACACGTGAAACCCTGACTGAATCTGGGAGGACCACCTTCCAAGGCTAAATATATTACATGATCGATAGTGAACGAGTACCGTGAGGGAAAGGTGAAAAGAACCCCGGGAGGGGAGTGAAATAGAACCTGAAACTGTGCGCTTACAAGGAGTCGGAGCAAATTTATTTTGTGACGGCGTGCTTTTTGTAGAACGATCCAACGAGTTATTCTATAGTGCAGTCTAAGGCATTTGCCGGAGACACAGCGAAAGCGAGTCTGAATAGGGCGATAAATTAAGTACTATGGAATAGACCCGAAACCGGGTGATCTAACCATGACCAGGCTGAAGCATCGGTAAAACGATGCGGAGGGCCGAACCAATGTATTGAGTGCTTGGATGAGTTGTGGTTAGCGGTGAAATGCCAATCGAACCCGGAGATAGCTGGTTCTCCTCGAA